>DAONGL010000064.1:0-1552 GCA_035404085.1 Methanomassiliicoccales archaeon | reverse complement strand
TTATATCCTTGGTGTAATCGAACGAACGCTGCTTGTTGGCCCGGGACGCGACGCGTAGCGATTCCTCGATCCGGCCGCTCATCATGCCCAGCTTCGATAGCTCGGGCGTTATCTTCAGCATGTCCGCCAGATAGTTCTTCATCGTCTCCACGGCTCGGTAGCGGTGCTTAAGAAGCTCTACGACCAGGGAGATGTCCTCCATCGCCTTTTCCCGGTCCCCTTCGAGGAGGGTCACCTTCACCAGCTCGGCCAGTGTAACGATGTCGTCCACGAATATGTCCCGGCTGCGCGCCAGGTTCATTAGCAGCAACGCCTGCTCATAATCGGCGGCAAAGGAGTCCGTCCCCTCGCCCCAGATGCGGACCATCATAATCCTGATGCCCTTCCTGACATCCTGGTCGGGGTGCGAGAGGTTCTCTAGGACCGCCGCCTTGCCCTCCCTACTCTGTGATATTTGATCGAGAAGGTCGCGAATGGATTCCCGAGCGGCCTCGTTCTTGGCCTCGGTGTTGCGGAGCAGAGCTGCCACCATGCCCTCTGGATCATCCTTGGTCGCCCTGAGGACCCGGGACTCCATGTGCTTCCTCTCCAACGATATGGGCGAGGCCAGGGATTCCACGAGTATCGGTTCGATACGATCTGCCTCGGTCCTCCCCTTGGCGGATATGGGCAGAATACTGCGCAGCGAGACCGGAGGCATATGACCGTTATGGAATTGGTCCAATAAGTCCTTTTGTTTTACGCATCCTTGTCAGAGAACCAATGGGCAAAGACTTTATTTCCATTTGCCATATTTCTCTCGGGAGATGCGTGGCTTGGAGGAGAAGGATTTTGAACAGATGCTGAAGAAGGTGTCCGCCCTTGAAGGCGTGGTATCGGCCTATGTCTGCTCCCGGGCCGGCAACTACGTAATTGGTAACACTCCTAAGTTCGCCGATCGCAACATGTACGCGGCCATCACCTCGCTGGCCTACGGGACCGCGGAACAGGTAGGGCATGAGATGAACGACGACCTTCGTTATGTGTCCCTGCGCTTCTCGGAAAAGAACCTGTTGGTGGTCGCCATGGGACCTAGGCATCTGCTCGGGCTTCTGATAGAAGGACGCGCCGATCAGGAACAGGTTCTGAACAAGGTACGTCCGCTCATCACCTGATCACATTTTCTTGAAGCCGCGTCCGAACCACTCGCCGATGCACTTGACGCCATAAGCTACTGAGTCAGCCTTCGGCCGGTGCTTTCCGCCGGTCTCCCCATCGAACGACAATATTTCCCTGACCACGTCATCCGCGGAATGGCAGTCCCTTGAGCTCACGAAATAGGCCTTGCCTACCGTAGACGGTTCGTGCGAGTCGCTGCCGGCGGTGAAAGGCTTGCACATCCTGACCGCGAGCTTTGCGGCCAGATCGTTATGGTTGTGCGTGGAACGGCCGTTATGTATCTCGATGGCATCGAAATCATTGGACAGGGTGACCTCTTCGCCCAACCCGGACCACATCCGGTAGGGGTGGGCGGCGACGGCGATCCCTCCCTGCGCTCTTATTCGGTCGATCG
>DAONGL010000063.1:0-1611 GCA_035404085.1 Methanomassiliicoccales archaeon | reverse complement strand
CTCGACCGGAGCCTCGGGCTCGGTGGCCATGACCAGCATCTCGGAGACGTCCATGACCTTTATCTTGGCCCCGATCTTCTTGGCCGCCTGGGTCATGTTCAGCACGCAGAACGGGCAGGTGGTAGCCAGTATGTCGGCGCCGGTGGCCACGGCCTCCTTGACCCTCTCCACGGCTATGGCGATGGCCATGTCGTTGTATTGGCTCTTGTAGCCGCCACCGGCTCCGCAGCAGCGGGAGTTCTCGCGGATGTTCTTCATCTCGATGAACTCCACGCCCGGTATGGACTTTATTACCTCGCGCGGCTCGTCGTACACCTTGGCATGCCGTCCCAGGTGGCACGGGTCGTGGTAGGTGACCTTGGCCTTGAGCTCCTTGGTGTACTTGACCTTCTTCTCCTTCAGCAGCTTGTTGGCGTACTGGGCGAAGTGGAAGACCTCGAACGTGGGGTGGGAATAGAACTTTCCGTAGTCATGCACGGTGGTCTTGTAGCAGCCGGCGCAGGCGGTGACCATGGCCTTGGCGCCCATGTGCTCGACCGTGCTGATCGTGTGCTCCGCGAAGCGGTAGGTCAGTCCGGTCTGGCCGGTCCTGAGGGCGGGAGAGGTGCAGCACCACTCGTCACCCTCCATTATGTTGGTGGAGACCCCGCAGCGGTTCAGGAATATCACGCTGGACTTGGCCAGGTTCTGCATGCGGTACGAAGCGGTGCAGCCGGCGAAGAAGACCACGTCCGGGTTGTCCGCTTTCGGCACGGCGGGATACCAGGCACCCCTCTTGTCCATCGGCTCGTTGTAGGGGTTCCGGCCTTCCTCCAGGCGCTCCCTTATAGTGACGTGGGCGGGCATGGGGCCGTGGCCGTTGTCGATGCACCACTCCCTGACCTTCTCCCAGAACTCAGCGAAGTCGATCCCGACATGGCACACGGTGGCGCAGGCGGCGCAGGTGGTGCACATGAAGAGCGCTTCAACGAACTCATCGTCGATCTCGACCTTGCGGCCCAACATCTTGTCTATGGCGGTGCGCTTGCCCAGCTGCGATATGTAGAATATCTTGCCCCTGGGGGTCACGGACTCCCAGGGCGTCTGCCTCCACGTCTCGCAGGTGCGAATGCAGTAGCCGCATTGAAGGCAAGCTTGAACCTCTCTGTCGATGTTCGGTAATTTGACCATTGCGATACCTCTGAGCCCAAGTGAGGAGGGTGGACCAATGCCCAACCCCGTTTAGATTGTGCTCTATGCATGCCCACCCGGTATTAAAGTTTTTTCAGCTCATCCATCGTGATGGCCAAAGGGGGTCAGAAATAAAAATATTTGTTACTGAATTATTATGTTGGTGAGCCCTCTCCGAACCATCAACCCTCCAAGATCGGGGAGTATCCGTACCACGCGCCTTTGTCACGCAGCAATTGCATGCTCTCTTCCAACAGCTTGCGGTGGCCTTCCTCGATCGAAGCGAGCTTCTCCAGAAGGCGCCTCACCCCCGGCTCCTCGACCATCAGGGCCGCTCCGCGGTACATCTTCACCGATGACATCTCGACCTGAATGCCGATCTCCAGGGCCTTGATGTCATCCTCCAGGGTCATGCAGCGGTCCGGAGGGAAGGGGAACGCC
>DAONGL010000062.1:0-1640 GCA_035404085.1 Methanomassiliicoccales archaeon | reverse complement strand
CCTATCACACCCTGATCATGGAGGAGGGCGAGGTGCTCTCCATAATCAAGCAGCAATGGAAGCAGTCACAGTTGGACCGGGTGCGCCGGGCCGTTGACGATAGCAAGAAACCATGCGTCATCTTCATCGCATTGGACGATGATGAGGCGACCGTTGCCGTGCTTAGGCAGTTCGGAGTTAAGCGTTTGGCGGACATCTTCTCCGGCGGTCACGGCAAGATGTACGCCACGAAGGAGGAGGGCGATTACTTCGGCGAGATCATGGCCAAAGCGAAGCAGGCGCATTCTCCCGGCGTTCCAATAATCGTCCTCGGTCCCGGTTTCGCCAAGGAAACGTTAATGGCCAAAGGCAAGGAGAAGGACCCGGAGATGTTCTCCAAGGCGTTCCTCTACCACACCGGTCAATCGGGAATGAACGGCATCCAGGAGCTGATGAAACGCGGCATGGGCGCGGAGGTGCTCAAGGATTCCCGCGTGGCCGAGGAGACCGAGCTGGTCGAGAAGCTGCTGGAGCAGGTGGGGACGGACGGGCTGGCCACCTACGGACCGAAGGAGGTCCGGGAGGCGGTCAAGGCCGGGGCGGTGGAGCAGCTGCTGATCCTTGACACCATGGTCCGGGAGAAGGACGTGGAAGCACTCATGCGTTCGGTGGAGGACGCTCGAGGACGAGTCACCGTGGTCAGCGAACTGCACGAGGGCGGCAAGAAGCTGGACTCGCTGGGCGGGATGGCCGCCCTGTTACGTTACAAGGTATCCGATTGAAACCGACTTTTTTTCCGCGAACCGTGCACGACGTTCGTGATGGTCCTTCCGTCTCAAGACCATAGTTCAATAAATATTGAAATATAATACTCTCTAGCTCTCACAGGTCAGGTGCCATGGGAAAGTAACTGCGCTGGGCAGCCATCGATCTGTGATGGGGGCGATGAGGTTGTCATATGGGAGATGAGAACGGGCCGGAGACCGCCTGCGGCAGACCAGCCAAGCTCGGGTTCCTGAACAGATACCTCACCCTCTGGATATTCTTGGCCATGGCCTTGGGTGTTGGTCTGGGATCGTTGATACCCGACCTGGCGTCATATCTCGAGGACCTGAGCGTGGGTACCACCTCCATCCCTATCGCCATCGGCCTCATACTGATGATGTACCCTCCCCTGGCCAAGGTCAAGTACGAGCAGCTTGGTAAGATCACCCGGGGCGGAGAGACCAGGAAGATGGTCGCCACCTCCCTGTCGCTCAATTACATCGTGGGGCCGATGGTCATGTTCGCCCTGGCCTGGATATTCCTTCCCGACCAGCCCGAGTATCGCATCGGCCTAATACTGACCGGGGTGGCCCGCTGCATCGCCATGGTGCTGGTCTGGAACCAGCTGGCGAAGGGCGACACGGAGTACGCGGCGATACTGGTGGCCTTAAACTCGATCTTCCAGATAGTACTGTACTCGTTCTACGCCTACTTCCTGATAACCGTGCTCTCGGATGTGATCTCGCCCGGCGCCGGGGTGGCGGTGGACATCTCCATAATCTCCGTCGCCATCAGCGTGATCATCTATCTCGGAATACCGTTCTTCGCCGGGGTCGTAACGCGTTACACGCTGCTTCCCAGAAAAGGGGAGGAGTGGTACGACAAGAAGTTCATGC
>DAONGL010000061.1:0-1720 GCA_035404085.1 Methanomassiliicoccales archaeon | reverse complement strand
GGATAGGTCCCCAGGTTCAATTCGGACCGGAAATCCCTGGCCCACGTCTCCAACAACGCGTCCGCCATATCCGGGGAATGAGCTTCTTGTCTTAATAGCCCTGCGGTTTGAAAATAATATATGGGCATGAGGGCATTCGCCACCGATGAGCCTCAAGAAGCGCATTATCATGGCCTACGCCCGCACCAAGCTCACCTCTCGCAAGGTATCGGAGGACGTGGAGAACCCGCTGCACGATTGGGTGCAGCTCAAGGTGCGCAACGCCTTCAAGCGCGACGAGGCCTTCCGCAAGGCTCTGGGCCGGGATGTTCTAGAGGAGATCGATCGTAAGACGTTCGAGGAGTATCAGCTCTACAAGTTCCGCAAGCAGATGGCCTATGTGATGGAGAACAGCCCCTTCTACCAGAAGAGGTACGGTGAGGCTGGCATCAGGCCGGAGGACATCCGGACCATGGCCGACCTGGACAAAGTGCCGCTCACCGACCCGGACGACCTGGCCGAGGAGCCGTTCCTGTTCCTCTGCGTTTCACAGAGCAAGATATCCCGCACCTTCTCCACGTCCGGAACATCGGGCAAACCGAAGAGGCTGTTCTACACCAGCGACGACCTTCTGAACATCGTCGACTCCATCGCCGCCGCGTTGCGCTCCACCGGGCTGAAGAGCAGCGAAACGCTGCACATAATGTTCCCGGCCGTCGTAGCCTGGGACCCGAGCCTCATGCTGGAAAGCGCCTGCAAGGTGGCGGGTCTGAAGTCCGTCGTCTGCTCCGATGTGAACGTGGACGAGCAGATGAGGGTGATGAAGGAGCAGCAGGCCAAGGTGATAATCGGTCTAACCTCCTTCATCTACCGGGTCACGGTTCTAGCCAGGGACAGGTACGACCTTCGTTCCCTCGGCCTCAAAGCGATAATATGCTCCTCCGAGCCTCTTTCCGAAGCGGTCCGCCACGAGATGGAGGCGGCCTGGGGCTGCAAGTGCCTTAGCCAGTATGGTCTGACCGAAATGGGTCTGGCCACCACCATCGAGTGCCAGGTGCAGACCGGATTACATATCAACGAGGCGGACTTCATGGTGGAGGTCATCGATCCGGACACCGGCAAGAAGCTTCCGCCAGGTGAGGAGGGGGAACTGATATGGACCTCCCTATCCTTCCATGGATCGCCTCTTCTCCGCTACCGTTCCTACGACATTTCCAAGTTCATCGTCCCGCCCTGCGATTGCGGTCACGTCACCGTCGGCAAGATCGGCAAGCCCAAGGGACGGCGAAACGCTGCAACGAAGATAGGGCTGGGGGAGCACATCTTCCCCGCGCTGTTCGATGAGGCGATAATGAAGGTGCACGGGGTGCTGAACTACCAGTTGGTGCTGACCAAACCATCCTTCCGCGACCATCTGCACTTCACCGTCGAGTACAACGGCGATATGGTGAAGGGCAAGGAAGAGGTGCTCACGGCCATCATGGAGCTGGAGGAGATCCGCAGCGGCCTGGAGAACGATCTTCTCGATCCCGTGGAAGTGGAGATGAGGGAGGTGACCTCGGAGTTCACCCCCAAGATGAAGCCGATCATCGACCAACGGGAGAGGTTCGACTCCTAGGAATAGAATTATCTATCTTTCCCTGAATCGCCCTGGCGATGAAGGTCGGAGTTATCTCCGTTCAGGGAGCGGTGCCCGAGCACCTGCGGATGTCTCAAATGGCCCTAGATGCCATGGGCAAGA
>DAONGL010000060.1:0-1778 GCA_035404085.1 Methanomassiliicoccales archaeon | reverse complement strand
TACTCCGGAGCGCTAGGATTGGCGAACGACGAGTGCGGGGACGACAAGGAGCTCACCTCGGACGATTACAGCATAATAATGCTCACCGGCAGCGAGACCTGGCTGAGCTTTTCAGGTCGTTGGGGAAGCAACGAGGGCGGCGACTCCTTGGTCGGTCAGGCCGGGCCGCAAGGTCCGAGGTACCGTCAGGAAGGGGCCATGTGGAACGGCGAGTACTGGAGCAAAAACGTCTCCAAGCTTAACACCGACCTGCTCACCCTGGAATGGTTCTTCTCTATCTTCATCTGGCTGTACATCGGGATACTCATTGTTCTGGTCCTCTTCGTGATATGGCGCGTCTATCGCCGTCGGAAGATGGGCGAGATCATCAGGCCCTACCTCGGACTGCTGGACTTCAAGGCCAACAAGCTGCGTGCGGTGAGCAACTCACTGGCGCTGATCGCCCTGGTCATCGGCGTCCTCGCGGCGTTCCTTCCCTACTACACGGTCTCCCTGTCGATAGACTCGCCGTACCTCACCACGGAGGGATGGCAGGACGTACTGGTCATCAACGGCATGAACGGGCTCAGGGTCAACACGCTGGACCCCGAAGTGGGTTTGGTGCAATTGACCGCTCTTCCGATCCCCCTAAGCATCCTTCTCATCACCCCGCTGATATTCCTGTTACTGGGAACCATAGGCGTTAGCGACGCCAAGATCGCCAGGAAGTACCTCACCCGCGGCATCGTCATGCTCCTGCCGGTGATAATCATCATAGCGGTCATCGCGACGCTCTCCTCGCTCTACGTCTACTTCCCGGCCGAGGTTACCGGGGTGGAGGACGCCAAGGTGGTGTTCGATGCCGTGTCGGCGTCGCCGTTCAGCGGCAGCCAGGAGGTGTACCTCCCGGAAAGCGGGGAGACCGCGCAGGTGAGCTGGGGCCTGGGCATCGGCGGCTACCTGCTGATCGTGACGTCGGTGCTGTTGATCATAGCGGCGGTGCTGCGCTTCAGGTCCAAGGAGCAATCGTACCCCTTCGAGAGAACGGTCAAGATGAGCCGGAAGTGGGAGGACATACCGGACGTGAAGTGAGATGTGACCAAAGCGCCCGGCATAGCGGCCGGGCGCGTTCTTTCCTCAACAGATATATACAAATCTGCAAGAGGCCTCATTGGAACGGGATGCGCCGAAGAAGAAGTTACGATCGTTCACTGGCCCCGGTCTTTTCGATGTTCCTGTTCGGGCTGTTCCTGGTGCTCGGCACCAGTCCCGGCTCCCTGTTCTTCAACAGCGTCCTCTCCCTCGTCTCGCCATATGTCCAGGCCGCGTTCCTCATAGCCTTGGTCCTGGTGGTCTATCTTCTTTACGATCAGGTCTATGTGCCACTGCAGCAACTGAGCAGGGCCTTCCGCTGGGGAGGGGTGATGGCCGCGGTCTCGTTGACAATGGCCTTCCTCGGTGGTCTATACCTTCTGATCGATGAGAAGGGCGTGATATTCCTGCTGGTGTCCCTGCTGCTATGGAAGCTGACCGTGCAGATGTCCTATAGGAAACGGCGTCGCTGATGCCTACGGTTCGACCTCGATCACCAGGAGCAGATCGCCCACCTGCAAGGTGTCCACGGTCTTCCCCTGGTATTGCAGCTCGCAGACGATCTCCACCAGGTCGCTGGTGATGAGAACCGTCCGTCCGTCGTTCAGAAGCACCTCGATGCCTCCCTTCTCCAGTAAGGCCAACGCTCCCGCGGGGTCCATGGTCGCCAGCTGTCCGACGATCTCCTTGGCCTGGGTCTTGAAGAG
>DAONGL010000059.1:0-1788 GCA_035404085.1 Methanomassiliicoccales archaeon | reverse complement strand
AGGTCAAGGATAGCACTTTCGAGGAGTTCATTAATAGCGCACCGTTGGTGATCGTAGACTGCTGGGCCCCGTGGTGCGGTCCCTGCCGCATGCTTGCGCCTATCGTAGAGCAGCTCTCCGAGGAGTTCGAGGGCAAGATAAAGTTCGGCAAGATGAACACCGACGAGAACGAGAACACTCCAATGAAGTTCAACATCACCGCCATCCCTACCATGCTGGTGTTCAAGAACGGCGCCCAGCTGGACCGCATCGTCGGCGCTGGAAACAAGGACTTCATGAGGCAGAAGTTCTCCAAGTACCTCTGAGGGGGCACTGCAAACCTTTTTCTCCAAACCGTTTAATCATATAATTTTGTTAAAGCTGGGATTTCGATGGATTTCGACGTTGCTGTAATCGGAGCGGGGCCGGCCGGTCTTCAGGCCGCCCTGCACGCCGCGCGCAAGAAGGTCAAGGTATGCGTTCTTGGAAAGGTTCAGAACAGCGCCTTGCTGAAAGCGGAGATCGAGAACTATTTCGGTACGGAACCTCGGGCCGGCAAGGAGATGCTCGAGATAACCGCCAAGGCGGCAGCAGGTTTCGGAGCGGTCCTATTGGAAGAGGACCTCCTGAACATCGAGATGGAAGGAGGCGCTTTCAAGCTGAAGACCGAATCTCTAAAGGAGATCATGGCCAAGGCCGTGATCCTCGCTCCCGGGATATCCCGCAAGAAGCTGAACGTGGAAGGGGAGAAGGAATACCACGGTCTGGGGGTGTCGTACTGCGCCACCTGCGACTGCAACTTCTTCAAGAAGAAGACGGTGGCCATACTCGGCGATGCCAGCATGGCCGCCTCCGCCGCTCTGCTGCTTCGTGAGTACGCATCAAAGGTCTACTGGGTGGCCAAGGAGTTCAAGGCCTCCCCGGAACTGATGCAAAAGGTGAAGGCAACCGACATCGAGAAGGTGCAGGCCTGGCCGACCAAGATACACGGTGACCAGGTGGTGCGCGGAATGATGCTGGACGACGGTCGCGACCTGACGCTCGACGGTGTGTTCATCGAGCTGGGCGCGAAGGGCGTGGCCGATCTGGCCATGGAGGTCAACATCTTCCCGGACGAGAACGGATACATCGCGGTTGACCGCCATTGCGCCACGGACACCCCTGGCGTCTTCGCCTGCGGCGATGTTACCGGTCTGCCATGGCAGCTGGCCAAGGCGGTCGGGGAAGGATGCGTGGCCGGACTTTCCGCCGCCAGCTACGTCCGGAAGGAAAAGGAGTGATATCATGAGCATGGTGGAGGAGCTGGTCTCCGGAATTCTCCGAAGCGAGGAAGGCTTTCGCGAGGCGCTTCGGAAGATACTCGAGGAGGAGCTGAAGATATCCGTCCCTGAGTTCTGTGAGAAGACCGGCCTCTCTCCCAGTACGATCTATAAGATACTGCAGGAGCAGCGAGAGCCTAACCTGCGCACCGTTCGCGCGGCCATCAAGGGCGTCCGGAAGATGGACGCCAATCCTGGCGGGGAGTTCATCGCCGTCATCGCCTCCCGTCCGGTCCTCAACAAGATCGAGGAGAGGATGATGAAGGTCGGCGACAGGAACGTGCGGGTGAAGGAATATCCCGCCAGCACCATGGAGGACGCCATAATCGCCGCCGTGAAGGCGGAGAGGGACGGAGCGTTGGCGTTGGTCTGCGCTCCGATCGTGGCCCCGACCGTGGAGCAAATAGTCAGAATACCGGTGTCCGTGGTGGTCCCGAAGGACAGCATGGTGCGGGCTATAGAGATAGCCGCCTCCAAGGTGCTGTGATCA
>DAONGL010000058.1:0-1869 GCA_035404085.1 Methanomassiliicoccales archaeon | reverse complement strand
TATTAACAAGCTAGTCATAGGTGAAAACGGGGCACATGAATCGTAAGCAGCTCATCTTGGTCGTAGGCTCGTTCACCGCCGTTTTCATTCTCATATTCGCTTCATCTTTCTTCGGGAACCAGGAGGATGATGATCGGACCAAGGTGGTGGCCACGTTCTATCCTCTGGCCTACATGGCGCAGAGCATCGGCGGGGACCGGGTGAGCGTCTCGTCGATGGTTCCGTACAACACAGAGCTTCACTCCTGGCAGCCTGCCCCTCAGGACATAATCAGGGCGGACAAGGCGGATGTGATACTTTACAACGGAGGCCCGGCCGACGGTTGGCTGGTGGATGACGTTCTTCCTGCGGTCAACGATGCGGGAAAGGTCATCGTCAATACGACCACGGGTGTGGATTACATCTCCGGCGGCGACGAAGGTGAGGGCGGGACGGACCCTCACACCTGGCTGAGCCCGAAGAGGGCCATGGTCCAGGCCAGGAACGTTTATGACGCCCTATGTGAGGCGGACCCCGAGGGCGAGAGCTACTTCACCGCCAGGTTCAACGCTCTCAACGACACCTTGGCGGCCCTTGACCAGCAGTACCGGTCCCTGGACAACTCCACGGTGTCCGGGGTCATCATATCCCATTCCGCTCTGGGATACGTCGCGCACGATTACAATTTCACTCAGTACGGAGTGATAGGCCTGAGCGCAGATGAGGAACCGTCGGCAGCGGCCATCATCAACCTCGCCCAGATTATGGAGAACGAGAGCATATACACCGTGTACGTGGACCCGGTGTACAAGCGTGACTACGCCCAGATACTGAAACAGGAACTGGAATCGGAGACCGGTCAGAACGTAGCGATACTCGATCTCTTCCTTACCCTTGGTCCCTACGGAGAACTGGACTACTTGGAGCAGCTGTCTCAGAACCTGGTGAACCTTAGGACAGGATTGGGCGTGGCCCAGTGATTAAAATGGAACCGATGATCGAGGTGAAGGGATTGACGGTGAGGCGCGGGAACGCCGATGCCATATACAACTCCACCTTCTCGATCGAGAAGGGCGATTACGTCGGTATCGTCGGGCCGAACGGCGGCGGCAAGACCACTCTGGTCCTGGCGATGCTTGGGCTGCTGCCAAAGGCCGAAGGCAGCATCAAGATCATGGGGCAGGAGATCGAGTCCTTCGACCAGTGGGACAAGGTCGGGTACGTTTCGCAGTTCGCCATCAACTTCGATTCTCAATTTCCTTTGACGGTGAGGGAGCTGGTCGGTCTGGGCCGGGTGAACCGGCGCAACATGGGCCGCTTCCGGGACAAGGATGATTGGATGGCGGTGGACGAGGCGCTACATCTCATGGGCATCTACGACCTGGCGAACAAGCGCATCGGAATGTTGTCCGGTGGGCAGAGGCAGCGGGCCTTCGTCGCCAAGTCCTTGGTGAGCCAGCCGGAGCTGCTGGTGCTCGATGAGCCGGTGACCGGGTTCGATCCCGTGACGCAAGAGAAGTTCTTCATGCAGCTGGCGAATCTCAATCAGAAGAAAGGCATCACCATCCTCATCGTCTCGCACGATCTGGCGGCGGTATTCTGCCGCATGTCGCGCGTGCTCTGCGTGAACCGGGAGGTGCACAGCAGCGTCATCACCGAGGGCACCGTCCCCGATGAGGTGCTGAAGCGGGGATACGGGGAGCACTTCCACTTTGCCTTCCACCAGCACCAGTGCCAGGGGGTGTTCATCGATGAGCAGTTTTGACGTGCTCGACCTGCCATCGCTGTTCCAATACCAGTTCCTGCAGATGGCCCTGGTCGGCGGTATGCTCGCCGCGGTCGTCTCCGCCTGGATAGGGCTGTTCCTCATTCTCCGCAAGGAATCAATGT
>DAONGL010000057.1:0-1980 GCA_035404085.1 Methanomassiliicoccales archaeon | reverse complement strand
GTGCCGGTGACGACGATATCCGCCCCGGCCATCCTGACCTTGGTGGCGGTCTCGACATCCCTTATGCCACCGCCGACGATGAGCGGTACGGATATGGACTGCTTGCAGGCGGTGATCATCTCATAAGGAACCGCCTCCGGAGCCCCGCTGCCTGCTTCCAAATAGACCAGGCTCATGCCCATGTACTCGGCCGCCAAAGCGAACGCCGCGGCGGTCTTAGGCTCGTTCCTAGGGATCGGATTGGCCTTGCCGACCTCTCCGACCTTCATTCCAGGCGCGACGATGATGTATCCCATCGAAAGCGGCTCGACCTTGATCTTCCTGACGATAGGGGCGCCCTTGACCTGCTGAAGGATGACGTTATCAACGGTCGTGGAGTTCAGCATGCTCATGAAGTACATGGCGTCCGCGAACGGAGATATGGCGTGCGCCCCGGACGGGAAGTAGATGACCGGCAGCTTGACCTTCTTCTTGATGGCCAGGATGGTGGCGTCCAGGTTCTCCTGGGTGACACCGGTGGAACCTCCGACCATGATGGCGTCGGTGTCCATCGATTCAGCCACGGCGGCCATCTCGGCAGCACGCTCCGGGCTCTGCTTCGCAGGGTCCAGAAGCGTCATGTGCATGGTCCCCTTCTTAACCTTCTCGTAGATGTAGTCCTTGATCGTCACAGTATCCCTCCGATGAGGAAGGCCACCAGTGCCAGGAGCATGCCGTATTTTGCCAGCTTCTGTCCTCTGGTGGGATTTTCAAAATGAACAATGGAGCAGTATATAAATATTGCATCCGCGAAGGCCACGGCGGCGATATACCAGATGCCGAAAGTGCCATCGAAATAAGGTATCGGGCTGAGGGCCACCGCCACCAGGAACGAAAGGCTGGCGATGATTCCCGCGTTTCGGGAGCCGATGCGCTTGGGAAGCGTCAAGCGATCGAAGTCTCCTTCCATGTCCTCGATGTCCTTGACGATCTCCCGTCCCAGTATGGCCAGGAACGCCAGCAGGGCGATTATGTACGTCCTTTCCATCATTCCTACGACCGCCCCGCCCAGCAGGAACAGCATGCCGGTGAGAAGGGCGATCTCCAGGTTACCGGTCAGAGCGTCCTTCTTGAGCTTAACTTCATAGGAGAGCATCAGAATGATCGCCAGGACCACGATCACCATAGCTTCCAGGTTCAGGAACAGCGAGGATAGGAAGGAAATGATGAAGCTGGCTATCGAAATGGACAGCACCTGGTTGGGTGTCATCCTTCCGGAGGGCAGCGGCCTTTCCGGATGGGCGAGCTTGTCCACCTCCCGGTCCGTATAATCGTTCAGGGAGTTGCCGCCGGCGATGAAAGAAAAGACCGCCACCGCCGCGAATATCACCGGTTCCCATTGGTCCAGGATACCGGTGCCAGCCGCGATGAGCACCCCCATGAGCAGTCCAACTATTCCCATCACGGCGTTACCGATCCGGAACAGTTGCAGTACCGGGTTCACGGCCGAACATCGCTATGCCCATACAAAAGCGTTGGCGATATGGCATACTATCCTGGCAATGTTCTCGAGGAATCCGTGGAAGGAAAATTTAATAATAACTCCTCCTTAAATAACGCACTCATGGCCACCCCCGGACCCGCGGCCGAGGTGGAGAGCGTCAAGGCCGCGATCTCCAAGTACTTCCCTGTATACGATGTTCGGGTGAGCTATGATGCTCTCACTTTCTTCATCACCCCCGATCAGTCCAGCCTGCACGGCAAGTTCGATCAGCTGCGCAACGAGTTCAAAGCGCTCAAGATGGTGCCAGTTCTACGCTACCACGGTGGCGAGTACACCATCAGCGTCGTAAAACGTCCTGAGACCAAGACCCGCGGCCTGTGGTTGAACGTGGTTCTGCTGATCGTCACGATCATAACCACGGTCATCGCCGGGGCGGTGCTGTGGGCCTCCTACGGTGGCAACAACGACCTGTGGAGGCCGGAGAACTATCTATGGGG
>DAONGL010000056.1:0-2035 GCA_035404085.1 Methanomassiliicoccales archaeon | reverse complement strand
TCGCACGTGCTGCACGAGATCGAGAGGATGACCCACCAGGTGGCCCTGATATACAAGGGTCGGTCGGTGGCCAGCGGGGACATCTCCGAGATACGCCAGCTGATGAGCGACCACCCGCACAACATCGTGCTGGAGGGGCGCGGTCTAGTGCCGTTGGCGCAGGCGCTGCTCACCAAACCGTACACCTCCTCGATCGAACTGCGCGCCGACCGCCTGGGCATGTACGTCCGGGTGGACCGGCCGGAGGAGTTCTTCGATTCCCTGCCGGAACTGGTGGCGGGAACGGGATGCGAGCTGGAACGAGTGGAAAGCCTGGATGATGACCTGGAATCGGTGTTCCGGTATCTGGTGGGGTGATGAACATGTCCTTCAATTTCATCGGTCTTCGCACGGTGGCGGCCTTCTCCGCCCGCAAGCTGCTCATGAACCGGCGATGGATGACGGTCGCGCTGCTCGGGGCCCTGGTCGCCCTGGTCATGGGCTACGCGGCGACGCAGGACGGGGTCAACATGGACTCCGCCAGCGAGCTGATGGTCTTGCTGCTGCTGGCGTTCCTTCTTCCGGTGCTCTCCCTGATCTACGGGGCGTCCATGATCCGGAACGAGATGGACGACCGGAGCATCGTGCAGGTGATCACCGCGCCGCTGGACCGCAGGATATCCTATCTGGGATACTACATAGGGCTGGTGGTGGTGCTGTGCCTCCTGATCACGGTCGTGACCGTCATCGGCGGAGCGGCGTTCCTTATCTTCTCCCCGGTGAGGGATGGCGGGCTGCAGCTGATCGTCACCTTCATCGCCCTGCAATATCTGGGAGTGATGGTCTATTCCGCCCTGTTCCTGTTCCTGGGGACGCTGATGAAGCAGCCGATATACCTGGGACTGATCTACATCTTCGTCTGGGAGGGCTTCGTGGCCTCCATTCCCGGCTCCATCGGCAAGGTGACCATCCGCCATCAGCTACAGGTTATCGGCAACGAGCTCACCGATTACGGTTCCTGGACCAACGGGGACTGGGCAGTGTCCATACTGGCCCTGGTGCTGGTGACCGCGTTACTGGTGCTGGCCGGAGCCTACGTGCTCCGGCAGGAAGAGGTCTCCTGATCGGCGGCCGAGCGAGCTCCGAACGTTGAAAAAACTTTTTCACCGCCTAGGTGAACCATGGCCGGGAGGGGGTACAGGGACGGGGGGCTGGTCATCAGTTCCAAGTGCGGATACCGCGGAATGGCTTATGGAAGAGGGCGATCGACCCGTAAGATATCCGGTCCTTCGCGATCTCCAGAAGATGAGGGTCAGAGCTTTCGGCAGATCTTCCGGCGGGCCTCGAGAAAGATCATCAGAGATCCGATCACCAGGAAGGCCAGGAAGATGAGCAGGACCACCGGGCTGTCAACGGTCATGATTCCCAGTCCTATCATCACCACCGAGACGATGAGGCCGAGGAACACCAGTTCCTTGGTGGGGTCCGTCTCCTTCAGTTCACAAGAACCTCCGTGCAGCCATTTGGCGGCCGTCGCCGCAGTCAGGTCGGCCACGAAAGCGCCGACGAATATCACCAGAAGCCCGATGACCAACCGGAAGGCGTAGTTCTCGACCAGCGTCCCCCCGTCACCGAGGAGGCCGCTGTCTAACAGAGCATCGATGGCGAACATGGCGGCGATGGCGAACACCAGCGCCTTGGCTATCTTGCTAGCCACCATCGAGAACCTTGAACCGGAGGTGCCATCCGCATGGTCCCGCCCGAAATGGCAGCAGACCTCCCGGACCAGCTCCCCGGCCGCGTAGGCCAGGATGAAACCGATTATCAGCGTCGCTATGGCGATTATGACGTTCGGTACCGTGTCCAGTAATATGCCCAACCAAGCACCGATCTCTACCGGGACGTCCGCCAAAATCAATCCTCGTCCCTAAGTTGTCGCTCGAGCTTATAATGGTGTTTCTTCGCCGCCCATAAAAATGGGATAAAGGATAAAGGGGGGCTGCGCCCCGTTCACGGCTTGGCCATCTTCTTGGTCATGGCGAAGGCCACCGGGACC
>DAONGL010000055.1:0-2035 GCA_035404085.1 Methanomassiliicoccales archaeon | reverse complement strand
GGCGAGATAGCGGACCCGATATGCATCACCTGCAAGTGCCGCCCGGAGATGCGAGAGACCCGGCATTACTTCTTCAAGCTCACCGATTTCGAACAGCCGCTGCTGTCGTACGTCCAGGGGAGCGATCACTGGCGATCCAACGTTCAGCTGTTCACCCAGAACTGGCTGGAGTCAGGTCTCAAGGACCGGCCTATAACCAGGGACATGTCCTGGGGAGTTCCGGTTCCGCTGCCGGGGTCCGAGGACAAGGTCATCTACGTCTGGTTCGAGGCGGTCATCGGTTATCTGTCGGCCAGCAAGGAATGGGCCAAGGCGACCGGCAACGAGGATGCCTGGAAGGAGTTCTGGACCGATCCCTCGGTGAAGGGCTACTACTTCCTGGGGAAGGACAACATTCCGTTCCACACCATAATCTGGCCCTCCATCTTGATGGGCTACGGCGGTCTCAATCTCCCATACGACGTTCCCGCGAACGAATTCCTGACCTTCAAGGGTGAGAAGCTAAGCAAGAGCAGGGGACCGTCCATAGACATACCAAGCATACTAAGGACCTTCGACCCCGATCAGCTGAGGTACTATCTGGCCACCAACATGCCGGAAGGCAAGGATGCCGACTTCTCCTGGGAGGATTTCGAGACCAAGGTCAACAACGAGCTGGTGGCGACGCTAGGCAACTACTTCCACCGGGTGCTGAGCTTCACCCACAAGAACTTCCACGAGGTTCCGCCGTTCGTCGCGGGACTGGAGGCGGAGTCCAAACAAGTGGATGACGCCATATCCGCGGCCATGGCCGAGGTGGAAGCGAACGTATCCACCTGTCAGTTCAAGAAAGGGCTGAAGGCGATTATGGACCTGGCCCAGTTCGGCAATCGCTTCTTCGACGCCTGCGCTCCCTGGAGCCTGCTCAAGACCGACCGGGTCAAGTGCGGCGGCGTACTGCATCTGAACCTGAAGATCGTGCAGGCCTTGGCGGTGCTGGGCTTCCCCTACCTGCCGTTCACCACCCAGAGGCTCTGGGGATTCCTGGCCAACGACGGTGCGCTAGGCGAGGGGTCCTGGGACCTGATCACCAAGGACCTCAACGTCGGCCGTGAGCTGCCGGAACCGAAGCCGCTGTACCGCAAGGTGGAGATCCAGAGGGAGGAATCGCCGTTCTCGGCCTTCGAGTCCCTGGACCTGCGCGTCGGTCTCATCGAATCCGCGAGCGACCATCCCAACGCCGACAAGCTGATGGTGCTCAAGGTGAACATCGGCCGCCCGATACAGCTGGTGGCCGGTCTAAAGGCGTTCTACAGTAAAGAGGAACTGACCGGAAAGAAGGTGGTGGTGATTACCAACCTGGCGCCGGCAAAGCTCCGAGGGGTGGAATCGCAGGGCATGGTCCTGGCCGCGGAGGCCGGAGACAAGGTCAAGGTGCTCACTCCCGCCGGTCCTGCGGAGCCGGGCGACCGGGTCAACAGCGGACTAAGTTCGGGAACCAAGGTCCTCAGCTTCACGGAGTTCCAGGCCTTCACGCTAAGGACCGGCACCGTCCTGAACGACCAGGAGGCCGCCCTCGACAAGAAGGTCAAGGCGGACACCTCCGGTCTCGTCAAAGGCGTTCAGGCCGCCTTCTTCCTGCCTAAGGAGGGATCGGACATCGCGTTGCCGCTATACACCGAGAAGAAGGTCAGCATAGGCGTGGACGGGGATCTGGACAACGGGGCGAAAGTGAGATGAAGTTCGACCTGCACGTGCATTCCAGCCATTCCGGCGATTCCAAGAACCAGATCGAAGAGGTGCTGGACGCATGTGTTAGGAAGGGCCTATCCGGGGTGGCCATCATGGACCACAACTCCCTGGAGGGCTCCCGCTACGCCATCTCCCTGAAGAGAGAGGACATACTCATAATCCCGGGAATGGAGATATCCTCGGCCAAAGGTCACATACTGGCCTACAACGTTCAGGACGAGGTCCCCCGCGGGCTCGAGGTGGCGGAAACGATCGACCGAATAAGAGCGCAGGGAGGGATCGCCGTCGCCGCCCACCCCTACCG
>DAONGL010000054.1:0-2121 GCA_035404085.1 Methanomassiliicoccales archaeon | reverse complement strand
AGCGGCCCGGCGATCTGGGTGATGGAACGGTATTCCTTGGATGTCATTTACTTACCTCCCAGGGCTTCGAACTCCTTCTCCATGGTCTCGGCGATGGCCTTCAGCTCGCCCTCGATGTTGTCCTCGAACTTGGACTTGGCCAGGCGGTTGCGCAGGGCCATGTTGGCGATGGCCTCGACGGAGACCTCGTTCTCCACGGCCTTGGAGGCGTAGACGGAGAACCGGTTGATCAGTTTCAGGTAGGTGTACTGCCTGCTCATCGGGGAGTACGTGTCGATGGGGTGATAGGCGTTCTGCTGCAGGAATATCTCGCGTATCATCCTGGTGATCTCCAGGGTCAGCTTCTGCTCGTCCGGCAGCGCGTCGGAACCGACCAGCTGCACGATCTCCTGAAGCTCGGCCTCCTTCTGCAGAAGTCCGACCGCCCAGTTGCGCAGCTCGGGGAAGTCCTCGGCCACGTTCTTCTTGTACCAGCCGTCCAGCTGGCCGGAGTACAGGGAGTAGGACGTCAACCAGTTGATGGCCGGGAAGTGCCTCCTCTCTCTCAACTTGGTGTCGAGGGCCCAGAAGACACGGACGATACGCAGGGTGTTCTGCGTGACCGGCTCGCTGAGGTCACCGCCCGGCGGCGAAACGGCGCCGACGACGGAGATGGAGCCGGTTTTTCCCGACAGGGCGATAACGCTGCCAGCCCTCTCGTAGAATTCCGACAGACGAGCGGACAGGTACGCGGGGTAACCTTCCTCACCGGGCATCTCTTCAAGACGGGACGATATCTCCCTCATGGCCTCGGCCCATCTAGAGGTCGAGTCGGCCATAAGTGAGACGTTCAGTCCCATGTCACGGAAGTACTCGGCGATGGTCATGCCGGTGTAGACGGACGCTTCACGGGCCGCCACTGGCATGTTAGAGGTGTTGGCGATAAGAACCGTCCTGTTCATCAGGGGCTTGCCGGTCTTGGGGTCCTTCAGCTCCGGGAAGGACGTAAGCACTTCGGTCATCTCGTTGCCGCGCTCGCCGCAACCGATATAAACGACTATCTCGGCGTCGGACCACTTGGCCAGCTGCTGCTGGGTAACCGTCTTTCCGGTTCCGAAACCGCCGGGGATGGCGGCCGTCCCGCCCTTGGTAAGGGGGAAGAACGTGTCGCAGACCCTCTGCCCGGTTATGAGCGGCTCGTCAGGCGCCGTCTTCTTGGCGAAGGGCCGGCCACGGCGGACGGGCCACTTCTGCATCATTCTGACCTCCTTTCCGTCGATCACGGCCACGATCTCGTCAACGGTGAACTCGCCGGACTTGATCATGTCCACGGTGCCGCTGATGCCCGGGGGCACCATGACCTTGTGGGTGATAGCGCGTTCAGGAACGGTACCGATGATCTGTCCCTCGGTAACCTTGTCGCCCTGCTTCACCACGGGGGTGAAGGGCCATTTCAGGTTATGGTCCAGACCAGGGGCGGAAACTCCCCTCTCGATGAAGTTGCCCATCTTTTCCATCAGGACGGGCAACGGCCTCTGGATACCGTCGTAAACGCTAGACAACAGGCCGGGTCCTAGCTCGGCCACGAGGGGCTGCTCGGTATCGACGACCTTCTCTCCCGGTCGCACGCCTGAGGTATCCTCATACACCTGAATGATGGTCTTCTCGCCCACGATCTTGATGACCTCTCCCATGAGCTGTTCCTTGCCCACCAGGATAACGTCGTACATCCTAGGCGAAATGCCGACCGCCGTAACGACAGGCCCTGCAACTCTATAGATCACGCCTTCCTTTCCCATGTCAAACCCCTCAATTAGTTTTGTACAGATCAACACCGATGGCCCGCTTGACCTTCTCCCTGAGGTCGCTCTCGGCCTTGCCCACCATCACCACGACGGGGGCGATGTTCTCAGTTACCTTCCTCCTCGCGTTGGGGCTCAAGAGCTCCAGGTCGGAGGAATCGATCGCTAGCACGCCAATGCTGCTGTCAGCTATGAGCTCCAGCGCCTTGGCCTCGTAATCGTTGGTTTTGGCGGTGTAAATGCGCTTCACGCCGCCCAGCCGGAATCCCAACACGAACTCGTCGCTGCCTAATACCGCAATGTCCATCACATCACCAACAGCTTCTTTATCTGGTCCGGT
>DAONGL010000053.1:0-2347 GCA_035404085.1 Methanomassiliicoccales archaeon | reverse complement strand
TTCAGCACCTCCCGTATCCTGAGGTACGTGGAAAGGCGGTTCGCCATTCCGGGAATGATGGGGAGTGAGTCAAAATGACCGAGCCGATACTCGAAGTGATCGACCTGAAGAAGTCCTTCGGTGACAATCACGTTCTCAAAGGAATAAACATGAGGGTCATGCCCCAGGAGGTGGTGACCATCATCGGAGCGTCGGGAAGCGGCAAGAGCACCCTCCTGCGCTGCCTGAACCATCTGAACATACCTGACAGCGGCAAGATCATATTCCAGGGTCACGACATAAACGACGAGGACATCGACATCAACGCCGTCCGTACGCAGATGAACATGGTGTTCCAATCGTTCAATCTCTTCATGCACCTCACGGCCAAGCGGAACATCGCCCTGTCCTTGATGAAAGTGAAGAGGATGAGCAAGGCCGAGGCCGAGGAGAAAGCTATCAAAGCCTTGGAGAAGGTCGGCCTTGGTGAGAAGGCCGACGCCTATCCCGGCGAGCTGTCCGGCGGACAGCAGCAACGGGTGGCAATAGCTCGAGCCATGGCCATGGAACCCAAGGTAATTCTGTTCGACGAGCCGACGTCCGCTCTGGACCCCGAGCTCATCGGTGAGGTGCTGGACGTCATGAAGAAGCTGGCGATGTCCGGCATGACCATGGTGGTGGTGACGCACGAGATGGGCTTCGCCCGGGAGATGGCCGACAAGGTCATATTCATGGACCAGGGGGTCATCGCCGAGCAGGGCACCCCCGAGGAGATATTCGTGAACCCGCAGAACCCCCGCACCAAGGTGTTCCTGAGAAGGATATTGAAAGAGATGGGGGCCATGGACCCTGGCATCCCGACCGACTTCCTGCCGAACGGCAACGGGCTCCAAGACAACCCTTAAATATGCTGTCGGAAATACAAACGGACCATGGAAGCGCTGTGCGTTCGCACCGACATTGTTCTGGTCCAGCGCGTCTTGGGTATCTGAAAGGGAAGCCTTTGGCTTTCCCGTTCATTGTGAGGTTGGTCTGTCAATGAGAATGCTATGGTTCGGCCTGCTGGTCCTGGGCGTGGTGAAAGGCGCGGGGCGTCGCCCCAAGGTGATCGAGGGCAGCGACAGTCATCAGCTGCCCTGGTTATCCACCCCGAAGTATCCCGCCGGCCAGGACAATGGACGCAATGACGATGGTTATTACCAACCCATAAAGAAGAACCATAGCGTGCGCAACTATCAGTTACCGATAAAAGGGAAGAAGTGAGGACAGGGATCGACATGGAAGTCTTATCGATGGTCGTGAACGACGAGTTCGGGGTCATGCAGAGGATCATGGGCGAGTTCACCCGCCGCAAAATCAACGTGGACACCATCGTCGTCGGGAAATGCGAGATGCCCGGCAAGTCCCGCGTGGTCCTCACGGTCTCCGACCGCAAGCAGGCCGAGTGGGCCGTGGACAGCCTGCAGCGACTGCACGACATAATCCAGGTCGAGCTGGTGGACGAGAGCCGCCAGGAAGCCTACGCGCTGGTTGGCAATTCGGTGGGAAAGGCCCGTCTGATCGGCTCCATCGAGGAAGTGGAGAAGATGCTCCAGGCCACCAACCCGGACCGGTTCATAAGGGCGGTCAACGCCCTCTGAGGTGATGAGATGAAGGGCAAGATATGGATGGACGGTAGTTTGGTCAATTTCGAGGACGCCAAGGTGCACGTGCTGGCGCACGGCTTCCATTACGGGACCGGGGTCTTCGAGGGAATTCGCGTTTATCACACCGCGCAGGGAAGGAACATCTTCCGGCTACGGGACCACATGGTCCGCTTCCTCAACTCGGCAAAGGTATTGCAGATGAAGGTGCCGTACTCGTTGGACGAGCTGTGCGAGGCCTGCCGTGAGGTGGTCCGAGAAGCGGACCCCAAGGGCGATTACCTGCGGCCGTTGGCGTTCTACGGCGTGCACCCCGAGTTCAAGATCGGGCTTAACCCCAGCAAGCTGGGAACCAACGTCAGCATCATGTGCACCTACATGGGCGTTTACATGGGCAAGGACCAGGTGGAGCAAGGGGCGAACATCATCACGTCGTCCTGGGAGAAGTACTCCAATCACGCCGCCGCCCTCAACGCCAAGGTCAGCGGGCATTACGTGAACTCCGTGATCGCCAAATTGGAGGCGATCCAGCACGGCTGCGACGAGGCGCTCATGCTCAACCCCAACGGCAACGTGGCCGAGGGCACCGGGGAGAACGTCTTCATGGTCAAGAACGGCAAGCTGTTCACCCCGCCGGTGTCCGCCGGGATACTCGAGGGCATCACCCGCGACTGCATCATGACCATCGGCCGGGACCTGGGCCTCGAGGTCGTGGAGAAGGACAT
>DAONGL010000052.1:0-2389 GCA_035404085.1 Methanomassiliicoccales archaeon | reverse complement strand
GGGCCTTGGGCAATTTCTCGATATGGGGGTTCCAAACGTCCAAGCACCTTCCTCCAAAGCCACGGGCCGGCGGCACCCCGCGCGGTCAGGCGTGTACGGTGATAACACGCATCATATTTATGCTCTCCAAGGTCTGCTTCACCCTCAGAAGACCCGTTCGAAGAGATCTATCAAGGGCTTCTGTGTCGAATCGGCCAGCTTTCCATCCCGGTCCTTCCAGAACCATAGTGCCCACATCATGCTGGCCATCAGGCCGCCAAGCATGTCCATGTAGCAGTCCCCCAGCGTATCGCTCAACGAATATTGCATTCGTGTGCTGGCCAGCACATCCCCGGCGAACTCGGCGATCTCCCAGATCGTACCGATGAAGATGGAGAAGACCACGATCATCATCGGATAGGCCCAGCGGGGCACCTTGATCTTGACGGAGTGCAGGTCGAACAGGTAGAGGGCCAGCGCGGCGATCGTTCCCACCATGGCGGAGGACACCAAGTGGGTGAGATCGTCCCACCACCAGGTGCTGTCGTACAGTCCGACCAGCAGACCGAACGTGTGCAAGCCCACCGCGAGCGACGCCCAGATCTGCATGGACAGGGGCATCCTGAACAACCCCGCCTTCTCCAGCAGGAACGGGAGGGTCATTATTAGCGCCCCCATCACCGCCCCGTTGCCAGGGTAGCTCCGGCCTTCGGAATAGGCCAGGGCGCCCATGAGCACGATCGCGATCTCGGAGGCCAGGAACACCACCGATGTTCCTTTCATGACCTTCATCTGTCCTCCTCCGGCGATACCACCAGGAGGCCGGTGTAGTCCATCCTCCGCATGTCCCTCTTGAACAGTAGCCCGGAGATCACCCCTCCGGTCAGGGTCCCGATGAGGGACCACATGAGCTCGTCATTGGACGCTTCGATACCGACCAAGACGGAATACGACGTCTCCAGGAGGATGAAGAAGGAGGCCAATGAAATGGATGTCATGGTGGCGAACCCCAGTATGAATCGGTAGTTCATGTGGAACCCCGTCCTCTTGACCAGGTTGAGGATCAGGAACAGGCATAGCAGCAGCGAGGCCATCATGGTGATCAGGGTGCTGATCGATCTCAGGAGCACACCTTCCCCGAGATCGAACAGGTTCAAGGCCACGTATACCGTGAACGGGAAAACCATGAACAAGGTCAAGGGACGTTGCAGCTCCGGCTCCTCCGGCTGATCGAAAAGGGGGTAGCGGCCCAGAATGGCCGCCACCATGCCCATCTCCAGGATGAGCCAGTATGCATCGAAGTTCCTCAAGCTGACCACCAGGGCCGCGGCGATGCTCAGATAGAACCAACCCCGGAAACCTGTCCTCCACATGTTATCTCAGCATCTCCGTGTCAGTATCGATCGCCCGACCTGGTCAATAGGTCCTTCGGGGGAACCTGCCCTCCAGATGCAGGTCCTTGAGCTCGATGTAGCTCTGAGCGCTCCTCTCCGCCCTCTCCTTGATGGTAAGGTCGTTATGCCGCACGACCTTTCCCGGAAGACCCATCACCACCGATCGAGGCGGTATCTCCATCATTCCGGTGACCAGGGCGCTCGCCCCGACTATGCACTCGTCGCCGATGATCGCCCCGTCAAGTATGGTGGAGTTGATGCCTATGATGCATCTATCGCCGATCTTGGCGCCGTTTATGACCGCCCCGTGCCCGATGGTGACGAATTTACCTATGACGGTTGGAAAATCATGGCTGGTGTGCACGACCGCACCTTCCTGGACGTTGGTCCCTGCCCCGATCCTTATGGAGTTGGCGTCACCTCGCAGAACGGCCGTCGGCCAGATCGAGACCGCGTCATCCAGCTCAACATCGCCGATGATCACGGCCGCCGGGTCAACGAAGACCTTGCGCTCAGGCATATTGAACGATATGAAAATTATAGAAAAAATAGGTTGGCCTCAAGGCTGCGCCGGCTTAGCGGCGGGGCGCCGGGCGGTGACCCTCTTGGGGAAGTACTTCAGGAGTACGACATCCCCGATGGCCTGGATCCAGCGGAAGGGAACGTTGACCGCTTTGGAGTCCTCCACCAGCAGGGGGTTGGACTCGTTTATGAAGAGCCCATCGACCTTGCGGGTATCCACATCGATGACCAAGTTGTTCACGTTTCCCAGGAACACTCCGTTGGGCGTGTAGACCTGCATCCCTATGAGCTCAGAAGCCTCCTCTAACATCGGCACTCCCTTTGTCAGATATCGCCATCCCCTATTAAAAAGATTATCAGCGTGAAATCCTGGCTTCGCGCATTTGTGCGTCGGTCCCGCGGCTTCCCATTATTACCGCCTAAGGGGAAATTTCGCCTTCCAGGAAGGATTGTGATAAAGATTATATACGGTGGAACTTCAATACGGTTTTGTA
>DAONGL010000051.1:0-2479 GCA_035404085.1 Methanomassiliicoccales archaeon | reverse complement strand
TGTTGGAGACGTGGGCCAGGGATTTCCGGTCCGAATTGAACCTGGGGACCTATCCTATCGGTGTCAAACTTTTTGAGAAGGCCTCCGAGGCTCTGGCGATACCTGGCGTCAAGGTGCTGCGCTCCACGGCCACCTGCCACATGGCAGCGCTCGCTCGTCATTATCGGGATGACGGAATATCGGTGACCACGGCCCAGGGAATGAAGTGCCTCTGGGGATTGGCTTGCTTGGGCTTGATCAAGACGCCGGAGCGCTTGGCCCGAGGAGATCTGAACCTTGCTTTTACTAAGAACGGGGAGGCCGCGCATAACCTGCAGGACAACATCTTTATGCTTGGCAACGACGGGCAAAGGTACAACGCCATGCTGATGGCGCCCCTGGACCTCATGCCGGTGCGACCGGACGCCATCGTGGCCTACATGACCCCGGGGCAATCGCTGAAGGTACTGCTTGGTTACGAGTACCAGGATGGTAGGGTGCTAAAAGGCACTACGCTGACTGGCCAATCCACCATCTGCTCGGCGATCGCCCGGGTTATGAACGGTGAGGACCTGGTGCTGGACATTCCTTGTGTTGGAGACCGCACCTGGGGCCTCGTTCCTGATCAGGAACTAGTTGTCGCCATATCCCCTAAGATCTTCGGTGAGGTACTGGAGGGCATGAAGGCCACGGACAGGTTCGCCGCGCATCCGTTCCGGCCGTTCCTCAATTGGTCAGTGATATTTCCACCGGAAATGGAGCCCCGCCCGAAGGAGCTGGACTGACGAAAGTTCCTTATAGAAACGTAAACGGGGGAAAATCAATATATTATGAACGTGGTTAAGACGCCAGAGTGATGATATGCCGCTGACACCAGAATTACGCAGGGCGGGAGTGACGCCGGAACTGATGAACACCACCAGGCGTTTCGCGTGTCCCAACTGTGGTAAGGAGTTCAGCCTGATGCAGTCCCGGGCCATCGCCTGCCGCGGTTGCCGCCAGGCCAGCACTAACTGCCGCTATGCCCGCTGCCCTTACTGCGATAAGGAGTTCCCGATGGAACAGGTCATCACCAAGAACAAGTACGGCGAGAAGCATCTGGCTGCCTACGCCAACAACATCCTGGGCAACTATTACACCCAGTTCGGGAAGAGAAACTCCCGTTAAAGTTTTTAAAATAATAAAAGGGGGCCTAAGCCCCTTTACTTACTGTTCTCGCTGTATTTCGACCACATCTCATGTCGATAGAGCGTCTTCCCTTCCATGGAGTTGATGTTGAACAGGCAGAAGGGGATCAGCTTTCCGTCCGGGGTCACGGTGTGGATGCAGCAGTTGCGGAAGCGTTCCGTCTCTGACGTCCAGGCATCCTGGAAGGCCATGGTCGATACGGTGAGATAATGGGTCTTGGCCCTATCGACGAAGTCGCCCCACTCGCTCTTCGTACCGTCATCCTCTTCGACTATGAGCGAATCCTCGATGAACCGCCAAAGGTCGGATATCTCCTTGCGGGTCTTGTTGGCGACGTTCGCGGTGTCCTTGGGCGGTCCGAATGCCCTGCTGGTCAGGGGGAAGAGAGAACCGTCCTCCATGACCACGGACATCGATTTGGCGTCGCAATGGACGTTCGAGCAGGACGTGGGTATGAAGTTATCCATGCGGAGCTCGCCGTTGGTCTGCTCCTCGATAGCCTTGAGCAGATCAGGGATGGTCACCCGGTCGCCGTCCTTCGGGGAGATGGGGAAACGGCCGAAGTAGGATATTGGTTGGAAGTGTACGCCCTTTATGGTCGGCACCTTGGACTTGGCGAAGTTGATGACCTCGCCGACCCGGTCCAGGTTGATGTTCGGGGAAACGACCGTCACTAGAGTTATGCCCATGCCCACCTTCTCGCAGTTCTCGATGCACTTCATCTTCTGGTCCAGGATGTCGCGGCCGCAGGTCTGTTTATAGATGTCCCCATGCAACCCATCGAAGGAGAAGTAAAGATCATCCGCCCCGGCCTCCTTGACCTTCTTGAGGAACTCGATGTCCTCCGCGAAACGGATGCCGTTGGTGTTGATCTCGATGTAATCTATGCCCATCTCCTTTCCCATGCGGATGATGTCAGGTAGATCGTCCCTTATCGTCGGTTCCCCGCCGCTTATCTGGACGACGATAGGATGACTGACGTAGTCCAGCATGGTCTGGTACATGCCGCGGATGACCTCCAGGGAGGGACTGAACTTGTAGAACTGGTTGGCGGAGGCGAAGCACACCGGGCACTTGAGGTTGCAACCGTTGGTGATCTCCATGACCACCAGGCAGGTGTGCTGAACGTGATCGGGGCACAGCCCGCAAATCTGCGGGCAATCGTCGCTCTTCTCCACGGCGATCTTCAGAGGCTTGGACTGCACGGCGGCGTAGCGGTTCATGTCGATGTAGTCCTCCCTACCTCTCCAGATCAGCACCTTCTCCGTTCCGTGCTCGGGGCACTCCTTGATGAGATAGACCTTATCGTCCT
>DAONGL010000050.1:1593-2742 GCA_035404085.1 Methanomassiliicoccales archaeon | reverse complement strand
GCAGGCCTGGGCCAACCATTTCGCGTCGGACATGAACGAGACCAACGCCTCGGCTCACGCTTACATGGCCACCATGGCCGCCCTCAACATGTACTCATCGCAGATGGACGCCAACATGAGCGCCATGACCTTCGGGTACTACGGAGCGTTCGCCAACGCCTGGAACGCCACGGCATCCGTCCCGTCATTGCTTGCCGATCCCGCTGCCCGCGCCGAATACTGCGTCAACGCAGTCGCCCCCGCCTTCGTTTCCAGCCTTCCCTTGGACGCCACCTATCAACAGTTGATGCTTTCGGTGGTCGGAGGGTTCAACCTGACCACTTTCAACAGCCAGCCGGCGGTGCATGCGTTCACCTTAGGCATGATCTCCGGGATGGCCGGGATCTCCAACATCACCTTCCTGCAGGAAGTGTACAAGCTGGGGCCGAACTATTCCAATCCCACCGCTCAGAACGGGACCGCCTCCTTGGTCGCTAAAATAATTACCAACAACACCCTGGATTCCTATCCGATAGCCCTGCCCGATCGGCTGGTTACCGGTTTCATCTCCCCGGACAACCGCACCATGCTGATGATGATATCCTTCAGCGTGGGCGCGGGGTATATGACCGATACGGGCGAAACACCCATGACCGATATGGTGGACGAGATCCGCGCCATCATAAGCGACGTCAAGGGCCATACCGGCTTCGAGGTGAAAACCTACGTCACTGGTGAGGCGGCCATCTCCAAGGACATGGAGGAGCAGTCCGCCAACGACATGTCGTTGATCGAACCGATCACCATCATCATCATCCTTGTGCTGATGGGATACCTCTTCAGGACGGTCGTCGGGCAGTTCCTTCCCCTCGGCGCAGTCGGTGTGGCCATCGGCATAAGCCAGGCCATGGTCTTTGTCCTCGCCTCCTTGGTTTTGGACGTGAACTATATGGTTTCGACCCTGCTCTTCGCCCTTCTGATGGGCTTGGGGACGGACTATTCCATCTTCATCGTCACCCGTTATCGGGAAGAGCGGATGAGAGGAGGGGACCGCGAGCAGGCCGTGCACACCGCCATCACCTGGGCCGGCGAATCCGTGGCCACCAGCGCCTCCACGGTCATCATAGCCTTCCTGGCCATGACCACCGCGGACTTCGCGTTCGTGAAGTC
>DAONGL010000050.1:0-1493 GCA_035404085.1 Methanomassiliicoccales archaeon | reverse complement strand
CCTGAAGGCCCAGGAGCCCCAGCTGGCGAACTCGGAGATATACGTCGGAGGAGTGACCGCCGCCCTCTATGACACGGCGGAGTACACTGACTCCGAGTTCTCCAAGGTCGAGATACTGGTGGTCGTCGGCATCTTCGTCATCCTGATGATAGTGCTTGGATCGATACTGCTCCCGGCCTTCGCGGTCCTGTCAATAGCCATGAGCATCAGCTGGGCCTTCGCCCTCACCTATTTCGTGTTCGGCACCTTGCTCAGTCTGCCTGTGCTGTGGCTCATACCGCTGATACTGTTCGTCATGCTGATGGGCATAGGTATCGACTACAACATCTTCATCCTCACCCGTATACGCGAGGAGATCCACAAGGGTAAGGACACCAAGGAGGCGGTGGTCGACGCGGTGGACTGGACCGGCGGCATCATAACCGCTCTGGCCCTGATCATGGCCGGCGCGTTCGGGGCCATGATGCTCTCCAGCAACGCCATGCTGCAGGAGTTCGGGTTCGCTCTGACCGTGGCCATCCTCTTGGACGCCATGGTGGTGCGCACCTACATCGTGCCTGCCGGCCTGGCCGTAATGGGCAAGAAGGCCTGGTGGGCCCCTGGCCGCCTGCAAAGGGAAGGTCGCGAGGAAAAGATGCGCCTGAAGGCCGAAAAGAAGGCTCAGAAGAAACAGTAAACTCCAACCAGGGCGGCCCACCCGGCCGCCCTTTTCTATTTTTTCGTATGCCAAACCTTGTCATTCCATAGCTTATATTCTCAGCAGGCGTTCCCGGAACGTTCGTAACGAAGGTGTTCCCTTGAGCAAGAAGATCATGGTCCTGGGCGCTACCGGCCAGATAGGCTCGGAGCTCATTTTGGAACTGAGGAAGCGGTTCGGCGGGAAGAACGTCATCGGCGTAGGTCACAGCCGTACGCCCTCCAAGGACATCCTGGAATCTGGACCGTACGAGACCGGTAACGTTCTGGACGTCAAGCGCATCGAAGAGCTTTGCGAAAAGCACGACGTGGGAACGATCTATCACCTGGCGGCTGTCCTCTCCGGGGTTGGGGAAAAGGACCCCCAGTTCGCCTGGGACCTCAACATGAACGGCCTGCTCAACGTTCTGGAGGTGGCCAGGAAACGTAACGTCAAATTGTTCTGGCCTTCCTCCATCGCCGTCTTCGGGAACAACTGTCCTCGCCTGAGCACACCGCAGGACACCGTGCTGCAACCCACCACCATGTATGGCGTGACCAAGGTGGCCGGAGAGCTGCTCTGCGATTACTATCACCGCAAGTATGGAGTGGACGTGCGCAGCGTCCGTTACGCGGGCATCATCAGCGCTGAGACGCCTCCGGGCGGCGGCACGACCGATTTTGCCGTCGCGATTTTCTATGAGGCGGTGCGGAAAAACCGTTACACCTGCTTCGTGAACGAACGAACGGTCCTACCGATGATGTACATGCCGGACTGCATCAACGCCGCCATCGGGATCATGGAGGCTCCTGCCGAA
>DAONGL010000049.1:0-3191 GCA_035404085.1 Methanomassiliicoccales archaeon | reverse complement strand
TCGAACTCGGCCAGGTCCTCGAAGCCTGAAACGTCCTTCAGGTTGACCTTCAAAAGAGTGGTCTTTCCGATCTTGCACAACGCACTGTCGCTGTCTATCTCGCAAATTGCTATTGAGACTCCCATTCTATCCCTTCCTGCCGCGTATTACAAAAAGGGCGGTATATATCGCTTATCCCCTTAACGCTGAAATTGATTTTTGTCTGACAAGAAGGCCTTGCCCGATAGTCCTGGCTGGGATACGGTTTATATATTGTTGAAATTGAATACCTACGGGGAATGGCAATGGCAGAAACGGACACGTGGCCCATGGCCAGTGGCGATTACGTTCTGGGGAACGAAGCATCGTCTGTCGCGGTGTTGATCGTAGGCCGAGGAGCGGTCGAGGTACCGCCGGAGCTCTACCGCATAAAAGGCATCCTGAAGACCGAGAACATCGGACTGGAGAGGGTCATAGCAAACATCATCTCCAATCCGAAGATCAGAGTGTTGGTCCTATGCGGAAAGGAGGAGTTCGGTCATTTTCCAGGAGCGGCCATTCACGCCCTTATGAAGAGCGGCGTGAACGAGCATCGCCGTATCCTGAACACCCGTTCGGCCATCCCGTTCCTGTGCGACCTTCCACCAGATGCCATCGAACGCTTCCGGGAGCAGGTGGAGCTGGTGGACGTGATGGACGACTCGCCGGCGCAGGAGATCGCCGCCTACGATCCGATATACGAGTTCTCGCCCGAAAGCAGGGAACGGTTGGAGAGCACGTTGAGGAAGCTTTCAAAAAGGAAATACTCGCCGTTCCCAGAAAAGGCCATGTTCGTCCGTTCCAAAGCCTTCGTCGGGGAAGGGGTCAGCGTAGCCAAGCAACTTCACCTGGCCTCGGATGATTTCATCACTCCCATGCTCCGCCTTCCTTCGGACGGCTTGAACACGGACATGGGAATGGTCCTGCTGGACGAAGAGTTCGGAGTGGTGCTCGAGCCGTTGCAGGGCCGGATAATTACCGTGCCGTCCGTTGAGCTGGCATTGCGATTGCGTTCCTATCTGACGGGGTTCTGACATGTACAAGTTCCAAACCGCGCAGCGTGAATTTAGCATTGGAGGCGTGAAGGTAGGAGGACAGCCTGGTAAGAGGAGGGCCATGCTGATCGGTTCCCTCTTCTACCCGAGGCACTCGGTGGTCCTAGACCCCCGCAAGGGCGCGCTGGACAAGGGAAAGCTGAACGAAAGGCTGGACTGCTATCTTGCAACGATCGACAATTGCGGTTGCCCCTCCGGCCTGATGCTGTATGCGGAGAGCGTTGATGCCGCCCGGGCATACCTGGAAGCGGTATGCGACAAGGTGCCCGGACCGCTGTTCGCCGATTCCGGCAGCGCCGAGGTGCGGCTTTCATTCCTCAGAAGCGCCCAGGAGATGGGGATACTGGATAGGGTCGTTTACAACACCATTAACGCTGGACTTTCAGACGAGGAGAAAGAGGCGCTAAGAGCTTGCCCGCCGGTGAACGCGGTAGTTCTGGCGTTCAACCCCCGCGGGGACGACGTCAAAGGCAGGATATACATGCTCGAGAGCGGGGACGATATCATACCCCAGGGACTGGTGACATCGGCGGAGGAGCTGGGGATCAAGAACCTGTTGATAGATACCGCGGTCACCTCTCCAGACCTCAGCGCCGGATCGGCCTTGCGGTCGATACTGGTGGCCAAGGCCAAGTGGGGTCTGCCTACCGGGTGCGCCTTGCACAACGCCGTGGAATGCCTGCGATTGGACGGTTTGGAGGACCCCAAGGAAGCTCGGAGAAGCGTGGACGCCTCGGCTGTGGCGATCAGTATCATGGCCGGGGCGGACTATGTGGTCTATGGTCCTCTGGAGTACGCCAAACGAACCATGCCCGTGGCCTCCTTCGCCGACAAGATGATGGAGCAGGCGGCCAGGGACCTCTAGAGCTCGATCGAGCACCCCGGCCCTAACGAAAGGAACCCCGGGAAGCGGTCCGAGAACAGCTTGGTGGCCGCGAACCCGGTGCAGTGCATCGGAGCCACCTTGTTTACGCCGGTTCGCTTGACCCCCTCAATGGTCTTCAGCAGCAGTTCGACGTCCGCCCTTCCCAAATGAAAACCACCAGCGGCCATGATCAATCTTCTCCCGGTATGCATGCTGACCTGGGTGAGGGTGTTCACGATGCCCGGATGACCGCATCCGGTGAGCACCACTAACCCGTTCCGGGTGGAAACGCACAATGCCTGCTCCTCCCTGATGATGTCCTGGGACGTCCCACCGTCCCGCTCGATCAAAAAGGATGCGGGCCTTTCAAAGTCCGTCCTTCTGAATATCTCACCAGATGTGCCTATTCCCTCCACAAGCTCTTTCGGCCGGTCATCGTAGATCGGCGGATGTTCGTTCAGAAGGGTTAGAAGCTCGACCGATGGTCCGATCTCCTTTCGATCGCCTGAGGTCTCAACGAAACGACGCCCCTGAAAGGTCAGGGGATGCGTGTGCACCGGGACCCCTTCCTTGACCAGGAGCGGCAACCCGCCCAGATGGTCGTAATGCCCGTGGGAAATGAAGACCGCGTCGATGTCCTTCGGACTCATTCCGAGGAGGTCGAGATTGTGAGCGAACACCTTTTCCGACGAACCAGTATCGAAGAGAACTTTTTTCCCTTGGTCGGTCTGGATCAAAAGGGAAAGGCCGTGCTCGGCAAGGAAGTCGCCGGGGGCCTTGGAAATAAATAATAAAGGGTTTGCGGTGCCCGCGTGGTCGTCCACCAGGCAGGTAAGTCGCACCTACGCGTCCTCTCCCTTCTTCACGATCTTCAGGGCACTGAAGTCGTAGACGCTCTCCGGACACACCGACTGACATTTCTTGCACGCGGTGCCAAGGCAGTGCTCGGTGTTGACCCGGATGAGGAACTTCTTGTGCCCCATGGCCGAGACCTGAAGGGCGCATTCGGGACATTCCTTCTGACACTTCTTGCAGCCGATGCATCCTTCGAAGGAGCCCATGAGATAAACGCCCACATCGTCCAGGGTCTTCAGTCCGCGAGCGCCGATGACCGGGATATCGGACAGCACCAGGCGGATGGTCTCCTTTGGACGTACGATATCAGGCAGCGGACGCAGACCGGCGATCTTGAGCATATCGTTGTACATGGTCATGGACATGCCCTCGGTCCAGTAGGCGATCTCGTTGACGTA
>DAONGL010000048.1:0-3341 GCA_035404085.1 Methanomassiliicoccales archaeon | reverse complement strand
AGAGCCTGCTGGGAACCGATCCACTGAACCCGGACACTGATGGCGACGGAATGCCAGACGGTTATGAGCTGACCAACGGGCTGCCATTGCTCGTTCCGTCCTCCAACTTGGACAGCGACGGCGACGGGCTGAACGACTCCGCCGAGTTCGCGCTTGGGACGGACCCGCGCAACGCCGATTCCGACAGTGACGGAATGCCAGATGGGTACGAGGTCTCCAACGGACTGAGCCCTCTGACAGACAACGCCGCCAACGACGCCGATGACGACGGTCTCACGGACATCACCGAATACCGCCGGGGAACGGATCCCAACGACCCTGACTCGGATGACGACGGCATGCCCGATGGCTACGAGGTCGAGAAAGGCCTGGATCCGACGGAGCCCTCGTCAGACGTGGACTCCGATGGCGACGGACTTAGTGATCTCGAGGAGTACCTTCAAGGTACTTCCCCCAGGTCCATCGACAGCGACGCCGATGGGATGAGCGATGCATACGAAACGCTGAGCGGGTCCGATCCGCTCCTGAACGACGCTGCCGCGGACCGCGACGGTGACGGGAGCAGCGAATTGGAAGAGATGCTGGCTGGAACCGACCCCAATGATGCGGATTCCGACGATGACGGGCTCGCTGACGGGGACGAAAGGGCTGCAGGAACCAACCCCCTGGCTGGCGACAGCGATCTTGATCGGGTCAGTGACGGCGATGAGGTGCTCAATGGCACCGACCCGCTGCACATCGACTCCGACCTGGATGGGCTGGACGACGGGCATGAGCGGTCGCTCGGCACCGACCCCCTGAACGAGGACACTGACGGCGATGGGCTGACCGACAGCCACGAACTGCGCTGTCTGCTGACCTCGCCAACCAAGGCCGACACCGACGGCGATGGCCTCCAGGACGGAACGGAGCTGGAGATCGGCACCGATCCCCTGAACCCCGACACCGACGGCGACGGGCTCAGTGACGGGGAGGAGCGCTTGATGCATCTCACCGACCCTCTGAACCCTGATACGGACGCGGAGGGGCTGAACGACCTGGAGGAGGTCACCCTCGGCCAGGACGGCTATGTGACCGATCCTCTGCAGGCTGATACCGACCAGGGCGGCCAGGATGACCGCCTGGAGATGGATCTCGGCAAGGACCCGTTGAACCCGTTGGATGATACCGATTCCGACCTGGACGGTGTGAGCGACGAGGATGAGGTGGCCAATGGCACCGACCCGATAAACCCCGACAGTGACGGTGACGGGCTGGACGACGGCAGGGAGGGGGAGCTAGGCACCGATCCACTGGATCCAGACTCGGACGATGACGGCATCGGGGACCTCGAAGAGGTCACCGCCGGGACGGACCCCAAGGAGGGCAAATTCAAGATCAACTGGTGGTTCCTGATCATCCTGGCGACCTTGATCCTCATCATCCCGTTGTTGGTGATCGGACGCAGAAAGTAAAACCTCTTACCCATCCTTTCTTTTTTTACGCTCAAGAACTGGGTGATCGAACATGACAATGGAACGGTCCAGATAACCAGTGATGGCGTTATCTCTGTTAACCGTTCAGCGCGAAAGAAGGATCATCCGATCTCGGGCCGTCCGGTCCTTTTAGACAAGTTCTCTTTTATGATCCGTCACCGATTCTCGCAGCGTTTCTTGAGCGCCTCGTTCATCTTGTTCAAGTTGACCTGGGCGGCCTTGACGGTCTTACCGGCGAAAAAGGTCATGACACCGGTGAATATGACCTTCTGCGAGAACACACACTTATTGTCATTGATCGTCTCGATGAGGAAGGAATGCTCGGACGTCAGGAGACCTTTCTTGATCGCTCCCTTGGTCAGTAACTCCTTTCCGGATTCCATCTTCATCACTTTCGACCTGAACTTGGTGTCCGGACGATCTGGCAGGGCGACCGTTACATCGAGAAGATTGCCCTCCTTCAGCTCCCCGCTCAACTGGGTTAGGAAGGGGTTCCATTCCTTGTACATCGCCCTTTCGGAGAGGACCGTCCAGACCTTCTCCGCCGGCACGTTGATCATGACCGAGCCCTTGATCTCCTTCATGATGGCGATACGACCCTAGTACCGATATAATGATTAATATTAATTTTATATTTAAATAATATTATCTTCCAGAGATATGAATATGGGATACGGCGGATTCACCACTTGTCCCAGTGCGCCACTTCCGACAGGGGCTTCCGCTTCGAACTGCCGGCCACCGCCTTCATCAGCTTCTCCCCGACCGACCTTTTTTCGGTGGGATATCCCAGAGGGGTCATGCAGACCACCCTGATGTTCGCAGGGATCCCCAGAAGCTCCCTGACCTTCTCCTCTTTGTAGGCGGCAAGGTAACACGTTCCCAATCCCATGTCCGTGGCCGCCAGAACCAGGTTGTGCATGGCCAGGGCGGAATCCCACATGTAGTACGGCAGATCGTTCATCTCCGTGCTCTCCCCGGGATCGGCGCAGACGACGATGACCGCCGGAACGTCCTTGATCCAACCATTTATTACGACCTGGCATTTGGCGAGACCGGCGATGAGGTCCTTATCGGTCACCGCCACGAAGCGCCAGCATTGCTTGTTCATTGCCGAGGGCGCTCGTATGGCCGCTTCCAGCAAGGCTTGGATGGTCTCCTTCTCCACTGGGGTATCAAGGTAACGGCGAATGCTCTTGCGGGCGTTGATGGCTTCAAGTGTCTGCATGGTGTCCTTCGAGGCAGGGTAGCAGGTCGAATAAAAAGGATTGGTTTAAAAATAATGTGAAAGCGACCTCCCATTGAGTTTCATCCCCAGCTTCGAACCAAGAGCCGTACATTACTGGTAGGATTGTATCCAGATCATCTTGGAGGGGAGCCCGTCTACACGGTCATATCGCGAGCTTTCCCTATAAGTCCCGGTCTTCGCCTCATATTTCTTCTGCGGATATCCTATTGGCGATGTTAATTGGACGATATCGTCCTGGATTAGGCGATCAATTATCTCGTACAGTTCATCACTAGGGCAGACATCTATCCTGGCGCCTCATTTCCTACAGCGGCGGGTTCAAAACAATTATATTATGCGGATGAGAGATGAGGGGTGCTCATGTCGCTGCAGATCTACAACACCATGGCCAAGGCCAAGCAGGAGTTCAGACCTATCGAGGACGGCAAGGTCAAGATGTATGTCTGTGGTGTCACCGTTTACGACGATGTGCACATGGGCCACGCCCGGTTCCTGGTGGTCTTCGACATGGTCTCCAGATACCTGAGATACAAGGGATACGATGTCAAGATGGTCATCAACTTCACCGACGTGGACGACAAGATCATCAAGAGGGCGAACGAGGAGAACGTGGACGC
>DAONGL010000047.1:0-3703 GCA_035404085.1 Methanomassiliicoccales archaeon | reverse complement strand
CCCATGAACATGGCGGTGGCTCGAGCGATGATGTCCCCGGGCATTATGAAGGCCAGTCCCAAACTGGCGGCGATCATGACGAAGGTGCCGATCTTGTTCACCCTGAGCTTGGAGGCGTCCTCGTCGCTGCCGCGCATCCGGGACGGGAAGAACCTGGCCCTGCGGACGTGCACCCAGATGTCGTGCCCGGCCGCCGTGCCCATGACATGGAACAACGAGCTCATGGTGGACATGGCCGCGGCCAAAAGCACCAGTACGAACATCACGACCAGCCATTCCGGCATCGCCGTATCGATGAACAGCGGTACGATGTTGTCGATGTTCCCGGTCATCTGCGTGGAGATCTTTCCGAAGTTATTGTAGAAGTAGACGTTGGTCAGCGCGCCCATGGTGTACGCAACGCCGGTCGTTATGAGTATGAATATCGCTCCCACAGGTATGGCGCGGTTCAGGGACTTGCCGTCCTTGGCGGTCATGAAGCGAACCGCCAGCTGTGGCTGGGCCAGCACTCCTATCCCTACTCCCATGATCACGGTCGTCACCAGCGTATACCAGGTCGCCGAACCGAGCTCCGGGAAGGAGGTCCAGCCGGTCATGCCGGTGCTGGCCAGTCCGGCCGGGACCAGGTGGGACATGTCGGTGAGGCTTTGGAAGCCGTCGAATCCCCCGACGGCCGACAGGGTGAATATCATGATGGCGCTCATTCCGAAGATCATCAGCGATCCTTGCAGGGCGTCGGTGTACATGACCGCCACCAGACCTCCGAACACGACATAGGCGGCGGTGATCGCCGTCAGCCCAATTATGGCCCAGAGATACGGAACGTCCAGCACCTCTTCGATGAAGCGTCCTCCGCCGATGAGCACGGCGGACGAATACAACGGCATCCCCACGATTATGATGAGGCCGGTAACGTACTGCATGAAGTTCGATTTGTACACCTTGCCCAGAAGGTCCGGGAAGGTCAGCGCGCCTAACCTCTTGCCGATCCGTCTCGTTGGCTTACCGAAGACGATGAAAGCTATCAGCACGCCCACCGATATGTTCAGCATCACCAGCCAAATGATCCCCATGCCTAGCTTGGCGGCGTAACCGCCGAATCCCACTATGGCCGAGGTGCTGATGAACGTCGCACCGTACGATAGGCCCAGGATCACCGGATGAACGTTCCTTCCGGCCAGCATGTAGTCGGCGTTGGACCTGGTCTTCTTATAACCAAGCCAGGCGAGATAGAATATCACCACGGCATAGACCGCGGTGGCCGCCCAGAAATAGAGTTGGTTGACCATCTCAGTCGACCTCCTCGTTCCATTTCATTATTCCGTAGATCACGCCGATCGCAGTGCTTATGAAGCAGAGCGCATACCCCAGCAATATCCAGGGGTCATCTATGCCGAACATCTTGTAGCCTCTCTCCCTCGAGCCAGAAGTATTTGAGGGAGATTTGCTGGATGTTATTTAAATGTTACATGTTAGCATGTTACACATTAGCATATTCAGAAGACGCGCCTATCCACGACCCTCTTGGCCTTGCCTTCGAAACGGGGCAGCGAGCCAGGCTCCACGATCTCCACGCTCACCCCGACGTTCAGAGCGTCGCGCAGCTTGTGCGTGAGCCGGTCCTTAATGGCATCCAGCTCGAACACCCGATCGCCGAAGGCCTCCGGGCGCAGCTCCACCTTGACCAGTAGGCTGTCTAGAGCGCCTTTACGGTCCACGACTATCTGGAACTCGTTGCCGACCTCCGGGTGCTGCATGAGCGAGTACTCCACCTGTGACGGGAAGACGTTGATGCCCCGGATGATGATCATGTCGTCCACCCTTCCCTGGATCCTGCCGATGCGGGGATGCGTCCTCCCGCAAGCGCAGACCTCCTCGCTGACCGTGGTGATATCGCCAGTACGATAGCGGACGATGGGCAACGCCTCCTTCAGGAGCATGGTCACCACCAGCTCGCCCTTCCCCCCCGGAGGCACAGGCTCATCGGTCTCGGGGTCCAGCACCTCGACCAGCGTGATGTCCCCCCAGACGTGAATGCCGTTCTGCTCCGAGCACTCGCACCAAAGCGGGCCGGAAAGCTCGCTCGTTCCATAGATATCGATGGCCTTGATGCCCAGGCGTTCGAAGATGCGGTCCCGCATCCGCTCGCTCCACGGTTCCGCTCCCAGGATGCCCAGGCGCAGCTTGGTGTCCTTTCGAATGTCCACGCCCATCTTAGCCGCCACCTCGCCCATGTGCAGCAGGTACGACGGCGTTGCGGCAATGACCGTCACGTCGAGGTCTCGCACCAGGTCGATCTGGCGCTCGGTGTTCCCGGTGGATGCCGGAACGACCGCCGCTCCGACCTTCTCCGCGCCGTAGTGCAACCCCAGGCCGCCGGAGAAGAGACCGTAGGTGTAGCAGACCTGCAGAACGTCGTCCGTGCCCACGCCGGCCGAGACGAGCCCCCGGGCCACCGATTCCGACCAGTTCTCGATGTCGTTCTGGGTGTAGCCGACGATGGTCGGCTTACCAGTGGTCCCGGACGAGGCGTGATATCTCACCACCTCTCTGGGGCTGGCCAGGAACAGCTTGTCCGGATATCCGTCCCGCAGGTCCTTCTTGGTCATGAACGGGAGCTTCCGAACGTCATCCAGCTCCTGGATGTCCTCCGGGGTTACCCCCGCCTCCTTCATCTTCTGTCGATAGAACGGAGAGAAGGTGTACAGCTTGTATACCAGCATCTTCAGCTGCTTGAGCTGCAAGGCCTTCAGCTCCGGGACCGGCATGACCTCTACAGGGTTCCAGTATGACATATGTTGCACCTCAGCCAGTTGCCGCTTCCATCAGTGGAACGTAACGTTGTCCAGGAGTCTTAGGCCTCCGGCCAACAGAGAACTGATGCCCTGTTCGATTTCCTCCACGCGGACGATCAGTACGGCGTATGGAGGGTTGCGGTAACCGTATCCGTACTCGATGTTGATGTCCTTCATCTGGTCCGTCAGGTCGAACAATCCGCCGGGAGTGTCCTGCATCTGGATGGCCAGAACCTCGGTGAACTTGACCACGAAGCCGTCCTTGATCAGGAGGTCCCTGGCGATATCTGGTCTGTCAACCAGCACGCGGATGACACCGTAACCGGCGCCCTCGGCGATGCTGAAGCCCAGGATGTTGATCTTGCCTTCCTTGAGCACCTTGGCCACCGCGCCCAGGCGGTTCGGTCGGTTCTCCGAGAAGATGGAGAGCTGCTTAATCCGGTACTTGTCGTTCTCGCTCATCAGTATTCCCTCCTGTCCACCACCCGCTTGGCCTTGCCCTCGAAACGGGGCAGGGTGCCAGGCTGCACCAGCTCCACGTTGGCCGAGACGTTCAGAACGTTCTTCAGCCGGTTGGAGATGCGCTCGCGCAGGGCGTTCAGCTCGATGATGTTGTCCGTGAATGCCTCAGGTTTTAGCTCGGCCCGAACCAGCATGGTGTCCAGGTGGCCCTTGCGGTCCACCACCAGCTGGAACTCGTTGCCGACCTCCGAATGCTGCATCAACGAGTGCTCCACCTGCGAGGGGAACACATTGATGCCGCGAATAATAATCATATCGTCCACGCGCCCCTGGATGCGCGTGATGCGCGGGTGCGCCCGGCCACAAGGGCAGGGCTCCTCCATTATCGAGGTGATGTCGCCCATGCGGTAGCGCATCATCGGGAACGCCTCCTTCTGCAGCATGGT
>DAONGL010000046.1:1899-4106 GCA_035404085.1 Methanomassiliicoccales archaeon | reverse complement strand
AACCAGTGTCAACAGACCGCCAAGGGAGTCGCCTGCACGACCCGCGGCGTCTGCGGAAAGAACGAAGACATCCAGAGCCAGCAGGAGATGCTCATCTACGGCTTGAAGGGAATAGCCGCCTACGCTTACCACGCTCGAATCCTAGGCAAGAAGGACGAGAACGTCGACGCCTTCATGCACGAGGCTTTGTTCAAGACCTTGACCAACGTGGACTTCTCCGCCAAGGACCACTGGGACCTGCTGCTGAAAGCGGGAATGATGAACTACCGCGCCATGGAGATGCTGCAGGAGGGCAACACCGAGCACTTCGGAGATCCGACCCCCACGAGCGTCTTCACCGGCGTCAAGAAGGGACCTGGTATACTCGTAACCGGACACGACCTGCTTGATCTGGAAGCATTGCTGAAGCAGACCGAGGGCACCGGCGTCAACGTCTACACGCACGGCGAGATGCTCCCGGCCCACGCCTACCCTAAACTGAAAGCATACAAGCACCTGGTCGGCAACTACGGCTCGGCCTGGCAGAAGCAGAAGACCGAGTTCGCGGAGTTCGGCGGTCCCATCCTCGCCACCACCAACTGCGTGCTGATCCCGCCCGAGAGCTACAAGGACCGCCTGTACACCACCGGGATAACCGCCCTGGACAACGTCAAGCACCTGGAGAGGAACGATTACTCCGCCATCATCGAGCACGCCAAGCGCATCGGCGATCTCGCCGAACGACAGGGCATCAACCTCATGACCGGGTTCCACCACAAGGCCGTTCTTTCGTTAGCGCCGCAAATAATCGATGCCGTCAAGACTGGCAAGATAAAGCACTTCTTCCTGATCGGCGGCTGCGACGGCGCGACGCCCGGAAGGGACTACTACACCGAGCTCGCTGAGAAGGTGCCCAAGGACTGCGTTATTTTGACGTTAGCTTGCGGCAAGTACCGCTTCAACGACAGGGACTTCGGGACCATCGAGGGCACCGGCATCCCGCGGCTGCTGGACGTAGGTCAGTGCAACGATACCTACTCGGCTCTGCAGATCGCCATAGCCCTATCGAAAGCCTTCAACGTCGGCGTCAACGAACTGCCGCTGAGCATCGTGCTCTCCTGGTTCGAGCAGAAGGCGGTGGCCATCGTCTACACGCTCCTCGCGCTCGGCGTAAAGAACGTCCGCGTGGGACCGACCGCCCCGGCGTTCATCTCCCCCAACAACTGGAAGTTCATCGCCGATAACTTCAACTGGATGCCCATCGGCAACGTGGATGAGGACCTCAAGGCGATGCTCAAGAAGTAAAGAGCATAAAAACCCCTTTCAACCATTTCCTTTTCCTTTCTTAAATGCGATCGATCACCTAGAAAACCGTTAATCATGGTTCCCCTTTACTGGGGCATGGACGCCCTGCGGTTACTGGGGAACAGCGCTCTCATGATGACGCTGTCGCTCATCACCGCCCTGGCGCTTGGCGGTTTCCCTGATGGGATCGGCCTCACCAACAGCAACATCGCCATGATCACGCTGGTGATCATGATGTCCCTTTCACTCACCAATCTCCAGCTGAAGGGATTGAAGGTGCGGGACCACGCCTCCTCCGTCGGCCGGGCGTTCCTCCTCTCCATGGTGCTGGCCTCCGGGGCCACCGTTCTGATATCCTTTTTCTTCGAAGGGGACCTGCGGGCCGGCTGGGTCATCGCCGCGGCGGTGCCTTCGGCGATATCCGTCGTTCCATTCACCTACCTCATGAAGGGGGACCTGGAGCCGACCCTGGTCTCCACGGCGGCGCTGTACATCATCGCCCTGGTCTTCACCCCCCTGCTGACGCTGCTGCTCCTCGGGCAGGCCATCGAAGTCACCCTGCTGCTATTCTACGTCGGCCTACTCATCCTGCTTCCCCTGTTTATCTCCCGACCGCTGCGCAGGATGAACATCCGCCCGGACCACAAGGCGGCGATCATAAACGTCACCTTCTTCGTGCTCATCATCGCCGTGGCCGGCCCCAACCGGCACATCTTCTTTGAGGACCACGTCCTGCTAGTAAGTCTGCTCGCGGCGGCGGTGCTCCGGATATTCGGCGTCGGGCTGCTCTGGAACTGGTACCTGAAGCGTAAGAACGTTCCGCGCCAACGCCGGGTGCCGGAGGTGCTGTTCTCCTCGCACAAGAACACCGGCATGGCGGCGACCCTCGCGATAACGCTAATCGGACCGGCGGCGGCCGTTCC
>DAONGL010000046.1:0-1799 GCA_035404085.1 Methanomassiliicoccales archaeon | reverse complement strand
GCCGCGCGCAACGAGACGCCTATCGCCGGGGGCTTGGAACAGCAGATCCCGGCCCAGGCCGCGGTCATCAGGTTCGGCTGACCCTTCTCGTCGTAAGTGCCTATCAGGAATACCGGGTTCGGATAGACCAGGCTGGTGGCGCCCATTGATCGCTTCATGTTAGCTCCGGACATGAACGCGCATAGCCTGAACATCAATGTTTCCCTGTTCGAGCGCGCGCCTGTTCCTATCGACCGTTATCTGCCCCGCCTAAGGCATAGGATGATGTCCCACGAGGTGTAATCACCATCATGCGCGAGGAGACCAAGGTGGTCCTGGAGATGGTGGCCAGGAAGAGAGCGGAAAAGATCAAGGAGGCCTCCCCCGGGCTGGAGACGCAGCTGACCATGGACGATTCCGGCCTAAGGGCCGCCCTGCAGGTGCTCAAGGACGGCGAGCTGGTGCGATTGGAGTTCATCGAGTCCACGTTGACCGCCGGAAAGCAGGCGCACTTCCCCGATTATCTGGAGGTCGCCAGAGGCATCGGATCGCTAGGCATATTGTTCCCCGAGTCCAAGTTCTCGAGGGACCTGGCCTCGTCGATATTCCAGAGCGTGCTAAAGGAGGCGAGGCAGGGAACGGACCGGGAGATGACCTTCCTCGGTTTCGTTTACGATGATAAGGGCAACATCAAGAAGGTGGACCTGCCTTAAAATGGACGACCAGGCTCACAGCAGCAGCGACTGCATGTCCTCTACGCGTTCGTTCATGTAGGCGCACGAGTCGATAACGCCCTGGTTGTAGAACTCCGGGGCTATCTTCTCGACGATAAGATCGAGCAATATCCCGGCGGCCAGTCGGCCTATCTCCTCGCCCCGCTCCTCCTTGAAGTAGGCGATCAAGACCTTCACCAAGTCGTCTCGCTTCTCCCGCTCCAGAACGATGCGCTCCTTCCCCTTCATGACCGTCTCCCGTTCCCCGATGAGCGGAGGGAATGATAAACTTCCCTCAACTGAGCTTGCTGACGGTCCAGGCGAAGAAGCGGTCCAATAAACTATCCCTAGGCGCGTTCTCGTCCGAGTAGAACAGAACGGCGGCGAAGGCGGCCATCCAGAGGAACAGCGGGAAGATGATCATACGCTCCGAGCCGGCCACGCCCAGCCCGAAGTAGATCCCCGTCTTGTAGGTTATCTCGGTGAAGAAGCCGATGATGCCTATGACGAGAGAGAGGTACCGGAACGGCCCGGGAAAGGTCCAGTAGCAGCACAGGGCCGCCACGGCGATGAGCACGAACGACAGGAACGCCCCGACGTCATGCGCCCACTCGATAGATATCGGGAAGGCGGCCATGATGAACATGCCGACGCCGCACAGCACGAAGAGAAGTGGAATGAAGTTCAGCTTCTTGTCCGGCCACAGGACCGCTCCTATGCTGATGCCCAGTATCCCGAATATGACCAGGGAGGCGTTGAACACCAGGGCGGAAGGCTGCTCCCAGACCCCCAGGTCGGAGAGCAAGGTCTCCTCTATGCTGTAACCATCGTACAGTATCTGGCTGATGTTGGCCAGGAACGCGAACTGGATTATGGCCACGAAAAGTAATACGCCAGCGAGCTCCCTGCGTCTCACGCGTTGGTGAACGTCGGAGTTGAATTAAACATTTGCTCGGTGGCTCCAAATAAATATTTCAAGTAGGCGATGCATGGAATCCCGGGGGAGGATGTCATTGAGGATCCTGGTGGGATACATTTCGGAGACTGGCAACACCAAGAAGGTGGCCAAGGCGATCTACGACGAGATACCGGGCGAGAAGGACATGA
>DAONGL010000045.1:0-4305 GCA_035404085.1 Methanomassiliicoccales archaeon | reverse complement strand
GGCGCCATAGCCTTGCTCACACTTTCTGTCTCAGCTGACATGTGAAGACCTCTGTTACTAGGATATAAATGAGATTATACCGTGAAGTCGGTGAAGTATTTTAAACCTATTCCTGAGCCATACATGAAAAATGTGGATTGTTAAAATATGAGGTTGACAAGGGTGCCCGAGATCGGTGCTCGAAGGTACTTCGTCCCTACTTGGCGAACCCACATCTGCAGATGAGCGGTCCGTCATCTCGATGACGTCCTACCTAGCTCTCGGATCCCCGGAGGGTTCCGATCGCCATCCGTCACACCGCTTTCCCACCTTAAGTCAGGAAGCGCGTGGGCCGGACCCGCTCCCGAAGGAGCGCGCGGATAGGACCTTTTCCTACGGGCATGATCCTCAAATCATGCTGGATCCATCCTGGTTTCCCCCCAGCTTTTCCGACTCGGGCAATAATTACTATTACCTTGTCTAGTATTTATTTATTTGCCCGTTTAATGCATTAGCCAGAATATTATTCATTATATAATAATAAAATTTACGTAGAAGGTGAATTAATGCAGGTCAAAAGTGCCCGGGCGGAGGGGGAGGAGTAAGGCGACCTTCGGTCCGACCCATTCCTCAAAGTGGAGAAGTTCCTCGGGCGACCACCCCTTCATCTCCCGCCGATCGCACATAGGGCGCGGGGGAACCGGCGAGACCACGCAACTGTTCACTGCGCTCACGCACGGCGGACCGTTTTGGTCGATGAAGGCGGGCGGAGATTCATCCGCAGGTCCTTCCCTCTCCATTCCACGGGCAATATTATACTTGGTCGTTCTCAGTATAAATAGATTGTTTTTATGGCTGGACGCACAAAATAAGGGAGCGGGTCACTCCTTGAGCGAATCCAATTCCGCTCGGACGGCACGGACCTTTTCGGATATGTCTTCCATCTTGGCTTGGCTTCTTTGACGGATACGCTGAAGCTCGTCCTCGCCCAACTCCCTCTTCTTGTGAAGGCGTTCCGCCTCGTCCAATTCGGAACGGTATTCGGCGCGCAGGGCGTTGAGCTGCTTGATCTTGGCCTCGAGCTTGGATTTCCTGGAACCGAACATGCCTCTCCCAGAATTATATCGGCCTGCATCGTCTAAATAGATTGTCCGTTAAGACGTGCCTTGGAGAACGAGGAACGGATAACATCAAGGACGACGGACAACGGAACATCGTTCCTCAAGCGGAAAAGATGCGTGGGGCATCCGCAGTCCGAAGAGCCGAAACCGTCGCCTATCGGCTCGATGCCCGGGACCGAGGCGACCGTCGCCGCTAGAAGGCATTCCGTATCCTTGGCTCCCGCGAAGGTGAGCGCGCCGATGACCACCGCTCGGCAGGTCAAGGAATCGATGTGCCAGTGCTTTTTCTTTTCGACCCGCATGTGCCTGGCCAATCTGGGCATCAGACCGGCCTGGGCGGAACCGCAGTAGAGATAATGACCTTCTTCAAGGAAAATCTCACCCAGGCCACCGGCGCAAATGACCGCCGGTGCCGGAAGATATGCGACCAGCACGTAAGCACCCGGCGAGGAGCGCATGTTCCCCCGCTAGCGGACCTTGCCCTCCACTTCGGCCTTGGTCTTGATGCGGATGATGGTGCTGTCCCCGAGACGGCAGTCGGAGATGGTGGCGATGTCCTTCAGCTTCCGGCCGTAGACCTCCAGCTCCTCCAGCTCCTTGAGGTGCTTCTTGTAGGGGATCTTGACCCGCAGACCGTCCACGTGAAGGACCACCGGCGCCGGGCGCAGGCATTCCTGCACCGCGCCCATGTCCTCCAGGGCGTCCTTGACCTCGGACGGATGGACGAACAGGGGATCCTCCTCGATCTCCTTCCTGCGCTTGTCGATGACCTCCTTCACCCGGTCGGCGATCTCCTCGAGCTTCGCTATCTCCTCGGAGCGCCGCATCCGTTCGACCTTCCGTCCTACGCCGCATACCAGCGCCTCGCAGTGCGGAAGCGATTCCAGCTCCGGGCCTATTACGGTAACGACCGGGATCTGGATGTCCTTGTAGAGGTCGATCTTCTCGTGGGTGACGCACTCCTTGAAATTGCCGAGCATGAATATGGCCGCGTCATACTCCTCGATGATGGCCTTCTCCGCTGCCGATATCTGACACGTTTTGCGTCCGCGGCCGCGGGCCAGACCCATGACGATGGTGATGGCGCCATACCTTCGCAGGTGCTCGGCGATGTCACAGATGGGGTGGGGCATGTGATGCCTGCCCAGGGTCGGACCGATGACCGCTATCTCCGTCCCCGCCAACGGCACCTCGACGATCTTGCCGCCGAGCTCCGCCGTCTTCTTCTCGATGAGCGGGCGGTCCTCGGCCGGAATGGCTATGGTCAGGGTGATCATGACCTGCACCTGGGTGCGCTGCAGAACGAAACCGCCCAGGTCCTCGATCAGATCGAGCAGTTCATCTATCTTGTGGACCCCGCCGTCGAACATCAGAACTTCGTACATCAGTCCTCCTCCGGGCCCTTGATCATGTTGGCATGCACCTTCTGCGCTTCCGCTATGAAGTCGACGGTCATCCCGTGCTCCGTGGCCACGATGGTCATGACGTTGTCGTTGAAGTACTCGTTCCTCAGCTTGAGCCCCTCGGGAAGTAGGCGCCACATGGCGTCCAGCAATTGCGACCGGACCTCCTCCTCGGGGTCCAGCTTCATGTCCGACAGGTCTTCTTTGGGAACGCCTTCCACGAATATTTCCAATCGCGTTAATTGCTGCACGCGCTCCCTGCCGTACAAACGCCAGAGGCTGGCCAGCAACCGGGGGGCGTACGACTCGTCCTTTATGGTGACGAAGGTCCCGCCTTCCTGCGATTCCATATCCGCTATGTCGTAGACCGGCCTCTTGCTGCCGGACTGCTTGACGCGCATGGATATGATGAAGAGGGTCTGGTCCGGCCGGATGAGGAGACGTACCCGCTCGACCATGGTGCTGATCCCCATTTCCATGAGTATGCGCTCCAGCATCCACTGGTACGACTCCAGGGCGTATTGCTCGGTCCCCTCCAGCTCGAATTCCACCAAGCTCTCACCCCAGCAGGCCGGAGACCAGCAGCGCCCCGCCGACCGCTCCGATGTACTGAGAGTCCTTGGGCACTATGGGCCGATGGCCGAGGGTGTGCTCCATGGCCGTGACCAGCCCGGATATGAGGGACGTGCCGCCGACCTGGATGATGGGCTGGCGCACCTCTATCTCCTGCAGCTGCTGCTCGTATATCTGCTCGGCCACGCTGTGACATGCGGCGGACGCCACGTCGGCCAGGGTGTTCCCGGCGGCCAGTGACGTGACCAGGTCCTGTATTCCGAAGACGGAGCAGTAGGAGTTCATCTTGACCTTGCCGTGATCGCCCTGGTCCGCCAATTCGCCCAGTTCCGTGATCTCCACCTTCAGGCGCTTGGCGGTCATCTCCAGGAACCTGCCGGACGCCCCGGCGCAGATACCGCCCATGGTGAAGTTGTCCGGTATCCCGTCGCGCACGGTGATGGCCTTGTTGTCCATGCCGCCGATGTCGATGATGGTGGCCTCGCCCTTCTGCTTGCCGGCGAGCCACACGGCGCCCTTGGAGTTGACCGTCAGCTCTTCCTGCACCAGCTTGGCGTTGAACTTCTTGCCTAGCGTGAATCGGCCGTAGCCGGTGGTGCCTATGCCCTCCAGCTGCTCGAACTTGACCCCCGCTTCCGCCAGGGCGTTGGTGAGCGCGGTCTCGGCGGACGAATAGACGTCGGTCGTGGGCAACCAGTACTTGCCGATGATCTGGTTGTCGCGCATGATGACCGCCTTGGTGGTCGAGGAACCCGAATCCAATCCGGCCGTTAGACCGACCTGCCTCTCCCTGGCCAGCAGCTCCTTGCGTTCCACGATGGTCACCAGCGCCTCCATCCTCGTCAGTAATTGGGCGGCCTTGGTCCTCTCCGTGAAGGAGTAGGTGACCACTGGCAGCCGCACGTGCTCCTGCACGAACTTCCTGAGCTCCGTGCGCACCAACGCGCCTTCGGCGCAGCGGAAGCAGGTGGCGATGAATATCGCGTCAGCATCGTAGTTCTTGTCGGCCAGCTCGATGGCGCGGGCGATCATGAGCTTCAGCTGGGGGCTGTTGGGGTTGAACCCGAACTCATCGACCGCCTTATCGATCTTGTTCATGTCCACGTCGGGGTAGACCATCTTGGCCCCCACGGTCTCCGCGGCATGTTCTATCTCCGCCTGCACGGCGCTGTATTCCGTCCCGCAGGAAAGCTGGGCTATCTTTATCATTTCAAACCCTCCAGGAACTC
>DAONGL010000044.1:0-4612 GCA_035404085.1 Methanomassiliicoccales archaeon | reverse complement strand
GGATTCGAGTACCTGGTCCAGCACGCCAGGGATCTGGAGAAGCACGCTGGAAAAGGAAAGGCGTCCAAGGACCGCAAGCTCTCTCGCGGCCTGGCCATGTTCAAGAAGGAATACCTCCAGGGCGACAAGCGATCCCGACTGCTTTTTCGCAGAAAGGTTGGCAGACGATTCACCCCCTTGGAGAACCAGGAGGTCATCGACGCCCTCGGTGAGATCAGGCGCAAGGAAGGGTTCCGCCGACTGCTCTTGATGCAGGACCTGGGCGACTTTCATGCCGGAGGAAAGGAGAGCGCTCTGGCCTCCGCGCTTTCGGTGGCCGGGGTCACCGTTCTCTACGGCACGAACAACCGAGAGAAGGATACGGTGGAGATCACTGAGAAGGTTGGCGAGCACCTCTATCTTATGAACCAGGACCTCTTCGGCTTCCTGCCGCACCTGGTCACGGCCGAGGAGCTGGTCCTGTTCGTTAAGAACGTGGGATCCCTGAGCGCCCTTCCCGAGCCGAGATCTTCCACCATGGTGGTCGACCTCACCGGCGGCCGCGAGGACGAAATGAAGACGTTCTCGGATGAGCTAGCCAAGAGCGGAACCGGAGCGTTGTTCCTATTGGACAGCAATGTGGAGATGCGATCCACACTGCCTGAAGGGCAGACGGCCCTGTCGTTCGATGGCAAGGACGTCTCCGGCATCGTGGAATGGCTCAAACGGTAGCGGATCACCTCTTCCTCACCATCTGCAACGCCAGCACGATTACCAGTATCAGTATGACGTACCCGATCATGGCGTCCAGCTTGGCGTCCGTCGCCTACCGCGACACCTAAGCTCACCGGCGCTCCAGCTGAAGGATCAGATACTTGATGCCGAGCAGCATGATCGATGGCGATCCTCTTTCAATAATTCGCCCGCGTCCTGGCTGAAAGCGGGCGAAACTGTTTTTATCGTCGGCCAACATGTACTATCGACTAAAATGATCAAGGTCGTACTGCTACGTCACGGGGAGAGCACCTGGAACAAGGAGAACCGCTTCACCGGCTGGACCGACGTCGGTCTCTCCGACAAGGGCGTGGCGGAGGCGCACGAGGCCGCCCGCCTTCTGAAGGACGGCGGTTACGAGTTCGATATCGCATTTACTTCCGTTCTGAAAAGAGCGATCAAGACCCTGGACATCGTCCTGGAGGACATGGACCTGTGCTGGCTCCCGGTTCGGAAATCGTGGCGCCTCAACGAGAAGCATTACGGTGCGTTGCAAGGCCTGAACAAATCGGAGATGGCCAAGAAGTACGGCGAGGAACAGGTGTTGCTGTGGCGCCGGGCCTACGACGTTCGACCGCCAACGTTGGAGCTGGACGATCCCCGTCACCCCGTGCATGACCGGCGTTACGCGGACATGGCCACGGAAGACATACCAGGCACCGAATGCCTGAAGGATACCGTTTCTCGTTTCGTACCTTATTGGAAGGAGCAGATCGTTCCGGAACTGAAGAACGGCAAGCGGGTCATCATCGCCGCCCACGGCAATTCGCTGCGGGCGTTGGTCAAATATCTGGACAAGGTGCCCGATGCGGAGATAGTTTCCAGGAACGTTCCGACCGGGGTGCCGTTGGTGTATGAGCTTGATGAGGCTCTGAGACCCATACGATCCTATTATCTAGGGGACCAGAAAGCCATCTCTAAGGCGATGGACGCCGTGGCCAAGCAGGGCAAGGCCTGATAAAAGATATGGTAGGCCGAACCGGTTCAACGCCATTAACGTTAACGGGTAAAAACTCTTCCCATCCGAAATAACTGGACTTACTGGTCTGATATCATCCAGTCAAGATGTTCATTCATTTTGATAGAGGAAAGCAATGCTTTATAAGCTCACAACACCAAGATTCAAGATGCCTTCTAGGCTAAAGCGTCCGGAAGAAAGGCTCCCATCCCATAACCCTCTCCCTTATAGTCGTAAGATCCTCCGCCGATCCCCGCCGGACGCTGATATTTTGTTCAGGGCGCCCACGCTCATCTTATAATTAGATAGTGAGATCCCCGGCCCTTACCCTGGCGGACCACGTATCCTGCCCGTTCCAGTGCCTGCAGGTCGTTGTAGGCGGTAGGAACTGAGACGGACATTATGAAGGAGACCTCGCCGGTGGTTATCTTCCCTTTTTCTTGTATGACCCGGAGCGCTTTTTTTTGTCTATCGGTGATAGGGTTGAGCTCCCTGGCCGATGAGTTCAGCAGGGTGGCTTTGAAGAAACCGGCGATCTCATCGAAACGGGGACCGGGGAGCCCGGCCTCCATCATGGCCGTTCGTATTCTCGGTATGCCGCTTGCCATTCCCTCAACGACCCGCAGCTCTCTCAACAGCCCATACAGAATTGGGTTCCTCTGGATGGATATGGACCCAAGCGCAGAAATGCTTAGCCCGGGGAGAAGTCGACCTGGATTGACTATCTCGATGCGGTCATCGAATATGCTCACCTGAACCCCGTTGCAATCAAAATAGTCCCGGTGCACGACGGCGTTTATTAATAGCTCCCTGATCGCGGCCAAGGGATATTCTGGGACCTCTTGGCTGATCATCCCTTCGACCTTGAGGCCGACCTTGATGTTCCGAAATATGAACGCTTCGGCGGTAGTAAGATTTTCGAGTATTGTACCGTCGGCATATAGCCTGTCAAGTATCCTGACCGGTTCCCGCCCAGCGAAGCGAACGAGCCGTATCTCGCTTTGTGGAACCGCCCTTCGAGGATTGTTGCTGAACATCAGCACGGCGGCGTTCCTCGGAACACCTCCACTGGTCGCTAACCTTAGATTGAAGAGCACGTCCTTTAGAATGAAAGGATCGGGAATCGCACCAGGCGAACGCATGATGAGGTAATCTCGGACCTTCTTCTCATCAATATCATTCAACGTTTCATCGCTGGTACGGTAGTCGTATCGGAGTACCTGCCGGTCGGCTAGGAACTGCATCAACGCCGGACCATCCAACCGAAGATTGGAACTTCCAGATCTAATGTAGATGAGCCCGTTGTGAGTGCAGAATGAATCCGTGGCTAACGCCTTTACCGTCAATCTTATGATGCTCTTCCCATCAACCTGCTCGATCTGAATGTTGTGAATGGGATTGGGGGAAACACATTGGACAGCACCAGATAAACGCAGTTGAATATCATCCAACCTGCTCTCATCCAGACCGATCGAGTTGCCATCATCATCGACCCCGATGAGGATCTCCCCGCCAGAGGTGTTGGCGAATGCGCATACTATCTGGCCGATGTCGTTGAAATTTCTTACCAGTTTCTTGAACTCTAGATTCTGTCCTTCCTGGCAATGATCGGCACTCATTGATGTCGATATCGTTATCAATCCTATATATTGTTTATTAGTGATTTTATATTGATTTAATATCTGTTAATATATCTCCAACAGGTCGTCTTGTTGAGCCCTCGCCTGAAAAAAAGTAATAAGTGTTTATCGTTTGCCTGTACCTGGTCAAAATGAACGATGCCGAGATAAACGCCGCCAAGGAGCACTTCGGGAAGATACTCAAGGAGCAGCTGAAGCGGGTGGAGGACATGAAGGCCTCCTCCGGCTGGATGGACTACGCTTCGCTCGATAAGATGGTTATTGGTGTCGTCGGCGGCGACGGCATCGGACCTTACATATGCAAGCACGCCGAGAACGTGCTGAGGGAGCTGCTGAAGGAGGAGATCGCCTCCGGCAAGGTGGAGGTGCGGACGATAGATGGCTTAACTATCGAGAACCGCGCCAGGCAGCTGAAGGCCATACCGGACGACGTTCTGGCGGAGCTGAAGAAGTGCCATGTCGTTCTGAAGGGACCGACGACCACCCCGAAGAAAGGCGACGGCTGGCCGAACATCGAGTCAGCGAACGTTGCAATGCGCAGAGAGCTTGATCTGTTCGCCAACGTCCGCCCAGTACGGATTCCGGAGCAGGGCATCGACTGGATTTTCTTCCGGGAGAACACCGAGGGCGGTTACATCCTGGGGAGCAAGGGCGTGGACGTTAACGACGATATCGCAATCGATTTCACCGTGGCCACCACGCAGGGAAGCGAGCGCATCATTCGACTGGCTTTCGATCACGCCAGGAAGACCGGTACTAACCGCGTTACGGTCGTTACCAAGGCCAATGTCATCAAGAGGACCGACGGCAAGTTCCTGAGCGTTGCTGAGCGGATCGCAAAAGAATACCCGGAGGTCAAGTGGGACGACTGGTTCATTGACATCATGACCGCCAAGTTGATCGACCCTTACCGCCGCGCGGAGTTCAAGGTCATGGTGCTGCCGAACCTGTACGGCGATATACTCACTGACGAGGCGGCGCAGATCCAGGGAGGCGTCGGGACGGCCGGTAGCGCCAACATCGGCTCGCGCTACGCCATGTTCGAGGCCATACACGGCTCCGCCCCGCGCATGGTGGACGAAGGTCGCGCGCAGTACGCTGACCCCAGCTCCATGATCAAGGCCACCGCCATGCTGCTGAACCATGTCGGTTACGTAGAAAAGGCGAAGAAACTGGAGATGGCCCTGGACCTCTGCACCCAGTTCGAAAAGAAGAAAAAGATAACTGGACGTTCCGACGGTGCCACCGGCGAGGAGTTCGG
>DAONGL010000043.1:0-4679 GCA_035404085.1 Methanomassiliicoccales archaeon | reverse complement strand
TGCTGCTTGATTATGGAGAGCACCTCGCCCTCCTCCATGATCAGGGTGTGATAGGAACCGACGTCCTGCGGACCTTCCTCAATGACGCCCAATAACCGTAATCGATTATCGAACTCCCCGAACTCCACCTTTTCTAAGCGGATCCCTAGGGTCATCCGTTTCTTTTCGCCACGCTCCGCCCTGATCTTATCGGATTTGGTTTCCTCGCGGCGGTACGTGGAGGAGAAGACCAGGTCCCCAGGGGTCAGGATGTTGTACAGGTGCCAAAGGTCATCGGACACCTCCACCTGCATCTTGATCTCCCCCTTGAAACGGTCCTGGTGCAGTACCTTCATCGCCGTGGTCATGCCCTACCGGGCATTTATGGTTGTCCCAAAGCGTCCGAAATTAGACAAAACGAAGGTCGTTTATTCGCAATTCTTGACTGACTGTAGGCATCCAGACAAAAGGGTACCAGTGGGGTTCGATTGTTCAGTAATCATTAAGTATCCTACAATACTACCGTGGAATTCTGATGGCAAAGTGCTTCCTGGTTCTCGAGGACGGGACTATCATGGAGGGCACAGGATTTGGTTCCCTGGAGAACACCTCGGGGGAGGTGGTCTTCAGCACTGGCATGACCGGCTATCAGGAAGGCCTGACCGACCCCTCATTCCGCGGCCAAATTCTGACGATGTCCTACCCGTTGATCGGTAATTATGGTGTTAACCCTAAGGACATGGAGTCCGAGAGGGTGCAGGTTCGAGGATTCGTAGTTCGCGATCTTTGCGAGAACCCGACCGACCTTTACGGCGGCAAGACCTTAGATTCATTTCTCATCGAGAACGGGATCCCTGGCATAGCCGGGGTGGACACCCGTTCCCTCATCATCAGGATCCGAAACGCCGGAACCATGAGAGGCGCCATCGTCTACGATGGCGATCCGGCCGGGCATCTGGAGGAGATACGCGCCATGCCCTATCCGTCCGAACTGGGACTGGTCAAGGACGTCAGCACCCCCAAGGTGCTTCATTATCCGAAGAGCGGCGCCAAGAAGGTGGCCATTTTCGACTGCGGCGTAAAACGTTCCATGGTCGACGAGCTGCGCAAGCGCTTCGAGGTATACCAATTACCGTACGATACTGGTATCGATTTCTTCCGCAACACCGAGATCGACGGATTGTTCCTGTCCAACGGCCCGGGCAACCCGGCTCATCCCACGCTCAAGGAATCGGTTATCTCCACCGTTCGGAAACTGAAGGATGATTATCCGATCATGGGCATATGCATGGGCAACCAGCTGCTCTGCCAGGTCTTCAATGGAAGCACCTACAAGATGAAGTTCGGGCACCGCGGTGCCAATCAACCGGTACGCTACAAGGACCGGGTCTTCATCACCTCACAGAACCACGGCTTCGCCGTGGACCCTGAAACGCTCGAAGGCTCTGGACTGGAAGTTGACCAGGTGAACGTGAACGACGGTTCCGTGGAGGGCATGCGCCACCGGGAACTGCCGATATTCTCCGTTCAATATCACCCTGAAGCGCGGCCGGGACCGACGGACACCGGATTCCTCTTTGACGATTACGCCAAGATGCTGGAGGCGAGGAAATGAGCAAAGGGAAGCTTCTGGTCATCGGCTCCGGGCCCATCGTCATCGGCCAAGCCGCCGAATTCGACTTCTCCGGCTCTCAAGCGTGTCGTTCCCTCCGCGAGGAAGGTTATACGACCGTGCTCGTAAACTCCAACCCGGCGACGATCCAGACCGACCTGGAGATGGCCGACATCGTTTACATCGAGCCGTTGAACGTAGAGACCATCGCCGAGATCATTCGTAAGGAGAAGATCGAGGGCGTGCTCTCCGGCATGGGCGGGCAGACCGCCCTGAACCTCTGCTCGGAACTGGCCGATAAAGGATACTTGGAGAAGCTGAACTGCCGTCTGCTCGGGACGCAACCGCGCGCTATCGCCTTATCCGAGGATCGCGAGCTGTTCCGGGAGACCATGCTCGAGATCGGCGAGCCCATCCCGCGTTCGGTCACCGTCACCAACATCGACGACGCCAAGAAGGCCGTGGAGGCCATTGGCGGATACCCGGCCCTCATTCGTCCAGCTTACACCCTGGGCGGGACCGGCGGCGGCATCGCCTACAACGAAGATGAGCTGATTCCCATAACCGGCCGCGGATTGATCTACTCGCGCATACGCCAGGTGCTCATCGAGGAGAGCGTGCTCGGCTGGAAGGAGCTGGAGTACGAGGTGATGCGGGATAAGAAGGACAACTGCATCATCATCTGCACCATGGAGAACCTGGACGCCATGGGCGTGCACACCGGCGAGTCCATAGTCGTGGCCCCGCTGCAAACGATAAACGACGAGGACCATCAGAGGATGCGCACCGCGTCCATCAAGATCATTCGTGCTCTGGGGATCGAGGGAGGATGCAACGTGCAGTTCGCCTACAACCCCGCTAATAGGGAGTACCGGGTCATCGAGGTCAACCCGCGTGTCTCCCGTTCTTCCGCCCTAGCCTCAAAAGCAACTGGCTACCCGATAGCCAGGGTGGCCGCCAAGATCGCGGTCGGAAAGACGTTGGACGAGATCCCGAACAAGATCACCGGTCAAACGTACGCCGCCTTCGAGCCGAGCATCGATTACGTCGTGGCTAAAATCCCGCGCTGGCCCTTCGACAAGTTCCGGACGGTGGAAACGAAGATCGGGACCCAGATGAAGAGCACCGGGGAGGTCATGTCCATCGGCCGCACCATCGAGGAGTCGCTGATGAAGGCCGTCTGTTCGTTGGAGACCGACCGCATCGACCTTGAACCGGAAGTATGGAACGACAAGGAGCTGGAAGCCGAGCTCGTCGCTCCCTCCGATAAGCGCCTTTACGCCATCGCGGAAGCGATACGCCGGAACATGACCGTGGAGAAGATCGCCGACCTCACCAAGTGGGACGCGTTCTTTGTGCGAAAGATAGCGAACATCGTCAAGATGGAGAAGGAACTGGCCGCCGGACCGCTGACGCCTGAGCTTATTCGTCGCGCCAAGCGCATGGGCTTCCAGGACGAGAGCATCGGCAAGTTCGCCAAGAAGCCCGAAGCCTCCGTACGAAAGACCAGGATGGAGAACGGGATCCTGCCGACCTACAAGATGGTGGACACCTGCGCCGCCGAGTTCGCCGCCCAGACGCCTTACTTCTACTCGACGTACGGAACGGAATGCGAAGTTCCCAAGTCCGATAACAAGAAGGTCATCATAGTCGGCGCCGGACCGATACGTATCGGTCAAGGCATAGAATTTGATTATTGCTGCGTGCACGGGGTCATGGCCTGCCAGGCCGCCGGTGTCGACGCGGTGGTCATCAACAACAATCCGGAGACGGTTTCCACCGATTACGACATCTCCGACCGCCTGTACTTTGAACCGCTCACCCTCGAGGACGTCATGAACGTCATCGAGAAGGAGAACGCGGACGGCGTCATACTGCAATTCGGCGGGCAGACCTCGGTCAATCTCGCCGTTCCATTGGAAGCGGCGCTCAAGGGCCACAAGTGCAAGGTCCTGGGCACATCGCCGGACATGATGGACATGGCCGAGGACCGCAAGCGCTGGTCGGCGCTCATGAAGGAGCTGAACATCGCTCAACCTGAGTCCGGTACCGGACACTCTTACGAAGAGGTCAAGGCCCATGCCGACCGCATCGGTTATCCTGTGCTCCTAAGGCCGTCGTACGTGCTAGGCGGACGCGGTATGGAGATCATTTACACGGAAGATGAGCTGAAGCAGTACGTGGCTACGGCCGTTAAAGTATCCAAGAAGCATCCGGTGCTCATCGATAAGTACCTCACGCACGCCAGGGAACTGGACGTGGACGTCGTCTGCGACGGAAAGGACGTGTTCATCGGCGGCATAATGGAGCACATCGAAGAAGCTGGCGTTCATTCGGGCGACGCGACCATGGTGCTCCCGTGCCAGACCATCTCCCCGGAGATCATGAAAAGGGTCGTCGAGATCACCAACGTCGTTGCGTTAGCGCTGCAGATCAAGGGCAGCATGAACCTGCAACTGGCGGTGAAGGACGACGAGGTCTTCATGCTGGAGGCGAACCCGCGAGCGTCTCGCACCGTTCCGTTCATATCCAAGGCCATAGGTGTACCGTTGGCGAAGCTGGCCACCAAGGTCATGCTCGGCGAGACGCTGAAGGACCTCGGTTATGTCGGCGTGGCAAAGTTCGAGCATGTTGCGGTAAAAGCGTCCGTCTTCCCGTTCCTCAAACTGGTAGGGGTCGACTCCATCCTGGGACCGGAGATGAAGAGCACCGGCGAGGTCATGGGCATCGACAAGTACTACGGCGCCGCGATGTACAAGGCCATGATATCCGCGGGCAATAAGCTGCCGTTGCAGGGCGGCGTTTACGTTACGGTTTCCGACGCCGACAAGGCGGGCATACTGCCGTTGGTGACCGAACTTCACGAGATGGGATTCACCATCTACGCCACGAAAGGAACGTCCACCTTCATGCGCAACAACGGCGTTCCCGTAACCACCGTCTACAAGGTGGCGGAGAACGTCTCGCCTGATGCGCTTGGCCTGATGCGCCGCGGAGAGATCAACCTGATCATCAACACTCCGACGTACTCCTCCGGCTCGCGCCGCGACGGATACATGATGAGGCGACTGGCGGTGGAATTGGAGAT
>DAONGL010000042.1:1742-4840 GCA_035404085.1 Methanomassiliicoccales archaeon | reverse complement strand
GCCACCGAATCGGAAAGCTCGCCGGCCAGAGGTCCGCCGGCTATCGCCCCGTAGTCCATGGACCCCATCATGAGGGTCATGAGTATCGTCGCCAAGGACACCCCGACCGCCAAAGATAGGTTCCTGGTCGTGGCCTGGACGCTGGAGGCCTGCCCGCTCTTCTTGATGGGCAGGGCCATCATCATCTCGGCGTTGTTGGGCGTCTGGAAGAGACAGGTGCCGACCCCCATCAGAACGAAGGCGATGAGCACTAAGGGGATGTTGACGTCCATGAACCCATAGGCCATCGTAAAGAAGGAGGCGGCCCGGATCAGATGCGCCAAGGTGGTGTACGGGAAAATCCGTTTCCGGTCGTACAGTCTGCCGACCAGGGGAGAGCCGAACATGGTGATCGCGGGAAGGATCATGAAGATGAGGCCGACCATGACCGGGTCGTAGACCATCACCCCTTCGAAGTAGAACGGACCGAGTATGGTCACCATGTTCATGGAGATGAAGAAGGCCACCATGCTCAGTACGAGCAGCGAGAATCGCCGGACCTTGAAGATCGTGAGGTCCAGCAACGGTTCGTCGATGCGGCTCTCCCTTTTTATGAACAGGACGAGCATGATGACGAGAACGACCAGCAGCCCCGCGGTGGTCGTTCCGACCTTTCCGGTGTTCCCGATATTGCCTAACGCCAGCACGAGCGCCGACATCATCACTATCCATAGCAGGGCGCCGACCAGGTCCGGTTTGAACTTAGACGACAGCGTCTCATCCAGATGAAGGTACTTGAAGGCCAGCACGGCAGCGAAGAGACCTATCGGAACGTTGACCAGGAATATCGATTGCCAGCCGAAGGTGCCCACCAGGACGCCGCCGATAACCGGCCCGAGCATTCCGCCCACGGCGACCGTGGAACCTAGGAAGCCCAGGGCCTTGCCGCGGTCCTTTATGGTGAACAGACGGAAGACGATGGCCGTGGACACGCTGAACATCATCGAGGCGCCAAGCCCCTGCACCACCCGGAAGGCGATCAACTGGGTCAGGTCGGCCGATAGCGCGCACAGCAGCGAGGCCAGGGAGAAGACCACCAACCCGATGGTGAACATCTTGGCCTGACCGACCCGTTCGGCGATCTTGCCGCAGATGATGAGAAAACACGTCTGGACCAGAAGGTAACCGGTGACCACCCATTGGGTGTCCGCCACCGCCACTTGAAAATAGGTGGTTATGGCCGGCAGAGCGATGTTCAACGCCACCGCGTCCAGCACGGACATGAACACCCCCAGCATCACGATGACCAGGGCCACGTAGCGACCCGGTCGCCTTTCCATTCCCTTCATTTGGTTCAGGTCCTCGAAAGAAAGGCCCCCTTTAAAGGTTGTGAAATATGCCCATGCCCTGAGAGGCCGATCCCCCTATGCCCCAGCGTTCATCTGGAAGATGACGACCTCCTCGAAGGTCATGGGATGTGATGATGGTCCATCACCAGAGGCGCCCAGGAACGTCCTGCCCGAGGTGGCTGGGAGCATTTTCAATAAATGTGCCGTTCCCTCGAATAACCTAAATATTGATTTCTGATAGTGTTGGCGAAGCGAGTCATCGGCGTGAGCGTGGTATGGAACGAACCTCCGCCAAGGATAGTGGATACCTTTGGACGTTGTAACCGAGTTGGCCTGGATAATCTTCATCGTAAGTTTCGCTGCACTGCTGGTCCTGGACCTTGGCGTGTTCAATCGAAAGGCTCACGTCATCAGACCCCGGGAGGCGCTCCTGCAGATGGCCTTCTTCATCGCTGCCGCTGTCGCCTTCAATGCCGGGATCTACTACTACATGGGCTCGGAAGCCGGGCTGCAGTTCACCACCGGCTATCTCATGGAGCTCATGCTCAGCGTGGACAACCTCTTCGTGATCATCCTCATCTTCACCTCGTTCTGCATTCCCCGTAAGTACCAGCACAAGGTGCTGTTCTACGGGATAATCGGAGCCCTGTTCTTCCGCCTGGCCTTCATAATGGTCGGTGTCACGTTGGTGGAGAGGTTCGAATGGGTCCTCTACATATTCGGGGCGTTCCTGCTGTTCACGGCCATCAAGATGGTGGTTGGAAAGGAGAAAGAGAACGTGGATCCGGAACACAACCTGCTGGTCCGCTTCTTCCGCAAGTTCCTGAGGGTCACCAAGGACTACCACGAGGACAAGTTCTTCGTGCACCTGCCTAACGGCGCCGGCAAGATGGTGATGTTCGCCACGCCGATGTTCATCGCCCTGCTGGTCATCGAAAGTACGGACATCGTGTTCGCCGTTGATTCAATACCGGCCATCCTTGGTATAACGACCTCGTCGTTCATCGTCTTCAGCTCCAACGCCTTCGCCGTTCTAGGCCTGCGTTCCATGTACTTCGCGCTATCGCACATCATGACCCTGTTCTGCTACCTGAAGTACGGTCTGGCCGGAATACTGGCATTCGTGGGCGTGAAGATGCTGGCCGGGATAGTAGGCTATCACGTGCCGGTGCTAACGTCGCTCCTGATCATCGTGGCCATCCTCGCCGTGGCCATGGCCGCCTCCTGGATCAGGACGCACCAGAACAAGGCGTGCCCGGTCGTCAAGGAGATAGAAGGGGAAGCCTGCCCGGCACTGAAGAGCCTGGAAGAGAAGAAGTAGGGGTACGGCGTTCCGAGTGCCTTCGACCGGCAATATTTCTATAGTTACCCAATCCATGATTTCCGGGGGAATACCTCGGAGGTATAATCGTGAAGGTGGAAATCAAGGTCTTATCACTCTTGGCCATCGTCATTTTGCTAGGAATGCTGGCTCAGCCCGCTTCGGCTGCTGCGGCAGAAGGGACTTGGGATGGCGGAATGGCCGTCCAGAATAACCTCAGACACGGTGGCGACCCGTTCGTCGCCCAATCTGCCAACGGAAACAAGATGGCGGTGTGGACGGAAAGCGACGATTCGGACAGATACTTCATCATGTGTTCGATCTCCACACCGGCGACCGGCTGGAGCTCACCGATCGTTCTGGACGTGGTTCCGGGCGGCGAGTACCTCTCCAACGCCCAGGTGGGAATGAGCGACAATGGCAGCGCGATAGTCACCTGGCTCAAGTTA
>DAONGL010000042.1:0-1642 GCA_035404085.1 Methanomassiliicoccales archaeon | reverse complement strand
CATCTTTGTGACGCTCAGCGACTCCGGACGGGCGGCAGCGTGCTGGCTGCACTCCAACACCAGCGATAACGTGATGGTTTCGACCAGGACCGCGGCAGGGGTTTGGGGAACCCCGAAGGTCATCGACGACGATGCGGGATTTACCTTCTGGATCCGAGTGGGAGTGGACGACTCCACCGGGGAGTTCATGACCACCTATCTGAAGTCCTTTACGCCTTATACCTCCACATATTACAGCGTGACCGTGGAGGGGGTGTGGTCGACCCCGAAGCCTGTGGCTGGGGTGAACAATACCGATTCTTGGGCCTCCAATATGGTGATGAACCGGGATGGAAAGGCCTTGGTGGTGACGACTGATTATCTTAACCCAGTTTACGTTGTGAACGCGACCATGTACGACAATGGCGTGTGGACGCCTATGACGTCCTTGGCCACCAACCTCACCGGGCTATATTACCCGGAGATAGCGATCGATGAGCTGGGAAGGGCGGTGGTGACCTGGGCGCCCACTGACGGTCACCGCATGGCCTCCATCTACACGCCCGGGGAAGGCTGGTCTGACGCCGAGCGTGTGGATTACAACGCGGCGGGAGATACCTATTCGGTCGGATCCCTGAGCCTGGAGTCGGGGTCCGTTTTGATCGGCTATTACGCGTTCACCTCGGTGGCCACGATCTGGGTCAGCACCTATTCGTTCCCAGACACGACGCCTCCTGAGCTGCAGATTGACCAGACATCGACCGCTACCGACCGGCCGTTGTTCGAGATCACCGGAACGACCGAACCGGGGGCGACTGTGGACGTGAACGGTAGAGCCGCGGCGGTATCCGACTCCGGGAAGTTCTCGGTGCTGGTCGAGCTGAACAATGGGGCGAACGTGCTGTCGGTCGTGGCTGAGGACGCGGCAGGAAACACCGCCAACGTTTCCCTGACCGTTACATACAACGACCCCGTTCCGGGACTGGAGGATAAGATAGATTCCGTTGGTTCCACCGCCATGATCCTTGGCATACTCGGCGTGGTCGGCCTGGTCATAGCCATCGCAGCCCTGGCCATGGTGCTCCTGCGCAGAAAGCGATGAGACCTTCGTTAAACTCATTCCAGGGGCGGCCTCCCGGGCCGTTCCCCCTAACATTTTTTAATCCAGCGGCCGTACTTTTCATCAAACCCATTTGGTAGATACGATAGATTTATTCCAGAGGGAAAATTCGGGGTTGGGTACTGACCGGGGCCGATTCGACCCTGGCCCGGTAATGTGAGGTATTTACATGGGACTGTTCGACAAGTTCGGCTCGAAGGATGAGAATGTCAAGTTGAGCAAGGAGGAGGCGTTCGCCGCCATCAGCCTGGTTTCCGTCGCCGCCGACGGAGTTATCACCGAGGAGGAGGCCCGCGGGCTCTTCGTTCAGCTGTACCGGATGAAGATGTTCTCCGGGTACAACGACAACCAGATGTCCTCGATGTTCAATAAGCTGATCAACATCATCAAGAAGAAGGGGATGGACGCCCTGGTCGCGATGGCCAAGGAGTCTATGCCCGAGGACATGAAGGCCACCGCGTTCGCCGTAGCGACCGATCTGGCCCTGGCCGACGGGGAGATCGCCGATGAGGAAAAGAATCTGCTGACGAAGGTCCAGCAGTC
>DAONGL010000041.1:0-5742 GCA_035404085.1 Methanomassiliicoccales archaeon | reverse complement strand
CATTCTGGTCGCCTACGGAATACGCCGCAGGCAGGAATCGAATTGAGCGGGGCAGAAATCATTTAAGACCGTTGACCATCTCGACCTCAGGTCCCATGTCATACGTAGACGACGCCAAGCTGTATCTGCGGGTCGGTCGCAAGGAGGTTCCAGGGCTGCTGTTCTGCCTCATCGTGGCCGTAGCGTCCTATCTGGTCACCAGGGGCACCCTGTTCGAAGGCGGCCCCAGGCTGTTGGACTCCAATCTGTTCGCGGATAATCCCCTGGCGTCCTTCTTGTTCAAGGTCGGACCCATAGTGCTGGCGCTTCTCATCGGTCTGCTGGTGAACGTATCGCCTATCTACCCAGGTGGAGCCTACGCCGGTCGATTCCTGCTGCGACTGGCTATCGTGCTCATGGGCGCGCGAGTGACCTTGGACGTGCTGTCCAAAGCATCACCGGTCGGCATTGTGATCATCCTGGCGGTCATGGCCTTCACGGTCTGGTTCTCCTTGTTCCTTGGCAGGAAGGTGCGGCTGGAGAAGGACGCCTCTGCGCTCATTGGCACGGGCAACAGCGTCTGCGGCGTTTCCGCCTGCCTGAGCGTGGCGCCGGTCATTGACGCCAAGGCGCACAACACGCACGCGGTGATCGGGGTCATCAGCGTTCTCGGTCTGATAGGGGTGTTCGTCGTTCCCTGGTTAGCGTCGATCGCCGGACTGGACGCCGCCCAGGCGGAAGTGCTGATAGGCGGCTCACTGCACGAGGTCGGGAACGTCATACCGGCGGCCGACCTGTACCACAACGCTCTAGGCGGCGAGGACGTGGCCGCCCTGGTGCTGGCCTACAAGATGATCCGGGTGGCCATGCTGGTCGTGGTGGCTTACGTCCTGGCCAGGCTCTTCCGGGGCGAAGGCAGGACCTCCGGCACGAGGATGCCCGGATTCCTGATCGCCTTCGTGATCGTGGCCGCCTTGATGTCGCTGCTGATCATGGTCCTTCCGGAAATGGGTGGGGAGGTTCGTTCGATCGTGGTGTCATCTTCCGCCTCCCTGCTCACCGTGGCCATGGCCGGGGTCGGGCTTTCCATGAACCTTCGCCAGACCGTGAAGATCGGTCGAAAACTGATGCCCGTGGCCGCCCTGGTATGGGTGGTCCAGCTCGGGCTCCTGTTCGCATTGACGTTTTTGTTGGTGTGAACCATCTGTCCAGCTTATCGGACGGTCAGGTGCCGGCGGCGATTAGCAAACATATCTTTAATGGGTAAAGCGTTCCTTATCCGGTATTCGGGCAATAGCCAATGGCACATGGAGCGTTGAGGGATGCACGTCATTGTAGTGGGCGCGGGGAACGTGGGCTATACCATAGCCAGGATGCTTTCCAAGCAGCACTCTGTCCTGGTCATCGAGGACGACCTCAAGCGCTACGACTACGTGGTCAACCATCTGAACGTCGGAGCGCTCAACGGCAACGGCGCTAGCCCTAAAGTTCTGAAGAGCGTCATCAACGAGGACACCAACCTTCTCCTGGCTGTGACGGAGAGGGACGAAACGAACATCTTCACCTGCATGATGGCCAAGCAGATCAATCCCAAACTGGTCACCGTGGCCAGGGTTCGCAATCCCGATTACATCGAGGGGGCGATGGCCTCCAAGTTCCTGAACGTCGATCACATAATCTCGCCGGAATACCTCACCGCCGAGAAGCTGATGCGCATCGCTCTCATGGAGAACTCCATCGGCGTGGAGACCGTTCCTTCCCTAGGCATAGAGCTGGCCATGTTCAAGGTCAGCGGGAAGAAGGAGGGAGTGGTGATGGTGCCCCTGCGGGAACTGCCCATCCCCGAGGAGTGCAAGATACTCATCATCCACCGCGGCAAGCAGATAATCGTCCCCACCGTCAACGACGTCCTCATGAAGGGCGACCAGGTGACCATCGTTGGAAAAGGTAAGGCGGTGGCCGATTTCAACCGCATGCTGGGTATACTCAGGGAGCCCCGGGACATGGTCATCGTCGGCGGAGGTATAGTCGGAGAGCATCTGGCCACGCTTCTGGAGAAGGAGAAGATATCCGTTAAGCTCATCGAGAACGACGAGGACCGCTGCCGCATCCTGGCCAAGCAATTGAGCAAGACGGTGATCATCAACGACGACGGTTCCGACCCGTCCGTGCTGAGGAACGAGAACGTCAGCATGGCCGACGTTCTCATCTGTGCTACGGAGAACGAGGAGGACAATCTGTTGGCGTCCCTCATCGGCAAGCATCTGGGCGTCTCCAAGGTCATTTCCCGTTATTCCAAGAGGGAGTACGAGGAGATATTCGGCATGAGCGGCATCGACGCCTCCGTCGGCTACTATCACGTGGTCGCCAACGAGATCATCAAGGAGACGGTGCACAACTACGAGGTGATGCTGCTGCTGGAGAAGTTCTCCGAGGAGTTCTTCGACCTGAAGGTCACCGCGGGCAGCCGCATCATCGGAAAGAGGATAGCCGACATCGATATGCCCAAGATGTCCGCCATAGCCCTGGTGGTCAAGGACGGCAAGGCGCTGATCCCCTCTCCCGATACGGTGATCGAGGAGGGCGACAAGGTGTTCATCTACGCCCTGCAATCGGCCATCGCCAAGCTGGAATGGATGTTCAAGGCCAACATACCGGTGGGTCCGTAGGGGAGCTCACATGTCCACGTCCTACAACAAGGCAAGAAGATGGTTCGGCCAACTGGCCTATTACTTCGACCGTCTGAACGTGGACGTGAACAGCATCTTCGACAAGGTGGCCCGCAAGGAGAGCGCCATCCCGCATATCTTCGGGGTGCTGATGCTCTACATGGCCATAGCCCTGGTGTTCCCTTACGCGGTCGCCCTGTACTACGGCGAGGACCCCCGGCCCTGGATATTCCCCATCTTGCTGTGCCTGATCAGCGGCATCCTGCTATTGATGCGCTACCGCTCGCCGGAGAACACCCGTCCCACGGAAGCGATGTTCGTGGTGGCCACCGGATGGCTGGCGTTGACGGTAATGGGGGCCATTCCGTTCGTTCTCTACGGCATGGGCGTGGTCGACGCCGTGTTCGAGGCCATGAGCGGCTTCACCACCACCGGCTCCAGCATAATGACGAACATCGAGTCCTGGCCCAAGAGCATACTGTTCTGGCGAAGCTTCTCGCACTGGCTGGGGGGCGCGGGTATCATCATGATATTCGTTACCGTCCTGCCGATGCTGGGGGTGGGCGGCCGAAACCTCTTCAAGAACGAGTTCCCCGGCCTGGACGTGCAGAACTTCTCCGCTCGAATTCAGGAGGAGGCACGTAAGTTCCACTACATCTACGGGTTCCTGTCCCTAATGATGTTGGTGCTGCTGCTCTTCACCGGGATCGGGGTTTTCGACTCCTTCTGCGTGATGTTCTCCACCATGGGCACCGGGGGTCTCTCACCACACTCGGATAGCATAGCGTACTACGCATCATCCAACGTCGAGTGGATAGTCATCATCTTCATGTTCTTGGCCAGTACCAACTTCTATCTGCATTTCCAGGCGATAACGACCCGGGACCCCAATCGGTACTTCCGCAATTCCGAGTTCCGTTTGTACCTCGGGATAATTCTGGCCGCCACGGCGATCATCACCGTTTTCATGTGGGGCAAGGAGTTCACCGACATCGAGCAAGGTGTGCGAACCTCGATGTTCCAGGTGGTGTCTTTGATGTCCTCCACCGGGTTCTCCACCGCCAACTACATCTTCTGGGACCAGGCGGTGGTGTTCCTGCTGCTCGCTCTCATAATCATAGGGGGCAGCACCGGTTCCACCGCCGGCGGAATCAAGGTCGCCCGGTTCTTCCTCACCAGGGAATTCATCGCTTCTGCCCTGCACAAGACCATACATCCCCGTTCCATCTTCACCGTGAAGATCGATGGGAGGCCGCTCAGCCAGGAGGCGCTCTCCTCCGTCGTCGCCATGGTCCTTTGCTATTTTGCCACGGCCATAGTGGCGGTGGTGGCGCTCATACTGCTGGGGATCGATCCGACGACATCCATAAGCGCGGCCATCGCCACGCTGTCCAACGCCGGCCCCGGCCTGGGGAGTATCGGACCCTACGGTTCGTACGGCGGGTTGCCGGACGCGGCGAAGCTGGTACTAACGTTCACCATGTGGGCCGGTCGTCTGGAGTTCATATCCGTGCTGGTGCTGTTCACCCCGGTGTTCTGGAAGGAGCTGATGAGATACCGGGAAAAGTACGTCTGAGCGTTCAGCGGTCGACGGTCCGCGGAGCGAGCTTGGCGTAATCCGATGCTAACGCCGCCAGCTCCCGCACCTTCTCGTTGGCCGATTCCATGATGGTGAGCAGCTCCAGCAGTGTGGAGTCGGACGGCACGCTGGCGTCCCTCATCCTTTCCAAGTGCTCGCTATAGATGTCGTTTATGCGGGCGCTCATGGACAACGTCTCGTTCCTTATGGTGGCCTTGGTCCCCTCGTTCACCTGCAGAACATCCTCGCCGAGAAGTTCCAGGTTGCCCCTCAGCTTTTCGAAAACGACCGATAGCTGATCCAGCTGCTCCTTGGGGACCGCCCGTCCCTTCTCCCGGAAGCCAGTGGCCAGGTCCCCGATGTCCTCGGCGTGATCGCCCAGTCGCTCCATCAGGTTGGACATCCTCACCAGCAGCGTGGTCCGCAATCCCTCGTCCCCCTTCAGGGACCGGCGGGACATCCTGAGTATGGCATCCGCGATCTCGTCGTCCAGGTAGTCGTTAAGCGATTCCAGCTTGGTCACCTTTTGCTTGGCCCGTTTGTCCTTAACGGAGAGCGAGGAGAATGAAGCGTCCAGCAGGTCCTTGGTGACCTCCAGGCCGTGCCCGAGTTCTTGCTCTATCAGATGGAACGCTTGACCATTGTCCTCCGGCATTTCCTTGGTCAGGAACCTGGGGCGGAAGAGCACTTCCTTCTCATCACCTGGTACAACTCTCACCACTACCTTCTCGAACTGCTTCAGCAGCACCAGGAACACGATCGCGGTGATCACATTGAATATGAGGTGGGCGTTCGCTACCTGCTGGCCCACGTCCGGGGTTAGGTCGGTGACGACCGTGGCCAGCAAACCCGCCAAAGGAATGAAGATGAGCACCCCGGCCACATTGAACAACAGGTGAGCGATGGCCGCCCGGCGGGCCCAGAGGTCCATCTTGGCCGAGGCGAACAGCGTGGTGGTGGTGCTGCCGATGTTGGCCCCGAGCAGAACGGGAATGGCCTGTTCCAGCGTGAGCAGTCCGCTGGACGCCAGCACCACCATGAGCCCGGACGTCACCGAGCTGGACTGCACGGCGGTGGTGAAGACCACGCCGACCAACAGAGCGATGAAGAAGTTGTCCAGGTTGGAGATCAGCGATAGGATGGCCGGGTCCTCCCTTATCGGATCGAGCGAGTTCGACACCAGCTCCAGCCCGAAGAACACCAGCCCGAAGTAGAACAGCGGTTTCCCGATGAACTTGTAACGTCCGCCGATCAACCCCCAGACGAACCCGATCAGAATGAACAGGGGTCCGAACGAGGTCAGCTTGAAGGCCACCAGCTGAGCGGTGAGGGTCGTTCCGATGTTAGCGCCCACGATCACTCCCAGGCTGGCCGCGAAGGAAATCGTACCCGCGTTGACCAGGCTGACGGCGATGACGGTCGTCGCGGCGCTGGATTGCACCGTACCGGTGAGCAGCGCTCCGAAGGCCGCCCCTCTCCAGCGATCCTTGGTCAGCTTCCCCAGGGTCTCCCGGA
>DAONGL010000040.1:0-6144 GCA_035404085.1 Methanomassiliicoccales archaeon | reverse complement strand
TGGACACTGGGGGATTTGAACCCCCGGCCTCCGCCTTGCGAAGGCGGCGATCTTTAGCGACGTCGTGTAGACGCATCCGCTGATCTAAGTGCCCGTGTGAGTCTCAGGAATCAAACCCAGGTTTATAATCCTTTGCTGCTCAACCCAGGAGCTTCCTGGCCTTGGCCACCACGTCGTCCGTCATCTGCGGCGCGATCCCGAGATAGTTCGCCGGGTCCATGACCTTGGACAGCTCCTCCTTGGTGAAGTGCTTCTTGACCTCGGGGTTCAGCGACAACGCCTTCTCCAGGTCCCAGCCCTTCTCCTCAGCCTTCATGCTGGTGGTGCGCACTATCTCGTGGGCGTCCTGCCTGCCGATGCCTTTCGCCGTCAGGGCCATCATCACCGGCTCGGCCATTATCATTCCCTTGGCGGCCTTGATGTTGCGCAGCATGCTGTCCTGGTTCACGGACAACCCGCGGAACACCGTCTCCATCTTAATCAGGATGTCGTCGGTGAGTATCATCACATGCGGAAGCGTGAAGCGCTCCGCGGACGAGTTGCTCAGGTCCCTCTCGTGCCAGAGGACCATGTTCTCGAACGTCGGCGTAACGAAACCGCGCACCACCCTGCTCAGACCGCAGATGTTCTCCGAGGTTATCGGGTTCCGCTTCTGGGCCATGGTGGAGGAGCCGACCTGCTTCTTGGCGTCGAACGACTCGGCGACCTCGTTGATCTCCGAGCGCTGCAGGTTGCGTATCTCCGTGGCATACCTTTCGCACGAGGTGCAGATGTTGGCCATCAGGCACACTAGCTCCGTGTAGCGGTCCCTACAGACGACCTGCGTGGCCGCCTCCTCATAACCCAGGCCGAGGTCCTTCATCATGAGCGCCTGGACCTCTCTGGCCTTCGGACCGAGGGCGGCAGCGGTACCGATCGCTCCGGAGAGCTTTCCGACGCATATGCGCTTTCGCGACTCGCGAACGCGCTCGATGTGCCTCATAATCTCCGAGACGTAACCGGCAACCTTGAAACCGTAGGTGGTGGGTATGGCGTTCTGCCCGTGCGTGCGCCCCATGCACATAGTGATGCGGTGTTTTTCAGCCAGATCGGCCAACGTTGAGAGCAATGCCAGAAGGTCGGCCTCGACTATTTCCAGGGCGGCCTTCATCTGCAAGGCGGTGGTGGTGTCGATGATGTCGTTGGACGTCGCCCCGAGATGAACGTAATTGCCGGCGGTCCCGCACTTTTCCGATAGTGCTTTGACTACCGCCATCACATCGTGCTTGGTCTCCGCCTCGATCTCGTAGACCCTCTCTCTCGTAACTATATCAATGGAAGCGGCGCAGGTGATCTCCCTGGCAGCGGAGCGTGGGATGTTTCCGGCCTTGGCGTGAGCCCGGGCTAGCGCGGCCTCGACCTTCAGCTGGAGGTCGATCCTGTGGTCCTCGGAGAATATCGTCTTCATCTCCTTGCGCCCGTAACGGAAATCTAATGGACAGATCAGCATTGAACGCACCGTATGCGAATAGGATTCTGTGATGAAGCTCTTGACATATAAGCTTACTATTGTCGAAAATACGCTATTTTTGATAATTGAAGGGTTATGGTTAATATGCCCCATCCGGATGTATTCGCCAGGTGTGATGTGAGCGCGACGAACGCAGGGGCTCTGCCCCGGGAGATCATCGACTTCCTGCTATCGCCGGGAGGACATTCGCTTCTGATCAAGGGAGACGCCGGCACTGGAAAGACCACTATGGCCCTGCAGACCATAGAGGCCCTGTCCGACAGGCAGCCTGAGTACTACCTGTCATCGCGCGTATCAGACGTCGCGCTCTATCATCAGTTCCCCTGGTTGAAGGAAAGGGTCGAGAAGAACCAGCTCATGAAGGCCGGAATGGCCTTTCTAAGACGATCATGGAACAGCGACGGCTCCAAGAGGAACGCCCTGGAGGACGCGGAACTGCGGGTCGAACGCCGCGAGCTCAATCGTCTGGAGGGGCAGATCGAGGCCGGCGAGCTAGGATTGGAGGACGAGGAAGGCCCGTCCCTGAACGCCGACGGCTCCCTGACCGTGGAGGTCGGCTCCATCCTTCCCGAGCTGGAGATGGCCTATGATATCGCCGAGAGCAACCTACCCAAGAAAACGCTGGTGGTGCTGGATTCCGTGGAGGCGTTGGCGGAGAACTACGGCATTCCGGCATATCGAATAATGAACGCTCTGCAGAAGGACCTGGTAGAGAAGGCCGGCACCAATGTCGTTTTCGTCATGGAGACCGCCGAGCGCAGCCACCTTGATTATCTGGGCGACGGCATCGTCGTCCTGCGCAATACCGTTCACGGCAACAACCGGGTAAGGACGATAGAGATAGAGAAGTTACGCGGATCCTCCATTCAGAACTGGAAGTACCTGTTCACCCTGCAGGGCGGACGGGTGACCGTGGTCGAGCGGGACCTGGACCTACGCGGCGTGCAGCTTTCGAGGAACCAGATGGAACTTCCGGCCGGGCGCGGCTCGTTCGGCTGGTCGGAGCTGGACCGTCTGTTCGGAGGAGCGCCCCTCGGTTCATTGACGCTGGTGGAGATGGGCGCAGGCATTCCGATGGACCTCTTGGAGCGGATCGAGGTCTCACTGGTCGAAGAGCACCTTCGGCAAGGCCGAGGCGTGCTGTGGTATCCGCAGCGCACCCTCGATCACAGTTCCACACAAGGGATCATGCCAGGTACATCGCTTGAAACGTTGCACGTCCTGGACCCCAGTGAGGCAAGCGGATCATGGCCTTTCGTGAAGAAGCTGGAAGGGACCGACCTGGCGAATGATCTCCGTTGGGACTCCCTGAAGTATCTGCTCAAGGGCTCCCAGGAACCTTACCTATCAGTGCTGGGATTGGACGCCCTGGAATCGGTATACGGCAAGGTCGTCCCCAAGCTGATGCAGCATGTCGACCTGATGCGCCGCGGCGGCCACATGGTGGTATTGGAGGCCACGGACGGCTCGGCCGGTCTGGAGACCTTGAGCCACCAGGCCCGGTTGCATCTACGCCTGGAGAACCTGAACGGCTCGGTGCTGCTGCGGGGAATAAAACCGACCACCATCAGCTACTGCCTGGACATGACGGATGGAGTACCGCTCTGGAAGCCGATGCTCTGACGTTATCAGCCCTGATATCCGAGAAAAGGGGATTATATTTCCGCGGATGCGTGCGTTAAGCATGGCGAAGAGCGCCCTGAAACTTTCAAGACTTCTGGCGGACGAGTACTCCGGCCGCATCTTGAGCCTCACCTTCTCCCAACCCCGTTCCGTTCAGGAGATCTGCGCCCTGTCCGGAATTCCGATAGCCGTGGCGTATCGCCGGATCATAGCCCTGGAAGCCTCCGGGCTGATAAAGTGCCTTCGGACGGAAGTTTCGCCGACCGGTAAGAGATGCAAGTACTACATATGCCAGGTGGACGTGGCCCGTTTGACCTTCAAGGAAGGGCGCTTCGAGGTCGAGGTGGAGTGGAGGGACCATATGAGAGCGGATGCCATCCGGGTCCTGGAATGACCTCCGCAACAGTTTTTATCTGTGTAGCGCGGTGAAGGACCTCAGATGGGGAAGGAAGACCTGCTGGGCAAGTCCCGGTTGCTTACCGATGAATACGCGGTCAAGATCCTGACGGCCACGGTACGTACTCCTCGTAGCGCCCAGCAGATATCCGCCCAGTTCGGGATACCTATCGCCGCGTGCTACCGGCGCATACGGGACCTGGAGGTGGCCGGCCTCATACGTTGCACCGAGCGCCGATTGTCCAGGCAAGGCAAGCGGGTCTGCTTCTATCAGTCCAGGATCCGAACCGCGGCCTTGCAGTACGAGAACGGCCGCCTAAAGGTACGCTTCACCATGCTGGACGAAACCCAGAACAGCGACTGGCAGGACGTTGACCTCCACGAGGACCGGAACGATGGCGACGGAAGATGATCCGATTTCGATGCTGGATAGATTAACCGGATTATCGAAAAAGTTATAAAGAGTATCTCTTATGCCCTTTCCAGGCTTGAGTCTTATTTAATTTGACATTTGAGCGTGAACGTTTATGACAGAACTCTTGGAGGACCTCGACCAGAAGCGTCAATTTAACAACAACGAGGCGGAGAAGCACCGCCGGCTCAGGGATGAACTGAACGACAAGACCAAGGAATGGGTTCAGAAGAGGGACGAACTCAACTCCAAGGTCCGTGAGCTGGTGGACAGTGCTGCAAAGCACCGCGAGAACCGCGACAAGATGAACGAACAGGTGCGAGCCGCCAAGGACGCCCGCGACAAGTTCAATGAACAGGTCAGCGAGCTCAACAAGAAGGTCATGGCTTTGAAGAAGGACAACGTCCCGCAAGAGGGACCGTCCGTCGCCAAGCTGAAGAAGGACCTGAAGCAGCTCGAGTTCATCCACATGACCTCCGGAGACCTGAAGAGGGACAAGGAGAAGGCCTTGGTAGAGCAGATGAAGGCGCTCCAGATCCAGATCAGGGAGAGGGAGAAGTCTCTAGAGGCCAACGACGAGGTCCGCGAGGCGATCACGCTCCTGCGCGAGGCCAAGGACAAGGCCGAGGAGCAGCACCGGCTGGTTAGCGAACTGGCCGAGGGCGCCCAGAACGCCCACGACTCCATGATCAAGATCTACGAAGAGGCGGACAAGCTCAGAAAGGAAGCTGACGAGGCCCAGGAAAAGTTCATCGAGACCAAGGGCAAGGCCGACGAAGAGCACCGCCGTCACATAGACAACATCAGGCAGGTGCACGATTACGACAAGATCATCACCGGCCTAAGGCAGAAGGCCCGCAAGGCCCGCAAGAAGAAGGACGAGAGCGTAGCCATGAAGGAATCTGAGGAGATCTTCGACAAGTTCAAGCGCGGAGAGAAGCTCAGCACCGAGGACCTCATGGTACTGCAGAAGTCCGGCTATCTGTAAACCACTTAACACAACATATTCTTTAAACAACTGGCTGCTGGCCGCGGCCGGTTTTTTCCCTGTTTTTTAAAATAATGGAAACCTATATATATCGTCGAAAAGATAGTAGTGGTCGGGAAGGTCTGGGCTGGTTTTCAGAGTGCATCCCATCCCTTCTGACAGGACTGGTCCTTCCCAAACCCCTTTTTCTACCTCTTCTTGTAGCAAAGGTTATCTAACTCCGTCGGATTGTCAATGAAGGTCTGAACATGGTATTGGAAGGATTGGGCCAATCACTGCGTGACGTCCTGAAGAAGGTCGCCAACTCCAGCAACGTGGACGACAAGCTGATCAAGGAGGTGTCCAAGGACATACAGAGGGCGCTCCTGCAGGCCGACGTCAACGTGAAGATGGTCCTGGAGATAACCAAGGAGGTGGAGCGCCGGGCGCTCACCGAGAAGCCTCCGGCCGGCAAGTCCGGGCGGGAGCATGTCATCAAGATCATTTTCGACGAATTGGTGAAGATCCTGGGCGAGCAGAGGACACTGCCGCTGGGCAAGCAGGTCATCATGATGGTCGGTCTTTACGGTCAAGGAAAGACCACCACCGCAGGCAAGTTAGGACGTTACTTTCACAAGAAGGGGCTCAAGGTCGGCCTCATAGCCGCGGACGTTCATCGACCGGCCGCTTACGACCAGTTGAAGCAGATCGGCGACAAGATCGGCGTTCAGGTGTACGGTTCACCGGCCGAACGGTCGGCGGTCAACATCGTCGAGACCGGAATGAAGCAGTTCAGCAATCTCGACGTGATAATAATCGATACTTCCGGACGGCACGCTCTGGAAGGCGACCTCATCGACGAGATCAAGGCGGTTAGCAAGATCGCCAATCCCTCGGAGAGGATACTGGTCCTCGACGCCAGCGTGGGGCAGCAGGCCGGACCGCAGGCCCAGGCCTTCCATGACGCGGTCGGGGTCACTTCGGTCATACTTACCAAGATGGACGGCACGGCCAAGGGCGGCGGCGCTCTTTCCGCCGTCTCCCGCACCAAGGCGCCCATCGTGTTCATCGGAGTAGGCGAGCACCTGGAAGACCTTGATCCGTTCGTACCGTCGCGCTTCATATCCCGGCTATTGGGAATGGGCGACCTGCAGTCGTTGATGGAGACCGCCAAGGAAAGCATCACCGAAGAGCAGGCCATGGAGACCACCAAGAAGATCATGTCCGGGAAGTTCT
>DAONGL010000039.1:4925-6556 GCA_035404085.1 Methanomassiliicoccales archaeon | reverse complement strand
CAGGATTTTAGCCTTCCAAGCTAAACACTCGGGTTCGAATCCCGACACCTGCACTTCTTTTCCTTTTATCAGAGATTAAAAAAAGAAAGATTTTGGCAGACCATTTCAGGTCTGCGTTTCACTGCCGCCCTTAGAGCAACAGGTTCTCGGCGCGCAGCTCGTTCTTGATCTTGGTGACCGCGGCCTCGACGTCCTCCGGGACCTTGGCACCGGTGCAGACCAGCTTGCCGGACCCGAAGAGCAGGATCACTACCTTGGGCTCGGTGAGCCTGTACACCAGCCCGGGGAACACTTCCGGTTCGTACTCCACACGGTCCAGACCCAAGGTGATCACGACCGAGGATAGGTTGACCGGCTGTCCCAGGTCCGCGGAGGCGACGATGTTCTGCACCGTTACCGGCGGGACCGCCTCGACCTTGACGCCAGCCTTCCTTATGCTGGCCACAACGGTCTTCACGGCCTTCTTGACATCCTCCAGGTTGGTCGCCCCGGTGCAGACCAGCTTACCGCTGCGGAACAGAAGGGTAGCGGTCTTCGGCTCCTTCAACCGGAATATCAGGCCAGGGAAGGTCTCTGGCTCGTATTCGGCGCCGTTCAGATTGAGAGCGAGCTCGGTGAGGTCGAGTTCAGTGCCCAGGTTGGCAGAAGCCACGACGTTTTGTATTGAGTAGTTCGAAATGGTAATCGCCTCTAGTTCTGTAATCCAAGGGTTATATAAGCAATAATGGACGGTTTATAAAGAAATTGTTGAAGAAAGAGGGGCGAAAACTAGGACGGAGAACGAAAATTCCGGCTCGCGCCCTCTTTTTGACCGTATCTAACCAAAGAATTACTATCGCATCGGTAAAAAAAGGTAAGGCGGGGAAGCGGGGCCTAATCCTCCTCCCGCACCTTAGGATGGTATTCATCGTGATAGGCGTTCTTGCCTGCAAGACATGGTACGTCCTGCCGGTATTAAAGCCAGGAAGGGGAGGGGTGACCGAATGTCGAACACCGCTCGTCAATGCTGGATAGAAAAATGAGCGGCGAAAGTGACCTCACTTGCGCTTGTGCCTTACCTTGACCGCCTCGCCACGGCGCATCTCCACCATCTCCCGCCCGCCCATGGAAGCCACTCCCACCCCGACGATCTTGCCGTTGCGCATGATGGCCACTTCCTCCCCGGCTCGTATGGAGGAATCAGCATCGCTCACGCCGACGGCGAAGAGACTTCCCTTGAGCTCGAAGTCGCCCATGGTGACCTTCGGAATGAGCGGCAATATCGCCTCCGCCCCTTCTACGGTCAAGGATATCATCCCCCGCTCGGGGTTCAGCATGCCCAGCTGCTCCTTGTGGGCCATGATCTTCATGAACGGATAGTTGCCGAGTATGTACGCCTCATCAAGAAGTGCCTCGCCGCCGGGACCGAACTGGAAGCCGGCCACGGACGACATCGCCGCCCAGCGGTCCTTGGAGGGGTCCACGCGGTCATATCTGGAACACAGTTCGATGAGGGTTTCCTTCAGCATGCCCAGTGATTCGTTGGAGGTCGGCGATCCGTTGGAGGTGATCGTTCCGTCCAGGACCTCCTGGATGATCGGCCCCTCGTCCCCCAGGTGCAGGATGACGTGGTCATAGCCCTGCGAGGCCAT
>DAONGL010000039.1:0-4825 GCA_035404085.1 Methanomassiliicoccales archaeon | reverse complement strand
TCCTTCATTCCGCCGCGGGCCTTGAGCGGTGCGAGCAGCCCGTTCCCGGTCATCTCCAGTACCGTGCGCCCGTTCATCTGCAGAACGGACGAACCGTCGGCCAGTTCCAAAGCGAGACCCTCCGCTCCCCCTTCCACGACGAACGCTCCGGGAGTCTCGACCTTGGCCCCTTCCAGGGACCACAGGCAGCGGCGGGCGGTCCCCGACCTGGCCAGCAGTTCCAACATGAACGGTTATTAGCATCCCTATTAAAAAAGAATGGTCAGAAGGGGTTTGAAAAGTGGTTTAGAAGGTGGTGACCATGTCGTGCTCGTCGATGACCTGACGCGCTCTTTCCCAGTCGATCAGCTCCACCCCTTCCAGGAGCGGGACGTCTCCGACCAGGTGCAGTAGGTCCTCCTTGACCACGTAAACCTTGGCCTCGAACTCCAGGAGGTCGTTGATCGCTTCCGCGTTGGAAGGCATGCGCACCGCTTCCGGCTTTTGCGCCGCGACCGCGTTGAGCGTTCCCTCGCCTACCAGCAAGGCGTTCGAGACCGGGACCTGTCCGGATGCCAACATTCCCAGTCCGGCACGAAGTCCGGCGAAGGCCTCCTCGAAACCGTACGGAGCCTTGGTAACCAATATCAGCAAGCTTTGAGCCATTTGAATCACCTCGCGATGGTCACCATGCGATCGCCCTCGGCCACGAACCTGGACAGGTCGTTGGTCAGGCTGCCGATCTTGGTGCCTTCGATCTCCTCTCCTCTCAATATTCCCCGCGCCTTGCAGCAGGTCTCGCAGACGACGACCTCCAATCCCTTGCCGAGCAGCTCCTTGGTCTCCTTCCCGACGTTGGGGAAGCGCTTGGGGTCCTGCCCGTTCTTGATGATCGTCACTGACTCGCCGTAACCGAACATGCGGACGTTGTAACCTTTGTCCAGAGCGGCCTTGGCGAGCTTGACGGCGATGTTGGTGTCCATGTTCATCATGGTACCGCTCCTTATCTGGATAACCATAGTCTTCATCTTGTCACCTCACACCGTGATGGTCTGCTCGTACCTTTCCATGATCAGCTCGACCGCTTCCGGGTAGTCCACGATCTTGAACCCCGGGACGGCCAACGGCAATCCGCGGGCCTCCCAGTCGTCCTTCATCACGTAGACGTCCTGGACCGCGGAAAGTAGCTCCTTGCCCATCTTGGCGTTGGCGGCGAAGATGACCGCGTCCTCGAACAGGAGCAAGGCGCTCTTGGCGCCCTTGGCCGACGAACGGACAAGCTCCAATCCGCCGAACTCGTGCGGCGATTTCAGCGTTATGAACAGCTTGGACTTCATCAGATCACCATCAGCCGATGAACAGCTGCATGTCAGCGTCAGTTCCGATGTCCAGGAAGGCCGCGGCGCCCAGTACGGTCACGCCATCGATCAGATCTTCCTTCTTGATGCCCATTAGCTCCATGGAGGTGCTGCAGGCGTAGATCTTGATCCCCAGCTCCTTGGCCATCTCCAGCTGCTCCTGGTAGCCATCAAGCCCGATGCCTTTCATCTTCTTGATCATCATTCCGGTGAAGAAGCGCATCATGCCCGGCATCTTCGGCTTGGCTCCCTTCTTCAACAGGTTCAGCCCGAAGAAGGTGTAGAATATATGCGTCTCGATCCCCATGCTGGCGGCCGTGTTGCCCATCATCATGGCCATCATGGCCTTGTCGAAGGTGCCCTCGGACACCACCATTGCGAACTTCTTGGTCTCTGCCATTTTTGTCACCTCAATAACGTAATTATCTTACTGGACCTTCTTGATGTAGAAGAAGAAAGCTCCGCCCTCTTCCTTCTGGCTGACCAGTTCGTTGCCGGTCCTCTTGCACCAGGCCGGTACGTCCTCCTTGGAGCCCACGTCGTCCGCGATAAGCTCGAGGACCTCTCCGACCTTCATTTCCTTCATCTTCTTGGCCAGCTTCACGATAGGCATCGGGCACATCAGGCCCTTGGCATCAAGCGTTTCCTTCTTGTCCATTATGATCACCATATAGCGGTTTTGCACGGTTGTGCAACAATTATATATAACTGTTAGTTTATAAGCTTTACTCAGAGAAGGAACGGGATATGATGCCGGAGTCCATCAAGGACGTCAACAGCTGCCAAGACCTGGTCCAGTGCGCCTACAGCCTGAACGGTTTCGAGGTCGAGGTCTACGAGAGGCTGTTGGAGACCGGACCGGTGAACGCCAACGAGCTGGCGGACCTGATGGGCAAGGACCGTTCAACTGTTTATCGCGCATTGCAGAAGATGATGACCTGCGGTATGGTCCTGCGGGAGACGCGCAGCATACCCCGCGGCGGGTATTTCCACGTGTACCGGGCCATAAGCCGCAAGGAACTTCGGGAGAAGCTCGAGAGCTGCGTGGAGAACTGGTACAAGAAGATGCAGGGCGCCCTGCAGAAGTTCGAATCGTCTGACGCCGATTGAGCCCTTATCGTTCTTTTATGCGGCGTTCATGCCCTGTGTTCAGGCGGCCGATGCCTACGCCATGCCAAGAGTCAAATACGGTCTTGAGGATTCGACACTGAGAGCATGACCTTCGAAGGAATGGACATCGTGTCGATCCGCGATCTGACGAGAGAGCAGATCGAGCAGGTTTTGGAACGTTCCGAGAGAATGATACCGTATGCTCGGGGGGAAATGAGCTCCAAGGCATTGGACGGGAAGATCCTGGCCACGCTTTTCTTCGAGCCGTCCACCCGGACCCGGATGTCCTTCGAGAGCGCCATGATGCGCCTCGGCGGCCGGATAACCGACCTGGGCGTGCCGTCCATGAGCTCGATATCCAAGGGCGAATCGTTGGCGGACACCATACGCATGGTCGAGGTGTATTCGGACATCATAGTCATCCGCCACCCGCGAGAGGGGTCGGCCAGATTGGCCGCCAGATTCTCATCCAAACCGGTCATCAACGCCGGCGACGGGGCTGGACAGCATCCCACGCAGACGCTGCTGGACCTGTTCACCATCAAGCGCATCAAGAAGGACTTCAGCAAGCTGAAGGTGGTCATGGTCGGAGACCTGAAGTACGGGCGAACGGTGCATTCCATGGCCGAGGCGCTGAGCTCCTTCGGTGTCGATCTTACGTTCGTGGCGCCTGCGGCATTGCAGATGCCCAAAGAAACGGTCAAGCAGGTAGAGAAAGCGGGCGGAAAGCCGAAGCTGACCAGCCGCCTGGAGGAGACCATCGCTGAGGCTGACGTTCTTTACGTCACCCGAATACAGAAGGAGCGTTTCCCCGACCTGGCCGAGTACCAGAAGGTGGCCGGGATGTACCGGGTGGACAAGAAGCTTTTACGGGAAGCGAAGAGCGACCTGATCGTCATGCACCCCTTGCCCAGAGTGGACGAGATAGACCCGGAGGTGGACGGTACGCCACACGCCAAGTATTTCGAGCAGGCGTTCAACGGAGTGCCGGTTCGAATGGCGCTCCTGAACCTGGTCCTGGGAGGTGAGCTGTGATGAAGGAGTTCAAGGTGACCCCGATACGCAACGGCACGGTCATCGACCACATCGACTGCGGCATGGCCCTGAAGGTCTTGAGGATCATAGGCATGACCGATGGCGGCAAGGTGCAATCACCGGTTAGCGTTCTAATGCACGTCCCTTCGAAGAAGGAGGGATGGAAGGACGTGGTGAAGGTGGAGGACCGCGAGCTGGACCCCAGGGAAGTGGACAAGATCGCGCTTATAGCTCCGAAGGCCACCATCAACATCATCCGCGATTTCAATGTCGCCGAAAAGTACAGCGTCAAGATGCCCGAGCGAGTGGTCGGCAAGGCCAAATGCAGCAATCCCAACTGCATCACCAACCAGAACGAGCCGATCGAACCGGAGTTCGTGGTGGAATCCAAGAACCCGCCGATGCTGCGCTGCGTGTACTGCGACCGCCAGCTGGACGACATAGCCGGGAACCTGCTGTGAGGCAGGTCCCGTTCTTACTTTTTTCAAGGTGAGCGAGATGGGCGTTCTCATCCTGACCGGAATGCCCGGGGCGGGCAAGGAGGAACTGGTGTCCGTGGCGCTCGAACTGGGATACCAGGTCCGCCGGATGGGGGACGTGGTCCGGGCGGAAGCGTTGAGGAACGGCATCCCGCCGCAGGAGGTCGGCAAGTTCGCGCACGAGGAACGGCAGCGCCACGGTTACGACATCTGGGCCAAGCGCATCGTCCCATTGGTCGGCGAAGGCGACACTCTCATAGACGGCTGCCGGGGCATGTCCGAGGTGAGCGTTTTCCGTGAGGCGTTCGGAACGCACGTAAAGGTCATGGCGGTGCACAGTTCTCCATCCACCAGATTTCCTCGTCTCGTAAGCAGGGGACGTTCCGACGCCCCTCGCGACCGCCAGGAGTTCGACGAGCGGGACAAGCGGGAACTGAGCTGGGGATTGGGGGAGACGATAGCACTGGCTGATGCGCTCATCGTCAACGAGAGCACGTTGGAACGCTTCCGGGCGGATGCCTTTGTCGTTCTGAGGGAGCTGAAGGGATGAAGTTCCGTGTCGAACGAATATGCCGCAGCGATTCGATGTCGGCCATCCCTTTAGACCATGTACGGTTCGACCTAATGCTTTCGGGCGATGCCTTGCGGGCGAAAGGATACGAGGTGGAAGCACAGGAGCTCTTCCTGATCACCAAGGTCGGACAGATGGACGTCACCATCTACGGCAGCGGAAGAGTGCTGGTGCATCCTTTGAACGATAAGGCGAAAGCGAAGGAGTTGGCGCAGACGCTGTTCGAGATACTGGTGCCGGAGAGATGATCTCTGTCTTTCGCGGACCAGTATTAAACGGAAAAGTCCATCCAG
>DAONGL010000038.1:3752-6952 GCA_035404085.1 Methanomassiliicoccales archaeon | reverse complement strand
AGGGCCAAGGTCATCGCCGGGGCGGGAAGCAACGCCACCCACGAGGCCATACACCTGTCCAGAGGGGCCAAGGACCTCGGGGTGGACGGAGTGCTGCTCATATCTCCCTATTACAACAAGCCCAATCAGAAGGGCATATTCCGTCATTACGAGGCGATAGCCAAGTCGGTGGACGTTCCCATAGTCGTCTACAACGTGCCGTCCCGCACCGGATCCAACATCGCCGCCGGAACGATAAAAAAGCTGTCGGAAGTGCCGAACATCGTGGCGGTGAAGGAAGCAAGCGGGAACATGACCCAGATCAACGCCATACTGGCCAGCGTCCGTCCCGATTTCAATGTGCTGTCCGGGGACGACCTTCTGACCTTCCCGATGATGGCCCTGGGCGCCAGCGGTGTCATCTCGGTCACCTCCAACGTCGTCCCGGAGCTCATGGTCCAGATGACCCACGCCGCTCTGGACGGGGATTGGGCGAAAGCTCGCCAGTTGCACTTCCAGATGCTGCCGCTGTTCAACGACCTGTTCCTGGATACGAACCCCATCCCGGTCAAGACGGCGATGCGCATGCTCAAGAGACCGTCCGGCGTTTTCCGTCTGCCGCTATGCGACATGGAGACCGCCACCGCGGAGGTTCTGAAGAAGACGCTCGCGGACATGAAGCTGCTCTGAGCGAAAAGGAGGCTCCAAGACATGATAGACGTTACAGTAGCCGGAGCCACAGGCCAACTGGGCTCCATGGTGTGCTCCCTCATCAGGGAGCAGAAGGACATGCGGTTGATCGGCGCCATAGTCTCCGCGGAAGGCGGCAAGGCTGGCACCGAGCTGTACCCGGGCGTTTTCGCCGTAGGACCGGACGGTCTGGAGGACCTGTGCAAGCGCAGCACGGTGCTGGTGGACGTCACCAACGCCGCCGCGGTGGAAAGGAACCTGCCATTGGCGCTGCGGGCCGGAACGAACGTGGTGGTCGGCACCACTGGATTATCAAAGGAGGCCATAGGGCGCATCGGCGAGATGGTCGGACACAGCGGCTCGTCCGCCCTGGTGACGCCGAACTTCTCCATCGGCGTGAACGTTTTCTGGAAGGCGTGCCAGACGCTAGCCCGGGCTCTTCCCGAGTGTGAGGTCGAGATCATCGAGATGCATCACGACCGGAAGAAGGACGCCCCCTCCGGAACGGCGATCAAGGCCGCTCAACTGATTTCCGCTGAAACTGGCGTGGACCGCATGGTGCACGGAAGGGAAGGCATGGTAGGCGCCCGGGGAAGGGAGATCGGCATTCATTCCGTCCGCGCCGGGGACATCGTCGGCGAGCATACGGTCATCTTTGCCGGCAACCGGGAGCGGATCGAGCTCACGCACCGCGCCCACTCGCGAATGGCCTTCGCCGAAGGCTGCATCGCCGCCATACGTTGGATAGCTCCTCTGCGGGACGGCAAGGTCCATGGGATGGACGAGGTGCTCGGTCTATGAGGAAGGTCATGAAGTTCGGGGGCACCAGCGTCGGCTCTGGCGAGGCCATGTCCCGCACCGCCGACATAATCATGTCCTATGATTGCCAGAGGGCGGTGGTCGTCTCGGCCATGTCCGGGGTCACCAACTCCTTGCTGGAGATGATGGGCGAAGGTGGAAGGGAGGTGCCGGAGTACCTCGATTGGCTGCGGCAGAAGCATCATGACGCCGCCCGAGGGAACGTCTCCAAGGAGCTCATGCCCGAGTTCCTGGACCAGCTGGAGCACCGGATCTCCGGCCTGGGGCATCTCGTTCACCTCTATCGTCAGGACGAGGACCGCGTGATGTACCAGGACGCCCTGGCCAGCTGGGGCGAGCGTTTGTCATCGCTCACCCTCTCGTTCATATTGCGCACCCGCGGGGCCGATTCTTTGGCGTTGACGTCCGAAGAGATCGGAATTGTCGCTTCGGGCCCTCCGGGGAACGGTAGCGCCGTGCTTCCGGCCACCGAGAGCAACCTGCGTCGGACTCTCTCGCCATTGCTCAACGAAGGCAAGGTGCCCATCATAACCGGTTACTATGGCGCGGACCTCAAGGGGCGCCCGCTGACGTTCGGAAGGGGCGGTTCCGATTACTCCGCCGCGGTGGTCGCCAACGGCGTGGATGCGGACGTGGTGGAGATCTGGACGGACGTGGACGGTTTCATGTCCGCCGATCCCCGAGTGGTCAAGAACGCCCGCACCATCGCTGAGATGGATTACGGTGAGGCAGCCGAGCTGGCCTATTTCGGAGCAAAGGTACTGCATCCCCGGACCATCGAGCCCGCTAAACGCAAGGGCGTGGCCGTCCTGGTGAAGAACACCTTCAATCCTTCCGGGCAAGGTACGCGCATACATGGCCTGGATCGAAACAGCAAGGAGCTGCTGAGAAGCGTGGCGCTGAAGACCGGGCTGAGCATCGTGAAGATATACTCCTCCGAGCTGGTGTACCAGCCCGATCTGGTGGCCAAGATACTGGAGGCCATAAGCGCGGACGGCACGACCATCTACGCGGTATCGACCTCCCTGTCTACATTGGCAGTGGTCGTGCCCAGTGGATCGGTGCCAGAGGCGTGCAACAGGCTGAAAGGCTTCCGCGACCAAGTGGAGGCCGTGAAGGTCAAGGAGGACGCCGCCCTGATCTGCGCCGTCGGGGACGGCATGCTGGAGAGCTGCGGCGTCTCCGCCAAGATTTTTTCCGCCGTGGCGGACGTGGGGGCCAACGTGGAACTGATATCCGAAGGCGCTTCGGACATCGCGCTCAATTTCATGGTCGGGGGCTCCAAGGCCGTGGACGTGGTCAAGAGACTTCATGAGCTCTACATAGGTGATTGAATGAGAGAATTCCAGAAGAGAAAGGACAACATGATGATCGGCGGCGTCTCGACCGCCAAGCTCGCTCAGCGGTTCGGAACTCCTTTGATGGTCACCGATGAGAACGCCCTGCGGGAGAACTACCGCGCGATATACGAGGCGTTCAACGCTGTGTTCCCGACCAGGGTCAACTACGCCTGCAAGGCCAACACCAACCTGGCCCTGCTCCGCGTGCTGGAACAGGAAGGTTCCTGCATAGATGCCGTTTCCATTGGTGAGGTCGAGTCATGCCTGAAGGCCGGTTTCTCACCGGACCGGATACTATACACTGGCGTCAGCGTCTCGGACGAGGAGATGCGCCTGCTGGTGGAGAAGAAGGTCCCCATCAACGTGGACTCC
>DAONGL010000038.1:1840-3652 GCA_035404085.1 Methanomassiliicoccales archaeon | reverse complement strand
CGGAGGAGCTCCGGGCCGATCTGGGGGCCATAGCCGCCGAGGTCGCCGAGAAGCTCAAGGGAAGTGGCGTGAAGCAGCTGATCATCGAACCCGGCAGATACATAGTCGCCGACACCACCGTGCTGCTGACGAGAGTCAATGACGTCAAGTCCACCCCGGTCAAGCAGTACCTGCTGGTAGACGCTGGCTTCAACACCCTCATCCGTCCGGCCTTTTACGACTCGTATCATCACGTGGCGGTGGCCAATAAGTTCGGAAAACAGGCCGAGCAGAAGTACGACGTGGCCGGTCCGCTTTGCGAGAGCGGCGATTATCTGGCCAAGGAAAGGTACCTGCCGATGGTGGAGGTCGGCGACGTCCTCTGCGTTTACGATGTGGGCGCCTACGGCTTCTCCATGTCCTCCAACTACAACACCAGGCCACGCTGCGCCGAGGTGCTGGTCGCCGATCGAAAGACCTTCCTGATCCGGGAGCGGGAGGAGGTCAAGGACCTCTTCCGTCACCAGAAGATACCGTCGAGGCTGAACAAATGAGGTTCTGGAAGTACCACGGGCTGGGCAACGACTTCGTGCTGGTCGAGAACTTGGATGGTAGCGTATCGAAAGACCCGGAGTACGTTCGTTCCGTATGCCATCGCCGCTTCGGCGTCGGGGCGGACGGGATACTGTATCTGGAGAATAGCGAAAAAGCGGATTTCACCATGCAGGTGATGAACTCCGACGGCTCGGAGGCGGAGATGTGCGGCAACGGCATCCGATGCCTGGCCAAGCACGTTCACGATATGGGTCATAAGAAGGATGACCGAATGACCATCGAGACCCGGTCCGGGATCATGGACATCAAGCTGGACGTGGAGAACGGCAAGGCGGTGGCGGCCACCGTGGAAATGGGAGCGCCGCGTCTGGAATGCCAGGATATCCCGGTGAAAGGAGAGGGCCGTTTCGTCGATCGGTCGTTCGAGGTCGAAGGAAAGGTACTGCACGGCACCGCGGTGTCCATGGGCAACCCCCATCTGATGATTTTCGACGAACTCACCGACCAGGAGATGGAGCGTCTGGGACCGGTGGTTCACGCCCTCCCGCTCTTCCCCCGCCGGACCAACGTAGAATTCGTTAAATCGATGGATGGGATATTGGATGTTCGGGTGTACGAGCGAGGGGCCGGGTGGACCATGGCCTGCGGGACCGGAGCCTGCGCGACGGCCGTGGCGGCCGGACTGCTGGGCAAGGCCCCGCTCGGAGAGGAGGTGCAGGTGCGCCTTCCCGGCGGAAGCCTGTGGATAACGGTTTCAAAAGACCTGTCTAAGGTGACCATGCGCGGTCCTGCGGTACTGGTGTTCGAAGGGCGGATGTGAGGGACGGATATGGGATTCGATTACGCTAACCGGTTGAAGATGCTGCCTCCATATCTCTTCGCGGAGATCGAAGAGAAGGTGGAGAAGAAGAGAAAGGAAGGCATGGACATCATTGATTTTGGAATAGGCGACCCGGACCTTCCCACTCCCCGGCCGATCGTGGATTTCATCAAGCACGAGCTGGACGACCCGGACAACCACCGCTACCCGTCCAGCGCCGGCGAGGCCGATACCCGTAGGGCGATCGCTCGCTGGTACAAGGAGCGCTTCAACGTGGACGTCGACCCCAACGGGGAGGTGGCCATACTCATCGGTTCCAAGGAGGGCCTGGCGAACATCTGCCGCGCCTTCGTGAACCCGGGCGAGAAGGTGCTGGCGCCCGACCCGGCCTATCCCGTTTACGCTCAAGGGGCGGCGCTACTGACGGACGCCGTGCCGGTGCGCTTCCCGCTGCTGGC
>DAONGL010000038.1:0-1740 GCA_035404085.1 Methanomassiliicoccales archaeon | reverse complement strand
ACGTTCTACCTGTGGCTGAAGGTCGACGGACCGTCCATCAAGTTCGCCGAGACCATGCTGAACGCCGGTATCGTGGTCACTCCGGGCGTCGGTTTCGGAAAGAACGGCGAAGGTTACGTTCGATTGGCCACCACCCAGTCGGTCAAGCGCATCGAGGAGGCCTTGGAACGGATGTCCAAGGTCCTCTGAGAAACTACTTCCCCTTTTCCCTTCTATACGCGGCCTTGAGGGCCTCCACGACCGGAAGCGGCTTGCCCATGATGTAGTTCTCCAATGCGCCCCCGCCGGTGCTGACGTACGAGAATCGGTCGCAGCAATGATATCTCTGGGCGGCGCTGACCGTGTGTCCACCGCCTATCACGGAGAAGGCGTCCGAGGACACCGTGGCCTCCATGAGCGCCTTGGTGCCGTAGGAGAACTCCTCCCTCTCGATGACCCCGGCCGGACCGGAAATGAACACCGTGCAGGCCTTGGAGACGATCTCCGAGAACCTGGCCGCGGTCTCCTTGCCGATGTCGCAGATGGGCAGCTCGGAAGGCAACGCGCTGATCAGGATGTCCTTCCTCATGCCTCCGTCGTCCAGGGCCACGTCCACCGGGGTCTCGATGCGATCGCCATAGCGGTCCAGCAGGTCCTTGGCCGCGGTTAGGTTTTCGGCGGTGAACTCTTCCATGAGTATGTGCTCGCTCTTCTCCCCGAGCGAAACGCCCTTGGCTTTAAGGAAAGCGTTTCCGGCCAGTCCGACCATTAGGACCTTGTCGGCGATGTTCTCGCGAAGCACGCGATCGACCACCTTTATGGCGTCGGTGAACTTGGAACCCCCTAGAACGAAAACGCAGGGGTGCGACGGCGAGTCTATGACCCGGCCGAGGGCGGTCAGCTCCTTCTCCATCAACCGGCCGGCGGCCGACGGCAGCACGGCCTGGAACCCTACCAGGGAGCATTGGGAGCGGTGGGCCGCCCCAAAGGCATCGGAAACGTAGAGGTCGGCCAGGGCGGACAGCTCCTTCACCAGCGGAGCTTGGGAATGCTCCTCCATGCTGGCCTTGTCCATCTCCCCCTTCTCGTCCCGGACGTTCTTGAGCATCACCGCCTCGCCGGGCATCATGCGCTGTATGACCTTCTTGGCCTTCTCCCCGTAGAGGTCGTCAACGTACACGACCTCCACCCCAAGCAGTTCCGAGGTGCGCTTGGCATGCCGTTCCAAAGAGATGTAATCCCACTCCCCCGGCCGGCTCTGGTGGGCGACGATGACCACCTTGGCCCGGCGCTTCAAAAGCTCCCGCAAGGTCGGCAATATCTCCTGGATGCGGTTGTCGTTGGCCAGTTCCAGGGTGTCCTTCTTCAGCGGGCAGTTGATGTCCACGCGGTAGATGACGGTCTTCCCCTTGATGTCCAGGTCGTCGATGGTGAAGTGGTCCTTCATGGCAAATTCCCCTGGCGGTCAGGTCCGCGACAGTGGTATACTTACAGCACACGGATGGCGATGGGATAAAAAATGATTTGCCCGGCCTCCGACTGGAAGCGCGGGACTTTTTACGGCAGGTATCAGTCCAGCCCGATGGCCGCGTTGGTCTTCCGTATGGAGACGAGATTGTCCTTCTCCAGCTTCATCATGGCCCTTATGCAGTCCACGTTCTCCGGGACCACGTCGCTCTCCTGGTGCACGGCCTGGTAATAGTACAGGGTGGAACCGACGGTCTTAATTCCATCCTTCCAAACGGCGATGTCCATCATGTC
>DAONGL010000037.1:0-9573 GCA_035404085.1 Methanomassiliicoccales archaeon | reverse complement strand
GGCTTGGGAGCAGGTCAAGGCCGCCGGAACGCCGGACGATGCAGCTTTCCAATTGGAGAAGAACAACGAATGGATGATGCTGGACCGCGATTATCCGGGGCGCATGCAGAGAGACATACTTGTGCTTCCGTTGTTCATCCACCGGCCGATCCCCGGCGGAGCCGGGCCTTCCCTACCCAACGTGGACTTGGGCAAGATGGCCAATGATTACGTCAGCAACGTTCGGAACGCCGCCAACAATCTGGTCAACGACATGCGAGGTATATCCAACGACGTGGTCAAGGTGACCAATCCCGCTCCGGTGTCTAATAGCGGGCACGTATCGAGCGGGTCGCACTGCGCCTGCGCTTGCGCCTGTGCCTGTGCGTGCGCAGGAGGTGGACGATGACGTTGAAGAACTGGTGGCGCGAGCTGAACGGAAAAGGTCTCCGTCAGGGCGTCTACAAGTACGATGGTTCAGGAGATCTAAAGGGACACCGTTTTCACCTCAGGATAGATTCAGAGAGCAAGGGTGCGCTTCTTATTGACGCTTCGAGCATAATCTTCCTGAACGGAACGGCCCTGGACTACGTGCGCTGCGTTCTCGAGGACCGAAATGAAAAGGGCGTGGCCAAGTACATGCACCGGCGCTACAAAAATCTGGACCGGAGCAAGGTGCGGGAGCATCTCGACCTGGTCCGATCGCAGCTCAGCGAGTTCCTGAAAGGGGACAACGAGGTTTTGGGCATGATCGGTCCCGATAAACCGTCGATAGGCAAGGACGATTTCCCGGCCCCGTACCGCATGGACCTGGCGTTGACATACCGTTGCCAGAACCATTGCGGTCATTGCTACAACGAACCGCGCGAGCTGAAGGAGCTTACGGCGGAGCAATGGAAGCAGGTCATCACGAAAACGTGGGAGCTCGGTATCCCGCACGTCATCTTCACCGGCGGCGAGCCGACGGAATGCGACGCCTTGCCGGAACTGGTGTCCTGGTCCGAAAAATACGGTCAGGTGACCGGGCTGGTGAGCAACGGCCGCAACTTAGCGAAGGCGGGTTACCTGCATGACCTGGTCGCCAGGGGACTGGACCACGTGCAGATAACCGTTCTATCGTCTAACGAGGAGGTCCATGACCGTTTGGCCGGAAGCGCGGGGGCCTGGAAGGAGACCATAGAAGGTCTTCGGACGGCCTTGAGCGAGGACCTTTACGTGAGCACCAACACCACCATCATGCGCTCCAATATCGACAGCGTCGAGGATACCATGCGCTTCCTCATTTCACTAGGCGTAAGGAACATCGCCTTCAACGGTCTGATCCGTTCCGGAAAGGGAGTGGACGCGGAGGGCATCAGCTACCAGGAGCTCGCGGTAGCGTTGGATTCGCTCAAGCGCATAGCGTCCGACAGCGGAGTAAAGCTCATCTGGTACACGCCGACGCCTTACCACGAGTTCAATCCGATCAATCATGGCCTGGGCATAAAGCAGTGCACCGCCTGCGCGCTGAACATGGCCGTGGAGCCGGACGGTACGGTGCTTCCGTGCCAGAGCTATTACCGGCCGTTGGGGAACATCCTCACCGACGATTGGGATAGGATCTGGAACCATGAGCTGTGCAAGCGCATCCGAAACCGGGATTACCTGGACGGGGACTGCGTCGAGTGCGGGATGAACGAGGTCTGCGGGGGTGGCTGTCCGCTGTCGAGGGAGCACGGCGATTACATCTGCCTCGACCGGCACTCGCACATGTGATCACCGTTTCCAGCCGATGGCGTGGTAGACGGGATTGATCAGCACCAGGGTATCGTTGGCCAAGGCCGCGTCCCAGGCCTTCTTCGTTCTGGCCAACCTCTCATCGTCCACCAATCCCTTGACGGCTCGAGATAGCGTTTCCCATTCCGCCTCCGCCTCGTCCCTGAGCCGCGTACCGGTCCAATTACCCTCGTACACCCCGTGATCGACCTGTAGACCGGCCTTTTTCATCAGGCGGTCCAGGTCCCTTCCCGTGAACGGGTCGGCGCCCTCGGCCCGCAGCGATCGAACCAAGGCCTCGTCCAGCTGGGCCACTTCCGGAGGCCAGCACGATCGTCTGCCGTAGTCCGGCTCGGCCAGGCAGACCACGCATTGTCGTGCGACCCTGGCCATCTCCTGCATGGCCTTCTGCCGGTCGGGCAGCCAGAGCATGGTGAAAGCGCAGTAGACGATGTCGAAGCTGTCATCTTCAAAGGGCAGGTCCTGCGCGTCTCCCAGCACCGCCTCCATTCCCCTCTCCCGCACCTGCCGGACCATCTCCGGATCGATGTCCATACCGGTCACCTTCAGGAAGGGGGAGAACCGTTCCATGACCAGGCCGGGACCGCAGCCTACGTCCAGGGCGGTCAGGCCGTGACGTTCCTTCACCAGGGTACGCATGGTCCATTCCCAGTGCTCCCCGAGCCAGGACAGCTGGCGCTTCAATTGCGCTTCGGACGTCGCCGGAGGCTTTGGCACGCCACCTAATAACGCCTGTCGTCGGATAATGGTGTCGAAACAGCACGCCTCATTCCAGCCGCACCAGCTTCCTCCATCCCATGAACAGGAACGAGGTTCCCAGCACCGCGCTCGCCAGGAGCAGGGCGTACAGTCCTCCCTCCTCCCCGAAGAAGGCGAAGCTGAAGATGAACAGCAGGAACGATATGGCCATCATGAGCACCGCGTTCCCGAGCACCTCCATGGGCTTCTCGCTGAAGGCCGGGAACAGCAGGAACAGTCCGGTGGACATGACCACGTAGAAGGAGGAGACGGCGACCATCCAGCCGGTCAGCAGCACGATCTCCGGCCAGTTCAATCCCGCCGGGATCAGCACCACCAACGCCGACACCGCCGCCACCGGCTGGACCACCAGCAACCCCTGCAGGACCCGGGCCAGCACCAATCTCGTCTCCCCCCGCGGAGCCTTGCGGTAGATGAACAGGTTGTCCTTGCCGCGGGCGGTCACCTCACCGACCACGAAGACGCACAGGAAGGCCATCAGCCAGGAGGCGGTCAGCAAGGCCAAGGTCACGTAATTTCCCGGGGGAAGGGAACCGAGCATGAAGACCTCCATCATGACCACCAGTCCCAGGATGTAGATGATACGCGAAAGGTTCTCCAGCCTTCTGCCGTAGTCCTTCATCACCGTGACCAGCACCGTACCCAGGTGCTTGTTCCCTGCCAGGGCGCGAGCGTAGGCGTACAGGTGCCCTTCCGGCGCCGCCCGGGGGGTGGCGAAGGACACCGGCTCCAGGTCGTACGCCCTACCGGACAACCTTACTCCGGCGATCAGGGAGAGCACCAGTGTTCCAGAAAGCCCCAGCAGTCCCAGGGCGGTGCTTCCGGCCTCATAACCCAGGTCTCCCGGGTGCTGGAGGAAGCGCAGCAACAGGTCCGCCCCCCAGGAGCTGGGAAGCAGCCAGAAGGCGTCAGAGAGCGAAGCGCCCTTGCCCTGCAGGGCGCCCATCATCTCCCCGTTCATGGATAGGTACATCAGACCAACCAGGGGCAGAGCGATGATCAAGGCCAGCGCCTGCCCGGCCTCCCTTCCCTTCTGGCTTCGGTTCAGACGGGCCTTCAACATCGCCGCGGTCAGAAGCCCGAGCCAAAGCGAGATGAGAACGACCAGGATGAAGACCAGGATCGACAACAGCACCTGGTCCAGGGTCATACCGAAGGGAATGAACAACGCCAGGAACGTCCCGGCCAGCACGGTTATCAGAATGGAATAGGTGGGCAGCATCCCAAGGAACTTGCCCAGCAGCACGTCCGCCGGTCGTACCGGTGCCGAGAGCAGAGTCTCCAGCGGTGCCAGGTTGGTATCCTGCAGGGTCTGGATGATCGGCACGGTGAAGACGCTGATGAAGATCACGAAAAGCATGACCTGCATGAAGGATAACGCCGCTTCGGAGAGCAGCAGGTCCTTGGTGAGGTCCGAGGCCAGGGAGAACACCGCCGGCGCGGCGAACACCACGTACCAGGCCAGCAAGGCCACGAGCGCCAGAGGGAAGAGCCTGCGCCATCTCCTTATCCCGCTGGTCTTCAGCAGATACTCGTTTCGGGCTATCAGCCACCACTTAGGCTTTGGCAACCGCTTTCCTCCAGGACAGGGCGTCCGGGCGTCCGGCTCCGCCAGTTAATTTGATGAAGGCATCCTCCAGGGTGAAAGTTCCCGACTGCTCGAGTATCTCGGTGACGGTTCCCGCCGCCGCCACCTTTCCGTGATCGATTATCGCGATGCGGTCGCAGACCTCCTCCATCAACGGCAGGATGTGGCTGCTCACGAACACGGTCTTGCCGGCCTTCTCCGCCAGGTCCTTAATGAGATCTCGAACCACCAGCGAGGCCAGGGGGTCCAGGGCGGAGGTCGGCTCGTCCAGGAACACGATCGGGGGGTCGTGTATCAGCGCCGCGGCGATGAGCACCTTCTGCTTCATGCCCCGGCTGAACCCTTCCATAAGATCATCGCCACGCTGTTTGAGGTCGAAGAGCTCCAGCAAGCGGTCCGCTCGGTCCTTAAGCAAAGACCTTTCAACGTCGTATAGCGAACCGACGAACTCCAGATATTCCCTGGGACTCAGTTTCTCGTAGAGGCCGGGCGATTCCGCCAGAAGTCCCGTGGAACGTTTAACATCATCGATCTGCGTGGAGATGTCGAAACCGTTCACAAACGCCTTCCCGGCGCTAGGCCTGATTATGCCGTTCAGCATGCGGATGGTGGTGGTCTTGCCGGAACCGTTCGGTCCCAACAGTCCGAACGTCTCACCCGGATATACGGTCAGGGAAATGCCATCCACCGCCCGGACCTCCCCCCGGCGTCCATACCTTTTGCTGAGGGATGAAGCATCAATGATCGGAACCCTAGTGGCCGCGTCGCTCACAGGGCGTCCTTGCAGCGTCAGGTATTAGAACTTCACCTGCCGGGATGACGGAAGCGGTTCGGATGACAACGAGGATACTTGTTTATACGGAATCGTTTCTCCCCGACCACATGATCTCCCTGGCCTGGGTCTTCCTGGTGATAGCTGGTTTCATGGAGCCCTGCTGGGTGATCGGGCTCAAGAAGTCCGAAGGGTTCAAGCGCCTGGGATGGAGCGCCTTCACCGTGGTCTTCATATTCGCCAGCATGTACTTTCTTGCTTTGGCGATAGACATGGACCTGCCCATGGGAACGGCGTACGCGGTATGGACCGGGATCGGTGCGGTCGGCGCCCTGATCGCCGGGATAATGCTCTTCAAGGAGAGGGCGGAACTGGTCCGGATGTTCTTCATCCTGCTCATCGTCATCGGGATCGCCGGCGTGCAGATGACCGCGGGGGTGTGAGATGCCCGAGGACGTTCCGGCCGCGGGAAAGGCTAGGGACCCGGCCTGGGCCATGCTGGTCATCGCCGGTCTGCTGGAACCGGTCTGGGTCACCGCCATGAAGCTCTCCGAAGGCTTCACCGTCATACCTTGGGCGGCGGCCACCTTCATCGTTCTGTTCTTCAGCATGTATCTTCTCGGTAGGTCGCTCAAGATGAACATTCCGATGGGTACGGCTTACGCGGTCTGGGTCGGGATCGGGGCGATAGGGGCGCTCATAGTGGGCATTTTGCTCTTCAACGAACCGTCGGACCTGCTGCGCCTGTTCTTCGTGCTGCTCATCGTCGTTGGTATAGTGGGAGTGCAGGTCACCAGCAAGTGATCATCCTTCGGCGCGTTCGAAGAACGGTCTTTCGTCCTTCACCTTCCACCAGGCGTGCACGAAGAGCGCCCATCCCACCAGGCTCAGGACGATGCCGATAAGCCACACCCCCGGTCCGTCCATCATAGGCACCTTGCCGTTGCCGGTGATGGCCACGGACAGGAACAGGGGAACGAGCATCGCGGTGAGCTTGAGCACCACCTTGCGGTCTTCCACGCCCCACATCAGCAAAAGCACGCCTGGCATCATGAAGTAGACCAGAAGGATCTTCGGATAGGTCAGGAAGAATACCATGGTGACCAAGGTCGCTCCCTGCCACAGGGATAACTTCTTCCAATAGGCGTAAAGCGAAGCGGCGCCGAGTCCCACGAGCGTAAGGGCTACCCCAGCCCAGCCCGGAAGGCCGAACCCCAGCTCACCTAAGTAATGCCAGGGGCTGATGGACGACCCGCCGGTCGGGGTCTCCGGATGGCCCAGGAAATAGTAGGTGAAGGACGGTAGGTCCCCCGGATATAGCAGCATGAACGGGAGGATGACCACCAAGGCCAGGAATCCAAAGGCCAGCACCATGTTCAAGCGTCCCTTGTTATCGCTGTGCAGGAAGGTCCACGGCAACACGATCACGTTGAACATCTTCGTGAGAACGCCAAGGAACGAGGCCGCCCCGGAGGCGGCGGCCCTCTGGTGGAGCAGAAGCAGCAAGGGCAGGACGAACAGGAAGATGGTGATCGACTCGTCCTGTACGCCGAAACCGAACTCCATCATTCCCAGAGGGTAGACGAGGTACAGTATGGAGGCGGCCATGGCCTTTCTTTCATCATATCTCCTAAGCAACAGGAAGAACGTCGCCGAGGTCAATATGGCGAACGCGGTGAAGAAAAGTTGATAGGCCTGGACCGATCCCCCGGTCAGTTGCGGGATGGTGAACAGATACATGATCAGCGGCGGTGATTCGGAGGTGAAATCGACGTAAGGGACCTTCCCTTCCAGAATATTAGATGCCCTGGCCCTGTAGAAATCGAGGTCGGTGGGGTCGCTGAGAACGTCGCCGAGGAGGGGCCTTATCAGGAGACCGTCCAAGGCGATGACCAACCCGTAGATCAACAGGCCGAGTATGACTATGGCCAGGAGCTTGCGTTTGAGATCACCCTTCAACATCAGGACCCGTAGCCGGTCCCCTAGGCTGACCTTGTCCCCCTGACCTTCCTTCGTTCGCAACCTACGCTCAGCCTCCTCCGGACGGACGCCATGGTGTGATGCCGACCCCATGCCGTTCGTACATATTAGAATCAGCGTTCCTTTCGCCGACCACTTTCGATCATCCCGGTGAATGTGGTATATACCCTTGGTCGGTTGGGAGGGTCATGAACGCGCAAGAGTACCTCTCATCATCCCCTTCGTCCTGTGCCGCCGCATCACGCTCTCTCGTTCCGTACGTCGGTAGCAATAAGATGACGGACGGTCCCATGCACCGCCGCAAGAGGCCGATGAGGCGCCTCGACGGTCATGCTTATCAGACGAAACGCCAATAGATGTTCATGCCGAAGTTCTGGTCGGACCGCCCCCCGCTCTACGTGCATCGTTTGCAACGGAACAATGAATTTCGAGGGGAGCGCTTCGCCACCGTGGACGAGGGGGACGAGACGACGGTCATCTCCCCGGAAGCCGGGCCGGAGGCCAACGGTCCGTACGCCTGCATGACCATGGGTCCTTTCGACCTTTCGACGGTGGGCATACTGGCCCGTGCCTCGGATGCGCTAGCCGAGGCCGGAATACCGATATTCGTCATCTCCACCTTCCGTTACGACCACCTGCTCGTCCCCTTGGACCGTAAGGACGAAGCGGTTCAGGCGCTGATCGAGGAAGGGTTCGAACGGACGGGCTAAGGTGATGGGTTTTTACCTCTTCCCACTAATTACCGAGGGTCATGTTCTTGAAGAGGGTGAGGTCGGAGGGTCTGGCGCACATCTCCTATTATCTGGAGTCGAACGAAGAGGCGGCGGTCATCGACCCTCGTCGGGACGTTGACGATTATCTCACGTTAGCTAGGGAAAGGGGTGCCCGGGTGGTCCTGGTCCTGGAGACGCACCGCAACGAGGACTATGTTTCCGGGGCGCTAGAACTGGCCAACGCCACCGGCGCGGCGATCTACCACGGCGACCAATTGGAGTTCGGTTACGGCAATCCGCTCGAGGACGGGCAGGAGTTCCGGCTGGGCGATCTCATCATAAGGGCGATGCACACCCCCGGACACACCTATGAGAGCCATTGCTATCTGGTCTCTGACGATCGCGGGCCGTTCCTGCTCTTCTCCGGGGACACGCTGTTCTCCGGCGACGTCGGGCGTACGGACCTCACCGGTCCGGAGAGCACCCGGGACCTGTCGGAGATGCTGTACCGTTCTCTGCACGAACGCATCGTTCCGCTCGGCCCGGAGATCATGGTGCTCCCGGCCCACGGCGCCGGTTCGGCCTGCGGTCATGACATCTCGGAAAGGGAGATGACCACCATAGGGCTGGAGGTCCGGGACAATCACGCTCTATCGATGAGCAAACTGGACTTCATGATGGCCAAGATGGGCGAGGGCATGGAGAGACCCCCCTATTTCAGCCGGATGGAGGCTCTGAACCTCAATGGCCCTATAATCTTCGGCACGCTGCCGCAGCCTCCGCCCCTTCCCCCCAAGAAGGTGATGGAGGCCCAGGAGGGCGGGGCATTGGTCCTGGACGTCCGGGAGCCGCACAACTTCGCCGCGGCGCACGTGCCGGGAGCGCTGAACGTCTGGTTGAACGGTCTGCCGATATACGGCGGATACGCCATACCTTATGGACGGCCGCTGATCATCGTGGCGGAGAGGCAGCAACAGGTGGACCTTGCCGTTCGATATCTCATCCGTATCGGGTATGAGGACATCATCGGGCATCTCGGCCACGGCATGGAATCCTGGATAAAGGGCGGGAACGCCACGTCGACCATCGCGGCGTCCACGGTGCACGAGATACGCAGAAGGCAGCTGGCCGGGGAGGATATGTTGTTGGTCGATCTGCGGGACCGCCGGGAGCTTGGTTCCGGAGCCATCCCGGGGGCGATGCTGTTGCACCTCGGAAGATTGATGGAGAGGTCCTCCGAACTTCCGAGGGACCGGGAGATGGTTCTCTTCTGCGGCTCCGGCTACCGGGGCGGCATCGCCGCAAGCCTGCTGCGCAACAGCGGGATCACCAACGTCAGGATAATGCTGGGCGGCCTCGGTTCCTGGAAAGCGAACGGCTATCCGGTGGAGAAGCTCAGGAGCGTATGAACTTCAGATAGGCGATCCCTTCCAGACGATACATCTGGTCCAGGAGTTCGTTTATCTCCGCCGCTTCCCCGCTAAGCACCATCATGTTCATGCACTTGTGGTTGCCCAGGTGGTTGTGCACATGGGTCTTGATCAGCGGATGATTGTCGTGATAGATGTCGTGTATCGACACGGACGCGCAGGCGTCGTTGACCATGATTAGGACACCGTCCACCTGCCCGACCATCGACCGCCTTTCGCTGGTCTCCGCCAAGAGCGTCCTCATCGCCGCCCGTATCGCTTCCGAGCGTCCGCCGAAGCCCAGGTCCTTCTGCAGCGACTCCAGGTCCTCTACGTTCTTCTCGCTCAGGGAGACGCTGATTATTGGCATGTTCAGGTCAATGTTATTAACTAATATATATACTTCCATATATTCGTTAATAATTTTTCGTTCAAACTTAGTGAGCTCCATACCAATCCAGATATCCACCGGGATGGCAATTTTATCTCTCGAAGTTCGGTCGTTAGTTCAAGAGCTATTTATTAATCAAATGAGAAAATGTTATTAACAAGCTAGTCATAGGTGAAAACGGGGCACATGAATCGTAAGCAGCTCAT
>DAONGL010000036.1:0-10322 GCA_035404085.1 Methanomassiliicoccales archaeon | reverse complement strand
TCCACATCCGAGACGGAGATGCCTGGGCGGGACAAGGAGAACTTGACTACCACTCCACCCTCGCTTCGTAGCCCGGTCACCTTGACCCCAACGTCATAATCTCCCACGGAGCTCCACGTCACAGGCAGTTGAGGGTGCTCGCCCGTGCCGCCGAGGCCGACGGTGTTAATGGAGACCAGGGTCACCACGGCCACTGGATCGTCCTCCTCGGGAACCAGGCGATCGTGCAGCATGCCAGAGGCCAGGTAGGCGGTGGATATCACTATGATGGTGATGACGATCGTAAGGATCGCTGACCAAGCGTTATTGCCTTTTCCCACCTTCGCACCTCTTCCTAAATAATATCCTACGGATATAATTCATTCCCTCTTATCAGGGTATGAAGTTCAGGACCTGCTGCAAGGCCTGCTCGGTGGCCTGCGCCTTGACGCTCTTCCGGTCGCCGTCAAAGAGGAACTTGAAAGCCAGGCGCTCCTTCTTCCAAGCCAGCCCCACGTAGACCAGGCCGACCGGCTTTTGCGGCGTGGCGCCACCCGGTCCCGCGATCCCGGTGACTGAAATGCCAATGTCCGCGTCGAAGGCCTTGGCCACGCCCGCCGCCATCTCCTTGGCGGTCTCCTCGCTCACCGCGCCATGTTCCTTCAACGTATCGCGAGAAACGTCCAGGAACCTGACCTTGGAATCATTGCTATAGGCGACGATGCCGCCCTTGAAATGCTCCGATGACCCTGGAACATCGGTCAAGCGATCGCATATTCGCCCACCGGTGCAGGATTCCGCCACGGCCAGGGTCAACCCGGCCCTTCGCAATTGGTAAAGGACGTCAGTCTCCAGCATCGGCCCCACCCTGGACGGCCAGGTCCCGCATGCGCTTGACCCCGTCGATGGAATCGATGACGCTGGCGACCGCTTTTGGCACATACTCGCGCCAATCGTCCCCTTCCATCATCCGCCTGCGGATCTCCGTTCCGGAGTACTGGGAGCGGTTGAACATCGGGGATGCCGACACCTCGTATCCCGCCTCGGTGAAGAGGCGCTTGGTCAACGGATTGTTCGTGTATACCCTCTGGAACGGAGGTACCATGGACCGGACGTGCGAGACCCATACCCCGTACTGGTTGAGGTCCACGATAGGCACCAGGAAGAAGTCCTTGATGCCGTCCTCCCGTAGCGCGCGGGATATCATGAGATGCCTTTCTCCGGCGGTGAACGGGTTGTCGAAGGTGTGGGATATCTGAGCGCTGCCGATGCCTATGATGAGCTCGTCGCATTCCTTGGCTATCTTACGAACAACCTCCAGGTGGCCGAGGTGGAACGGTTGGAATCGACCGATCAATAGGCAGTCCACGCGATTTACGTCGCTCATAACGCCAGGTCAATCCGGTTCTGCCGATAAAACCCTTGTCCTAAAAAAAATGGAAAAAGTAAGGGGTTTACTGGACGATCGGTTTCGCCGCCGGCTTCAGCGGAGCGCTGACCAGGGCGGCCAGCTTCTGCAGCAGACCGTCCTTCTTGCTCCCGTTTATGAGCGCGTGCGAAAGCACCTCGCCCATGTTGGTCACCGGTATGATCTCGATCTTTCCGATATAGCGCTCCTCGAGCACCACGTCGAACTGGTTGGCCTTGGGTATCAGGACCTTCTTCAGCCCCGACTCCGCGGCCGCCTCGATCTTGGCGGTGACGCCGCCGACGGGAAGCACCTGGCCCCTGACGCTCAGGGAACCGGTCATGGCCACCGTCTGGTCCACCGGCACATCCTCCAGGGCGGAGATGACCGCCGTGGCGATGGATATGGAGGCCGAATCGCCCTCCACTCCGTCGTAGGTCCCGATGAACTGCACGTGCACGTCGTGGTTGCTGATGTCCTCGCCGGTGTACTTCTTGATTATGGCGGAGACGTTCTGTACCGCTTCCTTGGCGATCTCCCCGAGCTTGCCGGTGGCGATGATCTGGCCGCCGTTCTTGGTCTGTGCCGGGGTGACCTCGGCCACGATGGGAAGCACGATGCCGGACAGCTCGGACATGCTGCTGGAGGAGTTCATGGCCGCCAATCCGTTGACGATGCCCACCGCTCCGCCCTCGGTGTTGAACGATGGGTAGAGCTTGTGCGCCTGGATGTAACGGTCCACTATCTGCTGCTCGAGCGAGCGGGCCACCCTCTTGGCCTTAGTGACATGCTCCTGGGTGACGATCGGTGCGGACTCCTCGGTGGCGATGTCGCCGGCGACCCGGATGAGACCGCCCAGTTCCCTCAGGCGGAGGGTGAGCTGCCCGCGCCTTCCGGCGCGCCTCTGAGCCTCCTTGACTATCTCCATGACCGCCATCTTGTCGAAGTGGGGGATCTTCTTGTCCTTGGCCACCTCCTGAGCTACGAACCTTACCAGCTTGGCGCGGTTCTCCTCGGTGTCGTCCATGGTGGAGCGCATGTACACCTCGTAGCCGTAGCCGCGAACGCGGGAACGGAGGGCGGGATGCATGCCCTGCATGGCGTCCATGTTACCAGCGCAAACCAGTACGAAGTCGCAAGGCACGGCCTCCGACTTCACCATCGCGCCGGAGCTCCTCTCGGATTGTCCAGTGATGCTGAACTTGCCCTCCTGAAGCGCGGTAAGCAACGACTGCTGGGATTCCATCCTCAGCATGTTGATCTCGTCCACGAACAGGATGCCCTTGGACGCCTTGTGAATGGCGCCGACCTCTAGGCGCTCGTGCGCCGGGGTCTCCAGGCCGCCGGACTGGAACGGATCGTGCTTGACGTCGCCCAGCAGCGAACCGGCGTGGGCGCCGGTGGCGTCTATGAACGGTATGGTCGACCCTTCCTCGTGGGTGATCAGCAGCTTGGGGATCATGAAGTTCTCCTGGCGCTGACCAACGTAACGGGTGGCGAAGAAGATCATGGCCGCGGCCATTATTCCGAACAGCAGGATCATGGGGTCCTTGGCGCCTCCGCTCCAATACAGAACGACCGTCAGGACCATGACCATCATGACGATGGCCGTGATCATGGAGGACTTCTTGGACTTGCGGGCCATGGCCTCCCTCTTTTGAGCTGAAACTATCTCTTTGCCCTTTCCGGCCGGTACGGTACGGATGCGCGGCTCATTGGGATCGTCAGGGTTGTGATAGGCTATGACGTCCTGCAGATCGTCCTTGGGGAGGTACTCCGTCATGGACTTGGCCAGCATCGATTTGCCAGTGCCCGGCTCGCCGATGAGCATGACGTGGCGCTTCTGCTCGGCCGCCTTGCGAACGACCTCCACCGCGGAGTCCTGACCGATGACCTGGTCGGAAAGCTTCTCCGGGATCTTGATGTCGGCGGTGCTCGTGAAGGACTGGGTCCCTATCCAGGTCTCCACGTCGGGTATCTTCACCGCATTCTCCTTAACATCCTGTTCCATGTTCACCTTATCTCAAAACAATCCCATGCAAGCGCTGCTATATAAACAAATTCCTCGCAATCAGTGGAATGATTGTAAGGCCAGCATTGATTCTGAACGCGTAATGATGATTGGTTCGAATAGCATAAATTATGTCCATTCTCGAATCGTTGAATACTATTCAGAGAACCCTCATATAATTTGATGTATCCAGGAAATATATGACATCCAGGTACATTGGTGTGAAATAATGTTTATTTATTGTTGTTTTCTTAAATCCTAAAAGTTCGTAGAATCCCTCACAGCCCTTTTTCGAATCGACCGTCATAATCCTGCATCCAGAATATTTTACAATCTCGAAAAGATAACTTAGAGCCAACCTGATCATTTCAGTGCCAAGTCCTTTTCCTTCGTATCCTCTCCGGCAAGTTAGTCTGCCTATTTTCAATGCGGGAATCGATGCGTACTCAATTCCACTTATTCCGGGATGGTCACCGATGACCTTGACTTTGATGGAATCCGTGAGCAATGACAAGTAACCTAAGGTGGATCCAGTTTCGTCAACCAAAAGATGCGTCGTTGCTAAAAGAAGTGATTGATCCCTTAACGCTTCCTCGTGTAGATATGCAGTAAGCTCGTCATTCGATGATTCGAAGCCAGCTATCTGCTCTTTATCGATCAGAGGTACTACCGAGCATCTCGGCATTTTTACATCTTTCACGGGATTTTGCTAGCTCGTATGCTTCCCTGATAATTTGCATTCCCCGTAATGTACAGGTGGGATTCCTAAGGTATTCTAGAAAATCAATGGCATCTTGGCCTTCTAGTTCTAAACCAACATCAATTCTTTGAGCCATGACGATCCCCAGACGTGCTATCGGTTGATTATAATTGATAACTGGTTAATAATTCCATCGCGCAGATGTAGTCCTCGAACCGGTATTGGTGAGGCTATCGCGCCAAACGATAGGAGCAAGTGAAACTGTAATAACCCCTCCGGACATCCCCTATCGCCCATGTCAGACTGGAAGAGCATGCTGCCGCCGAAGGTGCTGGAGATCCTGGCGGAGGACGGCATAACGTCGCTGTATCCGCCGCAGGAGAAGGCGGTGCCGCTGGTCCTGCAGGGCAAGAACCTGGTGCTGGCGGTGCCGACCGCCTCCGGCAAATCACTTGTGGCCTACCTGGCGGCAGTGAAACGTGTTTTAGAGGACCATGGCAAGGTCCTGTACATCGTTCCCTTAAAGGCATTGGCGGCGGAGAAGCTGGAGGAGCTGAAGCGCTTCGAGCAGCTCGGGATACGGGTGGGAATGTCCATCGGCGACTATGATGACGGCGACCGGGACCTCGATCGCCTTGACGTTCTGGTAGCCACGTCCGAGAAGGCTGACGCCATCATGCGCCACCGCCCGGATTGGGTACGCTCCATGTCCTTGGTCATCGCGGACGAGGTGCACCTGATGAACGACCCCAACCGGGGTCCCACGCTGGAGATTACCCTCACCAAGTTCCGCATGCTGAACCCCAAGCTGCAGGTGATAGCGCTCTCCGCGACGGTGGGCAACAGCAAGGAGATGGCCAAATGGCTGGACGCCGAGCATGTGGCCACCAACTGGCGCCCGGTCAAGTTGAAAGAGGGCGTGCTGCTCGAGGACACCATCAACTTCACGGACAACACCCATCGCAAGGTGAAGCGCCTGGACGACCAGGTGTGGTCCTTGGTCAAGGATACGATTGACGAAGGAGGTCAGGCGCTGGTGTTCGTGAACACTCGACGGTCCACAGAGACCTTGGCGGTCAAGTTCGCCCGGCTGGTCAAGGACAGGCCGGACGAAGAGGTGGAGAAGCAGCTGAAGGAGGGATTCCGGGACGAGCATACCTCGATCGGCCTGTCGCTCAGGGACTGCATGCGGAACGGCATGGCCTTCCACAATGCCGCCCTCAGCGGCGAGCATCGCACGCTCGTGGAAAAGCTGTTCAAGGCCGGGAAGATAAAGTGCATCGTGGCCACGCCGACGCTGGCGGCGGGAATAAATCTCCCGGCCAGGCGGGTGATCGTCAGGGACGTGAACCGCTTCGACGACGGCGGTTACGTTCCGCTTCCGGTGATGGAAGTCAAGCAGATGTGCGGCCGGGCCGGCCGTCCTCGTTACGACCCGTACGGCGAAGCGGTGCTCCTGGCGAAGACCGTCGAACAGAGCCACATGCTGTTCGAGAACTATCTTCTGGGCGAGCCGGAGGACGTAATATCCAAGGTGGGGAGCGAGCGGGTCCTAAGGGCGCACGTCCTGGCGCTGATAGCCACGGACACCTCGAACACCAGGAAGGCCATCCTGGACTTCCTGCGGAGAACGTTCTACGCCCATCAGCGCGGTGAGCAGGGCATGGAGGAGGCGGTCGACAACATCGTGCGCTTCCTGTGGGAGGAGGGCTTCATCCGCTGCCCGGGAACGGAGATGCTGGCCCTGGAATTGGAGGCCGATCTCAAGGCGACCTTCTTCGGTCGACGAGTCTCGGACCTGTACATTGACCCCATGTCCGCCGTAAAGTTACGCGATGGGTTGCTGGCCTACGTCCCGGGAGAGAAGACGCTGGGATTCCTGCACGCCGTGTGCTCCACGCCGGACATGCTCAACCTTTACCTCAAGAGGGATGACTTCGATCATCTGACGGAGGTCGTGCTGGAACGGAAGGAGGAGATGCTCTTCATGGTCCCGGACATGGAGACACCCGATTACGAGTACTTCCTGGCCGAGGTGAAGACGGCGCTCGTTCTCGATGCGTGGATAGCCGAGACGGACGAGGAGGAGATGCACCGGGCCTTCGGCACCGGTCCGGGGGACATTCACAACAAGGTGGAGATCGGCGAATGGCTCCTCTACTCCATGCGCGAGATGTCCAACATCTTCAACAAGGATTGCTATCCGATCCTGACCAAGCTCATGACCCGCATGCGCTACGGCGTGCGGGAGGACCTGCTGGAGCTGGTGGAGCTGAAAGGGGTCGGCCGTATCCGCGCCCGGTCCCTGCAGAAGAGGGGGTTCACCTCCTGGGAAACGATTAAGGAAGCCGACGTCCACGCCATATCGGCCGTCACCGGTATCGGTGATACCTTGGCGGAACGAATAAAGAAGCAGGTGGACCCAGATTTCGTGCCGAGCAAGCCTGCCAAGCCGAGAACGGCGAAGGAAGAGAGACCGCCGGTAAAGAATGAACCGAACGTGCCTTCCAAGAAGGGGCAGAGCAAGCTGTTCGACTTCTAGTCCCCGGACGTCAGACGCTTAAGGGCCTCCATGGCCACGTCCGTCCTCTGCTCCATCATCATTCTCATGAACACCTCGATCATCCCTTTCACATCGCCGTCGTCCCCTTTGGTCAAGGCCCTGAGGTAACGTTGCCTCTCCCCGCTCGCGAATGGCACTCTAGGGAACCCGTTCGATTCGAGCATGATATTGAACAGTTCACGTCCCACCCGGCCGTTGCCGTCGGTGAAGGGATGAACGCTCTCGAACTGATGATGGAACAGCACCGCCGCGAAGAAGGGGTGCGTCCCTCTTTCCAACGACCCGTAATATTCGTCGAGGGCCGAGGTTAGCTCCTCTTCGATCATGATGGAAGGGGTGAGCAGCAGGTCCCTGCCCACTATCCCAATGTCGTCCGTTCGTCTTAGAGTTCCGGCGGAACCTTCGATGTTTGACATTATCAGGTAGTGTATCTTCTTGATCGTGGACAGGGTGAGGCGTCCATGATGCCTCTCTCGGAACACGCGGACTGCCAGGTAGTTCTGTACCTCGTTGATCTCCCTCAATGAACGCCCCTCGGGAACGATGCCTTCCTGCAGCAGCAGTCGAGTCTCCTGCAAGGTTAGCGTATTTCCTTCGATTCCCGTGCTGCCGTTTACGTAACGATGCTCGAGCGACTCCTCCGTTTCTCTCATCTCGTCCGGACGGAGGTTCTCCGATAGCGAACGATGCAAGGAACGGAAACGTTCCAGCATCTGTACTATGATCGTACCTTCCTGAGGACCGAAAGGTAAAGAGGAGTATCGGGAAGAACTGAGCTCGGCTCTTTTCTCTAGGGCTTTGCGCTCCAGATCGTACGCCGCGGCGACCAGAGCTCTTTCCAATTCGCCGAGCGACGGCTCCTCGGTCCCCAGGTACTTGGTGACCTTGGCCTTCCTATCGCCGACCCGAACGTCCTTGGCCAGAAAGAACTGCAGCTGGCCCTTGCTCGTTCGCCTTCGCTCCAATCTCGCCGGGAAGACCACGTGAGACATAATGTAATGGCAGATATATGAATACTTAATAAATTGCCATTACATGAATATATATTTTCCAATAGCTCACGGTTTAATTGATCTCAATTTCCACACGATAGATGGATGCAGGTGTAACGCTTTGTGAACTTGCAGATGCTCGAACAGAAGGTTCTGGTCGATGCGTTTCTCCGAATACATCGCCTGAAAGAAATCCTTCTCCCGTTGCGACAGCGTTAACAGGTCCCTGGCAAAAGATAAGGCATCTCCTCTCAATGCCACCGCGTCTATCGAGGACGTACGAGGGAGCATTGGTACAAGATTGTTGAGCATGTCCTTTTCGGTCACGCTCTCCACCGCTCCGGTTCCCATACTGCGAGCGTCGCCATACATCGAAAGGTAGAAGAGGACGAGCTTGCGGAATAGAGAGCTGTCGATTGCCTGGACCGTACTAAAGATCATGTTGGCGTCGTAAATGTCCCGGGGAGTCCCACGGATTATCAGCGCACGCATCTTTCCTGCGAAAAGCTCCTCCGGCCGGTAGGTTATCGCTTTTACAGAGCCCAGGTCCTCGAAAGGATGTTTAAGCTCACCCTCGATGGTTCCTGCGACAGGCATCCTTTCCAGGTAATTGATCTCCAATTTCAGGTGATCAGCACCACCCCCACAGTTCCTAAAATGAATATCGAACTGTTCCTCGGCATACATCGACACCGGCGCATCGGCCTTATAACCGAGGTCCTTGAAAAGGAGCAATAATGATCTCCTTATCTCCGCCCGGTCCTTCTGCATAATTGTCCGGTCAATATCCCCGATATAGTTCAGATCGATATCTACGGAGAGGCGTTTGAAACCGAATACCATACCCTGAATGGCGGTCCCTCCTTTCAAGGCCAAGTTGTTGGATAGTTCCGGTACGGTCTGCATTCGGTCGAGGATCATCATGAGCCGATAGACCTTCTCCAAGGAATCCGCCTTGAAACCAGTTCGACCGACCAATCGGGAGAAGTAAGTTTTACCTGGAACATCAGACAAAACGAACCATCTCCTCAATATTACCAGGAACTAGGACGTTCCATTCCTTTACTAAGCGGCCTCCAGCCTTCCTCCCCGGTACCAGGTAGGTGACGTTGGGTCCGACCTTGCCCCTCAAGGATTCCAGGAGATCCTCCGACACCCTGATCCTGTCCTTTAGATAGGATAGGATGAAACCGGCCTTGTGGTACAACCCCTTCTCATCGAAACGTTCCAGATATTTCAGGATCTTATGTTGGTCCATCAGGGCAAATGCCTCCATGCTCTTGAGGTACTCCTCCACCCCACCGCACAGGTCCGGCCGGCGGATGCAGTCCAAGAAGGTCCTTTCCCGGTCTGTGACATTTATAGGAATGTCGTCCACGTAATGTACGGTCATGCCGAATAGCTTGGAGGCCAACACGGGCCGATAAAAAATATCTTGGAAATCGAAGGGTTTGAACTTCTTGACCGATAGATAATAGACCGTCGTGAACTGCGAGTTGACGGCGCCATGAAGTTCAAGGGCGCTGTGGAATGCCAGGGCACCGGTCCTGTCCATGGCCCTGTCGGCAAGAAGGTAGCGATCGAACTCATATTCAGAACCAGCATGTTCCGGTGGAACGGCCGCGTACAGACCTTCTCGGACCCTGACCAAATTTCCTTTCGTGGTCAAACGCCATAGAGCCATTCTTGCCGTGCTCTCAGTGCATGCGATACGCAGCGCTTCATCTGTTGTGATGAACTGACCGCGCAAAGCGGTCATGTATATCTCCCTCTGGCCGCCGCACCCTTTTTGATTCATGGCTCGGACCTTTCGCCCTTGATGACGATAACTCATATCACCTCTATCGGAAATATAGTTTACTATATTCTGCTGTATATCTACCATTATGTAGATTCATATAACTTTATAACAAATAAATGACTCTCATAATCACGTGACAGATCAAGCAGGAGTGCGATGAGATCTGAGAGATGGCCTTAACATTACGACCATCATGATCTATCAACAGATATTCTGCGACATCGATGATGCCGATCGAAGACGTTCAGAAGTCGGTTATGGCCCTGGTGACGTAGAACGTCCCTTCCTTGAAGTAGAACGAGAAATAACTGGAACTGTGGTCCGTCTCGCGCATCTTGACCACCCGGAGACGCCTCTGCACTTCGATATCGCCAACTTCCACCATCTTCAGGTGGATTATTCCGTCCGCCAGGAAGTCCGTGTCGCTGGAACCGTAGTACTGGTACTGGCCGACGGGCATCTCGGCGATCATGAACGTCGTAACCTCCGTAGAGCGCAGCCACTCGAAGAGCCGGAATATCTCCTCGCGCGGTTGCTCGAACTTGGCGATGAGCTCCAGAGCGCCTAGCGAATCGATGACCAGTATGTCATAGTTCATCCGCTTCTTGCTCTCTTCCACGGCGAAACGGAAGGTGTCGAACCACCCGCCGGACTGGGCCTGCAGACGTATCTCGCCCAAATCCAACACCTCCACGAGGCCGTCGGGGTTGCCGGGCATGCGCAGGTAGTCCATCTGCCGCATGAGGGATGGTTTGTTCTGCTCCAAAGAGATGTACAGCGCCTTCACGCCCTCCCTAACCGCGTTCTGATGAAGGATATAGTACGCCAGAGAGGACTTCATCGTGCCAGCCGCACCGGACACCATGAT
>DAONGL010000035.1:0-10583 GCA_035404085.1 Methanomassiliicoccales archaeon | reverse complement strand
TCTCGAGCTTCAGCACGGCCGACTCCAGGTGGCCGTCGATGACCGGCACCCGGGCACAGCTGGCCACCATGTCGAACTCCGCGAACTTGAGCTTGCCGTTCTTGTAGGCGCCAAGCATCTTGTGAATCTCCTCCTCCATCTTCTCCTCCTCATTCTTGATGAAGGGAACCACGTTCCCCAAGATGTCCAGCGACGGGACGCCAGGGTAACCGGCGCCGGAGACGGCCTGGTAGGTGGAGACGTAGCAGGCCTTCAGCCCGAACTTCTTGTAGATGGCCTGCAACGGAACTGCTAGGCCGGTCGTCGAGCAGTTGGCGTTGGTGACTATGAAACCCCCGTTTCCGAACGTGGATTGCTTCCGAACCAGCTCCAGATGGTCCGGGTTGACCTCCGGGATGAGCAGCGGGACGTCAGCTCCCATGCGGTGCGAGGCGGCATTGGAAAAGACCGCCACCCCCAGTTCGGCCAACGAGGACTCGGTGTCCTTGGCCACCTCCGTCGGCAGGCCGGAGAACGCCAGACGGTTGCGCTTAGCTACCGCCTTGGGGTCCAGGCTCTCGATCTTGGTGGCGAGCGTCTCCTCCTGGAAGCGTATGCCCTTCAGCTTCATCACCTCGCCCAGCGATTTGCCTTCCGAGCGCTCGGAGGCGTAGAGGCCGCCTATCTCGAAATAGGGGTGGTCCTCCAGCAGTTGCACGAACCTCTGACCGATCATTCCCGTGGCGCCTAGTACCGCCACCTGCACTTTCTTCATTGCTTCACCTCGAAATACTTGCGACCTTCATGCATCAGCCTGATCATGTGCGACCGGTCCTCGTCGGACCCGGCCAGCTGGACCTCGCGCAGGGCGTCGATCAGCTTGTCCAGCATCTCACTGTTGTGCGGGTTCAGATGCTGGATCTCGTAGTAAAGGTTTGGGCTCTCTCGCGCGACACTTCCGCTGGTGTTCATCTGCCGCTCGAAGGTGGTGGAGGAGACCTTCCTGAGCTCTTCGTAAGTGAAACCGCTTTCCTTGAGCGCTCCGAAGAACGCCAGGTTCAAGGCGTGGCTCATGCCCAGGACCACCGAGATGATCTTGTCGTGGTCCTCCACCGGCATCTCGATGACGTTGGCGCCGGTGCCGTTCAGCAGGGGCATGAACTTGTTCACCGCGATATCGGAACCGCAATTGCACACGATGAGGTTGCGAGCGAATATGAACGAGGCGCTTGGCCCGAACATGGGGTGGATGGAGCATACCAGCAGCCCCTGGTCCGCGCCCTCCTTCAGCACGTCCATGATGGGCGATTTGACGGAGGCGATGTCGAAGATGAGCCCCTTAGGTCTGAGCGCGAATATCTTGCGCAGCATGTCCGCGGTGGCCGAAATGTGCGATGAGACGGCGATGACGTCCGCCTCCTTGACGCCCTCTTCCAGCTTGACGTTCTGGAACTCTCCGCCGGGCAGATCGTCAAAGACCTTAACCCCGTGTCCTCGGGAGGCGAAGAAGCGGCAAAGCCACTGCCCCATCGCCCCGCCGCCTCCGACCACCAGCACCTGGCGTGGCTTCATCGGGCGCGGAAGCCGGGCCTGGGCTTCCACCGATTCCCGCACCAGCAGTGCGGAGAGCTCTACCGCCGCCGCGTCGCTGATGCCCACCTCCTTGGCCCTTGCCAAGTATCTGTTCCGTACCTGGTCCTCCACGCGCATATCGCGCACCGGCATGGCCTTGTCCACCTTGTGGTGGCCCATGTCCACGGCGATGTTCATGCGCTTCTTTATCAGGTCCAGGATCTCGTTGTCGATCTCCTCGATCTTCCATCGGATGCCTTCCACGGAATCAGTCAACCGTACCACCTCTCATGCTCAGGTCCGCCAGCACCAGCGCGGCAGCCGCCTCGACGACCGGAACGGCCCGAGGCGCGATGCACGGGTCATGTCGTCCCTCTATCTTAAGGTCGGTCTGCCTACCGCTCTTGACATCCAGCGAGCGCTGCCCTCTGGCGATGGACGCCGTGGGCTTTATGGCCACCCGGAAGACGATTGGCATGCCATTGGTTATTCCTCCCAGGATCCCGCCGGCGTCGTTCTTGGAGGTGCGCACTTTTCCGTCAACCAGGATGAAAGGGTCGTTGTGCTGCGATCCGCGCATCCCGGCGGCGGCGAACCCCGCCCCGAACTCAACGCCCTTGACGCCCGGAACGGCGAACATCATCTTGGACAATTCCCCTTCCACGGTATCGAAGAAAGGTTCTCCCAGCCCGATCGGGATGCCGTCCACGATGCACTCCACCACGCCACCGACGCTGTCGCCGTCGTCCTTGGCGGCCAATATCTCGGAGCGCATGGCCTCGGCCAATTCGTCCGTGGCCGCTCGGACCTCGTTCGAACGTGAAAGCACCCCGGAGGTGACGTCCCTCTCCTCTTCGTCACGGACCCGCCCTATCTGCCGCGCGAAGGCGGCGACGCGTATCCCGCGCTCCTCCAGAAGCATCTTGGCTATGGCTCCCGCGGCAACTATGGCCACGGTCATCCGGCCGGAGAACTGGCCGCCTCCTCTCAGGTCCACGCACTCGGAATATTTGGAGCGGGCGGTGAGGTCCGCGTGTCCCGGACGGGGAACGCTCTTGAACCTGTCATACTTCTTGGAGTCGGTGTCCCGGTTCATGACCATCAGGGTGATCGGTCCTCCGGTGCTTTTCCCCTCGACGATGCCGGACACGATCTCGACCAGGTCCTCTTCCTGTCGCGGGGTGCCGATCTCCGTCCTGGGCTTGCGAAGGTCCACCTCGCTCTGGACCCTCCCGAGGTCGATCATCATTCCGGGAGGGACCCCGTCCAGCACGGCGCCGACGCATGGTCCGTGGCTCGCTCCAAATAATGTTAGCCGTAACTCGCTGCCGATGGTGTTCAAGGTATCATCTCCATCTTTGCGCCCAAGGAGAGCATGTCGCTCACGAAATCCGGGTATGAGATGCGGTGGCAGTCGCCATCGCCAATTATCGTCTCACCGCTGGCCCTTAATGCCGCCACCGCCGCGGCCATCAGTATGCGGTGGTCGTTGAATGAGTTGACGTGCGTTCCATGAAGCGGTCTTCCGCCACGGATCACGCAGCCGTCCTCCGTCTCCCTGATGTCCGCACCCATATCCTTCAGGAACAGGGTGGTGGCCGAGATCCGGTCGCTCTCCTTCAGGCGGACATGGGCGGCGTCGTAGATACGGCTCTCCCCCTTGGCGAAGGCGCACATCACCGCGGCCATGGGGAACAGGTCCGGAGCGTCGCCCAGGCCTATGTCCGTGGCGACGAGTTCCGCAGAGGAACAGGTTATCGAATCGCCGGCCCATTCCACCTTCGCTCCCAAAGATTCCAGGATTTTCAGGAAGGCCCGGTCGCCCTGGGCGTCCTGGGGGTCCAGGTTCCTGACGGTGACCTTTCCGGTCAGGGCGCCGGCGGCCAATGGGAACGCCGCCGAGGAGAAATCCCCGGGTACGGTATAATCCTGAGGAAGGTAGCGCTGACCGCCTCGCACCAGGAACCCCTGCTCGGTGGAACGGCAGTTAGCACCGAAGCGGGCCATCATCTCCATGGTGATGTCCACGTAGGGCTTGGATTTCAAAGGGGTGGTGAGAACGATCTCGGTGTCCACCTCCTTGACCGCCGAGGATATCAGCAACGAGGATATGAACTGTGAACTGACGTCACCGCGTATCTCCGTCCTCTTCCCGAGGTTCGGACCTCTGACGATGAGGGGAGCCATGCCGTTCCCGCGGGTGCTCTCGCAGCGCACCCCCATCATTCCCAGGGCGTCGATCAGGGGCTGCATCGGTCGCCGCCTGATGCTGTCATCACCAGTGAGCGTGGTTTCGCAAGATAGTAACGAAGCCACCCCGGCCATCAGCCGTATCGTGGTGCCGGAGTTCTTTACATCGATGATTTTCTCCGGACATCTCAGATGTCCGCCGGTGATGTGCAGAGCGTCGTTCCTCGCCACCTTTCCGCCGAACGCCGTCACCGCGTCCAACGTGGCCAAGGTGTCCTCTCCCAGCAACGGCCGGCGCAGAACGCTCTCGCCATCCGCCAGCAACGCCAGGGTCATCGCCCGATGGGTGTAGCTCTTGGACGGGGACGACAGAACGATGCCTTCGGCGTTGGACGGAACGACCCTCAAACGCACCCTCACACCCCCTGATAGACCTTGGCGATGATAGCGTCCTTTCCCAGGGCCTCGGCGACCGTTCTCTCCGTTCCAGCATCGACGAAGGATGCCACGGCCGGTCCGGTCCCGGAGATGCCCGAGGCGATGGCACCGGCTCCAAGCGCCTTGATCGAAAGTTCCTGGTCCAGTCCCAGCGCCGCTCCGTAAATGAGCGAGTTCAGGGTCATGGCCTTGACGTATTCGCCGTTCCAGGCCAGGCGGAACGCCTCCTCCGCCAACGGGTGATAGAGGGCGATGCGCTCCTTCGGCAGGTTCGTTTTTCGTATCATTCGTTCCGGAACGGCTATCACCACCTGATCGCTGAGGTCGAAACGCTCGCGGCGGAGGAGCGTCCGGGCATGATTGTCAGTGAATACGATACCCCCTAGGAGGGAGGCGGCCGCGTCGTCCAGGGCCCCGGTCACCGAAACGCCGGCGCCGATGGACACCTCGGCGTTCATCTTCAGTATATCAATGGCCGGCATCTCCATTTTGAGAGCGTCCAAGGTGGCCAGTATCACGGCGTTCGCCGCGGCGCTGCTGCTCTTCAATCCCCTGGACACCGGGATCTGGGAGCCGGTGCGTACGATGGCCCTCTTTCTCAGGGAGAAGCGCTCCAGCACCGCTTGAACGCACATCTGGACAAGCTTGGACGGCTCGTCCGGAAGACCTTCCAGATGGACCTCCACCCCTTCACCGGGTATCAGCGCGACCTCCGCCCAGGTGCGCAGGTCCACGCCGACCGCACAGCCCTTCCCGGCGGCGATAGCGTTGACGATGGTCACGGCGCCCATGGCCTCTCCCCGGCCTTTCAAGGCAGCGCCTCCCGGAAGGCCTTCTCCATGACCTCGTGCTCCACGGCCTTTCCGGTCCACATCTCGAAGGAGGCCAAGGCCTGGTAGATCAGCATGTCCTTGCCATTGACCGCTATGGCGTTCTTTCGCGACGCCTCCGCGAGGAGCGGTGTAACCGGCGGATTGTAAACGGTGTCCATCACGAACTGCCCCTCGCGGAGCACGTGCGGGGATATGGACATCTCCTGCGGGAAGCCCTTCATACCCAGGGGGGTGCAGTTCACGATCACGTCGTACTTCTTCTCCTCGGCCACCCTATTGGTCACGGCGTTCGCCCCGAACAGCTTGGCCAGCGATTCCGCCTTTCCCATGGTGCGGTTGGTGAGGTCCACGCTCGCTCCTTTAGAGACCAGGAACGAGAGCACGGACCGGGAGGCGCCCCCGGCGCCCAGGACCAGGGCGGTCTTTCCCTTAACGTCCACGTTATGGTGCTCGAACGTTCTTTCCACGCCGATGACGTCGGTGTTCCTTCCGACCAAAGAACCTTCCTCGTTGACCACGGTGTTCACCGCGCCGATGCGCTCGGCCACCGGGTCGACGCGGTCCAGCAACGGAACTATCGATTCCTTGTGGGGGATGGTGACGTTGAAGCCCTTTATGCCCAAGGTGGCCACCACGTCCAGGAAGTCCTCCAGCTCGTCGACCATGGTCACCCATTTCAGGTACATGCCGCGGACGGCGGCCGAACGAAAGGCGGCGTTATGCATCACTGGAGACAAGGTATGATCGAGCGGATAGCCGACTATGCCGGTGACGATCGGCTCCTTGCCCAGCCACTTGGCCGTTTCCAGGTCGAGCTGGCCCGGAGCGGTCTCCTTTCCCGGGGAGACCGAGGCGTAGGAGAGCAACGAACCCATCTGGTGTGCCATGACCCTGGTGACCGCACCCATATCCCCCATCCCGATGACGGTGTATCTCTCCCGGCTCAGGGAGAACCAGTGTGTGGCTTCCACCAACTGAGCCAGGTCGTGCATCGTCCGCACGGCGAAAGCGGCCTTGGCCATATCTGATCGCGCAGAGCATTCCACCAGCGATTCGATGATCTTCGCTACGTGCGGGGTCTTCTTGTGATCGTGATAGGAGACGATGACCTTGGCCGGCTTCAGCAGGTGGGCGCGGTGCACCAGGGGATGCCCCAGTTCCAGATCTATGTCGAAGCCGGCACGGGCCGCTCGCCACAGGAACTCCCACTTCTTTTCGTTGGTCCCTTCCCACTCCCCGCCCTGCTCCCTCTCCCGCAGGGTGGCGATGCGTCGCACCTCCAGCTGCTGGAATGGCGTAAGGTCGTCCGGCAGGATGGGCATGCGGTCGAAACGGAACTCCAGACATTCCGCGCCCCTGGCTATCGCTTCCCGGGCCACTGCCAATGCCGAGGCCGCGTCCGCCTCCGAAATAGCCGCGCAGGTCCTGGTCATCTCTCCACTACGCTCTCCTTCACCGCATGACCGAAGTGCCTTCCGCCCTTCTCCAGACGGACCAGCACCTTGTCCCCTTCCTTTAGATCGGAGATCGATATCGAACCGTCCTTAGTGCACAGGCGGATGGTCTCCGCGTTCTGCAGGATGGTGGTGTATGTCGCACCATCAGCCTCCGCTTCCAGCAGGAGCAGCGGCCGCACCTCCACCTTGGCCCGGCCGACAACGACCGGTCTGGTCCTTCCCTGCGAATCGACCGCCAGCAGTTCGGTCCCCCCCTTCACCTCCGAAAGGTACTTGGTCCGGCCGTCCGAACCGAGGACGTAAGCATGCACCGCTCCGGCGTTGACCCGGAACGGACGAGATGAAACGTAATGTGAGTCCATGGACTCGCTCTGCACCAGGAAGAGGCAGGCGGACTGCGAACCGACCAGCATGCCTTCTCCGATGGCAAGCATGGAGCAGGTGTCCACGCAGACCCGGTCCCCGACGCTCACCGGGCGCACGGCTCTAACGGTAGCTTCCGCCAGCTCGACGTTCGCTACGTCCGACCGGGTCAGGGTCGAGAACTGCCCCAGCTTGGACGGGTCGCTGATGGTTATCGCCACACCGTCCACGCCCGTTTCCAGGGTCGTGGCGAACAGCTTGGCCTCCTCCAAAGAGGAGCAGGAAGCTATCACCTTGGTGCTGGTCCCCTGGAACTCGGCGATGAGGTTCTCAAGCGGAATGACCTTCCAATCGTGCGATTCGACGAGAACGAACTCCTGCTTCCCTTTGAAGCGCGAAGCCTTCTCCGCATCCTTGTGATCGCGTATCGTCAGCACCACGCCTATCTGCTTCCCGTCGGCGAAGAGCTCCTCCCCCTTGCGGACGATCGGATAATAGCGTCCGACCTTCTGCAGGGCGGAGTCCTCCTCCCTAAGCACTATATCGGCGTACCCGGCCTCCAGGGCGGAGGTCACCATCCGTTTCCGTTCCGCTGATGACGTGAGGTGATCGGTCCTCACCCAGACAATCTTGCCCTTTCCGGACATACCCTCACTTCAGGAGCTGCATGGCCTCTTCTACTTCCATGTCCTCGAGCACGATGCCGCTGACGGCCTTGGTGATGCCGATCACGTTCCGGTGCTGGAATATGTTGCGCCCGATGGACACGCCCTTTCCGCCGGCGTCGATCGAGTCACGCACCATCTGCAGCAGCTTCTCATCGGAGTCCATCTTCGGGCCGCCGGCGATGACCACCGGTGCCTGAGCACCCCGCACGACCTCCCGGAAGGTATCGATGTCGCCGGTGTAGCTGGTCTTGATGATGTCCGCGCCCAGCTCGGTGCCTACGCGGGCGCATACCTTGAGCGCGTCCGGGTCATAGGCGTCCTTCATATCCTTGCCACGCGGGTATATCATCACCAGCAGCGGCATTCCCCACTCGTTGCAGCGGCGGGAGATGTCGCCGAAGTCCTCCAGCATCTCGTTCTCGTACTCGTTCCCGATGTTGACGTGGATGGACACTGCGTCCGCCCCGATCTTGAGCGCCTCCTCGACCGTGGTCACCAGGATCTTCTGGTCGGTGCGCTTGCTGAACTTGGTGCTGGCCGAGAGGTGCACGATCAAACCGATGTCGCGCCCGAAGGACCGGTGGCTGTACGGGATGATGCCCTTGTGCAGCACCACCGCGGTAGCGCCTCCCTGCGCCACCTTGTCGATGGTCGACCTCATGTCTACTAGTCCGTCGATGGGGCCCATGGTGATGCCGTGGTCCATGGGGACGATGACCGCCCTTCCGGTACCCCGGTCCATTATACGCTCCATCCTAACGCTCTTGCCTAGCACTTTTTCACCTTCCTGCCGTGTCAATTAATAGCACGCATATAACTGTTGCGTTCCTGACAAATATAATGTGCAAGCTTTATGAATATATTCCAGCCCGCATGCTGTGAAGACCTGTTCGGACAGATGTCGCTCCGGTTAAGACCTTTATCACCGCTTATCGATGGCCTTCTCCTGTTCGGATAGGATGTCGAGGATCAGGTGGTGCATGCCGGTGCAGGGGTTAGCGTTCCGGTCATAGGCCTCCAGCCCTCTGCCCGATCTCCCTCTTTCCAGCCTCTCCGCGTTCATTATTGCCGCCGGGGCCAGGTGGATCAGGCGATCGTAATGGTCACCCGCCTTGTCATATCCAGGGATATGGCGGCGAAGCACGTCGATGACCTCGTGGCAGGTATCCATCCGCCTTTCGATGTACGTGAAATGCAATAAGAACCAGAGCTCGAAGCAAGGGTTCGAGACCGCAAGCTCCAGGCGACCCCGGGCCATATCCACGGCCTTCCGCATATCTTTGTCCATGCAATCGTCCACATCGAAGACGCACCATGCGGAATCTCCTGGGACCTTCCCAATGTCCAGCGAATCGGCCTTCTCGATGGCGTAGCGAACGATCTGGATCGGGGTCTTTCCCGGCGATTCGCACACGCTGATGATGACGTTGCGATGCTCCTTCCGGAACCCTTCGAAATAGTTCGGCTCGGTCCGCTTTCCTTCGCACACGATCAGTAATCTGGGCTTGGGCGCTCTCGGGGTGGACCTGCGCCCCCTGCTCCGCATCATTCGACGACCTTCCCTCCTCGCACGAAAGGTATCGCGCCGAACCTTCCCACTTCGTAAGCCTTCTGGACCCGGAGGTCCTTCCGAACCTTGAAATCGGACAGCGAATAAATGGTCGAACGCCCTCCTGCGTCCTTCTCAACGAACCAGATCTGGTCTCTCCTGAACAGGTCCAGGTCGAACAGGCCGGTGCTGTGGGTGGTGAACACGAACTGGGCGTTCCAGCGGTTCTGCTCGGGGTCGTTCATCATCTCCACCAGGAATCTGGAGATGAGCGGATGCAATCGCAGGTCCATCTCATCCAGGACCAGGACCCGTCCCGCCTCCACCGCCTCAAGGATCAGCGCGACAACCGCCAGGACCTTCTGGGTACCCAATGATTCCTCGGTGTGGAAATCCATCTCCGATCGTATGGCAGCCCCGTCTTCTCCCACCACCTCGTGGACGGTCTTGATCTCCAATCTCCGCCATTGCTCTATCCGACCGTTCACCATCCCCCTCATCTGCTCCTGGATCTCCGGGGGCATCTTGTCCAGCTCGTCCTGGTCCATGTGGACGACCTTCCCGCGAACATCCACTATCCCTAGGTCGGCCATGTGCAGGGCTTTGAGCAGCTGAACCCGGAACCTCTCATCCTGCTGCATCCTGGCCAATGCCCTTTCCTCGACCGCCATGGAATTGATGTTCAGGATGACCATCAGCTTCTCCTGGAACCACTTGAAGGTCGGGATCGCGATGGCGTTATTGTCCTGGACCGCCTTGGACAACAGGAGCGCGTTCGGGAGGGTCTTCTCGGCGATGGCCCGGAGGGCTCCATCATCCTGGGGCGCCCTGAGGTCGCGACCCTCTACCCGCTCGAAGATTATGGCCTTTCGGTTCTTGGGGAAATGATATAGCGATTCCTCCAGTACCTTCTCCGCGTCGTACCGGAGGGAATATTCGTACTCCACGCCGTCCGCTAAGAATACCACCCGATAACGGGTAGACACGAACTCCCCAGGCCTCCCGAACCTGAAAGGGAAGAACGGCATAGGGTCTCCGAGCTGCGCCAGGTGAGAACGCAGGACCAAGGTCTGAAGCATGCCCATGGCCATCACCAGGTTTGACTTGCCGGAAGCGTTCGCTCCGTAGATCGACGCCGATCGCATCAATCGGTCTCGAGATCCCTCAACGACGATAAGGTGGTCGGCATGGCTCCGGTCGGAGGAGGCGATCATGCTGAAGCGCACCGGGTCGGCAAATGAACGAAAGTTCTCGACTTCGAACTCAAGTAGCATATCTTGCCCTCCAATGCCTTTTTTGTGAAATATTCACAAAATATTAATGGTGTAATCGGTATTTAACCATTGATACTGCAATCATCACGTCAATGTTTCGATAACGAATATAGATCATTGATCGACAGGGCAGCACATCTGGGCATCGTTACGCGTTTCTGTCAACGATTATAAGGTTGGAACGCATCCCCTACATCGATGTGGAAATCCCTCTCCAAGCATTTCGGCAAGTATCCGTCCCAGGCCAAGGTGGCCAAGCT
>DAONGL010000034.1:0-11233 GCA_035404085.1 Methanomassiliicoccales archaeon | reverse complement strand
AAGGACGTGAGCGAGACGGTGCACACGGAATACGGTCTCCGGTTCAAGGTCGATCCCCGTAAAGCGTACTTCAACCCCCGCCTTTCGAACGAGAGGAGGCGGATATCGTCATTGGTGAGGGACGGGGAGACGGTGGTCGACATGTTCTCCGGCGTCGGACCGTTCGCCATCATGATCGCCAAACTATCCCGTCCCGGGGTGGTCTACGCCATAGACCTCAACCCGGAGGCGGTACAGCTCATGCGGGAGAACGTGGAGCTGAACAAGGCGGAAGGCGTGGTTCCGTTGGAGGGCGACGCCCGTCAATGGGTGTTCGACCTGCCGTGCGCCGACCGGGTCATAATGAACCTGCCGCATTCGGCCATCGACTTCTTCGCCGATGCCTTGACCAGGTTGAAGCTGGGCGGGGTCATGCACCTCTATCACATCTGCGACCGGAACGACTTCCCGCAGGTGCTGGAGGACCTCAAGCAGATGGCGTTCGGAATGAACGTGCAGCTAGAGGTGCTGAGGAGCGAGGAGCTGAAGACGTACTCGCCCTCCTCGTCCGTCTACTCGGCCGACCTACTTCTGGTCGGCTGGCTTTAAGGTGATCCCTTTCTGCCCCTGGTAGTTACCGGAACGCTTGGCGTACGTTCGTTCAACGGGAGAATGCATGTGCTCCAGGACCATCTGCACCAGGCGGCTGCCTATGGGCAGTTCCACCGGGACGGATGAGGCGTTGAGGCCGCTGAAGGTGAGCGTGCCATGGAAACCGGCGTCTATCTTTCCCAGCCCCATCAAAAGACCTTTTCTAAGCCAAGAGGTCCTGGTCCACAGCTGCGCGGCGAGATCGTCCGGTAGCTCCACCCGTTCCACGGTCGAAACGAAGAACAGCTTGCCTGGGGGAATAATGAACGTTCCGGACGTGACGCTCTCCCCGCCTTCCAGGCGCGCCTCGGCCACCCGCAGGTCGTAGCCATTAGGCGTCAGGCCTTCCGGATTGAAATCGCTGATGACCAGGGAGCCGTCCTTCATTCTCGATTCGATCTCGTGGTCGGGGACCAGGCACATAACGTCCGGTATCGCGTCGCAACAATTAGAATTTGCGATTACTTGAAGAAATTATTAACGTGAGCACAATAATCCGGCGTTCAGTGGCTGGTTCCAACGGTATCGGGAAAGGTGATTTCTCTTCATCCAGGACCACCCTCGTCATGCCGCCGGGGGAGAAGGCCGCTCTATTCTATCACCGCCTGGACGAGGTCTGCGGCGTGGTCGCTGAACTTTTAAAGGACAGTGTCCGGCAGGGTGAGATGTGTCGGTTCATGTTCCGCGTGCCAAAGGAGGTCATGAAGGAGCGCATGAAAGCGCACGGTCTTGACCTGGATTCTCAGCCATCCATTGAGATCATCTCCTTGAGCCAGGCACTGGCGGACGGTTACTCCGGCTCCAGCATCGGAGAGCAGATGTGGGCGTTCGTTCAGAAGGCGAAGACGTCGGGATACGCCGGCACCCGCCTGATACTCAACATGCCGGAGGTGATGGCCGCGCAAGAGCCGGAGAAGAGCGGCTGGTCGGAACTGGAGGAGGTGCTTGAGGAACTTGGTGTGACCCTGGTCTGCCTCTATGATATGGCCTCCTTATCTCCCGGTTTCCTGCTCCGGTCCCTGGCGTCCTATCCTCAGGTCATAATCGATGGCGTATTGTGCCGCAACTTCTACTACGTGCCGAGCCTGAACTTTCCGCAAAGGGACGCTTCTCGGGACCTTTACGAGCAATTGGAGGTCATCCGGGAAGAGCGGGACATCCGGCAGAACGAGGGCCGCGAACGTTCCAAGCTGATGGAATCGAACCTCGAGCTGCAGAACGAGATGATGCAACGGCGGATGGCGGAGTTCGCGCTCCTGCGGGCAGAGAACAATCTGCGGACTATGCTGGACGCCATGTCGGATTCGGTGTTCATGATTGACCGGGACATGCGGGTGACCATCGCCAACAACACCTTCGTCCGTTACCTGGGAGAGATGAGGTTGGACACCTCGTACGAAGGAAAGCCGATATACGAACTGTTCCCCGGATTACCTGTCGGGGGGCGAAGGCTGTTCGAGGAGGTGTTCCGTTACGGTTACTCCACGGTTGTCGAGGAGTCATTGGACTACCAGGGGGTTCGCCGGGAGATGGAGGTGCGGATGGTGCCAGTGATGATGGGCGATAAGGTGGACCGCATAGTGGTCATCTCCCGCCAGAAGACCGTCTCCCCCGATGATCTGGAGGCAATGTGGGCGAGGGCTGAAGCGATGAAGGATGAGATTCTGAACCCATCCGGGCCCTCCGCCGGGGCCATGGAGCTCTGCCCTCACGCTATCATGGTCACCGACCCCGAGTGGAACCTGATAAGTGTCAACCAGGCAATGGCCCGTGAATTCGGTCGCTCCAAGGAGGAGGTACTGGGGATCGGGAACTCCCTAAGGTTCCTGCATGCCAGGCGGAATGATGAAGGTCAGGTCCGGCGCATCGACGTCAACGGCCGGATCTCCGCCCCTAGCGTCATGACCCGCAGTGACGGTTCGGTCCTTGATGTCATGTGCTACGTCACGTTCGTCGAGGGAGACGACCGCCACCGGGCGCTCACCATCATCCGTCCTGAACCTTGAACGATATGGCAAATCTGTTTTATCCTTTCGTTGCCATCAGGGTGCAAGATGGACCACATAGTCTACCTTGACAAGCCCGCCGGTGCGTTGGAGGCCATGCGACATGGCAAGAAGACCATGGTAGGGAGGGCCTTCAACGGCCGCCGCTCTCCCTATGGTAAGGTCAAGACAGGCGACATGCTGTACTTCACGGAGAACGACGGCAAGCAGATAATCTATGGCCGGGGCAAGGTTACCGTGGTCTACGATTCGCCGAAGCTCTCCCACGATGAGAGCGTCTCTCTGCTGGAGAAGCACCGCCGCGCCCTATGGCTGTCGGAAGCGCAATTTCAGCGGATGTCTGGAAAAAGATACCTGGTGCTGGTGACGGTGGACGGTTTCCAGGATGTCCCGAGCTTCCGCTTCACCCGCCGCGACTTCCATACTCTCGACGACTGGATATTGGTCGGGAACGTCGATAATGCGCGCCAGAAAGGGCCGGCGCAAGGGTCGAAATGATCTTTTAGAAGGTGATGCTCAAATGGAAATCCTGGCCGGTCTCAGTGTGTTCCTGGGGGCCTTCTCCGCTCTCCTGCTTCTAACCATGAGGGTATTCCCGCAAAGGTGGGCCAGGATGTTCGCCGACGCCGGCCGGGAGAAAGGCCGCCCAAAATGGGCCTGGGCGTGCATCGCGCTGTCCATCTCCGGCATCGTCCTTTTCTGGTTCCTGCACTTTACCGGGGGGACCTACCTCACCTTGGCCATGGCCGTCCTGGGCACGTTCCTCCTAGGGCGCACCGCTCAATCCCTCCTGACCAAGAAAGGTCTGCGCGACAACGTCCAGGTCATGCTTCAGGGCAGGCTCGGAGCAGCTTTCCTTCCTTACACCGTCGCCAGCATCGCCCTGGTGGTGCTCGGGCTGCTCTAGAACATGTCCAGGGAGCCGCGCTTCAAGGCCATCCTCTCAAAGAAGTTGAACAGGACGTAGGCCAGCGCGAGGAACAGGACGCCCAGGCCGATCATCAGCATCACCAGGAACGATACGTCGGCCAGTCCGGCCCCGGCCGCCACGTCCCGGACGGCCTGAACCCCGAAGGTGAGAGGAAATACGTTAGAGAAGGGCCGCAGCCATTCCGGCAGGTACGATATGGGAAAGTTCACCCCGCAGAGGAGCAGCCCCAGATAGAGCACCACCGAACCGAGTATCATGGACGAGCGGAGGTATACGCCCACGCTGCCGATGACCATCCCAAAACCGACCATGGCGAAGCAGGTGGCCAGCAACACCGCCGCCAGGGCGACGAGGTTCGCCTCCGAAAGGTCCACACCGAAGAAGAGAGAGGCGAACGCCAATGAGATGGTGACCGTGAGTAGGCCGATCATCGATTGGTACGCTCCCTTCCCAAGGAACACGTAGAACATCCGCGTCGGCGTGGACATGATGGTGGCCATGGTCCCTATGTGCTTCTCAGCGCCGGCGGACATCGTCACGCCGTACACCGCGGAGTAGGTCAGCGCCGATACGGCGTTCCCTAATGCCACATATGCGGGGGTCGCTCCCGGGTCATTGGCGAAATCGCTGACCAGCACGAAGAACCACATCTGAAAGAGCGCCGTGGAGATGATCTGGACCAGCCACAGCCCAGGGCCGACCACCGCGAACTGGGAGCGCAACGCCACCATCGCCGACGCCTTGACCCCCAGCACGTTCCTCAGCATGTCAGTACCTCACCAGCGTTCCGTTCACCTTGGCCCTCCTCTCCAGGAGGGTGAAGAGCCAGAGGGACAGCAGCAGAAAGGCCATGGTCGTCAGGACGGTCATGCCCAGGGCGCCATAGTAACCAATTCCCAGGGAATCGTAACCGGACAAGGTGGAGATCTTGAGAGCCTCGGCGCCCCAGGTCGCCGGGATGACGTACGAGAGGGGACGGGACCATTCGGGAAGGATGAACAAGGGGAACACCGCGCCCGACAGGACGTAAATGGGGAACTCTAGTATCTGGAAGAAGGCGGACGACGCCCGCGTCACCACGTAGAACGCCCCGAAGACCATTCCCAGGACGGACAGCGAGATCAGCGTCGCGGTCAGCGCGATCACGAAACCCACCGGGTTCTGTATCGTGATATCGATTCCAAAGGCGAACTGGGCGACGAGGAACACCGCCAGGGCGTTCAGCAACCCCAGGAAGGAGTTCCAGAGGCAGCGGCCGAACACCACGGAAGATAACGGGGCGGGAGTGACCATGATGGCCTCAAGAGTACCGTTCATCCTGTCGTAGCCAATGGACCAGCTGCTGCCATGTATGGTGTTCCCCCACATGCCCAGAACGCCTCCGCCGAGGACGGCATAGATGAGAAGGTCCCCTCCGGCGTGGCGGAAGAGGAACAGCGTAACGGTGGTGAAGATGAAAGGTGCGATGATGCTGGGAATTATCCATTGCGGGTCGACGAAGAAATGGATCGATTGTTGCTTCAGGGCGGCCTTCATGGCCCGCAGGTCGATCATTTCCCGCTCACCATCTTTATGTAAGCGTCCTCCAGGGTCGGTTGGTCCACCCTTATGCTGATGACCTTGCGGTTCTCCAGCAGGGCCGCCACGGTAGGTATGAGCGAGGGGGCGTCATCCACGACGATGCGGGCGAGCTGTCGGCCTTCCAGGAACTCCATGGAGACCGCGGAAACGCCGGGGAGGTCGGCCAGCTCCTTCCGCTGCGCCTCTCCCAATTCCCGGGCCTCTATCTCTATAATCGAATCGTTGCGCACCGACTCCTTCATGGAGTACGGCGAGCCCATTGCTCGTATCCTTCCGTCGGAGATTATGGCCAGCCGGTCGCAGAGCTCGTCCGCCTCGAACATGTAATGGGTGGTGAGCAGTATCGTCATGCCCTTTTCCGAGAGGCGCCTGATCAGTGCCCGGGTCTCCCGGGATATCTCCGGGTCGAGCCCCAACGTAGGCTCGTCCAGGAAAAGGACCTCGGGGTCGTTTACCAGTCCTCGCGCCAAATGCAAGCGCTGCTTCATGCCTCGGGAGTATTCCTCGACCCGAACGTCGGCCGCCTCGGTGAGCCCGACCAGCTCCAGCAGGTCCTCGATCTTTTTCTTCTTAACATCTCTCGGCACCCGGTACATGTCGGAGAAGAATTCCAGGTTCTGCTTGCCGGTGAGCCTGAAATACAGACCGCGCTCCCCGCCGGAGACCAGATTGATGCGCGGCCGCAGTTTGACCGGGTCCTTCACCACATCCAGGCCGAGGACGGTGGCGCTGCCTGAGGTAGGGATAAGGAGTGTGGTCAGCATCTTTATCGTGGTGGTCTTGCCGGCGCCGTTAGGACCAAGAAGGCCGAAGATCTCGCCACGGTGAACATCGAAGGAGACCCGGTCTACGGCCAGTTTCTCCTTCCCACCGTCGCCGAAGAGCCTAGCCGCTGCTGGGTAGACCTTGCTGAGGTCCTTAACCTCGATGACCGTCTCCCGGCCGTTCATGACGTGGCGGCAACGTTCTGACGATTATAATGAGCTTACGACGTCAGCTTTCTCAGCACGGTCTGCAGTATCCCGCCGTTGCGGTAGTAATCGACCTCCACCAGGGTATCCAGCCGAGCGATGGCCTTGAAGGTCGTGGCCTTACCGTTCTTGTAGGCGACCACCATGACCGGGGCTCTAGGCCGCATCTCGAGCAGTTCGATATCGTACTCCTCGCTTCCGTCCAATCCCAGGGAAGCGGCGGTAAGACCGGGCTCGAACTGCAAAGGCAGAACGCCCATTCCCACCAAGTTGCTGCGGTGTATGCGCTCGAAAGATTCGGCGATCACGGCCTTCACGCCCAGCAGGTGCGGTCCCTTGGCCGCCCAGTCGCGAGAGCTGCCGGTGCCGTACTCCTTGCCGGCCAGGACGATGAGCGGGACGCCCCTCTCCTTGTATTGATGGGCGGCCGTTGATATGTCCGTCAAGGTCCCTTCCGGCTGCACCTTCGTGAACCCGCCCTCCTTTCCATTGGCCATGCGGTTCTTCAGGCGGATGTTGGCGAAGGTGCCGCGCATCATGACCTCGTGATTACCGCGGCGGGAACCGTAGGAATTGAAGTCCTTCTCCCCCACACCCAGAGAGATCAGGTACTGGCCGGCCACGCTCCCGGCCGGGAACTCGCCCGCCGGGGAGATATGATCGGTGGTGATGCTGTCGCCGAGGACCAGCAGGGCCCGGGCGCCCTTGATGTTCTGCGGCGGTGAGAACTCCTTGCTCATGCCGTCGAAGAACGGCGCCTTGCGGATGTAGGTGGAGGTCGGGTCCCAGATGAACGTCTCGCCCTTCGGGGCGGGCACGGAATCCCATAACGCGCTTCCCTGGAACACGGTGGAGTAGGCCTTGCGGTACATGGCCGGGGTGACCTTCTTCAGGGCGGCCTTTACTTCCTTGGCCGTCGGCCAGAGGTCCTTTAGGTACACCGGCTGGCCGTTGGGATCGGTGCCCAACGGTTCGGTGTCCAGGTCCAGGTCCACCGTTCCGGCTATGGCGTAAGCCACGACCAGAGGGGGCGACGCCAGGTAGTTCGCCTTTACGTACGGGGAGATACGTCCTTCGAAGTTGCGATTTCCCGAAAGTACCGCCGCCACGGTGAGGTCGTTCTTCACGATGTCCTCGACCAGGTCCTCCCGGGCCGGGCCGCTGTTGCCGATGCAGGTGAGGCAACCGTATCCGACCACGTGGAATCCCAGGGCTTCCAGGTAGGAGAGCAGACCTGCCTTCTGCAGGTACGTCGTCACCGCCCTACTTCCGGGAGCCAAGGACGTCTTCACGTTGGGGTTCGGTCTCAATCCTCTCTCCACGGCCTTCTTGGCCAATAGTCCAGCGGCCATCATGACCGATGGATTGGAGGTATTGGTGCAGGAGGTGATGGAGGCGATCAGGACGTCGCCGTCCTTCATCAGATTGCCTGTCTTCTTCCCGCCCTGCTTCTCCATCATCTTGCCGAACTCGGACCTCATCCGCGATAGTTCGATCCGGTCCTGCGGACGCTTCGGCCCGGCCAGGGACGGTACGACCTTCCTCAGGTCCAGCTCCATCCTGTCGCTGTAGTCCGGGTCTTGGTCCTCATAGAACAGGCCCTGCTCCCGGGCGTACCTCTCGACCAGCTCGCACAGCTTCTCCCGCCCGGTCATCTTCAGATAGGCGATGGTGACCTCATCCACCGGGAAGAAGCCCATGGTCGCCCCGTACTCCGGGGCCATGTTGGCCAGGGTCGCGCGGTCCGGAAGCGAGAGGTTCCTTATTCCCGGGCCATAGAACTCCACGAACTTGCCGACCACGCCCTTCTTGCGCAGCATCTCCACGGCGGTAAGGACCATATCCGTGGCCGTTACGCCCGGCTTGAGCTTGCCAGTTATCTTGAAGCCCACCACCTGCGGTAGCGGCATATAGTAAGGCTGGCCGAGCATGACCGCCTCCGCCTCGATTCCACCGACACCCCACCCCAGTACGCCCAGTCCATTGATCTGGGTGGTGTGGGAGTCCGTTCCGAACACGGAATCGGGGAAGGCCACGCCGTCACGGGTGGCCACCACGGTCGCCAGGCATTCCAGGTTCACCTGGTGTATGATCCCGTTTCCCGGCGGGACCACCCGGAAGTTGTTGAAGGAGCCTTGCGCCCATTTCAGGAGCGAGTACCTTTCCAGGTTCCGCTCCATCTCCTTCCTCTCGTTGAGGTCCTGGGCGTAGCAGGTGCCGTGGTAATCGGTCTGCACCGAGTGATCGATGGTGAGGTCCACCGGGACCAGGGGGTTTATTCGTGATGGGTTCCCGCCCATTTCCTTTACGGCGTCGCGCATGGCCGCCAGGTCCACCACGCAGGGTACCCCGGTAAAGTCCTGCAGGACCACTCGGGCGGGAATGAACGGAATGTCCACCTCGTCGTTGCCGGCCGGCGTCCATCCAAGTAGTTTCTGGACATCCTCCTTGGTCACCAGGATGCCATCCTCTTGGCGGAGCAAGGACTCCAGGAGCACCTTGATGGAGAACGGGAAATGTTCGGTTCGAGCATCCAGCTTCTTCAGGGAATAGTAGCTCAAAGGTCCGTCCTTCAGCTCGAGGACGCTCTTGGTTTGGAAGGAGTCCGCCGTCGGTGCCATTTTTCTCAGATGGCAGTGAGCGAACATGTCCTTAAAACATTGCAGGGGACGGGGAAAAGGATATTATGACCTCAGGGGCTTGACCTGATTGGATGATAAATCCAACCGAAGGTGTCCAGGATGATTCGGAGGAGAACTACGGCAAGCACGCCAGTGTCCTCCGCTCCCAGATGAGGAGGGGTCTGATCGGTGGCAACACCGAATGCGCCCACTTCCCCTGCCATCATCCCGGACAGAACTGCACCTTCTGCTTCTGCCCTCTCTATCCGTGCCTTGATCCAGAGCTAGGGGAGTACGTCACGTCCAAACGGACCGGCGGCCAGGTCTGGTCGTGCCAGAACTGCCTTTGGATCCACCGGGACGATGTCTCTAGATCGCTCTTAAAGATGATGCCTGAGATCGGAGAGAACGGTCTGGACGAGAGCACCAGGTCCGAGCTCAAGGTCAAGCTAGAAGGGGTGCATCGCAAGAGAGCCAAAGCCATCATGGTGCTTGGCGCCACGTCCGGGGCTGGAAAATCGCTACTGGTGGCCGCGCTATGTCGTGCCTTCCGGCACCGCGGCCTCCTGGTGGCCCCATTCAAATCTCAGAACATGTCCTTGAACTCCATGGTGACCGAGGAAGGAGAGGAGATCGCCCGCATCCAGGACCTGCAGGCGCGAGCGGCCGGAACACGACCTCGCGGGGAACTTAACCCCATTCTATTGAAACCCAAGGGCGGGGTCACCTCCCAGGTCATCGTCGAAGGACGCCCATACAAGGACTGTACGGTGCAGGAATATTATTCACAGTTCGTTCCGAACGAGGCCCCGGCCATCATCGCCCGCAATCTGGAGCGGCTGATGCGTTCCAATGACGTGGTGGTCATAGAGGGCGCCGGCTCCCCCGCCGAGATCAATCTGCGGGGAAAGGATGTGGCCAACATGTACGTGGCCAAGCTGGCCAGGGCCGATTGTCTCCTGGCGGTCAACATCGACTGGGGTGGCGCCTTCGCTTACGCAATCGGAACGCTCATGCTGCTGGACGATGAGGAACGCAGGCTCTTCAAGGGCGTCCTCATCAACAACATGTGTCCCGGGGGCGGCTCTCTCGGGGATTCTCTGGAAATGGTTAAGGGAATGACCGGAGTGCCGGTGCTGGCCGTGCTTCCGCACGTTCCTTCTCTATACCTCCCGGTCGAGGACTCCATGGACCTGGATCAGCATACGGCGGCAGGTTCCGGCACGGTCGTGGCCGTGGTCCGATTGCCGATGATATCCAACTTCACCGACTTTGACGCGCTTTCCCTGGAGGAAGGTGTCAGGGTCATCTACGCCCGGACGCCGGAGGATCTGGAAATGGCTGACGCCATCATCGTTCCCGGGACCAAGAACACCGTGCAGGACCTGCTATGGCTAAAGGAGAGCGGCATGGCGATGGCCATCCTGTCCAAGACGAGAACGGTTCCTATTCTAGGCATCTGTGGGGGCTACCAGATGCTAGGCCGGAAGATATTCGACGTTCATGGACTGGAAGGCGACGGCCCCTCGGAGATCGATGGCCTGGGGCTGCTGGACGCCGTCACCCATTTCGATTCATACGACAAGAGGACCGTACAGGTCCTGGGATGCCTGGCCGATGGCGGGGAGGTGCGCGGCTACGAGATACACATGGGCCGCACCGAAGGCGGCGAGGAGCCACTGTTCCGCCTGCAGCCCGATGGGCGGGAGGAAGGATGCTGGAACCGGGAACGGAAGGCCATGGGTACGTACATGCACGGGGTATTCGACCTGCCGGCGTTCCGTCGCTTCTTCCTATCGATGATCGAGCGCCGAGATGCCGAAGGAACTAATGGAATGGACCACGACGCCGAGATCGATTCCTCTTTGGACAGATTGGCGGCGATGATCGAGGAACATCTAGACCTCGATGAGCTGCTCGGAGGTGATGTCCATGGTCCGTAGGCTGATGGTCCAGGGTGTGACGTCCGGGGCTGGCAAGACGACGCTGACCGCCGCGTTATGCCGGCACTTCTCCACCCGTGGGACGGACGTCGTCCCTTTCAAGGCGCAGAACGTATCGCTCAACTCCTACGTTACCAGGGACGGCAAAGAGATGGCCATCTCGCAGGCTTACCAGGCCTGGGCCTGCGGGTTGGATCCCTCGGCGGACATGAACCCCATTCTGATCAAGCCGAAGGGCAACGGGCAATGCCAGATAGTCCTTCGCGGCAAGCCATGGAAGGACCTGGGACCGAGAGGGAGCACGCCCGAGGTCATCGATATGCTGAGGGAGCAAGTGATGGCGGCGTTCAACGACAACGCCTCAGGAAGGGAGCTGGTGCTGATCGAGGGCATGGGGTCTCCGGTCGAAATGAACCTCAAGGACAAGGATGTCAGCAACATGTGGCTGGCCAAGGCCACCCGTTCACCGGTGATTCTAGTGGGGGACATAGAGAAGGGTGGCGTGTTCGCCGGACTGTACGGCACCTATCTTCTCCTGGATGGGGAGGAG
>DAONGL010000033.1:9838-13415 GCA_035404085.1 Methanomassiliicoccales archaeon | reverse complement strand
CACCTTGGGAATCGACTATACGACGGCGCTCCTGGGGTTCGCCCTGATCACCGCCCTATACGTGGTTTTCGGTGGAATACTGGCGGTGATGTACACCGACGCCTTCCAGGGCGGCATAATGGTATTCGGGATGGTGGCCATCCTGATCATTACCTACGTGACATTGGGCGGAGTTACCGGAGCTCACCAGGAGCTCACGGACATGGCCTCCCTGGTCCCGGCTGGACTGGCCGGTCAAGGAATGACCGGTTGGACCTCCATGCCCGAACTCGGTTCGCCGATCTGGTTCACTCTGATCACCATCATCGTCATGGGTGTGGGAATCGGAGTACTGGCACAACCGCAGCTCGTCGTCCGCTACATGACCGCCAAGGACGATCGCTCGCTGAACAGGGCCATCCCGGTGGGCGGTTTGTTCATCCTGCTGTGCACGGGTGTGGCCTTCACCGTCGGCGCATTGACGAACGTTTATTTTTACCGGGAGAACGGGGTCATATCCACATCCATGGTGAGCGGCAACATAGACCAGATCATCCCGCTCTTCATCAACACGGCCATGCCGGACGTGGTGGTGATACTGTTCATGCTCACCTTGCTGGCGGCGGCCATGTCCACCCTGAGCGCCCTGTTCCATTCCATGGGCTCGGCGGCCGGGCATGATCTCTGGACGCATCTTGGAAGCTGCCGCCTGATGCCCTCGAGCATACGTAAGGAGAGGACCGGGGACTGCTCCTCCCTCCGGGCCAACCGCACCGGTACGACGATTATGATAGCGGTCAGCATCGGCCTGGCGTTCTTGATGCCTGGAAGTATAATAGCCCGGGCGACGGCTATGTTCATGGGCTTGAGCGCGGCGGCGTTCCTGCCGCTGTTCACATTGGCGATATTCTCGGAGAGGCCGTCGGTACTAGCGGCCAAACTGAGCCTGGCGGTAGGAACCGGAACCTGGTTCCTGTGGACCGCCTTCGTGCACATCAAGGAATCGTCGGTGCTCGGGATATCGAAGGCATTGTTCGGAACGGATGCGGTATTGGCCAGTCCGTGGACGGTGGTGGACCCTCTGGTCATCGCCCTCCCGGCCTCGGTGATCGCCCTGATCATCGGAGTGCTGTTGGACAAACGCTGAACGATCAGACGCCCTCGCACTCGTCGCCGTCGTACGCCAGGTCCTCTTCCTTACCGTCCATGGGAGGCGCGATCGGGCAATAGCGCTTGTTCCATTTCTTGCATATCCAGGTCTGCAAGGTGTCCACGTCCTCCTTGCTCATGTGCTTGAAACGGCCCTGCAGCTTCAGGTATTCCGTAACCGGCCTCATTTCCTTGGGACGATAGGTGATGTTCACCTCGCCGTCCATCACCTCGTAAAGGGACCACATCCCGGTCTCCACGGCCATGTTGGCCAGGTCGAACGTCGCCGAGGGGTCGCTCTTCCAGCCGGAGGTGCAGGGCGTCATCACATGTAGGAAACGGAAGCCTTTGAGGTTCTTGGCCTTCTCCACCTTCTGCACGAAGTCGTTCATGTGCGCTATCGACAATGTGGCCGCGTACGCTATGTCCTGCGAGGTGACCACGGACATCAGGTCCTTCTTGAAGCCCTGCTTGCCCTTGATCTTCTTGCCCACCGGCGTGGTGGTGGTCCAGGCCCCGAAGGGCGTGGAGCCGGAACGTTGCGTCCCGGTGTTCATGTAGGCCTCGTTGTCGACGCAGACGTAGATGACGTCCTCATTGCGTTCCGCGGCCCCGGCCAGAGCTTGGAGCCCTATGTCGAAGGTACCGCCGTCGCCAGCGATACCGATGACCGTCACATCCTTACCCTGCCGGCGGTATCCCGCCTTTATGCCGGATATCACCGCCCCGGTGTTTTCGAAGGCGCTGTAGAAGAACGGAACGTCGAAGGCGGAGTGCGGATACATGCCGCCGCCGAAGACCAGCAGGCAGCTTGCTGGAACGTAGACCGTGGTGTTCTCGCCAAGTATCCTCATGATGTTCTTGACCGCTATGGCCACGCCGCAGCCGGCGCAAGCGCCCTGTCCGCAGAGCAGATGGTCCTCGCTCGGCATGTTCCGGATGTTCATCTTGCGGTCCATCACATCTCCCCCCGCAGGCCGTGCCAGGTGCAGTCCCTTACCTTCTGGCCGGAAGCGCTCTTCTCCAGCACCTCGAACATCTCCTTGAAGGTGGCGACCTTCAGGTCGCGGCCGCCGATGCCGGCGATATGATCGGTTATCGGAATTCCGCTAACGTACAACGAATTGCGGACCTCGGTGAATACCGGGCCGAACCGGTTCGCAGAGATGGAACGGTCGAATACGCCCAGGGCCTTGATGTTCCTGACGGCGTTCTTGATCTCGTCGTGCGGGAAGGGCCGCATGAAGCGCAGCTTGATCAGCCCGACCTTCCGGCCTTCGGCACGCAGCTCGTCCACAGCCACTCGGGCGGTGGAGGTTGCCGTGCCGAGCGTGATGAGCGCCGTCTCCGCGTCCTCCATGCGGTAGGTGTCTATGAGTCCGCCGTATCTCCTTCCGAACCCCTTGGCGAAAAGATCGTCCACTTCGGATATCACCTTGCGTGCGCCTTCCATCTGCCTATCGAGCTGATAGCGCATCTCCATGGAGTGCGCCGGAGAAACGGCGATGTTGATGCTCATCGGATCCTTGGGGTCCAGACGGTTCAGCGGTTTGAACTTGGGCAGGAAGGAATCCACCTCCTCCTGTCCCGGGACCTCCACCCTCTCCACCGTGTGCGACAAAATGAATCCGTCCAGGCAGAGCATGAACGGGAGCACCACTCGCGGATCCTCGGCGATGCGGTAGGCCTGTATGACCATGTCCAGGACCTCCTGGCTGTCCTCCGCGTAAGCCTGCATCCATCCCGAGTCGCGCTCGGCCATGGAGTCGTTGTACTCCACCCAGATGCCGCTGCCGGCGCCCAGCGAACGGTTCACGTTCACCAGCAATATAGGCAGGCGCACCTGCGGCGGCACGTAGAGCATCTCATGCATTAGCGCCAGGCCATGCGAGGCGGTGGCGGTGAACGTCCTCACGCCGGTGGCCGCCGCGCCGATGGCCATGCTCATGGCCGAGTGCTCGCTGTCTGCGGGAATGAAATCAGCGTCCAGCTCCCCGTCGTTGATGAAGTCGGCGAGCTGCTCGATGATGATGGTCTGCGGCGTTATCGGATAATTGGGAATGACCTCCGGCCGGCATAGTTTCACGCCGTACGCCGCCGCCGCGTTTCCCGTTAATGCTCTGACCGACCTCATGCTTTCATCCCCTTTCTCTTCATGTGTATGGCATCCTTCGGGCAGACCTTGACGCACAGCCCGCAGCCCTTGCAGTATCGGACGTCGAACTGCAGCGCTCCGTCATCGGAACGTCGTATGCACCCCTCGGGACAGATGAACCAGCACCTCTGGCACCTGATGCATTTGGTTTCATCGTAAACGGGATTGGAGACTCCCCAGCTCCCGGTGAGGTTCTGGGCCATGCTTCCAGGACCGACGGCCATGCCGGCCTTGGTGGTCTTTGGCAGCGCCACGCCGGGAGGCGTCTCCTGCCAGGTCGGCAGCCAAGCGTTC
>DAONGL010000033.1:0-9738 GCA_035404085.1 Methanomassiliicoccales archaeon | reverse complement strand
CCGGAGGCCACCGGCTCTATCTCCAGCAGCGATTCGTCCATGACCACCAGCAGGTCCGGCTCGGACACCTGGGTACGGTCGCAGATGCGCTTGTCGTCGATGCGGGCGAAGGCCATCACCGGAGCGCCCCGGCGCTCCGCGCCGAAGAACGGGAACGCTTGAGCCTGCTTCCCCTCCAGGATCGCCGCCTCCGCTATGGTCTGGGCGGCCATGACCGCCCCTTGACCCCCTCGTCCGTGGAACCTGATCTCGTACATGTTTCATCCCTGAGAGACTGGTTTCGCCAGCAGATATGATAAGAAGGTTGTGGAAGAGGTTTTCCGGATCAGTTGACCGGTGTCAGCCAGTGGCTGTACTTCGGGTCCTTGCCGCGGGCGGCCTCGAAGAAGGCCTCCTGCAGGTCCTTGGTGATCGGCCCGCGCTTTCCAGCACCGATGACCCTCTGGTCCAGCGAACGGATCGGAGTGACCTCCGCGGCCGTGCCGGTCATGAAGAACTCATCGCACATGTAGATCTCGGAGCGGGTGATCTCCTTCTCGATGACCTGGTAGCCCTTGTCCTTGGCTATGGTGGAAACGGAGTCCTTGGTTATGCCTTCCAACACTCCTGACGCCAGCGGGGGGGTGTATACCTTGCCGTTCTTGATCATGAAGATGTTCTCGCCCGGGCCCTCGGCCACCGTCCCGTTGGTGTTGAGCATCAGGCACTCGTCCGCCCCTAGCTGGTTGGACTCTATCTTCGCCAGTATGGAGTTGACGTAGTTGCCGCATATCTTGGCCTGTAACGACGTAGAGGTGTTGGCCGGCTTGGTCCAGGAGGAGGTTATTACCTTGGCGCCGTTCTCCATGTTGTCCTTGCCGAGATAGGCCCCCATGTGAGCGCAGGCGATGGCCGTGTTGACCTTGAACTTGAAGGGGTTCAGTACGATGCGGTTCTCGTCGTTCTCCCCGTACCACATCAGCGGACGGATGTAGTCCGCGTTATCGGCCGCGTTGCGGACCGCAAGCCGGGTGGCCTCCACCAGCTCGTCCACCGTATAGGGGTGGGCCATGCACATAACCTTGGCCGAGTCCAGGAAGCGCACCATGTGCTCCCGGAGGCGGAACACCGCCTTGCCCTTAGGCGTCTCGTAGATCCGGATGCCCTCGAACACCCCGCTGCCATAGTGCAGGGCGTGGGTCATGAAGGGCAGCAGCACCTTCTCCTGTTCGATCAACTTGCCGTTCATCCACATCATGATCTTCTTCTCGGACATGCCAAATCTCCAGTGATCGTTAACGCCCCGATCGGGGTCGGTAGGCGTGCGCCTTGGTAAGTAGTGACACGGATAAAACCTTTGTGAATTATTACCCGAACCAGGAATATCAGGCCATCTTGTCGCAGAGGGCGGCCGCGGCCTCCCTGACCTGGTCCTTTTGCAGAATGGTATCGATGTCCTCGCCGCACAGCTTGGATATCTCCTGACCCATGGCCAGCATGCGGTCGGCGGTCAGCTCGAATCCCTTGCTGCGCATGCGCTCCACGGCCTGCGCCACGGTCTTGATGGAACGGTCGCTGACCAGATTGTCGGCGAAGTTCACCACCTTGTCCTCCAGTGTAACCGGCATATAGTCACCCTTCGTAAGACCCAACGCTTCGGCCTCCTCGGACGTGAAACCGGAAGCGATGTGCCGACCTATGCAGTTCACCAGATCGTCCGGGAGCTGGTGTTCCTTCGCTATGCGCACACCCTCCGCCACGTGCTGCACGCCGTGGGTTCTCGAACGCCCGATGTCATGGAGCAGTGAGGCAGCATTGACAAGCTCCAGATCCGCACCGCAGCGGCGGGCGATGCTCAGGGCCACCAGGTTCACGACGCAGCAATGACGAACGACGACCGTGGAAAGCTTCTCCTCTCGCATTATCTGGTAGCATTCGTCAGTGCTTGGATAGTTCGACAACGTTCTTCCCCCTCTCACAGGGTAGCACCTTGATCTGCGCCCCCTGATAGTCCCTCTGCAGCATGCGGCCCTGGAACACCCGGTCCAGTAATATGGCCAGCGCAGCCACTTCAGAATGGGGCTGGTTGCCCACCGCCACGTTCAGGTCCGCCCTCTGGTAGACCTCGGGCGGAACCTTCTCCGCCCCCACGACCACCAGAACGTTACCATCCGGAACGTTGGGAGCCGCCTCGTCCACCGGAAGCCCGTACATGGTGAGATGAACGACCGTTCCCTGGAAGTCCTGCAAGAACCTCCTCCAGTTGACGCCGGTGGTGATCTCGAAATCGCCGCCGAAGCGCTTCACCACGTCGTTTATGCTCTCTTCCAGAACCGGGTCCTTGGTGGAGACTATTATGCGCCTGGCCCCGAAGGCGCGGGCGGTCAGGGCCACGTGGGTGGTGATCCTCTTGTCCCTCTCCGGACGGTGGCCCAGCCGGAGGACAGTTATCTCTGGCACCTTACTCCTTCACCATTTCCAGACGGTGGCCGCGGTAGTCCATCTTTATCGAGCGCTTCACCAGGCTCTTCAGCATGGTGGCCGTCATCCCCAGGTTCTCGGCGACGTCGCCGGCGAAGCGACCTTCCTTGCCCACCTGCTCCAAGATGTTGTTCTCGATCTCCTCGAACTCCTCATCGGGCATCATGGCCGCGTAGAGCACATCAGAGATCTCATAGACCGGCCATTGGGCATTGATATGGAAGGAGTTGTAGTAAGTGTGATAGGCCTTGTCCGGGCGATTGCCTCCCGAAGGCTGCCATCTGGTCTCCACCAGCTTCATCTTCTCGAAAAAGGCCAAGGCCTCTTTTCCCTCGGCCCCATACTTCTCCTCGATCTCCTTGACGGTGCGCCATTCCAAGGTCACCTCTTTCAGGACATCCCTCTTCACCGGGGTATCTACCGCCCTCAGCATAGATACCAACTCGGAGGGTTCGTTGATGACCTTAATTTTATTCATACCTCCACTAATTGCTTTTTGGCAATAAAAACTATGCGGATTCACCCGATAATTCGCTTGTATCGAAGAAAGCTATACAAAAGAACTTCGCCAGTCGTAATGATCATGAGGTGAAATATGCTTTTCCATCCCATTCTTGGCCGGGGCGAAGGGGAAGGGAATAACATTATATGCCTCCTCTCGATTTCTAAGCCCCAATGAGCAAGATCATCTACCAGTGCTTGGTGTGCAACAAGGTGCACCAGACCCTTGACGGGGCGGAGAACTGCCACAAAGGGCCTACCCAGACCGTCGAGCAAGGGCTCACCGGTTTCAGCAAGCGCAAGGGCCTGATCGGCAACTGAGCCCTTTTCTTTTTGTCTATCAGAAGGGAAGCTGACCGAACATCAGTGCCAGCAAGAACAGTGGCACCAGTACCAGTATCATATCATCGTCGATGTAGGGCAATCGTCGGGATTCCAGAAACAGGGCGATGGGAGCCACCAGCAGGCAGGACAGCAGCACCAGGAAGCTCAGCCCATAGAAGTAGCCCAGACCGATCAGCAATATGAAGAAATAGACCGCCATGGGCAACACGGGGTTCAGGTCGCTCTTCCGCATCCTCAGTTCCCCGACCAGAGGATCGACCACCCCCATGCCCAGCAGTACTGGAAGGGTTATCTCCACCGGGAAGAAGAGAAGGGCGATGGCCGCGGATACGGCGAAGAAGGCTGGTGCGGAGGGTCGGTCGTCCTCGTATGAATGCAATATCGGGACCTTGAACCGGGCGATGAGACGTATGGTGTCCAACACCAGGACGATGAGCATGAGCAGAAGGATGACCTGGTCATTCGGCACACCGGGGACCACTGGATCGGGAACGATGTAATAGATGCATAGGAGCGGCGCTAGAACATGGATCAATCGCCTCACCCGGTGCCAATCCATGACTTTGGTATTGCCTTACCCTACATAATGAGATTGGTCAAATGAGCGCGTTCTCATAGAAAACTGGCGCCGCCCCATTTTTTTTCGATTCCCCGATAGAAATAGAGGCTCAGGATCAGAAGGACCCCGCACACCCCCAGGATCCCGGCGAGGGCCCACCAGGCCCCGCTCTGCAGACTGAAGGAAAGAATGGTCAGCAGCAGGTCGGGAAGGAGGGATATGGCGGTGAACTTGGTGAGGACCGTGGGATTGAAGAAGAAGGAGTTGGTGTTCAACCCCGTGAGATACGCCGTGGCCAGTATCATGTAGGCCGTGGTGCAGTAAAGGACGACCAGGGCCAGCCACAGCAGCTGCCATTCGTCGTTGAGCATGGAGATGCCGATGACGAAGAGCGTGGAGACACCGGTGGTCAGCAGGAAGTAGGCCATCAGCTTGACCTTGATTATCTGGGGAACCCGCACCGGCAGCGTCTCGTAATAATCGTTCAGGTCCGTGTTGGTCATCCAGCTGTAGAGGAGAACGCCAAAGAAACCCACCATCGCCCCATAGAACACGGCGTTGAAGCCCACCGGGATGTTCAGGCCGTGGTTCACGTAGTAAGTGGTGAAGCTCAGGAACACCAGAGGCACCACGTAGGCGAATATCATGCGGACGGTGAGGCCGGAGCGCCGGATGTCCACGAACTCCTTGGCCAGAAGCGCCCTCGATGGGAATCTGGAGAAGACCTTCAGATGCTGCAGGAACATCTCCCGATGGGTCCCGACCATCACGGACCTTCCGGGCCGGACCAGCATCAGTGACAGGGCCAGGAAGGCCACGCTGAGCGCGGCGCAGATCGCCAGATAGAACAACGCCAGCGGCCAATCGGCCGGGAAGGGCAGCGCTTTCAACTGATACCCCAGACTGGGTATGATCAGGTCCAGGCCATACAGGCCCGTGAGACCGTAACCGGCCACCAGGGCGATCAATCCTCCGACGGCCAGCAGGAATATCCTCCGGTCGATGGCGAACAGCACCGAGATCAGGAAGCTGGTCGACATCCCGTAGAGGAAGGTTACCAGGAGCCCAATGAATATCACCAGGACCGAGATCAGGGAATGAGACGAAAGCGCCGCTCCGAGCGCCATTCCGCCGAAGGCGGGCAGGAGCATGAGGGCGGAGTAGAAGATCACGTCCCGCAAGTACATTCCCAGGAACACCTTGCGGAAGGATACGGGAAGCAGGAAGGGCATGCTGATCAGGAAGTTGTCCTTGCCATACCTCCGTTCGAGATAGCTCTGGCCCAGAACTCCGAACGCCCCCACGCTGAGACCGTAGATGTAGATGCCACCATAGGCCATGAGCATCAGGTCCCAGAGACGGAGATCTCCGGTCAATATATCCAGGCCGTAGGTGAAGAGGGCCGTGAAGAAGAATATGTACAATGGCAACGACAGGAACATCTGGCGTGAGGAGTACTTCACGTGCATACGGTACTCCTCGGTGAGCATCAGCCTAAGGAGCGAGGCCGTTCCCCCCACCCACCAGCCTCAGGAACAGCGTTTCCAGGTCCTCCCCGCCCACCAAGGCGTTGGAGACCTTGTCCTTGAGGACCACCTTGCCGCGGTCCATGATGATCATCTCCTGCACGATGCGCTGCGCCACGTCCAGGATATGTGAGCAGAGGAACACCGTCCGGCCGTCCTCCCGGAGGTCCAGGAGGTAATCGCGCAGCTTGCGCTGATAGATGGGGTCCAGATTGATGAAGGGCTCGTCCAGGAACAGCAGTTTCGGCTCGTGGATGAAGGCCGCGGCCAGCATCACCTTCTGCCTCATGCCCTTGGAGAGGTCGCGACATAGAGTTCCTTCCGCCCCTTTCAGATCGAAGAAGGTGAGCCATCTCTCGATCCTTCCGTCCAGGGACTGCACCTCGTGCAGGGTTCCCGCGAACCTCAGGAACTCCGAGGCGGTCAGGTACGATGGCGGGCTCTCCACCTCCGGGACGATGCCGATGCGTCTCTTCACCTCCATGGCGTTCTTGGCAGGGTCCAGCCCGAGGACCTCGGCGGTGCCGCCGGTGGCCGGGATCTGACCGGTGAGTATCTTCAGAAGGGTGGACTTTCCTGCGCCGTTAGGCCCGAAGCAGCCGAAGAAGGCGCCTTCGTCCACGGTGAACGTCGCTTGGTCCAGGGCCACGAACTCACCGTACCTTTTGGTCAGTCCATCCACCACGATCGCCGGCATGCGGCAAATCATGCCTCGCGGCATATTTAAGGGGTGCGCGCTAGGAACCGGTAATGGAAGTTTTTAGGCGAAACGGATTTAACTATACCCAATGTTATCACGTGTCTAGCTCATAGGAAGTTGCCGTCATGAAGGGTCACAGCGTTCTTACCAGCAAGATAGAGGCCGAGGTCGAGCTCCTGGAAAGGCACGTGGTCATGTTGAACGCTATAAAAAAGCACGAACCTATCGGCATCATCCGGCTGTCCGAGCTGCTGGACATCCCGCAGCACAAGGTGCGTTACTCATTGCGCATATTGGAGCAGGAAGGCCTCATAAATCCCTCTCCGGAAGGGGCGGTGACCACGGAAAAACTAGATGAGTTCTACGAGAGAGTGGTGGACATCCTGGACCGCATGGAGGTCACCGTAGGAAAGCTGAAAGGCGAGCTGGAACTGGAGTTCAGGAAGAACATAAAAGTTTAATATGCGACCTCTGTTCTACAGGCTCAGCAGGCCGTCGTAGCTCAGTCGGTAGAGCGTATGACTGTTAATCATAAGGTCAGCGGTTCGATCCCGCTCGACGGCGCCTTCCCTTCATAAATTTTAATAAAAAGGTTTGTTTCAGGCCCTGATCATTATCAGCATCATCTTGAAGGCCTTGACCCCGTGCAGGGCATGAGGCTGGTTGGCGGGCATGATGATCATCTCCCCGGCCTTCACCCTCTGCGTTTTTCCGGATATGGTTATGTCCGCCTCCCCGTCAAGGACCTCCACCATGGCGTCGTAGGGCGCGGTATGCTCGCTCAGCCCCTGGCCCTCGTCGAAGGAGAAGACGGTGACGGTTCCCACGCTCTTGCTTATGAGCGTGCGGCTCACGACCGCCCCGTCCTGGTATGAAACGAGGTCCTTGGACACCATCACCTTTCCCCTGAGGTCCTCCTTTTTGACCCCGTCCGGGTTCATTATCTCCATCGCCATATCATCCCTCACAGCACCTTGGTCTTGTCGACCGGCTTGGGCATCTTCAGCACCAGGAAGCGAAACTCCGGCGATGACTCGTTGAACAGGCGGTGCGGTATGCGGGCAGGGGATTCGATGACCATGTCCCTGCTGACCTCCAGCACCTCGTCGCCGATCTCGACCTTTCCGGTCCCTTCCAGCACGTAGAACATGACGTCCACCGGGGTGATGTGCTTCTTGAGGGTCTCGCCCTTCTTGAGCGATATCACCACCGCCTGGCCGTGATCGTGGTCGTATATCATGCGCACGCTGACCTTGTGCGGCGTGTCCTTCTCCGGGAAATCCGTGTACTTCGCTGCTTTCATTTCTTCACCTCAACCTTAGAGTATTTCAATGCGTCCTTATGACATGTTGCTAGGCACCTGCCGCACAGGTAGCATTCCGATCCCGCCCTTCCTTTCAGCACCTGGGGCGGACATACCTTCTCGCATCTGCCGCAATCAACGCAGTTGGAGTTCCTTCTTACGCCATAGACGCTCATCCAGGAGAGCAGTGATGACAGCGCCCCGAAGGGGCAGACGAACCTGCAGAATGGGCGGTACACCACCGTTGATGAGATGATTATCGCCAGGAAGATCACCAGGCCGGGACCGAGAATCAGCTGGAAGAAAGCCGGTAGGCCCAGCACTTTGGTTAGGTTGAACGAGAACACCACGGCCAGGACCAGCATGGCCACGAACACGACCAAGCGTACCTTGACGGTGATGGAGCTGGGCACTTTTATCTTTTTGATCGGCGCCAGGTAGGCTAGTTCCTGTAAGGCCCCGGGAGGGCACACGTATCCGCAGAACACCCGCCCGACCAACAACGATGACAGTATGACGATCGAGGTGACCAGGGCCACCATCGGCAGGTTCGCCTGCGGAAGCTTTCCGAGCATGAGCAGCTGCAGCTGCCAGGGGAACATCGGCGCGAAGTAGGCGAAGCCCAGCAGCGCCGATATGACCAACAGCACCCAGCCGAGCTCCTTCCTTAGCTTGCCCTTATACAGAAGATAACTGATCGCAGGAACCATTACCGCGGTGTAGATGATTCCCAGGACCATCGCCAACTCCAATTTCATCTTTCAGCCTCCAGACATTTCCTCAGCATCCTAAGCAGGGGCGGTGCCTTCTCCCGCAGGTCATAGGAGAAGTTGGAATGCCGCCACTCCAGGACCGCCAGGCGCAACCCGCCCATGAAGAGCAGGGAGAAAGCATCCGGGTCCACATCCGACGTAAAAACGTTGGAACTCTTCCCTTCCCGGATCAGCTGGGAGATTAGCGAGGAACGAGAGGAGCGCCGGAGATCGAAGCGCTCCTTGACCGACGGGAACTCCCGGAAGATGTCCTCTTGGAACAGTATGGAAGTGTGCATCGGATTCTTTTGAAACTTCTCCAGCTGCCAGGTGAGCATGTTCTCCAAGGCCTCCCACGGCCCTTCACCTCGGGGGAAGAACTGGTTCTCCTCGAACACCATGCTGGCCAGGGAATCCACTATGTCCTCCTTTCCCTTGAAATGACGGAAGAGAGCGGCCTCGCTCACTCCCACTCGGTCGGCTATCTCTCGTAAGGTCAGGGAATGGATGCCTTTGGTATGGACAATGACCAGAGCTGCGTCCAGTATCTGCGACCTGCGGTCGTCCCCTTTCATTCTGGCGGCCATGTGCATACCTTGTTAGTTATCAATAACTAACATTGATGGTAAAGGTATAAATCATTTTCTAGAACAAGAAAATGACGTCAATCCAGAAGGACGAGGCCTGTCCATAGATAGGTGTCCTTCGGCGGCAGTTCGATAGGCATTCCAGCGTTCTCGGCGGTCTTGATCACGTCAATGCCGAGCGCCTCCATGGAAGGCCGGGCCTGGAACGGGAAGCGGCAATCCTCGCCTTCGATGGCGCTGCACTCCTCACATAACGGACACGGACCGCCGCCTAGCCCGGCGGCGAAGCGGTATCCGAAGTGGAAGGCGTCCCTCTCCAACTTGGCCACTATCTCATTGAGCTTTTTGACCTGGTCGTGCGCCGCCCTCTCCCTTTCCAGCCTCAATTCCTGCGCCGGCAACGATATCTGCACCAGTATGGCGAAGCTGTATCTGGACAGCACCTTGGCGAACCTGTCTGAGTCCATAACTATCGGAGGGCAGATGTGGCTGCGGCCGTAGTACTTGCACAGAGGGACCTGGCACTTGAAGTTGACCCTGGGGTCGACGATTACGTTCCGCACTGGCACCGGTGCCGCCTTGCTCGCCCCATACATCGTCGCGTTGGCGCACAGCGCCTGAAGATGCCCCTCTATCCCCATGATCCTCCCTCACATCCATAACGTCCAACGAACCTAAAACGGTTGCCTGCCCCCTCGATCAGACCGATGATGGAGCCGGTGGCACCCAGCACCAGCACGTTGGTGGAGATGCCAGTCGGAAATCTATTTCCATTTTTTATCCTCCAGAGCGGTGCGTCCAACCCTTAATGACGGAAAACGAATTGGCCCGGAAATAAACAATTGGTAATGTAAATCAGATGCCGGAATCGAGGCTGGTCTGATTAAACAACAATTTTATATTGCGCCCTGCTTTAACCTGAACCCATCACGGGTCCGTAGCTTAGTCCGGTGGAGCGGCCGGCTCATAACCGGTTGGTCGTCGGTTCAAATCCGACCGGGCCCA
>DAONGL010000032.1:0-14632 GCA_035404085.1 Methanomassiliicoccales archaeon | reverse complement strand
CATTGTTCAACATCGTCACGGCGAAGGCGGCGATGATGACAATGGCCACGACGGCGACAGCGATGATGGCGATCTTCTTATCCATCTGAAATTCACCTTAGCGATTAAAATCGAAATATGGTATAAAGCGTTTTTGTCTATTAAGGTAAAATTTATCCTGTTTGTACAAATTCTTAGCCATATTGCCCATCTGTACCCTGTTAAGTCGACGGTGTTAGAAAACATGTCTACGAATATATCTGACAATATTTTTTAAGGAAGCAAGTTTACAAATTCTTTATTATCCGAGCATCTTATCGCTCATACGAATATTATGTTCGAGCTGAACGTGATAAGCAACACCCCTCTCACTCCGATCGAAGATATCAAAGAAGCTTCATTGGAGTTCCTGAAGCAGATCGGCTACATCTCCAAAGGATATGATCCGAAGACGGACGTGGAGAACATTCAGGAGAGCATTCCCTATCGTCTCTTCACCGAATGTTTCATGGGCAACCTGAACCGGGTCTGGGCGGTGGAGGAGCTCTCCGCTTATCTGGGCACTACCAAGCCCACCGTCTACCGGCATCTCAACAAGCTCAAGGCCATCGATGTACTGGAGGACGTCTCCATGGACATCGGCGGGCAGAGGAAGAAGGGCTACCGCATCAGATACGGCGATCTGGGGAAGGCCTGGAGCTTCACCGAGGCCAACGTGGACATGGCGATGCAATCCTATCGCAGGACAGTAGAGCACCTGCAGCGCCTGGCCAAGGAGGAGTAGGGAATGGATGAGAAGTTCCCCACCAGGCTGACCAAGGGCTCCCGGTACCATCTGGTCATCGGGACCGGCGGCGGCTCCACCCTGGACATGGACGGGGAGTTCGTAGGATACCTGCAGTATGGGAGCGATGTGGCGTTGACCATGCTCATGGCCTCCGGCTCACTGAGGGTGGTGCCGTCCCGTTCCGTCGTCTATCTGGACATACTCGATTCCAAGGAAGAGAAGGAAGAGCGCTCCAAGGAGAGCGGGGTCTACTTCGGTTAAGGTCCCAGGAACGGAATTAGATGGACCGGCGCCAGGAATATCATCAGCATATCATTCGCCTGCTCCTCTCCGGGGAGATATCCAACAAGGACGAGCTGCAGCGGAAGAAGATCAAGCTCAGCGGAGAGTACGGTCTCCCGGGCGTTCCCAAGAACTCGGAGACGCTCGCCCTGGTCCCCAAGGACAAGCTGTCCGATGTTCTGGAGATACTTCGCCGCAAGCCTGTACGGACGTTAAGCGGGGTGGCGGTGGTGGCGGTCATGACGTCTCCGGCTCCCTGTCCGCACGGCAAGTGCACCTACTGCCCTGGCGGGGTGGAGAACAACTCCCCGCAATCGTACACCGGAAAGGAGCCGGCCGCCCGGCGCGCCGCAGATAACGAGTTCGATCCTTACCGTCAAGTTCTATCTCGAATAACCCAGCTATCGACCATCGGTCATTACACCGACAAGGTCGACCTCATAATCATGGGTGGGACGTTCACCTCCCGCCCCGAAGAGTACCGGGAATGGTTCATCAAGCGCTGCTTCGACGCCTTCAACGGCTCCGACTCGCTCAGCCTGGAAGCGGCGCACTCTATGAACGAGGAGGCCGAGCACCGCGTCATCGGGATGACCGTGGAGACCCGGCCGGACGCCTTCACCGAGGAAGCGGCCAGGGAATGCATGCGGCTGGGGGCGACGCGCGTCGAGCTAGGCGTTCAGATACTGGACGATGAGATACTCACCTCGGTGAATAGAGGGCACGGGGTGGCAGAGGTGGTCGAGGCCACCCGCATCGCCAAGGACCTGGGGCTGAAGGTCTGCTATCACGTCATGCCCGGCCTTCCGGGGTCCGATCCGGAGAAGGACATCGACTCGTTCCGGCAGATATTCGACGACCGCCGTTTCCGCCCGGACATGATCAAGATATACCCTACGCTGGTGGTCAAGGGCACCAAGCTCCATGAGGATTGGATGGCCGGAAGATACAGTCCATACACCACCGCCGAGGCGGTGCACGTCATCGCCGAGATGAAGAAGCTGGTGCCCGAGTACGTACGCATCCAGCGCATCCAGAGGGACATTCCCGTTCCGCTCATCGAAGCGGGGGTGGACAAAGGTCATCTCCGTGAGCTGGTCAAGGAGCTTCTCGCCCTCCAAGGAAAAGGCTGCCGCTGCATCCGCTGCCGCGAGGTAGGGCTGCTGGGCATCAACGAGATCGACCCCCGGGAACTGGTCCCCAAGGTCATCACCTATGAGGCTTCCGGGGGCCGGGAGGAGTTCATCTCCATGGTGCTGGAGAATAACGCCCTGGCCGGCTACGTCCGCCTCCGGAAGCCGGAAGGCGAGACCGCTCTGGTCCGGGAGCTGAAGGTGTTCGGGCGCATGGCGCGTCTGGGCGAAAGGGATGGGGAATGGCAGCATATCGGCCTAGGCGGAAGATTGCTGGCCATGGCCGAGACGTCGGCCGCCGAGGATGGGTATTCTTCGGTCAAGGTCACCAGCGGCGTTGGTGTTCGCGGCTATTACGCCTCTAGGGGTTATGAGAGAGCGCTCCCCCATATGGAAAAACGACTCGCCAGCGACAAGGATTAATCCCCGACGGGCAATATCCCCCCAGGGGATGCGTATGGTATGCACGTTCTGCGGCGCCGCTTCGACCGAAGGGGCCATGGTATGCTCGGCTTGCGTTGAGATGGTCAGAGAGGAACTCTTCCTGAGGAATTGGTCCATGGACCCCAGGTCCGACATGCGTTCACTGGGCATCCGGAGCGCCTGCTTGCGGATCGGCCCCAGCTCTCAGGGCGAGGTACTTCTGCGGAAAGGGAGCGATCCCTACCTTCTGGTGGAGAGGACTCTGAATGCCGAGGACCGCTCTCACCTGCCCACGGTCCTGGACCATTACCTGGCGGGTATGGGGGTCGGCCTTCATCTCATGGGGGACGAGCAGTTGCCGCTACGCCCCCAGGTGAAGGAATTCCTCAAGGTCCCGGACCAGATGGACTTCCAGGGGGAGAGGTGGGGCAGGGCCCTGCTGCGTCTAGGGAACCTGCTGGCGCTGAGCGCCAGGGACATTTCAAGGCTTCCGTTGGGCGACGACCTTCGTAAGGAGATGTTCCGCGATAGGGCGTCCCGGGCGTTGGCCCTCTACCGCCGGGCCGCGGCGGTGCCGACGCTGGAACCTATATCCCGGACCAACACGGCGATGCTCAGGCTCTGGGGAGGCGACATGGAGGCGCTCGACGATCTCAAGGCGGCCGCGATAGACGACAGCGGACGTATGCAATTGGCCAAGGCCTATTGGGACCTGGGACGGGAGGACGAGGCCGCTGAAACGGTCGCATTGACCGAGGACCTGCAGGGGTCCGTCCTGCGCCTGAGGAGGGGATGCCCGTGAGCGACCTCTCCGAGAAGTTGGACCAGAACGAGAAGCAACGTCTCCTAGAGGCACTGCGAAAGCTCGGGGTTCAGGAGTATCGGGACCTCATGATCTCCCTGATGGGCGGAATGGGCGTCCGGGTGCAATCGGCCCGGGAGCAGCAGAGCTCGCTCGTGATACACGGGCAGGGAGAGGTTCCCTATCTCGTGCTGGCGTCGCGCGCCGGGTTCTCCGACCCGGAGCTGGTGGTGCGTGCCCTGATCGAGGACGCCAAGGCCGACGGGCGAGTCCCGGTGTTCATGTCCCTGCAGGACCTGGACCCTGGCACTCTTAATCTTTTGGAGAACGAGGAGGTGTCCTTCGCCGACACCAGCCGATTCATCTCGCTCTTACAGAAGTACGGTCTGGACGAGCAGCTCGCGGACAAGGAGGACCTCAAGGTTTTGGAGGACCGCGGCGAAACCTGCCTGCCTTCCCTGTGCAAGATCGAGGAGCTTCTGGAGGAGGCGGAGCAAAGGCGGAGGAAGGGGGACCGTTCCGGCGCCGTTCGCGTTCTGGACCAGGCCCTGCAAATCAAACCCCTCAACGACACCATCTGGCTCACGAAGGCCAGCTATCTCTCGGAGATGGGAAGGGCGGCAGAGGCGTTAGTGGCGGCGAACAAGGCCGCCGAGCTTCGTCCGGGGGACGCCGGGACCTGGTTCACCATCGCCCTGATCCAGAACCAGCTCGGGGACCGGGAAAGGGAGCTGGCCGCCTATGATAACGTTCTACGCATCAACCCTGGACATGCCCCGGCGATGCTTAACAAAGGTGCGACGTTATTTGAGATGGGCCGTCTGGAGTGGTCGTTGAAGGTGTTCACCGACATGACGCACCGCTATCCCCAGGAGCCGCGCGGCTGGAACAATCGTGGCCTGGCGTTGAAGGGCATGGGGAAGCTGCTGGAAGCGCAGGCCTCCTTCGAGAAGGCCAACGCACTGGACCCTGATTTTGAGGATCCCCTGATCAACATAGCCCGCCTGCGCGAGGAGCGGGGCGACATGCCTGGCGCCGTCGAAGGTTGGAAGGACGTGCTGCGGCTCGTCGATTCCCGGGCCGACATTTGGGCCCACCTCGGCACCTGTCTGAAGGCCAACCAGGAATACGAGGATGCCCTCACCGCCTTCGACCGGGCGCTGAGGCTGGATCCAGGCCTCGGGAACGTTCAGCAGGAGAGGGACGAGCTGGCCTCGCAGATGCACCTGGAAGATGAGCCGGAGACCGCCCCAGTCGAGAAGATGACTTTGGCTGAAGCTATCGGCACCGGGGAGGTCGCCGAACCCGTCATTTCGTCCGAGGGGCCGAGCCCGGCGGAGGGATCGACCGTTCAAGTTCCGGAGAATGAAGCGGCATTGGATCCAGTTCCCGAAGCAGATGTCCGTGAAGAGGTCTCCGAGAACGTTCCTTTGCAGATCGCCGAGGAGAATGTGGCCTTGGAGACGGTTCCTGAACCAGTTGTTCCCGCTGAGGTCCCGGTGCAAGTGGCCGTTCAGGTCCCAGAGGAAAATGTGGCCTTGGAGACGGTTCCCGAACCGAACCTCCCCGCCGAGCTTCCCGAGGAGGTCTCACTACAGGTCCATGAGTCGGAAGTGGCCTTGGAACAGGTTCCGGAACATCAGCTGCCGGCCGAGCTGCCGACGGACAAGGAGCTGATGGTGAAGGACGAGCCGGGTAAGCTGGAGAAGGTCCCCCAGAACCTCCCGGCGCAGTTCCAGAGCGGTCCCCTGGCCATCGAGCCGCCGGCCGATGCTGGGGCTACGCTAGACGCACCTAGCGAGGATAAGGAGGCCTCCATTGACACGGTGGACGAGGCCATAGTACCGCAAACCCCGGCGTTACCGGAGTGGCCGTACGAGGTATCCCTGCCCCCGCTCTCTCCGGAACCGGACGAGCGGGCGAAGCAGGAGGCGGCCCTTCTGCTGGCCGCGGGAAAGCACGAGAGGGTCGTCACTCAATGCGACCAGGCTCTGAGCCAAGGGGCCGACCTGGAGCTGTTCAGGCTGAAGGCCTGGGCGCTCATCTCCCTGAACCGGGGAGAGGAGGCGGCCGAGGCGCTCAAGGAAGCGCTGAGGCACGCTCCTGGTGATTCACGCACGACGATGGACCTGGAGGCGATATTCCACCGCTACGGGGGCGATGGCGGCAGGTTGCTGCAGTCCCTGGAATGCCAGGAGTCGCTGAACCGTCACGCACTGGACTCCCTGGAGAAGAAGCGTTACAACGACCTTATACGCCTGGACGAGAAGAAGGGGGATCTGCCGGTACGGCTGTCCAAGTCCCTGGCGTTGGTCTCTCGGGGAAGATATCGGGAGGCGTCCAAGATCCTGAAGGCCCTCATCTCCGAGTTCCCGGCCTATCCCGAGGGATTGAGCAACCTCGGGGTGTGCATGCGCTTCATGGGAGAGTACGATTACGACCAGGCCATTCACCTGATGAAGCTGGCTCTGGAGGTGGACCCGCATAGTTCGGACGCCATGAACAACATCGGGTGCACGCTGTTCGCCGCCGGGAAGTACGAGGAGGCGATGGAGGTCTTCAAGGCCGCCGCGGACGAGGACCGCCGGCCGGAGTATCTGTTGAACCTCAGCAACGTCCAGATGGCCCTGGGCGACACCGCCTCGGCCAAGGGCAGCCTGACCTCCGCCCTCAAGATGGAGGAGTCGGCCGACGTGCTGTACATGCTGGGAGTGATCGCGGAAGGCGAGGAGCAGTACAAATGGGCGCTCAGCCTGTACCAGGATGCCCTGGCCAAGAGCCCCGGGTTCCGCGAGGCGCAAACGGGGATCGACCGCACCAAGGTGCTTTCCAGGAAGTGAACGGCTAAAGCTGAAAAGATAAAAGATGGAGAAAAGGTAGGGTTTCGGTCTAGCGGGAGATGCTCATGACCACTACGTCACGGACATCCTTCATCTCGCTGAACGGGAGCACCAGGCGGCCGTGGCTGTCAGTGCGGAACAGGCGGCTGTCGATCTCCTCGGCAGGGACCACCAGCACGTGGTTGATATCTCCGGTGACGGTGTCGACCACGAAGTTGTCTATCATGCCCAGTATCTGACCGTCGTTGGTCATGACCGTCTTCCCCTTCAGCTCGGTTATGAACTTCCTCATTTGCGCACCCCAAACAGATGTTCCGATTAGCTATCGCATGAGATTGAGCCTATTTATAGATTTATAGAATGCTTGTCTGGACACCTCAGAACACCGCGAAGTAGCGGCATCTGCAGTACCCCTCCACCGCGTCCACCTCGGTGCCGCAATCGTGGCAGGGGATGGGCATGGTCTCCATGGCCTCCTCGATCCCGAACCTCTTCCCGGCCATCTTCCTGCACACGGGACAAGCGTCCTTGGCCACCTCTATCTCCACCTTGGCGAACCCGATGTCCTTGAACGATTTCAGGTTGTAGCGGGCGATGATCTGCTGGATGACGAACAGGTCCTCCTTCTGACCGACCTTGGCCAGAAGGTCCACTATGCCTTGGTACATCTTCAGTTTGAGGTCCGGGTGTTCGGTCTTGATGATGTTGTCCTTGAGTATCTCCAGGGCGGCCATCCACTCCGGCGGTTCCTGGCCGGAGGCGATGCTCATCTGGCGCATCCGCATCTTGAGGTCCATCTCCCCCAGATAGAACTGGGAGAGGGTGCGCAGGCTCTCCTCCCGCAGGTCGAACTGCGCGGGCCTCTTCGTCCTGGCCTTGGGCGGCTCGGCGCCCGAACCGTCCACTCTCTTGACCTGACCCTTGGGCTTTAAAACCTTGACCATCATCTCACCTACCTGAATATTCCCAGGTCGTCGATGCCGCCCCGGGCCTTGTGCAGGTTCTTGCTCAGCATGTCGTACGTCTTCACGGACTCCTTGTCCACCGACGGTCGGACGTTCTTGAAGGCCGACTCGAAGTGCCGCATCTCCACCGTCATGCTATCCTTGTTCTCCCGCAAGGCGGCCATTGCCGCCTCTCGGCACAGGTTCTCCAGGTCGGCTCCCACGAACCCTTCCGTCCTCAGGACCAGGTCCTCGATGTTGACGTCCTTCAACGGCATGATCCGGGTGTGCACCTGCAGGATGGCCCTCCGAGCCGGGGCGTCCGGGACGGGAACGAATATCAACCGGTCGAAGCGGCCGGGCCGCAGTAGCGCCTGGTCGATGATGTCCGGGCGATTGGTGGCGGCGATGACCGTCACGCCTTCCCGGGCGGTGAGGCCGTCCAATGAGGTCAGCAATTGATTGACCAGCGTGTCGTACCCCCTGGAACCCTCGTACACCCCGCGGCGGGGGGCGATGGCGTCGATCTCGTCAAGGAACACTATGGACGGAGCGACCTGCTTGGCCTTCTTGAATATCTCCCGCACGGCCTTCTCGCTCTCCCCGTACCACTTGGACATTATCTCCGGGCCCTTGATGCTTATGAAGTTGGCGTTCGATTCGTTGGCTACCGCCTTGGCCAATAGCGTCTTGCCGGTTCCCGGCGGTCCGTAGAGGAGAACGCCCTGGGACGGCCTGATTCCCATCCGCTTGAAGGCCTCCGGGTTGTCCAGGGGCATCTCCACCATCTCCTTCAGTTGTCTCTTCACCTCGTCCAGGCCGCCCACGTCGCTCCAGCCGATGTTAGGCACCTCGACCATCACCTCGCGCATGGCCGAAGGCTCGATCTCCTTCAGCGCGGCATCGAAGTCCTCCACGGTCACCTTCATCTGGGAGAGTATCTCCTGGGGTATGGCGCTGTCCAGGTTCATGTTGGGGACGAACCTTCCCAGGCACTTCATGGCCGCCTCGCGCGCCAACGCGGACAGGTCGGCCCCGGCGAAGCCGTGGGTGACCTGGGCGTACTGGTCCAGGCTGACCTTCTCATCCAACGGCATGCCGCGGGTGTGGATCTGCAGTATCTCCTTCCGGCCCTGGTATGTCGGCACCCCGACCTCGATCTCCCGGTCAAATCGTCCCGGTCGCCGCAGGGCCGGGTCCAAAGCATCCTGGCGGTTGGTGGCGCCGATGACGATGACCTGGCCGCGGTCGGTCATGCCATCCATGAGGGTGAGCAGCTGGGCCACCACCCGGCGTTCCGCCTCGTGGGCGGAATCGTCCCTCTTGGGGGCGATGGAATCTATCTCGTCGATGAATATGATGGACGGAGCGTTCTTGGAGGCCTCCTCGAACTTCTCCCGAAGGTTCTCCTCGCTGCCTCCGTACCACTTGGACATTATCTCCGGTCCCAGGATGGAGTAGAAGGACGCCCCGGACTCGTTGGCCACCGCCTTGGCCAGCAGCGTCTTTCCCGTTCCCGGCGGGCCGTACAGGAGCACGCCCTTCGGCGCGTCTATTCCCAGGCGCTCGAACAGCTCCGGGTGCTTCAAGGGCAGCTCGATCATCTCCCGGATGCGCTGCAGCACCTCGTCCAATCCGCCCACGTCATCATAGGTGATGGACGGGACGAAGGTATCCTTCTCCTCGGTGGCTTCCGATCTGACGATCATCTCGGTGTGCTCGGCGACCGTCACCACCCCGTTGGGTACGGTGGAGGCCACCATGTACGGGGCGAGGGTCACTCCCCAGGCCATGTTGGGGATCATGATCTCATCGCCCTTGACCAACGGTCGTCCTAGGAGGCCTTTGCGCACCAGTTCGTCAGTTCCCGCCCCGAAGGTGACGCTGTTCACCCGCTTCTTCTGGGATATCGCCGGGGCCAGGACCACCTTGCTGGCCGGCTGGGGGTCCGCCTTGGCCACGGTGACCCTCTCCCCGATGGAGACGCCGGCGTTGGAGCGCAATACGCCGTCTATGCGGATGATGTCCTTCCCTTCGTCCTCCTGCTGGGCCCGGAACACCCTGGCCACGGTCATCTTCTTTCCGGTGATCTCAATGATCTGGCCCGCCTCTACGCCCAGCTCCTTGCGGGTCTTCATGTCCAGCCGGGCCCGGCCCAGACCGACCTCGTTTTGGTCCTTGGCCTTAGCTACCCGGAGAAGAACTGACTCTGCCATGATTATCAAGGTCGAATCCTTTCTCTGGATATTAAGTTTGCATCACGACGACGAAAGGAATAATAGAGCGCCCTCACCTCCCCCGCATATGGACTTCTCCGCCGAATGCGCTCCCTGTCTCCTGCGCCGCATACTTTTCCAGACCAGGCTGGTCGACCCTTCCAAGGAGGAAGAGATCATGTTCTCCTGCCTGCGACTGGTGGCGGAAGAATGGAGGCCGGGCATGAGGTCGGCGACCCTGGCCACCAAGGTGCACCGGATGTGCTATGATACGCTGGGAGTGGCGGACCCCTACGCCGCCCTGAAGGCGGAATCGAACCGGGTGGCCTTCTCCCTGCTTCCCAGGGCGGAAGAACTGGTGAACAGCTCCCAGGACCGCCTGAAGGCCGCCTGCCTGGTGGCCATAGCCGGCAACGTCATGGACTTCGGCATCGGTGGCTACGAACATCCGGAGGAGCTGAGGCATCTATTCGACGATCTGGTCGCCGAGGAACCGGAGCCTGACGACCTGGACCGTCTGCGCGAGATACTACAGAGCTCAAAAGAGGTGCTATATCTGTTCGACAACTGCGGGGAGATCGTGCTGGACCTCCCGCTGCTCAGGGAGCTGAAGAGCATGGGCCTCCGGGTGACCGGGGTGGTCAAGGGCGAACCGATAATCACGGACGCCACCTGGGAGGACCTCTCCATCAGCGGCGCGGACAAGATACTGGACGAATGTCTGACCACCGGGGTGTTCGCCATCGGTCTGGACCTCGACCAGGCGCCGAAGGAGCTCCAGGACGCTTTCGAAAGGGTCGACCTGGTCATCGCCAAGGGCATGGCCAACTTCGAGGCCCTGTCCGGGACGGACGTCAAGCCCATAGCGCACCTGTTGCGCAGCAAGTGCCTGCCGGTGGCCTCGGCGATCGGAGCGAGGAAGGACCGCAACGTGATAAGGGTGTTCGAACGAGAGGTGTGAGATGTCCAAGGTGAAGCAGGCCGTCATATTGGCAGGTGGCGAAGGCACCAGACTGCGGCCGTTGACCACCACCCGGCCGAAGCCGTTGCTGCCGGTGCTGGGCATTCCCTGCATAGAGTACGTGATCCGATCACTGGCGGACGCCGGGATCGAACAGGTGTTCCTGGCCTGCGGCTATCGCTCCGAGGACATCCGTGCCGCGCTGGGGGGAGGCGATCGCTTCGGCGTGGAGATCGAGATGGCCTTTGAGAAGGAACCCATGGGCACCGCTGGCGCGGTCAAGCTGCTGGAGGACCGACTGAACGGAACGTTCGTGGTCGGCAGCGGGGACACTCTCACGGACGCGGACCTTGGCGACCTTATCGATTTCCACATCCGCAAGGGGGCGGAGGCCACCATGGGGCTCACCGAGGTGGAACGCCCGGAACAGTTCGGCATAGTCGGCGTCTCCGCTGAGGGAAGGATCGACCGGTTCAAGGAGAAGCCCCGCAGCGAGGAGGTGTTCTCCCGGGTCATCAACGCCGGGACGTACGTTCTGGAGCCAGAGGTTCTGAGGATGATACCCGCGGCTACCAAATACGACTTCTCCAAGAACCTCTACATGGATATGCTCGACAAGAAGCGGGGATTGTACGCCACGCCTCTGAAGGGCTACTGGAAGGACATCGGAAGACCGTCCGACCTCTATCTGGCGAACATGGACATGGCCTCCCGGCGCCCCACGACATCGGCGCCCGCTGGAGCGAGGGCGGTCGGAAGCTGCTATTTCGGAAGGGATGTCACCGCTTCATCGGCGACAGTGATGGACAGCGCCATCGGGCACGGGTGCGTTCTGGAGGGAACGATCGAAACCAGTCTGCTCCTGGACCGGGTGAGCGTTGGAAAGGGAGCTTCGCTTAACGGTTGCGTCATCGGCGAGGGTTGCCGCATCGGTGCCGCGGCGGCGCTGCGGGATTGCGTGCTGGGAGATGGGGCCGTGATATCCGCGGGAACGGTACTGGCTGCAACGAACATCGAGGCCCGGGCCTCCATCTGAGATAAATATTCGGACCGGATAGAGGGCGAACATGGCCGAGGCATCCCCCCGAACCCGCGCCCTGCTAATGCTGGCAGGCATGATCTGGGGCACCTCATTCGTGGCTGGGAAGTTTGCGGTGGAGGGTACCGATCCCTATCTGTTCACGGCGTTGCGGTCCCTGGTGGCGGCCCTCTCGATATTGCCATTGTTCTTCATTTACAAGGTCGATTATTCGATATTTAAGAACAAGGCCGTCTGGGGCATCGCCTTCCTGAACGCGGCTGGCCTCCTATTGCAGAACTTAGGTCTTACGTACACCACGGCCAGCAACACCGTTCTGCTGGTCGATATCAACGTGGTCATCGTGGCCGTGCTGGCCGCGATCATCCTCAAGGAGCATCTGAATCGGCGAACGGTGATCGGGCTGGTCCTGGGGATGTCCGGGGTGGCGCTCATAGCCACCAAGGGCGACATCTCGAGCCTGGGCGGGGGGAACCTCATCGGCGATATGCTGGTGTTCACCGCCGGAGTGGCCTGGGCCATGTACATCGTGTTCACCACCAAGGAGCTGAGGAAGGGCTACGAGCTGGTGCATTTCACCTCGGCGATGATACTTCTGACCGCGGTCTTCGCGGTGCCCATCGGGCTCTTCATGACCGCTGACTATTCCGTGGGCGCCGGCGGCATATCGCTGGCCCTGTACTCTGGGATATTCTGCACCACCGTGGCCTTCATGCTGTACAACGTCGGCCTGAAGTCCCTGGGGGCCACCACCACGTCCATCATCCTGTTGGTGGAGATGGTGTTCGGGCTGTTCTTCTCCTTCCTGCTGCTCGGGGAGAGGCCAGACCTCATCACCCTGATGGGCGGTTCGCTCATACTGCTAGCTATCGTGGTGATCTCCTTCAAAGGGCTGGATAGGTCCCGACGGCGCCGGGCCTAAGAGAACTCCAGCAGCTTCTTGGCCGCCTCGAGGCGGTCCACGGTCATGGCCACCTCTTCCAGGGGGGTCATGGGGCCCAGCATGAACAGGGAATTGATGTTCACGCCGCCCCGGGCCAGCTTCCTGGTTATCTTGGCCAGTTCACCAGGCTTGTCGGCCATGGAGACCACGATGACCTCCTGTTCCTCGAACTCCAGCTGCGCCCCCTTCAACGCGCTGCGGGCGCTGTTGTCGTCGTCGGTGATTATGTGCACCCTCGGCCTTCCCGCGCCAATGTCCGTAGCTATACCGCGGATGTTGACGGCGTTATGGGCCAGGGCCTCCACCACCCGGGAGACCTCCCCCGGACGGTCCTGCACGTACACGTCGAACTGCTTGTAGGACATCCTATTCAGATTGATGCACCAGGCAATTAATACTTTGGAAGGAAGGGACGGAGCATTAGATTTATAGCTCGAGCCCATACCTATCGGCATGCCCCAGGCCCTCAGGCCATTCGCCGTAACGGTGAATTGGAACCGAGCGAAAGACACCTTGGAGTGTGTCGACTCGCTCCTGCAGGGAAACCCCGGGACCGAAGTGGTGGTGGTGGACAACGGTTCCGCCGACGGATCGCCCGCCCTGCTCCGGGAGAAGCATCCAGGCCTCATGGTGATCGAGAACCTGCAGAACCTCGGTTACGTCAAAGGGGCCAACATCGGCATCCGAGCGGCCCTGGAAAAAGGGGCGACCCATATACTCATCATCAACAACGACGCCATCGCCCATCCGGGCATGGTCAATGAGCTGCTGGAGCTGTTCCAGAGGTACCCGTCCGCCGGAGTGGCCGGCCCCAAGATATTCTACTTCGGAACGGACGTCATGTGGTTCAACGGAGGGCACTTCAACGCCCTTCTGGGTTTTTCCACCCATCCCCTAATGGACCGACCGGACGACGGAGGGGACCTGGAGCGCGAAGTGCACTACATCACGGGATGCGCCATGATGGTCCGTTCGGAGGTCTTCCGGGACGTTGGTCTCTTTGACGAGGACTTCGAAATCTACGCTGAGGACCTGGACCTCTGTCTTAGAGCAAAGGAGAAAGGTTACTGCTCATGGCTGGTGCCCAAGGCCACGGCGGAGCACAAGGTGTCGCTGTCTACCGGGGTCGTAGGCACCAACCTGATGACCCCCTATCGTTCGTACTACTACGGTAGGAACATGCTGGTCATGGTCCGCAAGAGGATGCGCGGTGGGCGATTCATCACCGGTTTCGTTGGCCAGACGTTCATACTACTTCCTTACTACTTCCTGTTGATCAGCATGCAGAAGGCCCGAGGGTCCTTCCTCCAATACCTCAAAGGATACGCTCACGCCGTAGTTTGGATGGTGCGTTCCTGATCACTTCTCAGGTATGACGCTGCTGAGGGTGTTCCACAGATAGGCGATCCCGAAACCCAGGAACATCGGCCAAGTGTGCACCGCTTGATCAGAGGACAGCAGCATGTAGAAGAAGAACACGCTGATCATGAAGCCGGAGAAGCCGGTGAAGACCATCTTCGCGCCAATTATGAGGCGGTCCCGCTTGCCATGGGAGAAGAGGTACTTGTTGGCCACGACCAGGTAGGCCAGAGCGAGAACGAACGCCAGTATCGTGGAGTTGATCAGGCGGTCGTCGTAGGTCACGCTCAGGGTCTCCATCATAGCGAAGGTGAACGCGAGTCCCAGCGCCAAGGCGGATATGTATCGGCCCAGCATGTTTATGAAGAGGAAATTGACGCCTAACGCGGCGGCCTTTCCGGCCGGCCCGCATTGCCTGAGGATCGAGAGAATGACCCTCGAGGACAGCTTGGACTTTCCGGCCCGACGGGAGGAGAACTGGAATTCCAGCTCCTTGACCACCGTGTCCCGGGGCAGGAACTTGAGTATGTCGAAGAGCACTTTGAAACCGGCCCGCTCGAACTTGCGGCCATGCTTGGTGACGACCTCTTGGCAGAGGTCGGTCCGTCCGCCGAAGAATCCGCTCATGGTGTCCTCGGTGGTCGGCCGTCTCATGACGGCCAGGTATGATTTGGCCAGGGCGTTCGCGCCCCAGGAGGCCAGCATGCGGCTGAAGCTGAGGCTGGTCTTATCTTCACGTTTACCGACGGCCATGTCCGCGCCCTCGGTCAGAAGGCCGTACATGCCGCCTACGGACTCCGGAGGGTGCTGGAAATCGGCGTCCATGACCACGAACCACTTGGTTCTTGTCTCGGAGATGCCCTCCATTATACTGGCGGTAAGCCCCCGGTCGTTCGGATCGCGGCTCAGGAGCCTGGCCTTGGG
>DAONGL010000031.1:0-14965 GCA_035404085.1 Methanomassiliicoccales archaeon | reverse complement strand
GTGGGGATGCTAGGCCGGAGGTCGGGCATCGGAGCGTGGCCGACATGCACTAGCAGGTCCAATCCTTTGATGGACCTCAGGTCGCAGGCCCCGTAGCATGGGTCTCCCAGGATGACCACCTGACAGCCAGTGGCCGCCTCCAAGTTCGCGGCGAAGTCCCGGGCCCTGGTCTTCAGACCTTCAGGCATCTGCAGGCCGACCAACTTGGCGTTCATGGAGCGTATCTCGGATACCGCCCTTTCTAATTGCAGGTCCATGGTCACGCCCCTTCCTTATCAGGTCCCGAACTTATATCGTTCTCCTTCTGAACATCACGCCCATTGCGCTTGGAGTGTATCTCCATGTAGAAAGCGCCTATGGATGCCAACACCGTAGAGAGCAGGACGACCACGACCGTTATGCCGAGGATCGCGGTGGCCGTCTCGTTGTTGAACACCAGAGGATAAGATAGCGGAATGGAGGCCATGACCGCCGCCGCCAGACCTCGGGGCATCATGTAGAACAGCCCCATCTCATCGCTGGCATCCAGCCCAATGTACCTGTCGGCCAGCAAGAGGGATATGTAGCGGGCGATCAGCAGACCGAAGAACACGATCAGACCGAGGAGAACGTACCAGGCGGTGAAATGGATGGTGGTTATGACCAGACCCAGGTAGACGAAGAAGACCGTGCGTATGAGGAAAGCTATCTCGTCGTGGAAGCGCTTGACCTTGTCTCCCAGGGCGAACTGCTCCCCCTTCTGCTTGAGCACCTTGGATATCTCGTCCCAGTTGCCGATGGTGAGACCTAACACCAGCACGGCGATGGCCCCGCCGCCGGCCTTGTCCACCAGGAAGTTGGTCACGGAGAACACTATCAGCATGGCGGCGATGGTGATCATGTAGGAGAACGGCTGCCTGTTGAGCCGTTGTAGGATCTTGGTCCAGACTATTCCAGAGATGATTCCGATCATGGTCGATACCATGAAGGTGCTGACCAGAAGCTCCACCGCGCTCATGACGCTCGGCGAATCCTGGCTCATGAACACTATCAAAGATGTGGCCACCACGATCACCAGGACGTCGGTTATGGCCGCCTCCAGGGTCAGGACCATCTTGAGCTTCGTGGATACCTTGAGAGCGGATATTATCGGAATGACTATGGCGCCGCTCGTCCCGCCCAGTATCGCCCCCACCATGAGCGACGTGCCCAGGTCCCAGTCGGTTAGGAGCATCAATATTAACCCGGTGATGAGCATGGAGGCCACGAAGGCGATCACCGTCTGGACCAGTGATTTGCTGAAAGATTTTACCACGTCACCGAGAGCTAGGTCCATCCCGGCCTGGAACATGATTATGGCCAGTGCCGCAGCGGCCACGTACGGCGTTAGAACTTCTAATCCCTGGGCCGCCTCGGAGTTGATAAGTCCGATCCCGCCCGGGCCGAGGGTTATTCCGAGCACCATCAGGATAAGGACGTCCGGGGCCTTGAACCGTCGAAATAGATAGTTGGAGATGAACCCCATGAAGATGATGGCACCCGCAGCCAGGAACAGAGTGTCAGCGTCCAAATTACCCCTCGTTGGGTAAAAGGGCCTTGAATAAATAATGCTTACAGAAAAATGAGAAAGAGAAAGGGATTTGAGGGTGTGGTTTCACTTCACCAGCTCAGCGCCCTTCTCCACCTCTATGAAGCAGGGGGTGGGCAATTTCAGGGAGGCCTTCCACAGGGCCAACTTGGCGCTGTTGAAGTTTGCTGGCGGAACCCTGAGGGTGAGCACTACCTGACCGGCGTGAACGCGGGCGGCGGTGCCTATGTTCTTACCGAAGGAGTTCCTCATACCGCTGGAGACACGGTCAGCACCGGCGCCGGTGGCGAGCTTGTTCTCCCTTAGAACGTGATGAGGATATATCCTGAACTTCAGGTGGTAGTTGTTGCCGGGGGTCTTGGACATCACCCTGTTGGCCGCGATACGGGCGGCCTCCATGGCGGTGTGCCTGATCTGACAGGTCTCCTTGACCTTCATGTTGATGGTGATCGGGAAGTCCCCATTGGTGGTACCCAGATCGAAAGTGTTGATCCTCAGGGCTGGAACTCCACCCATGTATTCCCTGCGGGTGTAGGCCTGTCCCGTGAGCCTCCTGTACATCCTTGCCGGCTTTCTGGCCATATCATATCACCTGTAATCTATCAATGCGACGGGATGGCTACATTCATATTTTCCTATATAAGGCTGATGGATGTGAAGATTAGCCATATCTCGCTGACCAGAGAGAAAAGCTTCTTGCATATGAGGATATCTATCAAAAGATGAACGTTCGCTACGAGGTCATGACCGAGGAGGGATTGGACCTCATCGGTCCGTTATGGTTGGAGCTGCGGCAGATGCACCGGGCCCGGTCGGTCAATTTCAAGAGGGAGCTGGGGTCCATGAGCTTCGAACGGCGCAGGGACCAACTTCTGGAAAAGGCCGCCGGCGGATTGATGCGAGTGGAACTGGCCAGGGACGAGGATGGGCGAGCGATCGGATACTGCGTCTCTAGCATCGGGCCGGACATGACCGGGGAGGTGGACTCCATCTTCGTTACCGTCGCATATCGCCAGATGGGAATCGGTACCGCATTGATGAATTCGGCCCTTCAATGGATGGACGGATTGGGAACCGTTCGCAAAGTGCTCCTGGCCATCGTCGGGAACGAGGAGGTCCACTCCTTCTACGCCCGCTTCGGCTTCCTGCCCAAGAGCACCCTGCTGGAACAGGCCTGGCGACCGGGCGAAATGCGAGATTCGGACAAACCTATTTAACAAGATGGCATTATCGCACCTGAAGGATAGGCCTTTGAGCAGAAAGAAGGTGTCGAACAACCAGGTGCGGGGCATCGCCCGCAAGAGGATGACGATCCTGGTCCGGATGTCGGAGAACGAGGCCCTAGGTGGCGATATGACAAGGGCCAAGAGGTATATGACCATCGCCAGGCGTATCTCCGGACGGAACAAGGTACCCATGCCTGAAGGGGCGATGTATTGCCGGCACTGCTCGACACCTCTCGTTCCGGGACTTAACTGCCGGGTCCGGCTGCGGAACCACCGCATCGGCACCCACTGTCTGGAATGCGATAGTATCAGAAGGACACCGTATCTTATGGAGATCAAGGAGAGAAGGACATGCCGCCAAGAACGATGAAGGACGTTAAGAGGGTCGGACATGGCCTGCGACCCACCGTGCACGTGGGAAAGGAGGGGGTCACCGACACCCTCATCGAGGAGATAGCCCAGCAGGTCAAGAACCGCAAGGTCGTGAAAGTGCGCCTGCTCCCCAGCGTGGAGGAGGACCGCAAGCAGGTCGGAGAGGACCTGGCCGCGCGTTCCAAAACGGTCCTGATAGAGGTCGTGGGCCACACCGTACTGCTATGTGACCGTAAGTATCTGGAAGGCAAGGGAGAGATAGGTTTCTAGGGTGAGCGAAGTGTTGGACGTCAACGTGATCAGGGATGACCCCGAGGCCATTCGGGCCATGCTCAGGAACCGCACCTACAGCGAGGACGTGCTGGATAAGTTCCTGGAACTGGACCAGGGCTGGCGGGCGGCGGTGGAGGAGGGCAACCGACTCAGGAAGCAGAGGAACGAAGCTTCCCTGCGCATAGCCAAGCTCGGCGGCACGGAGAAGGCCGAGGCGGTGGCGGAGATGAAGAAAGTGGCATCGCGCATCAGCGAACTGGAGGCCACGGTCGTCTCTCTGGAGGCCCAGAGGGACGAGGTGATTCTGCTCATCCCGAACGTTCCTCACATCACGGTACCTATCGGCGACAGCTACGAGAAGAACCGGGTGGTCATGGAGTTCGGAAAGGTCACCAAGTTCGACTTCCAGCCCAAGGACCACATCGCACTGGGCGAGGACCTGGACATAATTGACTTCCAACGCGGGGTGAAGGTCGCCGGCAGCGGCTTCTTCGTGCTGAAGGGCGACGGGGCCCGCATGGAGAGGGCATTGATCAACTACATGCTGGACCTTCACCACCAGCAGGGCTACACCGAAGTTTTCCCACCGGTCGTGGTGAACCGGGCCGCGGTCATCGGCACCGGACAGTACCCGAAGATGAAGGACGATATGTACTGGTGCGAGCGAGATGACCTTTGGCTAAACCCAACGGCGGAGGTCCCGGTCACCAATCTGCATCAGGACGACATCTTGACCAGGGAGGACCTGCCCATCAATTACACCGCCTACCTGCCTTCGTTCCGGCGAGAGGCCGGGAGGCACGCCGAGATGAAGGGGATGATCCGGGTGCACGAGTTCAACAAGGTGGAACTGGTCAAGTTCGTTCTGCCCGACGGCTCGTTCCAGGAGCTGGAGACGCTGCTCAACGACGCCCAGGACGTGCTGCGCGGGTTGGAGCTTCCGTTCCGAACGCTCCTGCTGTGCACCGGGGACATGGGCTTCGCTTCCGCGAAGACGTACGATCTGGAGTCGCACGCACCGGGAACCGGCAGTTGGCTGGAGGTCTCCTCATGCAGCTGCTTCACCGACTTCCAGGCTCGCCGGGCTCGTATCAAGTATCGTCCCGAGGCGCACCTGAAGAGCGAGTTCGTGCACACCCTTAACGGGTCCGGCCTGGCGTTGCCGAGGACCATGGTCTCCATAATGGAGAACAACCAGGACCGTGAGGGACGCATACGGATACCCAAGGTCCTCAGGCCCTACATGCAGGGACAGGAACTGATAGAATAGGAAAGGTAAACGGTTTATGGGCCGCTAGGCGGCCTTACTTCTTTCCCTTCTTGGCCGGAGCCTTCTTGGGCTTTTCCTTCACTACCTCTTTGACTTCCTCTTTCTCTTCCTCTTCTTCCGCTCCCTCGTCCGTCTCTTCGTATCCAAGGAAGTCGAAGAGGTCCTCTTCCAGCCCCTTCAAAACCTCAACGGCCTCTTCCTGCTCGCCTTCCTCAAGAAGGTCAATGGCCAGGGTAACCTGGTCTAAAAAGTCTTCCAGGCTGCAGTCGAGCTCCTCGATCAGATCGTTCAGGCTAACCATGTGTATTACCTCATCTTCCAATATCCTTTGCAAATAGATAAGACATCGGGTTCAGGAACTTTGAAACTGGGGGGACCTTCTCTCGGATCGACCGTCCGTTCCATCATGCCGTCACCCCTTGGACGGTGACCTTGCACAGCCAAATGTCCAGCGTCGTTCCGTACGGGGCCTTGAACAGCGGAACGGCGGTAGCCGGCACCCCGGTAATCTTGACCCCGGCCTCCATCGACCATCCCGAGGCTCTCAGACCGAACACCTTGGCGAGCACGCCGAGGTCCACGGCCACCGAGGCCTGGTATCGGACCTCCGTGCTGTATCCGGGCAGGCAGATCATCTTCGGAACGCCGACCGAGCCGAAGGCCGACATGGCAAGCCAGATACCGTTGGTGGAGGGCAGCCCGTCGAGATAGGCCTGGAAGGGATTGCCGAAGGAAAGAGCTAGCGGCCGGGCAGAACCGGCCAGATCATGTAGGGCATCCCGTAAGGTACCGCAACGCCAGATGACCTCCATCCTCATACCCGATTTGGCTATCGATGCTGCCTCGGACACCGCCACTTCCACGAACAGCCCGGCCACCACCTCCTTGTCAAGTATGTTCGAGGTAAGCCTTTCCAGCATTCGCAGAAGGGCGGTCTCGATGGTCGTCGCCAGGGCTTCCATGCTCAGTTCCCCGGAGGAGAGCTGGTAGAGCGATTCGGTGATCGCCGAGAAGTAGATGCGCTCCACGGTATCGAGGTCCAGGAGGGTGAAGAGGTCCCTACCGTTGGACGAGCCTTTCGTCCCGCTCTTGAACTCCCAGCGGTCGGCCGCGTCCTTCGCCCTTTGCCAGGTCCTCTCATCGTTCCAGCAGTCCGTGGAGAAGGGGGCGCTGTCCACCCTCCGTCCGCGCTCGTCCCTGAGCACCAGGCTTTCCTCGAACGGGAACCCCTCCCCTATGTTGTCCAAGGCCTGCTCTGGGAAACGGTACACCATTCGCGCCCGGGGCATCATGACCCCGCCCAATGACCCCAGCCCCTGAACGCCATGCCGGGTCTCGATGGTCCATCCCGTGAGGTCCACCGCCTCCGTGGTGGGATTGTACAGCTCCACCCATTCCCGCCCCGCGTCCTCGCCGGCGGGGTTCAGCTCGTATTCGTTGATCACCACCTGGTCGGTCCGTCCCTCGAGCACCTTGAGGTATACCCCGGCGTTAACCACCCCTTTCAGACCAGGGATCGGAAGCGGGATGTTAGACAATATCTCCCCCACCCCCGGTATGTCGGATAGGGAGAAGGACACCTTCCTGTAGCTGACCGCCTCAGGCATGACCAGTTCCACGCAGGCCCCATCCACCAATCCTCTGACCTCCACCATGTGACGGAACACGTCCATGAACGGATCGACCACCACGGAAACGGTCCAATCAGCGCCCCGAAGCGAGGCGTTGGTGAGCAGGCTAAGGTTACCTTGACCCTTGATCAGTCGGGTAGTAACGTCGATGCGACAATCATTGGCCTTGAAGGCTAACGTGAAGGATGCCGGCACCCCGACCTCTCGGTAATCCAGGTCCTTGGGCTTCAGCTTGACCGTCAGGTCCAAGCCCAGGAAGCTCAAGGTCAGGCTCCTCTCGCCGATGATGCCTAGGAGAAGCTTGGCGGCCTTGGACTCCAGAACGGATGCGCTCGAACGGATGAAATCCTGCAGTTCCTCCACCATGGAACCTAACATCTTGGAGAGCTTGTCAAGGACATCTCCACTCATCTCTACCAGGCTGGTTATGGCCCCCTGGAGCATCCGGTATAGCGTCCGGAGATAAGAGGTCAGGGTCCCCAGACCTTCCTGTAGCGGGCGGAGAAGCGAGTCGATGATGTCTGAGATCTGCTGACCGAGCGTATTGATGTTGATGTAGCTCACACCCATCAGGGCATGCCCGGTCAGTACCGCCACGGAAAGATCGGATCCGAACGCCAGATGTCTCTCCAGCTCCACCGGAAGGACCTGCCCTATTTCCCCGCCGGGAGACAGTGTGAGACAAACCGCTCCAGAGTAGGTCAATTTCCATACCGACTGATAGGATGCGGCCTTGGACCCCAGGATGTCGGTGTCGTGTATCTGCGCGTCTATATCAGGCGACCCGCGATAATTACGGGGATCGGTTATGATTGAGGATAACCATGATCCCTGCGAATTTTCGTCGGGATAGGTTAGCTCGACCCGGAGGGATTCCTGATGCGCACGACCGTCTGGACCAAGGAGCGAAAAGTATGGTGAAGAAGGGATCGAGACGCTCATCTGATTTCCCCGTAGGCGTAATCCATTGGAGATATCGGACAACAATCGGGTAACATCTTCACTGAGCACCACCGAGATACCCGCGTATGGATCCCCGGTCCGGGCGATGACATCGCCCATCCGGGATGACATCGCACCGGAGGAAGAGCCTTGGCTCAGCCCGGCCAGGAAATACCCTTGCAGGAACTGGGCATGTTCGTCGAAGGTCCGCTCCATCGAATCGTAAACGCCCCATGCGTCATCTCCCACGATGAGCTTTTTTAGCTGCTCCAGGTTCTCGTCCCAAGGAACGTCCTGGTGGTTGGAGAGGGCGGACGATAGAAGCTGCTCCGCCACACTGGATACCATGGATTCCAATGCTTGTTGCCTGCCCAGGATGATGTCTCGGTTCTCCATGAACTCGGCCTTGGTAGCCTCTGCCAGAGGGTCGGCGGTCATCACGGTGGACCCTGCTGTGCTCATCGCCGCTCGGACCCAGGTACTCTTCTGATCAAGGGCGATGGTCAGCGAAGCCTTCATCTCGTCTAGGAAGGAAACGCCGTCGCGAGGGTCGAGCTTCAGTTCGCCCTTCGGGAGGAACATGCTTCGAGAGATCTGTTCCGACACTGAGGCTATCTCCCTCCTTATGGCCCCTAGTATCTCCAGCGTGCCCTTCTTGTACTGTTCATGGAATTCACCCCAGCCAGTCCAGGCCAGTACATCGGTCTGGGGGATGTCGAGAGCGACAAGGCCCCCTAAGGCGATGGATGTGACCTCGCTATCATCCCCCACCAATTGGAAAGTCATCTGCTCGATGTCGATCGTTCCTTCCGGCCATCCAGCACCAAAAAAACGGTAGAGCGTGTCAGGTATTCCGGCCTCTTCGAAAGCTTCCTTGAGCCACTTCTTGAAGTGTTCCTCGGCCAGGTCCACATCGAAAGTGCGTTCGATAAGTTCGTTGGCAAAGGAGAACACCTCCTCACTAGACCTCTCGACGAGCTCGAACAGTTTGAGCAGACCTAGGGACTCCATCCACCGCAGGGAAAGGCGCTCGATGGCCGAGTTCAAGGCCTGTGCGAACACCTTGCGCCAATCCAGTTCGTCATAGCCGTAGAGGCCAAGGAACACATCCGCAGGGTCGATGGTGCCGCCTTCCCGCAGGCTCTCGTCGACGAATCGCCAGCAGCCTTCCCCGCCAAGAACGTCCGTGCTAATACCGTAGCAAGGTGTGGCCTGACGGAAATGCACCATTTGCAGAATTATCAGCCCGAGATCGATGGCGTTCGTCAGGTCCCTTTCGGTTATCGTTTCCGCCAGGCCTTTCTCACCGATAACCACGCTCCCCCATCCTTGCACGGCGCGATATGCGGCCAGAGATTCCAGCATGTAGTTCACCATGGAGTCTAGGTCACCGAGGTCGTTGGAAACCGCCCTCTCGAACCCCTTCATCCGGTCGTTTAAAAGGGGCCAGGGAACCTTGCCCTGGTCCTCAATTAAATATTCACGGCTGAGATTGCCGTTGTCCGAGGAGACCTGGACCATGATGGAGCCAGTGAGACCAACATAAGCTGGAACGTACTTATCTGTGAACTTTTCTACCGTGAGGCTTTGATCGAGGGGAAGGAGCATGAAGGAGAGCTTCACTCCGCTGACGTTGGCTTTCACGGTAAACCCAGACCGGGTTACCGGAAAGCTTGAACTGATGCGCCCCTCGAGATCACTATGGAAACGCGAGGTCATGGCGCTCTCGTTGATGGGGTCGCCGCCGCAACTGATCAAAAGAGATCGCCAGGCCAGGTCCTGAACTTGTTCCTTGGCGTCGTCGGAAAGTTCGACCATGCGTTCGACCTCCCCCACCGTCAAACCTACCTCTTGGGAGCCATTGCGGAGGTCCGCGATCAAGGCTGCGGAGAGACTGGAGACGATTATCAGAACGATCGCGATCAGGGAAAAGGGCATCTGTCCCCGGCGGTCCCGGGATAAAGCACGCATCGAGCCTCTATCGGTCATCCCTCCTGACCACGACCTGACGGATAAAAAGGGGGTGAGCTACAATCAGGTTACTTTTTAGAACCTTTGACCATGTGCAGGAAGTTCTCGAGATGCCCCGCGATCAGTGGATTGTCGGAGAACCCGCATAGGTCTAGATCTTCCGTAGCGATCATGGCTATTCTCCCATCCACTATTACGTCGGTGGCGATCAATCCCTTTCTACGGAAAATTTCGTTGGCCGAAGGGACCTTGACCCCCGGCTCGGTGATTATCGTGATCTTCACCCCTCTTCCCTGAGCATCCTTGAAGCGATCGGAAAGATCGGAACGGATGTCCTGCATCTTTGGCGAGGAAATCATGAAGGTCTCTCTGGCGGAATCGAGCATCTCGCCGATCTTCATGAGCACTTTCTTCCTTCCATAGATGGTGAACACCAGTTCGGGGGTCCCCTTCTCGGATAGAAGCCCCTTGATCGAGCTCAACTTGGCGAACATCCCGTTCATCTCGTTCATGGTCCTTTCGCGAAGCTCCTCTATGTCCAAAGGATGATAGATGGCCGGTCGTCCTTCCGTACACTGGGCAAAACCCTTGGTCACCAAGGATTGCAGTGATTTGTAGGCCGAGGTACGTGGTATGACGGCCAGCTCAGCGATGTCCTCGGCCGTAGCATGCGCCCTTAGCAATAACGCGACATAGGCCCTAGATTCGTAATTTGACAGACCTAAATTCCCTAAGGCCGAAGCTATTTGCGCGAATTCCTTTTCAACGTCACTAATATCCAGCCTTAGAACATCTACGATATTCATGTCAAGACATGTAGCAGATGTCGCTACATAAATATTATATTATCGAGCTGAAGTATCAGCCTGGGGTGCAATTTTGATTGCAAAAGAGAGTTCATTACCCAGAGGATTGCCGAAGAAGACGGAGTCGCTCTGTCCTGAGTGCAAGAAGATCATAATCGCTACCATTTCAGAAAAGGACGGAAAGGTGGTCATGGATAAGGAATGCGCGGAACACGGGCATTTCTCTGACGTAGTCTGGTCGGACGTGGACATGTACCTAAAATCCGAGGGCCTGTCCTATGACGGAGTGGGCGTGGAGAATCCCTTCATACCCAAAGCCAAGGTTTGCCCCAACGACTGCGGGCTCTGCGACATGCACCTGAGCCACACCGCATTGGCCAATCTGGACCTGACCAACCGTTGTAATATGAAATGCCCGATATGTTTCGCCAACGCCAATCAATCGGGATATGTTTACGAACCTAGCTACGACGAGGTCGTGAAGATGATGCAGGTGCTGCGTGACAGCAAGCCTGTGCCTTGCCCGGCCATTCAGTTCGCCGGCGGGGAACCGACCATCTACCCGCAGTTCGTGGACGTGATCAAGAAGGCCAAGGAACTGGGGTTCGCCCAGATCCAGGTGGCCACCAACGGCATCATGTTCGCCAACGATTTTGAGTTCCTGAAGGCCTCCACGGAGGCCGGCCTGAACACCATCTACCTGCAGTTCGACGGGATGAACGACGATATCTACATGATATCCCGCGCCAGAAAAATGTTGGACGTGAAGATGAAGGTCATCGAGAACGTTAGAAAGTTGCAGAAGCGCCCCTCGGTGGTTCTCGTTCCCGTGGTGGTCAAGGGGGTCACCGACAGCCAAGTCGGCCCGATATTCAGGTACGCCCTGGAGAACTCCGATGTCATCCGCGGCATCAATTTCCAACCGGTGTCCTTCACGGGAAGGATCAACAAGGAAGAACTGGCAAAGCAGAGGTACACCCTGCCCGACCTGGTCAGGGATTTCGAGGAACAGACCCACGGCGAGATAAAAAAGAGCGACTGGTTCCCAGTGCCTAGCGTGGTACCGCTGTCGACCCTCGCCTCGGCCTTCGTCCGTGAGCCGAAGGTCACTTTCACCACCCACCCCCACTGCGGTATCGCCACCTATCTGTTCATCCAGGACAAGGGACATGTCGTTCCATTGACCTCCTTCGTTGACGTAGAGCCACTGTTCAAGGAACTGTTTGAGCTGTCCAAGAAGGCGGAGAAGGCAAAGTTGCTTTTCCCCAGCAAGGTGAAGGTATACTCACTTCTGAAGAAGTACACGCACGAGGACAAGATGCCTGAGGGACTGGATATGAGCACCTTCCTGAAACTTCTAGGCTCGCTCATGGACGACAAGTCCAAGGAATCCCTGGCGAAGTTCTCCTGGAAGATGATGATGATCGGCGGGATGCATTTCCAGGACCTGTACAACTACGACATCGAAAGGGTCAAGCGCTGCGCCATCCATTACGTGGTACCCGATGGAAGGATCATACCATTCTGCGCCTACAATGGAGGGCCGACCTACCGGGACCAGGTGGAAAAGAAGTTCTCCGTACCCATCGAGGAGTGGAGACGGACCAGGGGATCGGAGCACACATAAGGAGGTACCAAAATGATCGTGAGCATCGAGAAGTGCATGCATTGCGGCGCCTGCGTGGGTTCCTGCCCCCAGAACGCCATCTACCTGAACGAGATTGTGCTGGAGTTCAATGAGAACTGCAATAAATGCGGCCGCTGCGTGCGCCTGTGCCCCGCCGGCGCCTTGAAGATGGAGGGAAAGGAATGAAGACCGATTACGATGTGATCGTCGTCGGGGGCGGTCCCGCCGGAAGCATGACCGCCAAGCATGCGGCCAAGAAGGGAGCCCGGGTCCTGATGATAGAGAAGCGCCAGGAGATCGGCGCATCCCTGCGTTGCGCCGAAGGGGTCAACAAGAAGGGACTGGCCAAGGCCGGTGTTCCGGTTGACAAGCGCTGGGTATCCGCCGATATCGCCGGAGCTAAGCTGGTCTCACCCGGAGGAAAGGTCTTCCGCATAGATGAGAGCCAGGCCGGAGCCGAGGTCGGATTGGTTCTGGAGAGGCATCTCTTCGACAAGGCCATGGCAGCCGATGCCGCCCGGGCCGGAGCGGAGATATGGCTCAAGACCGCCGCCGTGGACGTCATCAAGGAGGGTGACAAGGTCGTGGGCGTCAAGGCCAGACGCGAGGGCGAGCCGATCACCCTCACCGCCGGATGCGTCGTGGCCGCGGACGGTTTCGAATCACAGGTGGCCCGCTGGGCTGGTATCGATACCTCCCTCAAGACCGGAGACATCACGACCTGCTACCAGTACCGCATGGCCAACCTGAAGACCGAGCCGGACTATTGCGAGTTCATCATCGGTTCCGTAGCCCCGGGAGGATACATCTGGGTGTTCCCCAAGGGAGACGACACGGCCAATGTCGGCATTGGCGTTCTGGCCTCCAAGCTCAAGAAACCCGGGGACGTCAAGATGTACCTGGACAAATGGATCAAGAAAGATCCCAGGCTCAGCTGCGGACAGCCCGTGGAGGCTATCGCCGGGGGTGTATCCGTATCGCCGCCGGTCGAGCAGTCAGTGATGAACGGCCTAATACTGGTCGGGGACTCCGCGCGCATCATCGACCCCATAACCGGAGGCGGCATCGCCAATGGACTACTGGCCGGAAAGTTCGCCGGCGAGGTGCTGGGCGACTGCGTTCAGGCCAACGACTACTCCGAGGCGGCTTTGATGCCCTACGACAAGAAGTGGCGCGACGCCATGGAGAACCGCCTGTGGCGCAACTGGATGGCCAAGGAGAAGTTCCTCACGCTTTCCGATAAGACCCTGGACGGCGTGATCGATACGCTATCCACCGCCAACGTCGACAAGATGTCGGTGCACAACATCCTGATAGCCATCAAGGAGAAGCACCCCGAGCTGGTCAAGGAGTTCGAGGAACTTATCTGAAACCTTTTTCCTTGAAACCCTTTATTCTATTCTAACTCCGGGAACCCCGGTATCTGCGGCGAAAGGCTGGCCGCCCTTGTTCTTGATGATCTCCATTACCTTCTGCGGCTGATCGGTCAAGGCCACCATGCTGCCTCCGCCGCCGGCCCCGGTGAGCTTGGCACCGTAGGAATATGGAAGCACGGATGAGACCATCTTGTCCAGTTCCCGTGTCGAAACCCCGAGTATCGCCAGGAGCTTGTGGTCCTTGGTCATGGTTCGCCCGAGGCCCTCCAGATCGCCTTGGGCCATCTGCTTGACGCCTTCCATGGTCACGTCCCCTATCTCACTCACGATGTCCCGGGCGAAGGTGGTGTGATCAACATACCTCTTCACCTTGGCCACCAGCGGACCGGTAGGTTTCGATTTGCCGGTGAAGCCGATCACCAGGGTCATCTTTGGAACGGGCAGGTCGTGAACGCACCAGCGACGGGTGTCCATTGATATCTCCCAAAGGAAACCGTCCCCGCGCTGCCTCTGGACCAGAATGCCGTTCCCGTGCGCGCAGGTCGAGGTGTCTATCGGACTGGCCCGCCCCTGAACCTCGCACTCCACCTCGAACGCTTCCCTGGCCACCACATCCTCTTTGAGATCCCCTTTCGAGGCGTTCAAGGCGGCCAGGAGGGCCACGGTGACCGCCGCCGATGAGCCCAGGCCGGACCCCGACGGGAAGTCGGAGTCGGTGAGCACCGCGGTCGGAGGGGCTCCGTGCCTGGCTAGGCAGGCCGACACATACGAATAGTTTTGAGGCGTGAGCGGGACCCCGTTCAAGGAGGAGACGGCGGCCGGTCGGATCTTACATCTGAGACGGAGACCTATGGCCACGGATACCGCTGGCTTCCCGAACACCACGGCGTGCTCGCCCAGCAATATCACCTTGGCCGGAGCCGACGCGCCCCAGGTTCGACCGGACATCTGACGACCTTCACAGACCGTACTTGCGGCCCATGGCCTGCATGGCCTGGTCGGGGCTTTTACCGCCCAGCTCCTTCAAGGCCGCGTTCCACCACTCGCCCTCGAACTTGGCCAGGGCGGCCTCGAACATCTCCAGCACGTCCACCTTGCTTTCCTTGTTCACCAGGGTGATCTCGAGATTGTGGTCCAGACCCTGGAACATGTCCTCGGTCATGAAGTCGGGCATGACGTTCACGACCAGGTCCAGCAATGCGTTGGTCACGGAAATGAACAGCCGCTCCCGCTTCTGCGGGGACGGCATGGACTCCTTGGCCATGCTCTCCTCGATGCTGGCGAACCATAGGTCTCTTATGATGTAGGCGCGTGAGGCCCAGTAATTCTCATCCCCGCCCTCCTCGCACCCGCATCCACATCCCCCCTCGTGCTGGATGACGGCATCCATCTTCTCCCGTGCCTCTTCCATTAGCGCGTTCGGCGCAGCCCCGCCCAAGAAGTCCTTGGGGGAGTCCCACCACTGGTCCTCGAAGGCGACGAGGGTCTCCATGAGCTCGCGTTCGTCGTTGAAGTCGTCCCCCTGAGATTCCAGGAACTGGTCCCGGAACAGGGACAGCAGGTCAACCTCATGCTCCTTGTTGATCATGGCGATGGACAGGTAATCGTCAAGGTTCTCCTGGAAGATGGAAGAAAGGTCCTCTGGAAGGTTCATGCCAATGCGCTCCAGAACGGCGTTGGCTGCCGTCAGGAAAAGCACCTCGTCCATATCCTCCTTGGGCACCTGCTCGGCCTTCAGACCGTCCACAATGTCCTGGAGCATGGCGTCCTTGAACATCAAGGCCCGGATAGGGTTCTTTGACAGCACCGGGTTCTCCACCTCTTGTACCCTCTCTGGTTCTGTCGCTTTGACTTTCTTTGACTCCTTAGGTTTATTTTCATTGGTCTTCTTGGCTGCCATGATC
>DAONGL010000030.1:10495-16898 GCA_035404085.1 Methanomassiliicoccales archaeon | reverse complement strand
CGATTCCGTCGTCATGGACCACTGCAACATCGTGTTCCACGATTGAACGGACTCAGGCGGAACGGAAGGTCAGTTCGAAACGCGCCCCTCCGCGAGGATCGTTGCTGGCGGTTATGCTTCCACCGTACCTCTGCATGGCCCTCTTGACCAGGTAAAGGCCTAGTCCGGTGCCGCGGGAATCACCGAAGGCCACGCCTTCCATGAACACCCTGGGCAGGTACTCCTCCTTTATGCCGATGCCGTCATCCCGGACCACCAGGACCGGGCGGCCGCCGGACGAGGCCAGGGTGAACTCCACCTTCTCAGCCTTTCCGTGCCGCTTGGCGTTCCGGGCCAGGTTCTCGATGATCGCCGTCAGGGCGGGATCCGCCAGCACCTTTCCATCGCCCTCGACGGAGTAGGGCGTGTCGAGACCGGCCATCACCTTGTCGATGACCTCGCGAAGTTCCATGCCTACCAGTTCGGCCTGGGAGAACAGGAAACGGTCGAGCTCCCTCATCTGGGCGATAATGCTCTGCATCCTCAGCAAGGAAGTTTGGGCGCGCAGCAGGTCCCTTTCCCGGTTGTTCTGCTTGTACAGGTCCAGGGAGGAGCTTATGACCAGCAGCTCGTTCGCTATATCATGTCGTAAGATCTTGTTGGCCACGCCCAGGGATTCGGACAACCGGGCCAGCCGGTCCTGGGAATCCCGCAGCTCCTGCAGAAGACGGATGTTGGAGAAGGCTATCTCCAGAGAGTCGGGAATGATGAGCAGGATTGACAGATTATCATCCAACGACCGGGGCTGCTCCACCTGGTCAGCGCACAGGACCCCCACCCGTTTCCCCCTTTCCTTGATGGCCAGAGCGAAACCCTTCTTGGAGGGAAGGAGCTTTACTATCTGGTTGGGCGGGAGATGCGCCCCAGAGGTCCACGGGCCGCAATCGCCCAGGGGACGGCCTCCGCCCTCCGGAAGGTAGCATATGGAGACCGGTTGGAACACTCCGGCCACCATGTCCATGGCCGCCCTCATGGCGGACTCCCGGTCCTCGCACCCCTGCAACGTGCGTAACAGTTCCAAGAACTGCGGGCGGCTGCGGTCCAGGTCTCGATCGTCGCTCATGATAAGCTAGCTGAACTATCCCCTCGGCCTATAAAATCGTTACATGTTCGTTCAAGATTCTGATATTCAGGGAATGCTGACGACGGCGCTGTCCGAGATCATTTCATCATTTCGTTGAGTAGGTCGTGCACCAGCCAGACGTCCATGGGACCGACCAGACCGTCCTGCTTCTTCGGACCTTCCGTGCCTAGCGGAAGCCTCTGACTTACGCCGTTGATGGGCGGGTCGGAACGGATCAGGGTGCGAATGACGCTTCCCAGCTGGTACTCTTCAAAATAGTAGTCCAGCATCTCCGGGTCGGGGATCACCGCTTCGCCTACACGGGGATGGCGAGGCCTCAACAATCTGACCAGCAGAGAAGACATGCCACTAGGGACGCGGCCGAGCGTATTTTAACGTATCGTCCCCGGTGCGACAGAACCTCCGGGCGAGAACTAGGGAAGGGATAGACCGCGCACCCTTTCGCGCATCGCCAGGCTCGCCTTGGCCATGCCTGGCAAGGACTCCTTGTCCAGTTGGCGCACCGTCGGAAATCCTTCTGGGAAGGTGCGGGCGAACTCCCTGAGCAGATACTCGTGCACCACGCCATTGCCGCGCAGTCCGTCGAGCGACCAATCCTCCAGAGCTTCCAGCACCCCGTCCCGGCCGCCGCGGTAGAACAGCTCGGCCAGTATGGAGGTCACGATGGCGTTCTCGGAGACCACGCCGACCTCCGCCTCCCGGAGCGCGGAAAGATCGCCGTTGAGGGCGATGGAAAGACCGCCGCTCCTCCTCACCACCTGCAGCACCCTGGCGTCCGTCTGCCCGTCGCCTATGTACATGCAATCCTCCAGAGGGACGCTCATGCGCTTGCATATCTCGACCACCGAGGTCGCCTTCTCATCTCCGCCCACCGGGTTGACCTGGCTTATCAGCTGATACGAGGAAAGGTCGGTCATCTCGGTCCAGAATATCTCGTCCAGGCGGCGTAGCACCAGCCGGTCGTCCGAGCTCAGGTCCCTGATGCTGCTGGCGCCTTCCGGGACCTCCAGGAGCGGAAGCCGCACGATCTCCTGGACCAGGTTGCGCAACGTTTCCGTCTCCCAGTCCTCGAGGTCCAGCATGTCCATGCTCAGGCGGGTGCAGAAGGTGTTCTCGAACGGAAAACCGATGCGATCACAGACCGCGCCCACGTAATGCTCGTAACTGGTGCTGACGATGAAGCTGGACATCAGTTCCTGGACATAGCGCATGGCCTTGTCCGCCCCGGGAACGATGCGTATGCTGTCCTTGGAGAACCGGAGAAGCGAGGAATCCGTGGCGCCATAGGCCTTCAGGAAAGGCAGGATCAAACGCAAGGAGTCGCCGGGTTTGACGCCTTCCTTGCGCGACACGTTGGAGAGCGCCCCCTCGTACCGGCGTATGGCCTGGAAGAGGCGGTCCCCGTTCTCCACGATAGCGGTGGTGAGCTCCCGGGCGTTGTCGTTGGCGGTCACCGGCCCCTGCAGGTCGGATACCAATATCTTCCCTTCAAAGGGGAAAGCCTCGTCCATCATGTCGAATTCCGTTCAGCTCACCTCCATGGTGCGGCGTTGGCATAATGGATGGTCCCCTTATCTAGGTAACGATTCCGGTTCAGATATCGAAGACCACCCGTACCGAAGGTCGGACCGGGTCGACGGACATCATGTGGTACGTGATCGCCTTTATCTCCTTCTTCGGCTGGTGCCTCTGCGCATCGTACTTCTCTCCCCAGGCCTTGCAGTGCACCTCGTTCCCGAAGAAGGTCACCGAGAACCGGGAGAACACCATGCCGGTGACGTCGAAAACGTAGAGGAACTCCGACAGGAAGTTGTAGAGCATCGACTCGTGGTCGTGCCCTTCCGTGACCATCAGTCTTTCCTCCCTCTCCCGCACCTTGCTGGCATCCACCATCTGGTCCATAAGGGCGTAGGCGGCGTTGGCGAAGCATTCCTCCAGGGACTCGCCGAAGGCCTCCACCATCACGTCCGCGGTGTGGTCCAGGGTACGGTACTTCATGCCTGCATGATGGATGATGCCATTTAAAAGAACACGCCTGCCACCTGCGGCCGACCCCTTTCAGGGACTGGGGCACAAGGTTATATCAGGGTTTGGCGATTAAGCGCCGATGCGACTCCTCATCATCGGTAGCGGGGCCATCGGAACCACTCTGGCCGAGGCCATCCAGGACATGGATGAATTCGATATATTCTATATCACTGACAAGAACGAGGAGCGGGCGAAGACGATCGCCGCCCGGTGCAAGAAGGCCAAGTTCATATCCCCCACCGACGAGAGCATCAAGGCCCATCTGAAGAACGTCGACCTGGTGGTCGAAGCGGCTTCCCAAGAGGCCGTCCAGCATTACGTCCCAATAGTCCTGGGCATGGGAGTGGACGTCCTGGTGATGAGCGTCGGCGCCTTTGCTGACGACGACACGAGGGAACGGTGCTTCAACGTGGCCAAGCGCAAGGGCGGCCGGTTGTTCGTACCGTCAGGAGCCATCTGCGGCACGGACGGCCTGCATTCCGCTTCGGCCGACGTGATCGACAGCGTGGAGCTCACGTCCACTAAAGGCCCCAAGAGCTTTCACGATAACGAGTACCTGCTGTCCAAGGGCGTGGACGTGAACACCCTCAAGAAGAAGACCGTGATCTTCGAGGGGCCGGCCCGGGAGGCCGTGCAGCATTTCCCGAAGAACGTCAACGTATCAGCTACCATCTCGCTGATCGGCATCGGCCTGGACAAGACCAAGGTCAAACTGGTCTGCGACCCGGTGTCCGACTGCAACACCCACCGCCTGGAAGTCAGAGGGGAGTTCGGCCACATCGTTTGCGAGACGGACAACCTGCCGTTCCCCTCCAATCCGGCCACCAGCTATCTGGCCGCGCTATCGGCCATCGCCGCCATAAGACGCATCGCCGGCAACGTTTGGATAGGCATCTAGGGATTTCCTAAATACCGCCGATTCCCTTTCGGGCCTCGTGATAGGGATGAAGGAGCGAGTGAAGTGGATATTCTCCAATTGCCCGAGCGATCTGGACGCCATCGTCATCATGAACGGTGAAGAGCCCCTATTGGACGTGGCGTTCCCATACGTCACCGGCACCCGGGCCGGTCTTTTCGAAGGATGCCTGGGCGTGATAACGCCGGACGGGCGCTCCCATATAATCACCTCCGCCCTGGAGGAGACCTCCGCCCGCGACGGCAAGGCCGAAGTACTTACGTACCGAACGTCACAGGAACGCAAGGACATCGCCACCGACCTCATGAAGGCCTTTCGAAAAGTGGGGGTGAACGGTCAGGGCATCGTGCACTCGAACTATCTGGAGGTCCAGAGGCTGGCCGCCAAGGCCGAGCTCATCGATATCAGCAAGGGACTGGAAACGTCCCGCCTGATCAAGGACCAGGAGGAACTGCGGAGAATGCGCAAGGCCTGCTCCATCGCCTCCCGGGTGGCGGACGAGATACCCTCCTTCCTGCGCAAGGGAATGAAGGAGTACGAGGCGGCGGCGGAACTTGATTACCGTATGACCAGGATGGGCGCCTCCGGGGCGGCCTTCGGAACTAACGCCTCCTTCGGCCCGAGCTCCGCGGAGCCGCATCATGGGGCGGAGGATATCGCTCTCAAAGAGGGGGACACCACCCTCTTCGACTTCGGTTGCAAGGTCGAGGGCTATTGCTCGGACATCACCCGCACCTTCTTCTTCGGCGAGCCGAAGGATTGGCAGAAGCGCATGTACCAGGTGGTGACCGAGGCCCAGCAGGCGGCGCTAAGCGTCATAAGGGCTGGAGCGAACGGCAAGGATGTGGATTCCGCCGCCAGGACGGTGATCGACGCCAGCGAGTTCAAGGGGCTAATGGTCCATTCCACCGGGCACGGCCTCGGCCTCTCGGTTCACGACGGCGGACGGATGGCCCCGAACCACGATTTCCCGCTCAAGGCCGGCATGGTCCTGACGGTCGAACCGGGCGTCTACATCCGCGGGCAGGGCGGGGTGCGCATCGAGGACGACGTGCTGATCACCGAGGACGGTTACGAGATGCTCACTGACGCTGACAAGAAGATGAAGGTGATCCAATGATGGACGAACTGCAGTTAGCGGTGGAGAGGATGCGGGCCGAAGGAGCCGATTTCTGCGACGCCCGATACCAGACCATAACTACGAACGGCATAGCGGTGGTCGACGCCGCCGTGCGCCGCATATCCGAGGACCGCATAAGAGGCGTGTGCCTGAGGGCCAAGAAGAAGGGCTCCTGGGGCTACGCCACGACCGTCGATTCCTCCAAGGACGTGGTCCTGGAGGCGGCGGTGATGGCGGCCAGGAACGCTCTGGCCGGCAACGCCTTAGGTAAGGTCATTCCGGACACCGGCGATATGAAGGTGGAGCTGAAGGCCAACGTGAAGTTCCATCCTTCCCAGGTGCCCATGGAGGAGAAGGTGCAGGCGGTCCTGGACATGGACCGGGCGCAGAAGGTGGACCCGCGCATCGTCAACACCAACTCCATTCTGCGCGAGGAGCTGCGGCAGAACATGCTGGTCAACAGTCACGGCCGCCAGTTGAGCTGGGAGGAGGTCCGCACCACGATAATGGTGCAGGCCGTGGCCTCCGAGGCCGGGCGAACCGAGTTCTTCTACGACATCCGGGGAGGCGGGCTTGGTTACGAGGTGGTCAAGGACACCGACCTGGAATTATTCGGAAGGGAGGTCGGAAAGGAATCGCTGAAGATGCTCACCGCCGAGAAGGCGCCTTCCGGACTGCTCACCTGCATCACCGACCCCAGCATCTCCGGGCTGTTGGCACATGAGGTCATGGGTCACGCCTCGGAAGCTGATGAGATCGTGAAGAGGCGCTCGTTCCTCACCGACAAAGTGGGAAAGCGGGTCGCATCGCCGCTCATAACCATGGTGGACGACGGAACCGTTCCGGAGGCCAGGGGAAGCATTCCCTTCGACGACGAGGGAACGCCATCTTCCCGGACGATGATAATCAAGGACGGGGTGTACCAGGGTTATATGCAATCACTGGAGACGGCCGCGGAGATGGGCGTCAGACCGACCGGGAACGGACGGGCCCAGAGCTACGACCGCCGGGTGTGGGTGCGCATGACCAACACCTTCTTCGATAAGGGCGACCAGAACCTGGACGAGATGATAGCCGACGTCAAGTATGGCGTCCTCACCGATCGCATGATAAGCGGGATGGAGGACCCGGTGGGCGGGGGCTTTGAAGCCAAGGCGTTACGCGGGTTCCTCATCGAGAACGGGAGGATCACCAAGCTGCTGCGCTCCTTCACGCT
>DAONGL010000030.1:0-10395 GCA_035404085.1 Methanomassiliicoccales archaeon | reverse complement strand
TACATAGATGACGACCGGGTCAAGAACCTGGAGGAGAAGCTGGACCAGGGCATATCCATCCGCGTGCTGCTCAACGGAAAGCTGGGGCAATCCTCTTCGACCTTCAACACCACCCGGGACCTGGAGGAGTGCGGAGCGAAGGCGGTGGCTCTGGCGAAACTATCCCGGCCGGACCCCTACTTCAAGCGCTTCCCGGGGTTCTCACAGCCAGTAGGTCACGTGGACGTCCGCCAGGAGGACGTGGCCACGGCCACCACCGGATACCTGAAGCAGAAGGTGGAGGAGATAGTCAAGGCGGCCGGGAAGGACGTAAAGGTACCCCGCGGACTGCTCCGGGTGGCTCTGGTCGAACGAGCCTTGACCAACAGCAACGGAGCCACCTTCCGGGAGCTGGGCACCATGGTCTACGCTCACTTCACGTCCATGACCAAAGGGGCGGAGCCAGGTGAGGGCTGCGAGTGCTATTATTCCTCCGGCCTTTCGGCGCTGGACACCCAGACCATGGGCGACAACCTGCGCCAGAAGGCCATGAACGCCCAGAGCGCCGAGCACTTCAAGGGCAAGATGACCGGATCGGTCATCCTTCCCCCGGATGAACTGGCCGAGATGCTGCTGGCCTCCGTCGGCTATTCATTGGATGGGGAGAACGCCCTGCGCCATCGCTCGCCGTGGTCGGACCTGGTGAACAAGGAGGTGGGGAACGAACTGGTGAACCTGAGGGACCAGCCCTACGACCCCCGTTCCTCCCTGTCCTGCCGCTACGATGACGAGGGCACCGTGACCAGGGAAAAGCCCCTGGTAGAAAGAGGCACCCTGCGGACACTGCTATACGACAGCTACCACGCCCAGATGGGCAAGGTGGCCGCCACCGGCAACTACCTGAGACGGGACCCTTCCGACGCGCTCAACCTATATCGGAGGGGCGGGGTCACGCTTCCGGTGAACTTGGCCTGGAAACCCGGCACCCAGAGCGTGGAGGACATGATCTCGGACGTCAAGGAAGGGATCATAATAGAGAAGCTGGCCGCACCGGACGTGAACAGCGTCACCGGAGGATTCGCCCTGGAGGTGCGCTGCGCCAAGCTGGTTCGCGACGGCTCCGTGGTAGGGCATGTCGACCAGTGTCTGCTGGTCGGCAACTTCTACCAGGCGCTGAAGCGAGTTGGCGCCGTCGGCAACGACGTGGCGGTGCACCGCAACTGCATCATACCCTCGGTGAGGTTCGACGGCCTGGAAATCGTGGGAAGCGATTGATCAGACCATCGGTTCCAGGGTCACCCGGGTGCGGTCCGCCAGATCGGACATGGTGCTGACGTCGCCCAGCACCCGGCCGATGGGCGTCACCTTCGAATAGGCCTCCGGCTTGGACGTCGTGGACGCCGGGGTCTTCCCGAAGAAGATGCAGAAGGCGTTCCCCTCCGGCCAGAAGGCCACCTCGCCCACCTCCATTATCTTCCTTCCGTTCTCCAGCGGGCACTCCACGGGCACGGGGAAGAAAAGCTCCCCGCCCCAGACGTTGATCTCCCTCTCTAACGGCAGAGTGCCGTAAAGCTTGAAGGCGGCCAGTGAATCGTTGAGCTCGATCTCCCAACGCTCGTAACGGGTGCGTAACAGAATACGGTCCATGCCCTTTCCCCGGTGAGGGAAAGGGTGGACAGGTGAAAATGTTTTGCTTACTTCTTGCTCTCGAAGAGCGCGCGTATCTCCGTGCCCACCTTCTCGACCTGGCTGTCGCCCTCGGCCTTTTCCAAGGACTTCATCCTGGGCATGCCCTTCTTGGCGTCGTCCAGCCACTCCTTGGCGAACTCCCCGGAGCATATGCGGTCCAGCATCTTCTCCATGGCCGCTTTGCTCTCTTCGTTGATGACCAGGTCCCTGGTGGTCAGGCCACCGAACTCGGCGGTGTTGGAAACGCTCCTCCACATGTTCATCATGCCGCCAGAGTAGATGAGGTCGACGATTAGCTTCACCTCGTGCAGGCACTCGAAGTACGCTATCTCCGGCTGGTAGCCCCTCTTGACCAGGGTCTGGAAGCCGGCGTTGATGAGGGCGGTGACACCGCCGCACAGCACGGCCTGCTCGCCGAACAGGTCGGAGGTGGCCTCCTCGCGGAAGTCCGTCTCGAGCACGCCGGCCTTGGTGGAACCGAGGCCCTTGGCCAATGCCAGGGCGATGGACTTCGCCTTTCCGGAATGGTCCTGATGGACCGCTATGAGCGCGGGGACCCCGAAACCTTCCAGGAAGACCTTCCGTTCCATCGGGCCCGGGGCCTTGGGGGCCATCATGATGACGTCCACGGTCTTGGGGGGCTTGATGGTCCCGAAGGTGATGGCGAAACCATGGGCGAACTCCAGCGCCGCTCCGCTCTTCAGGTTGGGCTCGATCTCCGCCGCGTACACGTCTCCCTGCACCTCGTCGGGTATGAGCACCATGACCACGTCGGCGCCCTTCACGGCACCGGCCACGGTATCCACCTTCAGACCGTTCTTCTTGGCGTCGACCCAGGACTTGCCGTCCTTGCGAACACCGACGGTAACGTCAAGTCCGCTGTCGTGCAGGCAGAGGGCCTGCGCCTTTCCCTGGCTTCCGAAACCTATGACCGCGACCTTCTTGCCCTTCAGGACGTTGAGGTCGGCGTCTGACTCGTGATATATCCTTGCCATGAGATCACCATTGAACGCTTTCACGCATTTTTTCCTGATTATTTACAATGTTCGAATCTATCGTGACTATTGGTTCCAGCGGCAGCGGTTGCGTATCGTGCCGTCCAGGCTGTTCACTCCCCCGGGAACCATGGGGAGCATGTCCTCCTCAGGGTCCGTACGAATGTCCAGCACGAACGGCACATCGGACGCGAACGCGGTCTTGAACCCCTCGGCCAGCTCACTGGACCGGGTGACGGTCATGCCGCCGGCGCCGAAGGCCTCGGCCAGCTTCACGAAATCGGGGTTGTTGCGCAGCTCGGTGCCGCAGTAGCGCCGGTTCCACATCAGCTTCTGCCACTGCTTCACCATGCCAAGCCAGCCGTTGTTGAGCAGGCACACCACCACCGGCAGGTCCTCGCTCATGGCCGTGGCCAGCTCCTGGAACACCATCTGGAAGCTGCCGTCGCCGGCTATGTCCACCACCTGCTTGTCGCGGTGAGCGTACTTTATCCCTATGGAAGCGGGGAAGCCAAAGCCCATGGTGCCCATTCCACCGGAGGTCACGAACTGGTTGGGGCTCTTCAAGCGCATGAAGTGCGCCGCCCACATCTGGTTCTGTCCTACCTCGGTCACCACGAAGGCGTCCGAAGAAAGGGCCTTGCGCAGCTCCCAGATGGCCTTCTGCGGCTTCACCGGGTCCTCGTCGATGTCGATGTTGCACACGCAACCGTCGTAGAGCTCCTTCACCCGGCGGCTCCAGGCCGTCTCGGCCTTATTGGAGCGGCCCAGGGCCTTGATGACCATCTGCAGCCCCCTCTTGGCGTCGCCCACCAGGCGCACCTTGGTGCGGGCGTTCTTTCCGGCCTCCATGGGATCGATGTCCAGATGGATGACCTTGGTGTCCTTGGGAACCTCGTTGTCGTAACCGATGGTGCGGTCGGAGAACCGGGCGCCGATGGCGAATATCACGTCGGCCTCCAGGAGCGCCCTCCGGGAGCATTCCCGCCCGTGCATGCCCAGCATACCGAAGGACATGGGATGGTCCTCGGGGATTATGGCCTTGGCCATTATGGTGGTGACCACCGGAGCGAACAGCATCTCGGCCAGCCTCAGTACCTCGTTGGAGGCGTTGGCCCATCTGGCGCCGCCGCCGACCATCAATACCGGACGCTCGGCGTCCCTGAGCATCTTGACCGCGTCCAGAACCGCCGAGAAGTCCTCATAGGGCGCGGGCACCGGGAAGTTCTCCTGCAGCCTGGCCGGGTCGATCTCGCCGCGCAGCACGTCCACCGGCAGGTCGATGTGCACCGGACCCTTGCGTCCGCTGTTGGCGATGCCCATGCCCCGCTTTATGGCCTCGGGCAGATCGTTCGGCTTGAGCACCCGGTAGTTGTGCTTGGTGATGGGCATCATCAGGCTGAAGATGTCCGCTTCCTGGAAGGCGTTGTTCCCTATGGCGGCCGTGGCCACCTGGCCAGTAAGCACCATCATGGGCGAGGAGTCCGCGTAGGCCGTGGCCACCCCGGTCACCAGGTTGGTCGCCCCTGGTCCGGAAGTCGCCAGGCACACCCCGGTCTTGGAGGTGGTGCGGGAGTAGCCGTCCGCCATGTGCGCCGCGCACTGCTCGTGGCGGACCAGGACGTGATGGATGCTAGAATCGAGCAGCTCATCGTACAATGGGATGGTGACCCCGCCCGGATATCCGAACATGACGTCGACCCCCTGTCCTTCAAGCAGTTCCAATACGGCCTTGGCACCTTTCATAAGCTAATCCCTCATTTTCCGATCGGGGAGGACGGTCGTTAGACCTCCTCTTTCACAAAATAACAACGGCAGTGAGCGATGTTAAAAACGATGACTTTCTCACACGCGTGCTGTTATATGACACGGATTCAGTTCATGCCGAGCAAGATATTTAAGAATATCTCAGACCATCCTCGTTCTCGAGGACAGCTGGGAAGGGCCTTGGGATGGTGTCTATTAAATTGCCAGATGATGAAAGGGACATCGTGGAGCTAAGGGACCACGATCCCGTTTGGAAGGACCTCTTTCAATTGGAGAGGGCGTCCCTGCTCAAGTCCCTGGGACCATTGGCGATGACCGTCGAGCACGTGGGCAGCACGGCCGTCCCCAACCTCCGGGCCAAACCCATCATCGATATCCTGGTGACGGTCAACGAGATCCGTCTGGATGCATTGGAGGACTCGTTGGGAAGGTTAGGTTACGTCCACGTACCGATCGGCGATCCCGAGCGGCTGTTCTTCCGCAAGGGAATGCCGCGAACGCATCACGTCCATGTGGTACGTCATGGAGGGAACGAGCATCGCAAGCACCTCATCTTCCGGGACCGGCTGATCGCCCATCCGGAAGAGTTGGCGGAATACGAGAGACTGAAGGAATCCCTCGCCCTGCGCTTCCGGGAGGACCGCCAGGCCTACTCCGACGGAAAGGATGGGTTCATCGTGATGATACTGGATAGGGCAAAGGACGAACGTCGTTCCAAGACCTGATGGATCGAACGAGCACGCCAAACTCATATATTGCCAGTGAACGTTCCCTTCCAGGTCAGGAGAGTGACCATACGAGCGCCAAGGAATTGATGGAGAACGGGTCCCGCAGCAAGCTTCTGGAAGATCCGTTCGTGAAGAAGGTGTGGGACCTGATCATGGGCGAGTCGCTCTTCAAGAAGAGCTCAGCGGAGCTGGCATCGCTCAGGGAATCGTTGCGCCGGGAGTCCTTGCAGTTCTTCACCAGGCACAGCCCTTACTACGTGGACCTCTTCGAGCGCCTGGATATCGACCCGGCCAAGGCCACGATGCATGACATCGCCAAGTTGGCGATCCCTTCCGACATGCTGCGCGGCGAGGGACAGAAGCGCTTCCTGATCCAGGATGTGGAGGAAGGCGGGGAAACGTTCTCTTCCAGCGGCACCACCGGTAAGGACCCGGTTCGGGTGTACCGATCACCGGTCGACCTGGCCATCATGCTCAAGGCCAACACCGACCTCTTCGAGCATGTCTACGGCGATGTTCTGAAGGAAGGGGAGGGCGTCGCCCTCTTCATGGCCGCTCCCGAGCTCCGCTACAAGCTGAGCTTCGTGGCCTTCGTCGATCTGACGTTGGACAAGAAGGGCATCGAGCTGCTTTATGGAATGGACCTGGAAGATAAATCGCAGGCCGGAACCCCGTGGCAGAAGCTGACCACCAACAAGGAGAACCTGTTGAAGTTCCTCAAGTCGAAGAAGGAGCCCAAGCTGTTCTTCACCGCCCCGGCCGGAGTTCACATCCTGGGCCAGAAGTTCGAGACCATGGGCTTCGGAAAGAAGATAGCGTATAAGCTGGCCTCGGGAGCGCCGCCGATCAAGCTGGGCAAGGGAGGCATCATCGTCACCGGCGGGGGAAGCAAGGGCTTCGCCGACCTTCCGGAATACCCGCAGCTGGTCTCCAACGCCCAGAAGCATTTCGTCAGCAAGGACGCTGACGGAAAGCAGATCGACACCCCGTTCATGGACGTCCTGGGAATGACCGAAACGCTCACCGCCCTCATCGATCGCTTTGGGGTGATGGACAAGGTGCCTCATCCTCTGGCCGAGGCTTTCCTGCTGGACCCCCTGACCTTCGAGCCGATAGAGGAAGAGGGGAGGGAGGGGATACTGGGAATATTCAACCCCTTCACCACCTCCTGGCTGGAGGTGTTCTACCCCGGGGACATAATGACCTACCATTCCTCCAAGGGATTCTACGGCAAGGAGTTCGTCTACAAGCGCCGGTTGAGCGTCAAGGAAGGCTGGGACCTGCAACGGGCCTGCGGCGGAACCCTGGAAGAGATGATGACCAAACAGTAGGCGCATGTTTATTTTCCGGGAACGGCATCCTGGAGGCCATGTGCCCCGCCCTGGCCCCCCTGCTGTTCGATCGTGCTCTGGATACGGTGCCCTCCGTCGGGAACCCCGAGGTCCTCGAGCTGTCACCCTCCGCGCTGCGGGAGCTTTTGTCGTCAGCGGGAGCGGTCCAGGCCGAGCTTTCCTCAATACCTATAGATGAGAGGCTGCAGGTCATCGAGCACATCGCCCGGAAGTGGAAGCAGAAGCTGGACAACGGTGATCTCGAGGAATTGAAGAGGGACATGTCCGCCTCCACCGGCTACTCCCCAGCGTTGATGGAGACCGAGCTCTCTTTCGTCCCGGCGGTGCTGGGGGCGGCGAACATCCGCCGGAACCTGGACGCCTCGGTGCAGGGCGGCGCTGACGCGCTGTACAAGTTCGTGGAGGTGGACGAGACGGAGATGTTCCGTCATGTGCCGGTCGGTCCGGTGCTGATCATCAGCTCCGGCAATTCCATCGTTCCGACGCTCATCCCCACCGTGGTCTCGTTAGTAACTGGCAACCTGACCATCCTGAAGCCGTCGATTGCCAACTACCGCGGGGTGTGCGAGGTCTTCAAACTATTGGCCGAGGTTCCCGATTCCCGGGCGGCCCGGGCCGTACGTTCCGCTCTGGTCGTCTCGTACTTCGGTCACGACTCGCCCTCCTTGAAGCTGGCCCTGGAGGAACTGCCGCTGGGCATGGTAAACTTCTGGGGCGCGGAACCTGCTCGGACCATCGTGGCCAACATGGTCGGCAAGAACCGCCATCACCCGCGCTTCTTCGTCAATGGGCCGTTCACCGGCATGGCCATCATCGAGGAGGGTGTTGAACCGTTGCAGGCGGCGGACGACCTGGCCCTGGATGTCGTGCTCTACGATCAACAGCTGTGCTCCTCGCCCACCACCGGGGTGTTCATTGGCAGTTACGATAGGGCCAAGGAGTTCCTGAGGGCCGCCGGAGAACGGCTGGACGAGGCGGGGAACGAATTTCCGCTCCCACCGGACCAGGACCGCCTGTTCGTCCTGCAGGGCGCCAGACGATACATCCAGACGGACGGGGGAATGGTGCTTTCCTCCAAGAACCCGGAGAACCCTTGGACGCTCGTGCTGTCCAAGGGCCGCAGCTCCCTGGCCGGACTGGCCGCCCAGTTCCCGGCCTTCAACCTCTTTGCGAGAAAGCGCTTCCTGGAGATCGTGGTGGTCCCGGACGCGGAGAGCGCGGTGCAGCTGCTGCGTTCATTGCCGGACCACCCGGCCTTCAAAGGCATCGACGGGGTGCAGAGCGTTGGTCTGGCGGTGACCGAAGGGTCCCGCGATCCTATGGTCAACATGCTCATCGGGGCCGGGGTGCACCGGATACTTCCGCTGGGGGACATGTTCATGCGCGGTGCCGTGGAACCGTACGATGGGGTTACGATGTCCTCGCTGTTCACCCGCATCGTGTACTGGCGTAAAGCGAACGTAGCCCTGGAGGGGCAACTTTGAGAGTTTTGGTCACCGGAGCCACCGGATTCCTGGGCGGACATCTGATCGAGGAGATGTCCAAAGGGCCTCATGTCCCGGTATGCGCCCACCGCCAGGGAAGCGACACCAAGAGGATCGACGAGCTCGGGCTGGAGAAGGTGGTCTTCGACCTCACCGACCGGGACTCCATGCTCCAGGCCCTGAGGGACGTGGACGCCGTGGTCCACCTGGCGGCGTATTACACGTTCACCGGAAAGAAGGAGATGTACGAGAAGGTCAACGTCAAGGGAACGGACGACCTTCTGAAAGCGTGCCAGGAGACTGGCGTGAAGCGTTTCCTGTACTGCAGCAGCACCGAGGCCATGGGACCGATAGAGTCTCCCCCGGGGGACGAGGATTCGCCACTTAATCCGCAGTACGAGTACGGACGCTCCAAGGCCCGGGCGGAGGAGCTGGTCAGAACGTCCGATCTGGACTGGACCATCCTGCGTCCGTCGGGCATCTACGGCCCCAGCAACGTGGACGACGTGGCCTACTTTTTCATAACCTCCTTCAAGGGATTCGCCTCCAAGTTCATCATCGGGTCCGGCAAGAACTTCATCCAGTTCGTGCACGTGAAGGATGTGGTGCAGGGATTCGTGAAGGCCTTGGACCGTCCCGCCTCAATCAGGGGAACGTACATCATCACCCAGGCCAGGCCGTACACCTACGAGGAGGTGTACCGGGTCCTGGCCAACATATTCCAGCAGAAGGAGCCGCGTTGGCGGGTGCCGAGATCACTGGCCAAGCTGATGATGCTGCCCATAGAGGGCTTCAGCCTTCTCTTCGGCCGGGAGAACTTCCTCTACCGACGGGAGACCGTGAACAGCGTCACGAGCGATAGGGCGTACAAGATCGATCGCGCCCGGCGGGACCTGGGGTACGAACCCATATACGACCTACCGGAAGGCATGGCGGAAACCGTGGCATGGTACCGAGAGAACGGCTACCTCTGAGCAACGATTAAATCCGCTATCGTTTTTAACCGTCCCGGTGAGAGGATGGAGAAGACGCTGTACCGCACCCTGCTGAACATGCTGAGGATCAGCTACACTCTGCCTTTCGTCATGGCCTCGGTGACCGGGGCGGCGTTCGCGCTGACGGTCTGCAACGAATGGTCGCTCGCCATCCTCATTCCTCTGGACATATTCTTCTTCGCCCTGTTCGCCAACCTGAGCAACGATTACTTCGATCATAAGAGCGGCACCGACGCCACCCGCTTCGATTTCATGACCGAGGAGAGCAAGGAGGCCATCAAGGAGCTTTACGACGAGCGCATATACTGGGATGGCAACATCTTTGACAAAGGGGACGTCAGCGAACGGACCGGCAAGATAGTTCTGGCCGTCATTCTGGCCATGGCCTTGCTCACTGCCTTACCGATCATAATGCACGGCGGCTGGCTCGTGGTGGTGCTAGGAGCCATAGGCCTATTCCTGGCGTACTTCTATACCGCTCCCCCGCTGAACCTGGGCGCGCGTGGACTGGGCGAGCTGGACGTCGGGACCTCCTTCTTCATGATGTCATTCTTCACCTACTACGTCATAAGGCCGGAATGGAACTGGCAGATGTTCCTGATCGCCTTGATCGTGGGAACGTCCGTGCTGCTGATGCGCTTCGTCGATCAGATGTCCGGCTACCAGGCGCACCTGAAGGGCGGCGAGAAGGATTGGACGGTGAGGCTGGGACTGGAAAGGGCGGTGGTAGCGGTTGGTATTATCCTGCTGTTCGTCCACGTCATGCACCTGGCGCTCGTCTACTTCCACCCGGTGTTCCTGATCCTCTTGCTCACGGTCCCCATGGGAAGGAAGCTGATGAAGGGTCTTCACGACAAGGACGATGCCCTGCGCTTCATCCGGCCCGCGCCGCAGATAGTGAAGATGGTCATCTTCAGCGAGCTGTTGATGGTCATTTCGTTGATAGTCCAAAACGCCCTGCCATGGACATTATGGTAGTCAGACTGCCCCTGGTTATCAGAGAGTACTCGCGCACGGCGTTGAAGCCGCATTGCTTGCATGATTCCCCCTTCATGGGGCAGCCGTACAGCTTGCTGCGGTCCGGCATGATGAACTCCGAGGCCCAGAACGGGCATCTTCCCGAGTAGTCCTCGATGAGAAGCTCCTTCAGCCCCTTCTTGGAGTTAAGGATGGGATAGCCTTCCTTCTTGAGGGTGAATATCTCCTCCACCACCTTGCGCTTCTCGTCCAGGCTGAGGAGCTTGGACCCCGGGGGCGGAGTGAGGAAGTTAATCATCAGACCGTTGATGCGCGGGTTGTCCTTCACCACCTGCGCCGTCTCCCGGATGAGATGCTTGTTCTCGGGCATGACCACCATGTTGGCGAACACGTTGGGATGGTCCACCTTGGATAGGTTCTCCATCAAC
>DAONGL010000029.1:0-19113 GCA_035404085.1 Methanomassiliicoccales archaeon | reverse complement strand
CCTTCATGGTGCCTATGGGCTTGTGGTCCATCCCGGTGACCTTGCGGAAGTAGCGCACCGTCCAGGGGGACCTGTCGGGGTCCATGGTGATCGGGAACACCTTCTCCTTGGGGACGCCCATGGTCTCGATCTCCTTCTCCTTGGAGGCGTAGATGGTCATCTCCGGCTCCTGCTCGACTATCATGGCGTCGTCGGAGGCATCGCCAGTGCGCTTCTGGACCTTGCCTATGGATTCCAGGAACCTCTGCGCCTCGGCCTGGGTCTTGCCGATGGTCATTATCCTCAGGGGGTCCGGCTGTACCAGGACCCTGCCCTTCAACGGAACGAGATGCACCAGGTTGTGGCCGTTGGTGACCTGACCCACGATGTTGTGGGAGCGGTTCAGCTGGCGGACCTGGTTGTAGAAGAATATCTTGCCCACCTGGTAGCCCTTGTGCCTCACGGTCACGGTGTCCGGATGGCGCACGTTGGTGTACTCCTGTCCCAACGAGGTGTCCATGTTGGCTTCGCTCGCCGTGTAGCTGAAGCCCTTCTCGTCGATGGGCAGGCTGCCTTCGCTGGTGACCACCAGGAAGTGCTCGCAGCACAACGGTGACCTGTCGTCCAGCTTCACGCCGACGAAGGTCTCGATGAGCATGCCATCCTCGACGGGAACGTCGAGGTCGGTGACGGAGAACGCGTCCTGAGAGGTCATGCGCAGCACCACCGGCTCTATGTGCTCGATGATGTCGCCCTCGTCCAGCATATCCAGGATATGCCTCCCCCTGGTGACCCTGCCGAACACGGCGTCCTTCAGGCCGAGGTCGTCGCTCATGTCCACCCTGGCGATCATGAAGTATGTGGTGTTGACGTCGTACCCGCCCAGGGCGAACAAGCAGTCATAGCGTTTGTAAGAAGAGGTCCCGCGTGACTTCTCCAGTTCGGTCGGGAAAGCGCCAAAGGCGTGCAGCCGGCTGGTCTGCCAGCGGAGGTTCTTGCCCACCACGTCATGGTAAAGACGCTTCCACGCCTCGGCGAACTTGCTGCCGTTGAGCTCGATGATGAAGCAGCCCCGGGGGGTTTTCACCATGTACTCGTTGGTCAGCTTTCGCTGGGCGTCCATAGGGCGGATCAGGGCCACCGAGCTACCCGCCACGTAAGGCTCTCCAACAATGGCCTGGGCCACCGTTGCCCCTTCAGGCAGCTCTTTTTCCTTACCGTTCACGACAGCTCTCATCTTGTCCCCCTCATGGATGCAGTACGCCAATTATAAGGTTATTCCTGATCCGTTCAATCTGGCTAGGGATATGCGGTGCGTGATCGATAGCCATGTCGGGTAGATCGGAAACTCGGTGCAAGTTATGAATAGCCGTAAGACGCTGAACACCAACGTGGATAGGGATGCCATACGCTCGGCGGTACGGGAAAGGATGCTGGCACTGGTTGGCATAGAGGCGGTGGAGTACCTCGACCAGAACTTTCGCCAGGAGATAGAGGAGCGGGAACGGGCCGCTGAGGCGAACGGTGCGGTGGGCGGACTGATGGCCTTTGTGAACACTGGCGTGTGGGAGGTCCTTTCCAGGCAGGAGGTCCTGGTGATCGTCGCTCAGCCTAAGGTCGCGATCCTTAGTCCGCAGGACCACCTGGTTCATATAGTGGACCAGAAGGGGCAAGTGATCGGCGAATATCTGCCGGAAGGGAGGCGCGACGAGGTGGAGCTCCGAGAGAACGCCTATCTGCTCAGCGAGGACTTCGTTCTCTACGGGGACGTGGACATGGCCGGTGAGCCTTACTTTCTGATACCCCCCATGCCCTTTCCTCCCTTGGCTGATATGGACGGCATAAAAAAACTGGTCAGCGCCAGCATCTCGACGATATCGGACGATCATATACGTGAGCGTCTGGGTTACTATGATACCAAGTGTTGGACGCATTTGATAGGATACGACATCTAAGGCATGGTCTTCTTGACCTTGGCCACGATCTCATCCAACTTGACCTGGCTGACGGTGGTGCCGCGCACCACGCCGGTGACGATCTCCATTATGGTGCCCTTGGTCCCGATGTCCTCTTCCTTGGGCATGACCAAACGTGTCTTGCAACCGATGCGGGCGAAGTCCTCGAAGTCCACCGGGGCCTGACAGCAGATGACCGCCGGCAGGTCCACGTTCCTCAGGATCAATCGCGCTTTGTAAATGATGTGGTTGCGTACGTTGCCCAGGTGAATGAGCGCCACCTTGAACTGCTGGATGCGGGCCACCTCTATGGGGTCCAGACCGAACAGGGAACTGGTGGAGACGTCCACCGCATCGCTGGGAACGCCGGAACCGGCGGTGATGACTATGACGGAGGTATCGATGCCTTCCTCCCTAAGCCCGTAAGTGATCTCGCAGACCGGCTTGGTGATGTGGCGCTTACCAGGGCCCATGGCCACTGCCACCACGTCTCGACCGCTGTCGGAGATGGTGGCTCTCTGGGCCAGACTTCCTCCCACACCCATTCCCCTGGCCTCGCGGCACTCCACGAAACGGGTCTTGCGGCCGATGGAATCCTTCAAGTTCAGACCCCACAGACATCGGACTCGTCGCCATCCAGGTCTTCCTGTGAGAAGCCCTTCAGGACCTCTTGAGGAGTTCCTATCATTATCATCTTTCCGCCCTTCATGAGACCCACACGATCGCAACAGGCCAGAATGAAGTCCATGTCGTGGCTGACGATCAGGAAAGTTTCGCTCAGCTCCTTACGGGCGTGCAGAACCGATTTGGCGACGGCCTGACGGGTGATGGGGTCCATGGTGCCGGTCGGCTCGTCGAGAACTACGAAGCGCGGCTCGATTATCAGGGTTCTTGCCAGGGCTATGCGCTGCTTCTCCCCCACGCTCAGAGCGTCCGGGTAGGCGTAGAGTATACGCTCCACCTCCTTGGCGGTGAACCCGACACCACGCATGACCTGGATGGCCTTCATCTTGGCCAGCTCCTGAGGGAGCTTCATTCCCAGGCAGATGGTCAGGTTCTGCAATACGGTGTTGAACGGGTAAAGGGCATTCTCCTGGTGCATGATGCCTATGTACTGGGTGGCCCGTCCCCGGCCCTCCTCGCCCATGTCCGACATGTTGACCCAATCGTCACCGATGCGCACCTCCACATCGCCATGGGTGGCCGGGGTGATCCCGGATATCATGCGGGAGAGCGTGGTCTTCCCGGCCCCGCTAAGTCCGATGAGACCGAATATCTCCTTTTCGTTAACCTCGAAGGAGACATCGTCGACCGCCCTGACGACCCCGCGGACGATGGAGTAGAAGTACTTCTTGGCGCCGTCCACGCGTATGACCGGCTGACCGACCTGGACGTCCATCTTCTTATCCCTTACGACCTTGACGTCGAACTCCTTCGCGATATCGCATGGAGCGCCCTCGGCCTTGATCTTTCCGTCCTCCAACCATATGGCCCGGTGAGACAGCAGCTCTATGGCCTTGGGCCAGTGAGAGGTGACCACCATGGTCATTCCGGTTTCCTCCACCGCCTTGATGAGGGCTTTATGAACGGTATCCGCCGTTTCCGGGTCCAGGGTGCCGGTCGGCTCGTCGGCGAGGAACAGCAAAGGTTCTCTGGCCAACTGTCTGGCTAGAACCGTCCTTTGCTTCTCGCCACCTGAGAGGTCGCGAGCGATGTGCATGGTACGGTAGGTCATGTTGACCATCTCCAGCAACTTGATGGCCCGGGCCACCTTCTTATCGTCTGACTTCTCCTTCATGGCCTCGAAGACGTTCTCGATGACGCTGAGATCGCCGTAAAGAGCGAACGTCCTCTGCAGCATGATGGCGATACGGGCTCGCATCGCTACGCGCAACGGATCCCTTTCCTTCAAACCCCAGAAATCGATCTCCACGATCTTGGTACCCTTCCCGCACTGCGAGCACTTGGCGCCAGGCGAAGGCATGTCAACCCAGCCGCATGATTCACAATGATTGACGCGATAGATGATGCGGCCGGAGTCTGGCTTGTACTCTTCGTTGCCGCGCATGGCGTGAATCAGGACGGACTTTCCGCTACCGCTCTTGCCTATGAGCCCGAGGACCTCGCCGGTTCTTACGGTGGTGCTTATGTCCTTGAGCACCTGGTTTCCATTGAAGCTCTTGGAGACCTTGTCCAAAATTATGAAGACCTCTGAACCCTGGGCCATACCTTTTGCCAACGATTATGGCAGATATAATACTTACCCCGTTTAGAATGCCTGGCATTAACGATTGGATGATGTAAGATATTTATGGATGGATTATATATCCATCCCATAATGCCAATGTCCTTCAGTTCCTACTTTGCCGGAGGGCCAACACCCAAGTTCAACGCTTATCATATCTGGAAGGCGCACCAGGTGGTGGCCAAAGAAGGCCCCATCGGACGAAAGGCCTTGGCCGAGCTTTTACAGATCGGAGAGGGCAGCACCCGGACCATACTGGACAAGATGATGCGGGAGGGCTCTATCGAGAGCTCTCGGCTGGGAATAACCATCACAGAGCGAGGAAAGCGCAAGCTGGACACCTCCGGGGTGGAGGTAAGGCAGATCGACCTTTCCGACCTAACTTTGGGTAAGTACAACTGCGCAGTGCTGATCAAAGGATCAGCGGAACGTGTGCATCTTGGCTGCGAACAGAGGGACGAAGCGGTCAGGGCCGGAGCGGTCGGGGCGACCACCTTGGTGGTAAGCAATTCACGCATAGTTTTCCCAGGCGATGAGGAGTTCCCGGACCAATCGTTGGTCGCGCCCTTGAAGAACTATTTCCGCATGGACGACGGGGACGTGATAATAATCGGCTCGGCCTTCAATTACGAGGCGGCGGAGAAGGGAGCGGTCACGGCCGCCCTTTCATTGAGCAACATATCTCGCCGATGCTGGAACGAAGGCACCAGCATACTCAGTCAGGACACCGAGGCGGACGACCTTAGGTGCTTGGCCCTGGCCATTCACGAGCTACTAGGACGGTTGCCGGTCACCATGCGCAGCAAGAACCATCCTGGCGTGCGCTGCGAGGAGGGCGAGATCATCGACACCCGCTTCACCGGTCCCATGCTGGAGGAATCCATGAAGAAGGGCATGATCATACGACGGACCTCCACCAGTGGACCCTACCGCGGAATGCCGGTCATCGCCGTACCAATTATGCGCAAGAAGGAGGCCATAGCCTGCATCGCCACCATGGACCTTGGTAAAGGAACACCCTCGGAACTGCTGACCAGGTTGGCCGAGCGGTCCTAGAAGTAGTACCAGATGCTCCGGTACTGGCTTGGGTCCTCGCCTCTTTCAACCAAGGCCGTAAGGAAATCGGCGATTGGCACGTCCTGATGAACGTACATCGAAGCTACGGCGATGTTCTTTTCCCAGGGATGGAACTCGTATACTCGTTCACCGCGAGGGGTCAGCGATATCAGGTCATGATGCTGCCAAGCTCTCAGATGATTCTTTCCTAGAGCAGGGATGTTGAAGACCGGTTCGTCGGTCCTGCTCAATCCGGGGATCATTCTGGCTTCCTCCTTGTGTTCTTGCAGCAGCCGGGCGATCGGCACCCGGTACTCGGACGTCTCCTCCTTGCCTTTGGCGTTGAAAGTGTAGTATGGGTCGACCCCTATCTCCTTGAGCACAGTACGCAGAGCCACCGTTTCAAAGCGCCGGCAGTTCTCCATGGTGAAGACCTGCTGGTTGTAGACGGATATGCCAAGGGAGCGCAGGGACCGAACGGCGTTCGCGGCCTCCGGTGTCACTTCATAGGAATGTTCAAAATGCGTGACCAAGGCGAACTCCCTGCCCGGGGGGTCATGCATATCTGAGATCGTGTCCAGGAAACCGGCGTCCATCCTCATGGGGAGGACCACGGGGACCCTGGTGCCTAGACGTAGCCTCTTGATGTGCGGGATGTCCGCCAACCTACCGAGAAGGGAGCGGAGGTATGTATTGGACAGCATGGCCGGGTCACCGCCGGTGATGAGCACTTCGCTCACCAAGGGATGATCCGCGAACCATTCCAGGGCCGCCTCGATCTTCTCCGGGGGGGCCATGGCGTCCTCGGAAAGAACCCCTTCGATCTCCCAGTTCCTCTGGCAATATACGCAGATCTGGGCGCAGGTGTTGTAGGGCTTGAATATGGCTATCATGGGATAGCGCCTGGTGACCAGGTCCACCGGGGAGGTCTGACCTTCCATCATGAAGTCCAAGTTTGCCGATGGATCGTTCCTGGACCGGAGAATCGCCTGCACATAGCTGAGCGGGGGTATCACCTGGGCCCGCACGGCGTGGTCCCATTTGCGCGAGGGTTCCCGATCCATCAAAGAGAGATAGTAAGGAGTGATCCCGAAAGGGATCCGGTTCGTAACGCAAAGCGATATCGCTTCGCGTTCATCGTCGGTCAGCTCGATCAGGTCCCCAATGACCTCCGGCGAGAGCATGATGTTCTTCGTGTGCCAAACGTAGTCGCCCCAGTCATCCGAAGTAGCACCGAGATAATCCAGGATCCTATTGCGATTCTCCACCCGCTTTTTGATCACCAGGGGCTCGAGACCGCTCGGATATTCATCCGTCCATTCCTTCACTGCCCCGGCCATCCCGTCCAGGTAATCAGAGCGCAAACGACCGCCCTCCTTCCCGCCCAGGGTGGAGAAGTCCGGGGCCTCCTGAAGTTCCAGCACCGGTTGCCCGGTGGTGCCTTTCATGATATGCATGATATCGCTGACGAAAGCCTGACGTACGTCATTAACGGAACCATGGGATAAGTTGAACAGATTTTCCATCACTGAAACGCCGCTCACCCTCTCGTTCCTCGGCGAAAGGAAGTTACGCATCACCCGTATGGAGTGCAAGGAGTTCGATCGCTCCAGGGCGTGAAGATGACAGTTGCGGGAATGCAGTTCGGTCTCCCTTTCCTTCAACAGATCGAACATTGCGGAGCGGGCCGATCGAACGTCGTCGGCCGAACTCAATGCTTCATGCATCTGGGGATCGCTCGCCCATAACAGGGCCTGTCCGATGTCCTTCATCTTCCTCCCGGTTTCCGAGGAACCTCTAGCTGGGGTCTTTGTGTTGCGCATGATATTACCTGGGCCGCCCTAAACGAATCGAAAAAGAAGATCGTCCCGCAGCGCGACCCTCTATACTAGATGCTCATCTTACTTATCGTTTCCCCCCTGACGAGGGAATATGATTATCTGGCTCGATGACATTGTAGATGGAATGTCCGATGAAACGGAACTTACACTTCAGGCCACGGTCAAGGTCGATCCAGGCGTTTGCCGATTACCCAGCACCATCCAGGCCCGCACCGATGGGATGATCGTGGAGTTCGAGATACTGCATAGTGATTGCCCGCATGTGCGCAACCTCAAGAAGATGCTGAAACAGATGGAGATCTGGGATATCATGAAGATGCCCTACGCCGAGAACACCATCTACCAGATATGCGGTGAAGCGCTCAAGCACTCATCCTGCCCGGTGCCCATGGCCATGATAAAGTGCGCCGAGGCCGCCGCGGAACTGGCGCTCAAGAAGACGGTGACCGTGGAGTTCGTCCCCTGATCATTCCGAGAGAAGCTGGTCAATGGAGGGCATGCCCACCGCGGCGCTCGGTCCTGCCAGATACATGGCCACGAACAGCGATTCGCGAATCTCGTCCTTGGTGGCCCCGGCCTCCATGGCCTTCTTGGAATGGAGCCTGAAACATTCATCGCATTTCAGCACCGCGGTGACCGCCACGGCGATGAGCTCCTTCTCCTTGAAGCTCAGCTTGTTGTCCTTGAACACCTCGTTCTTGAAACGGTACATGGCTCGAATGACCTCGGGCTGCTGCTCGGCCATCTGTTCCAGGCTCATGTATCCCGAATCACGATGCGGAGATATTAACGATTGGTGGGAAACAACCTTTTTCTAACACGATAGCGTTTAGGGCCGCGTGCAACCAGAGGAGAGAGCGGTCGAGATCATCAAAGGAATGACCGGCACCCAGAAGGCCTTCCTTCTTCCCCGTGATGTGATCACCGCGGTCCAGAAGATAGAGGACAGCATCAAGTCCCAGATCGGGCTGGACGTGGTGAACGAAGGGGTCAACCAGTGTCTGAGGAGACAGCATGTCATTTGTGTCATCAAGGACACCCGTTTCCGACCTCCGCCGGAGCCGACCGTGCTCATGATGGGCGACTCGGACCTGGTGATCGGGACCGAGGTCCTTCCGGGACAGCACTCCCTCTTCAAGGACCGGGATAATACCTGTTGGCTCGGTGATGATTTCGTGGTGTTCACCGACAAGGTTCCCAAGACCAAGGAGTTCTTCCTCATGCCACCCGTCTCATTCCCGGAGCTGGAGCAGGTGGCCGGAGCCGTCAACATCGTCTCCTGCAGCCCTTCGCCCTTGGGAGACCTGGTCATAAAGAACTATTACGAGCTAGAGGACAATCCCAAGCTGGCCAGCATCCTGGTCGGCTTTGACCTGTCCTGATCTTTTTATATCACGGCCGTCAAGGGACGTCCGTCCACACATTTTTTTAAAAAAAGAAGATAATGGGAAAGGGTTTGTTCTGGCGAGCTCAACCGCCCCCGCTGGGAGTGAGGGTGGAGATGTCGGCCTCGACGTCTTCCGTCAAGCCCTGGAACTCCCCCAGCACTACCCGGGTCCGCTCCTTGTAGGAGGTCCGCTTGTACTCGCTCGCCGACGCGGGGTCCAGGTTACTGGATACGTACCAGAGGTTGTAGGTGTCGAGCAGAGCCCATTCCACCCCATTGCGGTCTAGCACTTCCAGTACCTTTCCCACCGTCCCGGTGACCCTGTACTTCGCGTAATCTCCTACTTGCATTGGACACCTTACTTAGCGGGGATGATGGCGGTCCTCTCACCCATAGGCACGAACTCCCTCAGGCAGCCGCGACCGAACTCCTTGGTTATGTTTGCCCAGTCGAAGGGCAGGTTCTTGTCGGCGAATGCGATCTTTACGAGGGGGTTGCACACATAGGCGTCTCCGCGAGCGGCGTGGGGAGCCATGGCGATACCGGTGTATCCGCTCAGGTGACCCACGTTCATGGCGTAGTTCGGGAAGTTCGGACCGCGCAGCTCGTGCGGCAGACCCTCGTCGCTCCTGTAGGAGAACGAGTTGGACGCACCGCAGTTGTCCTGCAGGTCGTATCCGTAGAACCCGAGCCTTCCGAGCCTCTCACGGTGCTGGTACATAGAGAGGTACCATCCGTTGACACCCGCGTTGGCGTTACCAGTGGCGAAGGCGATACCGATACCGGTAGCGGCTGCGGCCACGGTGGCCCTCTGGGACCCACCGAAGTGGGCTTCCATGGCGGCCGGGTAGCGCTCGTACATCTCCAGGGCATAGGAGTTGATCTCGGTACCGAGCTTCTCGATGAGCTCGGAGCTGGGCTTGCTCTTGCAATACCCACCGTACTTGTCCTTGATGTGGTCCACTGCCCAATAGGTGTAGTCCTCGAGGATGTTGTCGGTGTAGGCGGCGGTGGCATACTGAGTGAACCCGACACCGCCGGACATGTATGATCCGAGGTATATCTGGTCCAATACCACTGCGCCCAAGGCGACAGCTTCCAGGGAGGCCCTGGCGGGGTCGTCCGGCTTGGTCCTGGTGCTCTGGACCATATCGGCCAGCACACCGAACGGAATTCCACCGGGCTCGTTGGGGCTCCTGGCCCTCCTGGCGGGCATCATGGTACCCATTTCCACCACTGCGGCGTGCTTGGCGGCGAAGGCGAAGTCGGCGATTGCGGCTTCACCGGCAGCCAGCCGGTACGCGGTGATGAAGGCCATGGAGATCTGCATCGCAGAGTGCCTGGAGATCGTACCACCATCGCACACACGTCCAATGATGGACGGAACGCGCACGACCTGCCACAGCTTCTTGCCGACAGCGGCCTTCAGCTGCTTGGCCTGGTCAGCGGGGAACTCCTTGTTGATGTCGATGACGAAGCACTTGTCGATCTCGTCGATCAACTCGTCGTCGCCAGAGAACACCTTGACGTAGGAGTCCTTAACCAGCTCGGGGCAAAGCTCGGCCATGTGCTCCTGAACCACTGCGCCGCCTGGCATGGTGTGGTTGACAGCTTCCAGGTAGCGGTTAATGGTCTCGGGGGTGACCTCCTTCGACAGCCTCTTCTCTATAACGTTGTGGGCGACATCCAGACCGACGATAACGGTCCTGCGTATGTCATCCCAGCACTGCTGCATAGCAGCGTTGTTGACCCAGTGCAGGTCATCGGCCTCGCCATAGATGTCCGTGTGGGACAGCTGGTAGGGCATCAAGACACGCTGGCCTAGAGCCACACCAACATCCTGGTTCATCATGGGGATTCCACGGGCCTTGGCAATCTTGTTGGACTGCTCAACCCACTCCCGCTTCCTCTTCGACTGTCTCCAGCCTCCGTAGGAATAGTGCTTGGAGCGGACCTCCGTGGGGTCCTCCTTGAACTTCTTGTGCATGGCGGCGATGAACATCTTGTCCTTTTCCTTCGCCATATTTAGTCCTCCTTAACATCGAAGGGCTTGAAGCCGCACTTGGTTCTCAAGGTGTGGATCCTGAGGTTCTGTCTCATGACCTCCTCGTCGTCCCTCATGTCTACGCCATCGGCGCGGAACATGGTGGTGTGCTCCTTCAACCACTTCTCGGGCATGGGCTTTCCGACCGGAACCGGCTTGTCCAGCGGGACACCGACCTGGTCCTTGACGTACTCAACCTCGCCCTTCTTAGCGTTCCAGCGGAACCGCTGCCAGGCGTCGAACATCAGTCCGTTCTCGTCCAGCCTGACGGCGTGTCCGTGCACGGTGGCTCCCCTGATGCCGGTCCTAGCGGTATCAAAGGTCTCGCCATCGATGAGTTCCTTGGCCACCTTTTCGACGTCCCTCTCCCTCATCTCGATGATCTGCCTTCCGGACAGGGTACCAGTGTCGATTCCCCTGAATCTCCACATGTACATCTGCGCCCTCACATACGGTATGATGGGGGCCCAGTATACGGAGTCAGTGAACTGAACGTACCTGATCCTGTCTCCCTTCTTCGCACCCTCTATGGGCTCGACCAATGCCCTGATCGGGCAATCGGGCTCGCTACCCTCAGCCAGCGGCGGGTGGATGGTTGCGTAGTCGGAACCGGGGACCCTGTGTCCCAAGATCTTGACCACGTCGTCCATCGGAACGTCGCGCAGCTTCTCCAGCTTGACGCTGGGGTCCATGAACCGTCTGCGGTTCTTGGCGGGCAGGGTGTTGCCAGGATAGAATTGTGCCTTGTACTTTGTCTTAGCCATGTTATTTCACCAATCCTTTCTTAAAGTCTGAAGTAGTGGGCTTGAACTTGTTGTAGCGACCTACCTCCAGCGTGAAGCTGAAGGGTAGCACTTCCTTGCATACCTCCTCAACGTCCTTCAGAGCCTGCGGGACAAAGTCGATGTCGCTTATCTCGACGAAAATGCGACCGACCTGGACCGTAAGCTCCACGTCCTCCCCTCTGACCTTGATCTTCTTCCGTTCCGGGTGGTTAACCGGACCACCAGTGCCGGGACCGGCCTTCATTACTGTTGGCAGGCCTTCGCCCTGGATGTTTATCTGCCTGACGTTCTTCACGGTGTACAGCTTGTTCAGCAGCACTTCCGTGGTGGTTGCCAGTAGCAGCCTCTCCGGGAAGATCTGGATCTCGGGTAGGGGGACTCCTTCGGAGGCAGGTGTACTCATGTTCAGACCAGCTCCTTCAGCTTCTTGGCCTCCTTGCCGACCATCTTCATTGGGCTCTTGAACTCCGGGATTTCGCCGAACACTTCCTTGAACACCAGGGAGGTGTTCTCAGCGCTGAAGTACTGGGTACCAGCATCCAGAGCGCATCCGGCGGCGATGACGGGGATTACAGTGCCCTTCGCATGCCTAGTAACCACGTGGTTTCCGTGGAACAGTCCCGGACCGCCTCCTCCATAGATGGAGTGGCTGAAGAAGGACATACCGACGGAAGTACCCATGGCCCTGCCATAGTCTACACCGGGCAGGCTGGTCTCGTGCTCCACCAGGTCGTTGTAGTATAGAATGGTGGACGGAACACCCTGAGCGGCCCTTGCGGCACCGATGTTCACGCAGATCGCGGCCAGCATACCAGCGGACACGTAAGCGTTCCACAGCGGGTAGTCGGTCGTGACATACTCAACGAATCCGGACGGGAACTTCTTTCCCTTCTTGATGACCTTGTCCTCTAGGGCGCGGCCAACCATGGAAGCGACGACATCACCGACGGTGCCGGTCTTGCCGTTCTCCTTAACCCAGCTGTAGACCAGGTTGTTGGCGTTCAGGCCCTGATAGGCCAGGGACAACAGGTGCTGTCTCTCAAAGTTTCCGATCGCGTCACCCATTTCGTAGGCGGCGGCGGTCTCGTAGATCGAGGAGAGAGCAGCGGCGTTCATGGCGTTCCTTCCAGTCAGCATGACTATGTGGTTGGCCATGATGTTCCTAAGGGCGTATCCAGTACCCTCGTTCAGCTGCGGTACATCGAGAATGCTTCTCAGGTTGGATCCCAGCATGTTGATGGTCTGCGGGTATCTGCCCCAGACAGCGGCCTTGACCATGGACGCCTCGAACATGTTCACGTCGAACTGGTCGATGATGGCCTCGGTCACGGCGGCGGCAACGGTGGTGAATCCAGTGGTGTACTCGGCACCGGAATCCATCCTTACGGACGGAACGGTGACGATCATCCTCTTGCCGTCAGCCATCGTCTTGACCTCGGAGTCGTCGTCCTTTGAGGCCCTGACGATGTCAGCGATTCTCTTCTTCAACTTGTCAGCGTTCGCCACTACTGCGACGTCCAGAACCCTGCCTGGAACGTTCAATCCGCCAACCGCTCCGGTCTTGAGACCTTTCTCAATACCCTCGAGGTTGACAGCGATCGTTCTCTTAGTCAGAGATATGGTTCGCTTAATGGCGGCGTTGTTTAACGGACTCAATGCGTCGAGAGGCACGTCTTTCTCGATTATTTTGCCTCTGTCGTCATACAAGTCCACCTTGTCCTTGTATTTTGCCATTTTTTACCTCCTTTCAATAGCTCGGTCCCCTCAAGCAGATTTGCATCAATCCTGAGAAAACCGGTACCCCTTGCGGACTCGACAATGTATAGTTAGAATATAAGCTTGATGATGGATGGAGTATCCATCCATGTTAAACAATAGCTTAATTTTTGTCGCACCCCAGACAAAAACCGTCGAGTTTTAACGTCCTAAAATTTTTTAATATTTAAAAATTTAATAAATTATAGCTTTTCATTTTTAATATATTTTCAATGAGCGTTATAATAATATTTATCGCATCTCGTAAACGCTCTTAATGAGTTTTAGCACGGTTATCGCGTCCTCCTTTTTAATATCTCGGTAATTCTCCGCAAAAAACCGGTCGAATGCTTCGGCATCCTTGCCGTGTAATGTCCGGTGGGCAACCTCGAGAAAGACCGGGACGGTCCGGCGGGGATAATAGATCGATCGCATCTCGTCCAATATCTTGGCCCTATGGACCGAATCGATGACCTCGGCCATCCAGGCCGCGTCCAGAAGGGACCGCAGGTTCACCAACGGCTCGGACAGTGGCTCCATGGTCTCCGGGTCGAACACCAATGCCACCTCGTCGTCCCCCTGGACCTCTCCGCTGGCGTACATCTTGAAAATCCTACCCACGCCGGTCATGCCATAATGGCCCATTTCAGCCGCCCGGAGCGCCCCCATGCTCCCCCCGCCGATCATCTTCACCTTTCGATTGAGTAGAGACAATATCTCCCGATGGCCGACCGAACAGCTTTGCAGGAACACGCCGTCGATGATACCGACGATCTCGACGCCTTCCAGATGCTGCAGGTCCCCCCTCCTGACCGGCGGACGGTAATCGGCGTCAAGTATCTCCCCGGCCTCGGACAGAGGAAGGCTTGGACCTAGAAAAACCACCGGCCTCATGCCACCAGCCTCGGCCCCAGGCGGTCCATGTCCATGGCGAATATCTCCATTCCAGGTATGATGACCCGCACCACAGGTACTTTCAGCTCAGGCCTGGTGAGCTCTACCACGACGACCTTCTCGAAACCGCCCTCGACCAGATGGTCCAGGACCACCTCGATGTCCTCCAAGAGGTCCTTGGTGTCGAACTCCGGGAAGTCGGAGATTCCGATCCCATCGGAGGGAGAGAAGTACATGGAGTTCATGCGCTTCATCCGCTCATATCCGAGCGTGCGGTTCAGATCGGCCTTGGTGGTGTCCTCTCGAGCGCCATGTATCTGCGTGCATCGGCTCTGGGCCACCTCCGTCAACGCCCGGATCGCCGCCACCCTGGGGCTCAGATGAGTGCCCACCCCCAGGTTCAGAAGCGCGGGGTCCTTCATTCTCACGTCGTCCGCGGCGGCGGCGATGGTGGGAATGCCGACATCACTGGTGAGGTCCTTGAGGTGCACTTCCACACCTTGCTTGCTGAACTTCTCCAGAAGATCGCTTACCACCGTGCAGTCGTCCCCGACGACTATTTCCCCGCGGGGCTTCCGCCTAGCCTCGCATATCGACCAGGCGTCTCGTTCGACGACCTCACACATGGCGTGCAGTATCGCCTCTTCGAGATTGTTGCCGGACGCCAGTCCGTTGGTGTTGCTCCTGAAGAGCTGAAGGTCCTTGTTAGATTCGTATGGATGGTACACCGCCCCGGCTGGAACCCAGACATCCTCGCCCTCAATGAGGTCGTACCCCTTGACCCAGGCGATGGGGTGGAAGTTGACGTGTACGTTGATCATCTGCGGAAGGATGAGGGAACGAGGGTCCACGGCGTTCTCCGAGGCCAGCATGTTCTCCATCAGGTCCCGCCGGACCTTCTCGCCCTTCGGTTCGGCGGAGTAGCGCTCCATGGCCTCCATGATCGCCGAGACGCGCGCCTGCTCCCGGCTGGCGCCTTTGCCGTTGTATATGGATATCGCCCCTTCCTTCGCCCCGGGCCTTATACTGGAGAAAACAGGTATTCCGATGCGGTCCAGGTCGGTTATGTCCGCCACGCGGGTTATTCCTGCGACGGGGAGCAGCGGCTCCACCCGCTTCAGGGTGGCCTCGGGACTTATGGCCCGGTGACCGTCCTTGGTGTACGTCTTGGCAACGGGGTGGAGTTCCATGGGTGGGGTGAACCTCCGTAGAATCAAAAAGCTTTTGCGTTATCAGTCCCGGGAAGCCTCGTTCTCCGCCAACGGCAGGGCCAGATCGAACATGGCGTCCTCGTTGATCGGTATCCTTTCGATGAGAATGTCGACCTCCACCCGCTGCACGTTCGGAATGTTGACGATCTTGTCCTGGATGAGGTCGTAAAGGCTGTCCACGCTGCTGGCGTAGACCTCGCAGATTAGAGAGTGATCACCGAACACCTTGTAGGCGTACTGTATGCCAGGGAACTTCTTGAGCTCGTCGATCACCGCGCCCAGCGGGGACCCGACCACCTGCAGCCCGATCAGGGCGCGCATCAGACCCAGCTTCCCAGTGTTCACCTGCATGGTGTAGGCGCTGACATACCCGTCCTCCTCGAGGCGGGAGATGCGCCTGCTGACCGTGGCCTTCGATACGCCAAGCTGATCGCCGATGGTCCCCAGGTTCTCCCGGGAGTTCTTCCTCAACATCCTGAGTATCTCGAGGTCGATGAGGTCCATGGTAACGCCTGCAAATTTATTGCAAGCAGACCATTGTCAACGCTATTATATTGACCTTTGTTTCAAAAATAATGAAAAAGTAAAAAATAATTGTAAGAAAGTTCGGGATCAGCCGCTCTTGATCTTGCCCTTCTCCCGGACCGGCTTGATCTTCTGCAGGGCCTGCACGACCGCCTCCAGTTTGGTGGCCGGTATCCCGACCAGCATCTCGGTCGGCTCCAGGTCGGTGGCCTTTCGGCAGCCGTAGCAGCCTATGGACATGCTCAGGGTGTCGTGCAGGTACGGATACACCGTGGAATAGGCGCAGCTGGCCTGGAAAGGCTCCAGTTCCACCGTTATCTTACCGCCCTCGAAGAACTTGGCGGCCACCGGAAGCAGCCAGTACATCTGCTCGGGCGTTCCGGTCACCACGATCACGTCCGGCGGCAGCTCCGCCTTGCTCAGCGGGGAAACGGCCGTGGCGATGACGCTCCCACAGTCCAGCTGGGGGCGCTCGTCGATCATCTTCTTGGCGGCCTCGACGCTGTCGAACATGCCCAGGTTGTAATGGAATTCTCCAGACCTCACCTTGTCGGGAATTGGTACGAGGCCAAGTGCGGACGCCCCGACATGACAGGCGTGCTTATCACCGGTCAGCAGAAGCTTCTCACCCCTCCTGGCCCGCATGACGGACTGGCAATGCCTGATGTTCTTTTCCGGGACCTGATAGCCTTCGGGCAGCGGCTGGCCCTTCTTCACCAGGGTGATCGCCACGGGTTCGGTCGGCAGCTCCAGGATGTCCATGATGATGCGAGAACAATTGGCGTAATCGGTCGTTTTAACACCTGAAAGAAAATTGACGTTAACGTAGTTAATGGTTGGTATGGTTAACTAGCGGTTCATCGAACGGAACAGACCCAGCGATCGTAGAAGGGGTCACGCTCGTTCTCGAACACCCTGGGCGATCGTCCCTTGGCCTCCGCCCAGGACCTAAGCTGCTCGGCCTCCTCCTGCGTTCCCACGGTAACCATGACCTGTTCGCCGATCAGAAGCACCTGCTCGAAAATTATCTTCCAGATCCAGGAGTTTCCGACATTGATATCCCCGGCCATCAGCATCAGTGCGAAAGGCGCCTTCTCCAGATATTGCGATACCTTGGCGGCGTCCAGCTGGGCGGTGCTCCAGGACTGAAGTCGCCCGATCTGCAGGCCGCGGCTAAGAAGCGGGGCGTCCACATCGAAGGCGAAGGCGCGCAATCCCACCTTCGTCAGCGCCATGCTGCCTACCCCGGAGCCGCAGCAACAATCGTAACAGAGATCGCCGGGCTTGAAGTTCCATTCTTTCCAGATCAGGTCGGAGACCTTCTTGGTCCGATCTTCGGGAACATCGTCCAGGGCCGGCTCCACCTCGTTCATGATCTTCCGAGCGAAATGGTCGTAGACCGCCTCGCGGTACGTTTCGGTATCGCAGGTGTACACCTTGATGTCCAGCTCGGGAAGGAGCTCGATGAGCTCGTCCGACGGCTCCTTCCAGAGGAAGCTGACGGCCTTCCATCCGCCGTCCTCCCGGGCCATGGCCAAGGGCGTCTCGTCGTTGGAGATCAAAAGGCGGACCTGTTCCGATCCGCTCAGCATCTGGGCCAGGAACATATCGTTCCCCAGGTCCTCCAGGGTGTTCTCCAGCAACCGGAGTTCCTCCAGGTCGAAAAGCTCGCATAGCGCCATGGCGAGCGGGTATCGAAGCTGGGATTATTAATAACTGGTCAATTGCGCAATAAAATCCGCAAACCGATAAATATCCTCACACACTCCCCTTCAGGGATGAGAGCGCAGCCCAGGAGGGATTGGGACCTCTGGTCCATCGGGATACTTTCCCTGGTACTCATATTGATAATATACGCCCTGCCGGACAGCGCGCTCCGTATCGTCATCGGGCTTCCCTTCATCCTGTTCTTCCCCGGATACTCCGCGTTATCGGTGCTGTTTCCGGAGAGCAAGGACCTGGAGATCATCGAGCGGGTGGCCCTCTCCTTCGGGCTCAGCATAGCCATATCCCCGCTGGTAGGCTTCGGCCTCAACTACACCCCTTTCGGGATCCGCCTGGCGCCCATCCTGTTCTCCCTGGCCGCATTGAACGTGGCCTTGAGCGCCGGTGGCCTCTACCGCCGCGATAAGGCCGAGGCGCCGTACCTTCCGTTCGATCCCGCCGTGGTGTGGAAGAAGTACTCGACACAGTTCAAGGCCGAGAAGGGCGTGGACAAGGTCCTGACGATAGTGCTTGTGATATCCATCCTCTCGTCGGTCATCGCCCTGGTGTACGTGGTCGCCGTACCGCGCCAGGGAGAGAGCTTCACCGAGTTCTACATACTGGGACCGGGAGGGAACGCCACCGGGTATCCCAGGAACCTGACCGTGGGCCAGGACGCCTCGGTCATCATCGGCATCGCCAATCACGAGCACCGTACGGTGGATTACACCGTGGAACTGTGGCTGGTCAACATGAGCTTCGTGGACAACGCCACGCAGGTGCACGCCATGTATTTCTTCGACTCCTTCAATATCACGTTGGAGCACACCGACGTCGATCTGGAAGGGGAATGGCAGGCGCAATGGGAACTGCCGTACGAGTTCAACGTGACCTTGGGAGGCAACTACAAGCTGTGGTTCCTGCTCTACAAGGACGGTGCCCCCGCGTTACCTTTCGCCGCATCGCCGATGCTCGATTACACCGACACCTCGGCCGAGGATAGGATAATCAAAGCGGTGGAGAACGAGGTGCAGAGCCTGAACCTCAACCTGCGCGTGACGGAATGATCACATCACGGTCAGATAGCGCCGGTCGTACTCGTCCATGAGCGCGTCGCGGTACTGCTTTTCCGAACCCTCCGGTACTGCCTTGCGCTCCTTTGCCCGAAGCAGAAGCTCATCGGCCACTCGTTTCCGCTGCGATAACTTGAGCTTGCGGACCTCCTCCATGATATCGTCCAGTCCGGCAAGCTCCACAAGTTGTCCGTTGACCAGGAGCTTCTCGCCCTCGTTGAACGACAGTCCGGTGTCGCAGCCCACGCAGTTCAATTTGGGATCGTCGCCGCTCATATCAGTTCGTAAAAAGAAGGCAAATATGATAAAAAAAGGGTTTCGGTCTACAGGAAGTAGAACCGGGTCTTGTAGGTGAGGCAGACGTTGCCCATCTTCTCCAGGCGGTCCAGGACCCCGGAGTAGCGGCGCACCATTACCTTGCCCTCGTCCGGAAGCTTCTCCCGGAGCAGCTTGACCTCCTCCAGGAGCTTGTTGGCGTCCTCGACGGAGAATATCTTCTTGCCCTCCACGGAGGACGGGACGCTGGCCACGATGGCGCAGTTGTACTTCTGGGCGATGCCGGGCAGCGCGCTGTTCTCCGGTCCGAAGGTGCCCATGCAGCCCCTTCCCTCGTCCCAGGACAGCGGGCACTTGAGGCAGGTGGCGGCCATGTCGTCGAA
>DAONGL010000028.1:4007-19362 GCA_035404085.1 Methanomassiliicoccales archaeon | reverse complement strand
TTCGTTTATCGCCGCGCATTTCCAGGCGTCCACGTTGCCGTTGCCCCGGTCATTGTTGGAGACATGCTTCTCCGTGGAGCGCATGTACAGGACAGCGATGGCCGCCAGATCGCGATAGTTAACTCCCTTTTCCATCATCTGGCGGTGCTTGAAGTAGTCCAGGGCCACCTGGGGGAAGAGGGCGTACGAGAGCACGTCCTCCTCGGAGCAGGCCATGTTCTCCTTGCAGGCGTACTCCTCTATCTCCTTGGCCAGCTTCTCGAACTCCGGCTCCAGCAGATCGGCCGGACGGACGGTTATCGGTCTTTCGTCACCTATGATCTTCTTGCGAATGGCGGGATCGATGTCCGCTGGCGTCTTTCCGTATAGGCCGCGAACCAGGTTCTTGGTCTCGTTCGTCACCATCTTGTAGCGCTCGCCGGTGATGACGTTCAACACCGCTTGCGTTCCGACGATCTGGGACGTTGGCGTCACCAGCGGGACGTGGCCGAGATCGGCCTTGACCTTCGGAACTTCGTCATAGACGTCCGCCAGGCGGTCCTCCTTCTTGGCCTCCCTCAGCTGGGAGATGAGATTGGATATCATTCCGCCGGGGATCTGGTACACCAGTACGTTGGTGTCGATGCCGGTGAAACCGCTCTCGAAGGCCTGATACTTCTTACGGATCGATTCGAAGTATTCGGAGATGGCGGTGAGCTTCTTGAGGTCCAGACCGGTGTCGTACTCCGTCCCGCGGAGCATGGCGACGACCGCCTCCGTCGGCGGTTGTGAGGTGCTCAGGGACATGCTGGAGATGGCCGTATCGACGATCTCCGCCCCGGCCTCTATGGCCTTGGTGTACGTGGACATGACCATGCCGGAGGTGGCGTGGCAGTGCAGGTGCACCGGCAGTCCGATATCCTCCCTCAGCTGCTTGACCAGCTCGTAGGCCTCCATCGGCGCCAGCATGCCGGCCATGTCCTTGATGCAGATCGTGTCGGCACCCATGTCCTGCAGCTTGCGGGCGAACTTGATGTACCCGTCTATGGTATGCACCGGGGAGATGGTGTATGATATGGACGCCTCGACCACGCCCCCGTATTTCTTCACCGAGCGCATGGCCATCTGCATGTTGCGGTGGTCGTTGAGCGCGTCGAATATGCGGAAGACGTCGATGCCGCGACGGCAGGCGTTCTTGACGAACTTGTCCAGTATGTCGTCGGAATAGTGGCGGTAACCGACCACGTTCTGCCCGCGGAGCAGCATCTGGAAGGGGGTGTTGGGCATCTCCTTCTTCAATTTCGTAATGCGCTCCCAGGGGTCCTCCCTCAGGAATCTGAGGCAGGTATCGAACGTCGCCCCGCCCCACATCTCCACCGACCAGTAGCCGATCTCATCCAGCATCGCCGCCGCCGGTAGCATGTCATCGGTGCGCATGCGCGTAGCCAGTAACGACTGGTGCGCGTCCCTCAGCACGGTGTCCATTATCTTGATCTTCATTCGAACACCTCACAGCGGCATGTTGCCATGCTTCTTGGCCGGGCGGGCCTCGCGCTTGCGGTCCAGCATCTGCAATCCTTCGATGATTCGCATGCGAGTGTTGTTCGGCTCGATGATATCGTCCAGATAGCCGCGCTCCGCCGAGAAGAACGCCGAGGCGTACATCTTGCGGTACTCGGAGATGAGCACGTCCCTCTTCTCCTGGGGGTCGTCGGCCATGATGAGCTCCTGCTTGAACACGATGTTGATCGCTCCCTCCGGTCCGACGATGGAGATCTCCGCCGTCGGCCAGGCCAAGTTAACGTCGGAACGCAAGGCCTTGGAGCCCATGACGCAGTACGCCCCGCCGATGGCCTTCCGGGTGATGAGGGTGATCTTCGGAACGCTCGCCTCGGCGTAAGCGTAGAGGAGCTTCGTCGAGTCCCTCAGCAGGGAACCGTTCTCCTGCTCCACGCTAGGCATGTAGCCTGGAACGTCTACCAGGGTGACCACGGGAATGTTGAACGAATCGCAGAAGCGCACGAAGCGGGCGGCCTTCAGCGAGGAGTTGGCATCCAAAGTTCCAGCCAAAGCCATAGGCTGGTTGGCCACGATGCCGACCGGAGCGCCGTTCATTCGAGCGAAGGCGGTTATGATGTTGCGGGCGAACTGCTCCTGCACCTCTAACAACTCTCCCTTGTCCACGACCTTCCGGACGACCTCCTTCATGTCGTAGGGCTTCATGGGGTCCTCCGGTATGATGGTGTCCAGGGAATCCTCGCGGCGTTCCGGATCATCGCCCATCTGCTTCTTCGGCGGCTGCTCCAGGTTGTTGCTCGGCAGATAGGACATCAGCTTCTTGACCTGCTTTACGCAGTCCAGGTCGTCCTCGGCCACGAAGTGCGCCGAACCGGAGCGGGTGGCGTGGACGCTAGCACCGCCGAGCTCCTCGAAGGTGACCATCTCGTTCTGCACGGCCTTTATCACGTCCGGCCCGACCATGAACATGAAGGACTTGTCCTTGACCATGAACACGAAGTCGCTCAGCATCGGGGCGTACACGCCGGAACCGGCGCAGGGGCCCATGACCATGGCTATCTGCGGAATGAGCCCGGAGGCCAGGGAATGCCTGAACATGACCTCGCCGTAACCGGCCAGGGAATCAACGCCTTCCTGCAGACGGGCCCCGCCCGAGTCGTAGAGCGCGATGATGGGGCATCCGGTCTTCACCGCCAGGTCTATGACCTTGCAGATCTTCTTGGCGTGCATGCGGCCGACGGAACCGGCGAAGACGGTGAAGTCCTGGGCGTAGACGAACACCTGCCTTCCTTCGATGGTTCCGCGTCCGGTGACCACACCGTCCCCGGGGACCTTCTGCTTCTCCATTCCGAAATGGTAAGCTTGATGCGAGACGAAGGTGTCCAGCTCGGAGAACGAACCCGGATCGAGCAGAGCCTCCACGCGTTCGCGGGCGGTCATCTTGCCCTGCGCACGGTGCGCCTCTACCCTCTCCGCTCCTCCACCGGCCCGGGACCTCTTCTTCATGTCCCGAAGCTCCTTGACCTTGTCCTCGCCCATGTTGTTCCCCTCATTATGCGTATTCATGATTAATGAACGTTACTTGCTATCGAACCTCACCTGACCGCGGTCCAAGGGCACCACGTCGTGCACGGACGTGGCGCGATATATCATCCCGTCCTCCGAACGGAACACCAGCGCCCCGTCCGGGTCCAGGTGCATCCCCCGGCCCTTGACCTTCTGGTCGCCCAGCCGCACCTCGATGTCCTGGCCCAGGGACTCGGAGTATCTGGCGTACAGGTCCAGGTCCCGGTCCCCTTTCCTGAACTTGGCGTAGAACTCGTCCAGCTTGAATAGCAGGACGTTCATGAAAAGCTCAGGGTCCAGCCCCCTCTGGCAGATGTCCTTCAGGCTTCCCGCTTCCGGGGCGTTGAGCGCTGAAACGTCCGTATTGAGGTTGATCCCGATGCCCAGGACCATGAATCGCGGCTCTCCTCCGCGGTAGCAGACCTCGGTAAGGATGCCAGCGACCTTCTTGCCGTCGATGCGCACGTCGTTCGGCCACTTTATACGGGGTACGACCTTGCACACCTCCTCTATGGCCTGGGCGACCGGCAGGCAGGAGAGAACGGTCAACAACGTCAGGTCCTGGGCCGGCAGGTCCGGCCTTAGGACTATAGATAGGTAAAGTCCGCCTTCCGGGGACTCCCAGTGACGGCCGGTGCGGCCCTTGCCTCCGGTCTGTCTCAGAGCGGAAACGACGGTGCCTTCCGGCTCTCCGTCGATGGCCAGCGTCTTGGCGATGTTGTTGGTGGAATCCACCTCGCCCTTGACCAGCACCTTGCGGCCTATGAGCATCTGACAGACCTCAGAAGGTCACCGGCCCCTTGCTGCGGAGCTTGAACTCCCCGCCCAGGGAGTCCAGGACCTTGGCGACCACCTGGTCCAGTTCGCCCGCCTTGTGCAGGTCGGCGACCAGGTCCAGGGCCATTATCTGGCCGTAGACCACGACGCGGGACTGGACCGCCAGTAGGTTTACCTCCTGGGCGGCCAGGGCCTCCGTGGCCTTGAAGATCGCTCCGGGCTTGTCCGGTATCTCGAGGGATATCTCCGCTAGCTTGCAGTCCTCGGGCAGGAAGGACATGGACAGCACCCAGGAGTCCACGTCCCCGACCATCATGACCGGGGTTCCCTCCTTCACGTCCTCCATGTTGTCCAGATAGTCCTTGGGGATCGTGAAGTTCCCGCCGCTGATGAGCGAGGGGGAGCGAGCCACCTTGCGCAGCGGTTTGACCTTGATTCGTCCAGAGGTCGGACCGGTCATGCCCTTGGTGTAGCGGTCGCTGATGTGAGAGTGATTGATCTCCAGCCCCTCGACCTTGGACAGGGCGGCCGGGCTGGTTCTCCGCAAAGAGGCGAAGTCCTCCATGAGCTGGGTGGAGTCGCCGTAGTACGAGAGGTCCACCAGCATCTTCCAGACCATGGAGATTCCGCAGGTCATGCTGACCGAAACCGAGTTCAGGATGTCCACGTTGCGGTCGGCCAGGAACTTGGCGGCCTGAGAGCAGGCGCCAGGAGCGTCGATCATGTAAAAGGTGAGATTGCAGAGCTCGCGGTAGTTCTCCGGTCCGAAGGTGGAGAGCACCATCTCGTGCCCGCGGGAGCCGTTCTGCTCGTAGCGGAAGAGGGTGGAATAGACCTGGCTTCCGTCCTCCAGGCCCAAGCGCCTGCGGATCTTGTCGCCTATCTGTACCTTGCCGTCCTTAACCCTGCCGAAATCCCAGAGCTTCATCTGCTGACCCAACCGCCAAATATTCTATTCCCTGATAAAGCTTGTCATGCGAATCTTCCCAGGATTCAAATTATTCCAACGAACGGGCGCAAATCGGCAGGTTCCATTGGCACAATGTCATGCGAACGGCGAGAACGGCATCAGAACGCCGCTCAGTCCTCGTCCCCGCCCATCTCGTATTCCATGACCTCGTCGATGCGGCATCGACAGCTCAAACAGTCGGAGAGCGGCTCGGTGACCGCCATTCGCCTTCCTCTTTCGGTGAAACGCATCCGACCCTCGTCGGCGATCTCGATAAGGCCACGCCGCTCCAGTTCGTTGATGGCCATGGTCATCGCTTCCCGCCAATCGCTCTCCACGCCAGGGATGAGCGAGGATATGGCGAGGTCCATGTTTTTTACCGGGGAGATGACCCCGATCACCGAGCGAGGGATACCGGCCAGACGCAAAGCGGGCACGAACGGATTGAAGAACTCGATGGATATGCTCTCCAGGTCCAGCGCTCGGCCTTCCAGCTCCTGCGGCACATGCCAGAGCAGCTCCGGCGGTTCCTGCAGGTCGTCCCAGAGATTGGGGGCTAGCGAGGCGCGCTGATCGTCGTCCAGCTTCCAGCGGAGCACCAGCGGGTAGTTCTTCAGAAGGAATAGCAGGCCCTGTAGCGCTACGTCGGTGTCCATGTGCACCGCGACCTGCAGGTCGTTGGGGCTCACGTCACCATCAGCTGCGGCGGCGCAGCTCCAGGACATGTGAAAGAGAACTATCTTCGGAAAATTCACGGTGTAGGTGGACGTCAGCTGATAGGGGCTGTTGAGCAGCGGCTGCGTCTCCTCCTCCACGCTACGAGTGAGCCCCGGAGGCGACACCAGCCAGACCCAGTCCTCCCACAGGTCCTCCGGTATCTCCTCGTAGGTCAGGTCCATGCCCTGACCGAAAGGCTCCGGCCATTTAAACTCATCCCGCGGTACCGCCCGACATCTTGAAATAGGGGTTGCGTAGTACCGCGCTACCTAGTGGAGATCTACTTAAGAGGTTCACTATCATGATGGGGAAACCGAACACGTACAAGGGCAACCGGATCAGCCCGTCGCAATTGATCATGCTGATCAAGCTGGCGGACCGGCCCATGTACGGCTACGAACTGCTGAAGGCGCTGCGAGAGGACTATAAGGGGGTATGGGACCCGCAGACCGGTGCGGTGTATCCCGCTCTCCGTCGCCTGCAGGAGCACGGGCTTCTGTCAGTGGAGAACAAGGATGGCAAGGACATATATCGCCTCACCCCGGAAGGCGAGGGATGGCTGGATGAGACGCTAGCCACCATGTCCTCGGGAATACTGTTCATGAGCCGGACCATGGAAGTTATGGGAAGAGCGTACCTGGAACGTAAGGGGGAGGTGGAGAACTTCATCCCCTTGGACGAGAGGTCCCCCGAGGAGCGGCTCAAGCACATGATGGTCATCCGGGACGGAGTGCAGAACAACCTCCGCATGCTCGAATCTTACATTTCTGAACTGGAGAAGGAGCTGAAACAATGATACTCAAACATCTCAAGGCCAAGGAATGGGCGTTGATGGTGGCCTGCACCGGCTTCATCGTCCTGCAAGTGTGGCTGGACCTGGAGATCCCTGATTACATGTACCAGATCACCAAACTGCTGCAGACCGGCGGGACGGTGGAGCAGGTCATGGCCCAGGGATGGCCGATGCTCGGTCTGGCGCTCGGTAGTCTGGGTACGGCGCTGGTGATCGGTTACATAGCGGCGTACGTGGCCACGTCGTTGGCCAAGCGCGTCCGGGCCATGCAGTTCCATAAGGTGCAATCGTTCTCGGCCAACGAGATCAACAAGTTCTCCACGGCCAGTTTGATCACCCGAGCCACGAACGACGTGACCCAGGTGCAGATGGCCGTGGCCATCGGGCTGCAGGTCATCATCAAGGCCCCCATAATGGCCGGCTGGGCGATCATCAAGATATCCGGCAAGAGCTGGCAGTGGACCTCCGCTACTGCGGTCGCGATCATCGTCATGCTCACCATGATCGGAATACTGATGTATTTCGTAGTCCCCCGGTTCAAGAAGATCCAGTGGCTGACAGATGACGTCAACAGAAACATGCGGGAGAACCTGAAGGGTATCCGGGTCATACGAGCGTACAACGCCGAGAAGTACCAGGAGAACAAGTTCGAGAAGGCCAACGAGGAGCTCACCGCCAACAACCTGTTCACCGGCCGCGCCATGTCGCTGATGATGCCGGTGATGATGACCGTGATCGGGCTGCTGTCACTATCGATATACTGGATAGGTGCGATACTGATCGACGCCGCTTCCGGGCTGCCGGCCCAGATAGCGCTCTTCTCGGACATGATCGTGTACATCGCCTACGCCATGCAGGTGGTCATGGGCTTCATGATGCTGGTCATCGTGTTCTTCATCCTGCCCCGCGCCATAGTCTCCGCCCGGCGCATCGAAGAGATCATCGAGACCGAGCCGTCCATCAAGGACGGGACGGTACCCTCCCGTCCGGGGAACGGGGAGATAGAGTTCGATAAGGTCAGCTTCAAGTATCCCGGCGCCGCGGATTACGTCCTGAGGGACATAAGCTTCAAGGCCGACCAAGGTGAGACGATCGCCTTCATCGGTTCCACTGGCAGCGGTAAGAGCACCATAGTGAACCTTTTACTGCGTTCTTACGACGTAACCGAGGGAAGCGTAAAGGTGGACGGCGTGGACGTGCGAGATTACACCCAGGAGGCGCTGCACCAGAAGATGGGGTACGTGCCGCAGAAGGCCATGCTCTTCTCGGGGACGGTGTTCTCCAACGTGGCCTACGGGGACATGTCATCGGAGCGCACGGAAGCTGACGTTCGCACCGCCGTGACCATCGCCCAGGGCGCGGAGTTCGTGGAGGGCATGAAAGACGGTTATTACTCTTCCATCGCCCAGGGAGGCACGAACGTGTCCGGCGGGCAGAAGCAGCGTCTTTCCATCGCCAGGGCGGTGTGCCGTCGGCCGGAGATATACATCTTCGACGACTCGTTCTCCGCCCTGGATTACCGTACCGATCGCTGTCTCAGGAGCGCCCTGAAGAAGGAGACGGCCGACGTCACCAGTGTCATCGTGGCGCAGAGGGTCGGGACCATACTGGACGCCGACAAGATAGTGGTGCTGGACAACGGCTCAGTGGTGGGCATAGGAAAGCACCACGAGCTCCTGGACACCTGTCCAGTGTACCGGGAGATAGTTGAGTCTCAACTAACCGAGGAGGACATGAGACGATGAGCGAGGACGATAGCAAGCCAAGACCGAAAGGTCCCGCCGGGTTCGGTCCCGGGCACGGCCCCATGATGGCCGGCAAGCCCAAGAGCTTCAAGACGGCCTGGAAGAAGATGCTGGCCTACATGCGCCAGTACATACCGGCGCTGATCGTGGCGTCCACACTGGTCATAATCGGAACGGTGTTCACGGTCATAGGTCCGGACAAGCTCAGCGATCTCGCCGACCTCATCGCCACCGGGATGTTCACTGGAACGATAGACCTGGACGGCGTGGCCGAGATAGGAACGTTCCTGGTGATCATCTACCTGCTATCGGCAGTGCTGACGTATGGCCAGGGTTACATCGTCGCCACCATAGTGCAGAGGCTTTCGAAGCGGTTGCGCACGGACATCTCCGAAAAGATAAACCGCCTGCCTCTGAAGTACTTCGACAAGACCAGCTACGGCGACGTGCTGAGCCGGGTCACCAACGACGTGGACACCGTCGGAATGTCTATGAACCAGAGCGTGGGCATGCTGATGAGCTCCGCGGCGCTGCTCATCGGCTCGCTGGTCATGATGCTCTACACCGATCTGATCATGACGGCGGCCGCGGTCGGTTCCGCCGTGGCCGGCTTCATGCTCATGGCCTTCATCATGGTCAAGTCGCAGAAGTACTTCGAACGCCAGCAGAAGCACCTGGGACGTTTGAACGGTCATGTGGAGGAGATGTACTCCGGTCACGTTATCGTCAGGGCCTACAATGGTGAGAAGGCGGCGCAGAAGGAGTTCGACTCCATCAACGACGAGCTGTTCGACAGCGCCTTCAAGTCTCTGTTCCTATCGGGCATGATGATGCCGTTGATGGGCTTCATCGGCAACTTCGGTTATGTCGCCGTATGCATAGTCGGCGCGGTCCAGGTGCTGAACGGCACCATAACCATCGGGGTCATCGTGGCCTTCATGCTGTATGTACGACTCTTCACCCAGCCGCTGTCGCAGCTGGCCCAGGCGGCGACCAGCCTGCAATCCGTGGCCGCCGCCTCGGAGCGCGTCTTCGAGTTCCTGGAGGAACCGGAGATGGAGAACGAGGACGGCAAGAAGACGGTCCTCAAGGACGTAAAGGGGGACGTGGAGTTCCGCAACGTATCCTTCGGTTACTCTCCGGAACGCGAGGTCATCCACAACTTCTCCTACCACGTCCGGTCCGGGCAGAAGGTGGCGATAGTCGGCCCTACCGGCGCCGGAAAGACGACCATAGTGAACCTGCTGATGCGCTTCTACGAGGTGAACTCCGGGGACATCCTGATCGACGGTGTCTCCACCAAGGAGCTCACCAGGAACAATGTGCACGGCCTGTTCTGCATGGTTCTGCAGGATACCTGGCTGTTCGAAGGGACGATACGGGAGAACATCGCCTACCGCAAGGAAGGCGTGACCGACGAGATGATCGAGGAAGCGTGTAGGGCCGTGGGCATACACCACTTCATCGCCACGCTCCCTGACGGTTACGACACCAAGCTGGACGACGAGTCGAAGATATCCATGGGGCAGAGGCAGCAGATGACTATCGCCCGGGCGGTGGTGCAGAACGCTCCCCTGCTGATATTGGACGAGGCGACCAGTTCCGTCGATACCAGGACGGAGAAGATCATCCAGAAGGCCATGCAGGACCTGACGGTCGGACGCACCTCCTTCATCATAGCGCATCGGCTGTCCACCATCAAGGACGCCGACACGATACTGGTGATGAGGGAAGGCAGCATCGTCGAGAGCGGCACGCACGAGGAGCTGCTGAAGCAGGGTGGCTTCTACAGCGGACTGTACAACAGCCAGTTCGAGAACTGCGACTAGGCCTTCGAAACATTTTTCAAACCTCTTACCAACCTTTATTTTTCCTCATCCCCATCGAGCGATAGGTAGCCACCATGTTCGTTCCAGATCATTTCGCGAAAGGACCGTTCGCCCACACCTATTCCATCGTGGCCAGGGATGAAAGGACAGGGGAGATCGGGGCCGGCGTCCAATCACACTGGTTCTCCGTCGGCACGGTGGTGCCCTGGGCCCTGGCAGGGGTAGGCGCCGTGGTCACGCAGTCCTTCACCAATCCCGCCTTCGGGCCGGAGGGATTGAGGTTGCTTTCCGAAGAGAGGTCCCCCGAGGAGGCGGTGGGGAAGATGGTCTCCAAGGACGGAGGACGGGACCTCCGGCAGCTGGCCATCATCGATTCCCGCGGCCGTTCGTTCGCCCATACTGGAAAAAAGTGCGTGGCCGAGGCCGGGCATATCAGCGGAAAGAACTTCTCCGTGCAGGCGAACATGATGCTCAAGGACACTGTCTGGCCGGCAATGGCCGAAGCTTTCGAAACGTCGGACGGTCCACTGGCCGACAGGATCATGGCCTCGCTCATGGCGGCGGAGAAGGAAGGGGGCGACGCCCGGGGGAGGCAGAGCGCGGCCATGGTCATCGTGCGCGGGAAGGGCACAGGACAGGTGTGGAAGGACCGGCTCATCGATCTGCGCGTCGACGACCACCGCGATCCGCTGAAGGAACTGGCACGGCTGCTTAAGGTGCACCGGGCCTACGAGAGCATGGATGAGGGCGATAAGGCGATGGAGGACGGGGACACCGATCTTGCGCTGAGCGCCTACTCCAAAGCTCAGAAGGCTTTTCCCAGAAACGCGGAGATGTTGTTCTGGCACGCGGTCGGCCTGGCGAACAAGGGTCGTTTCGACGAATCCTTGCCGCTGTTCCAGAAGGCGTTCGCCATGAACCCGAACTGGAGGTTGATGGTTCCCCGGCTGAGGCCGAACGGCATGCTCGAACTGAGCGGCCGACAGGTCGAACGCCTGTTGAGGTGAGAGATCTTTTCGCTAGCGACCCCTTCCTCCGATCTTCGCTCCCAGGTCCTTTAGCAGACCGAACTCCGTACGCTCCCTGGCAAAGATGAATATCCCTAAGGAAACGTAGGCAGCGATCATTCCCAGACCTATGAGCACGCCCTCCCCCTCACCTATCATCCCCGATCCGGATACGAGGGACATGGGGTTCATCCTGATGAGCGCCTTGTAGTATCCAGGAATGTAGTCTGCTTCATCGAGACCGGGTTCCCAGTCCGGATGGTCGTGAGCGGCCTCGATGGCCAGGGAGGTTACCAAGGTGGAGCTCATGGATATGACCAGGAACAGCACCACGCCTAGGGCTATGGCAGCCCCCTTCTTGTTCATGAGGGCGGAGACCATCAGCCCGATCGCACAGATGGCCAGAACCGTGAGCGTTGGCATGACCATGGCCGAGAACACGTCCCCAGCGCTCAACAATGGCAGGTCCATGGCCGTGAACACCAGGAAGTAGGCGAGGGAGGACGCCGTCACGGCGTAGATGGCCAGGCAGGCTAGGACGAGATACTTGCTAAGATACATCATCCAGCCATGCGTCCGGTGGGTCAGGACATAGCGAACCATGCCGTTCTCCTTCTCCGGGGTCATGGCCATGGAGGAGATAAGAACGAACAGGATGAGGAGGGTGTTGCTCATAGTTAGCCAATAGGTGTCCAGGCTCTCCCTCTGCCTTTCCAGCATCTCGATCTCCGTGGTGAGCAGATTGGGCCACTGGGACACATAGCTGCTGGTGGACACGAAGGACATGATGAAGGCCATGACCGTGACGATCAGTACGAACAGGAGATACAGCGAGTCGGATCGGTAGATCTGCACGTCCTTCCGCAGATGTTCCAGGAACTCTGTCATTGCCCCGCCTCCTTCCTCAGGAACACATCGGCGTACATTTCCTCGGCCTTACGTTGCAGTATCTTGCTCTCTATCAGCTGTCCGCCCGCGTCCACGATCCTCTTCATCGTCGCTGGAACCTCCGACCTTCTCAGCTCGATCACGATGGTGCCTCCGTCAGCGGAGATGATCTTGGCCGTGGACATGGCTGCCATGACGTCCTCCGATGGGTTGAGCACGGTTATCTGCAGCTTCACGTAACCGTCGTCCCTCGCGTAACCTTCCTTCTTGACCATCCTGCCATCTTTGATGAACACGATGGAATCGCACACCTGGTCGATCTCGTTCAGCTCATGCGAGGATACCAGGATGGTGAGCCCGGTGCCCCTTAGCCCCTTGAGATGGCCTCGGAGATCCATGACCATGGTGGGGTCCAGGCCGGAGAACGGTTCGTCCATGACGAGCAGCTTGGGCGAGGAGATCAGTGCCCTGGCTATCGCCAGGCGCTGCTTCATCCCTTTGGAGAATGTCCTCACCAGGTCGTCCTTCCTTTCGCCCAGACCGAATCTATCCAGGGCCTTATGGCAGAGGTCCTCCGCACCGGGCATCTCATCGAGCCTGGCGATGTAGAGCAGGTTCTGGAAGGCCGTGAGGTCCTCGAAGAACGTCGGCCGTTCGGGCACATAGCCGATGATGCCGATGTTCTCGTCCCCAAAGATTATTCTACCCTCGTTCCTGGGCTCGATGCCCATGATCAGTTTGATGAGCGTGCTCTTACCCGCCCCGTTCGGACCCACCAGCCCGCAGATCTCCCCCCTCTTCAGTTCGAAGGAGGCTCCGTTGAGGGCGTGAACGTTCCGAGCGGTCAGTCTGCTCCCGTAGGTCTTGGTAAGGCCGACCACGGTCATCAAGGCATCATCAGTACTGGTATTGATAGTCCCACCCCCCGTCCCAGATGGCGCTAAGACCGGTGACATAGGTGCCGATGGTGGTGGTCAGGACCACATCGATGGTCAATGTGGAGAAGTACCTGTTATGGAGGCCCTCAGTCCCCGGCGGCGCGTAACCGTGGTCCGGTATGCTGACATTGAAGACCAAGGTCCTGACCCGGTCCTGCCCAGGGTTAAGGACGATGCTTTTCTCCTCATAGTGATGGGCATCTTCATCTTCCGCGGGCTCGAAGATGCTACCCTGGTAGTACAGGACGAGGTCCAAATCGCAGGTGACGTTATCTATCGTCCAGGGAGGGGCACGGAGCGTAAGTTCCACGGTCACATCCTCCTCGATATGGTTCGTGACCTTCATTCCAACGTCCAGGGAGTCATAGTAGAACACGGACCTTTCATTGACAAGGAAAGAGACCTTATGATCTGCGCTCCAGGAGTTCCTGGGAACGATGACATAAAAGCCGCTGACCGCCGGACTGTATCTGAGGAACGACCCATTACCATCCCAGTACTCCTTGACCACGGTACCGTTCCAGGTGACCTGGAGGGAATCGTCCTGGCTGTCGAAGTGGTCGAAGAACGCCCGGCCTAAGGGAACATAGGTGTTATGGTTGCGAAGATAATCGAGCGACGACAGGTCGTCGAGGAAGGTCTCAGCGTCCATGATGTCCGGCACCCTCACCAGGTCCAATCCTCTGTAAAAATCATCGTCCACATCATCGTTCCAGCGGTCGGTGATGTTGAACTCGGCGTTCCTGGAAAGGGATACCAGTCGGAAGGTTACATCCTCCTCCGAGGTGAAGACCTCCTTATCCACCTCTATGCCTATGTATCCCAGTCTGTTGCGCTGAACCGATTCGTAGGCCACGAACGCCGCCAGAGAGCTGATCACGAGCATGACGGCCAAGATGACGGCCATATACTGTCTCTTGATCCTCATTGTCTATCCCCGACCATCCAGACGTTCCCTCGGAACGTCATTCCCCGGGGAGGTGTTGGGCTATGAAGATAGTAAAGGTTTCGCCCGCTCTCACGTTGATCATATTGGAACGGACCATGCTTCAGAGGGCACGGCCTGGATAGGGAGTCAATTCTCGGAGGGGTCCTTCGCCAGCACGATGTTGTTGCTGATGAGGTTGACCTCTTTTATTCGAACGTTCTGCAGCTCCAATCGTTCCCCGACATCGTCGATGATAACTAGAACTTCGTCATCCAGGTTCAACCGGACCGCGTTCTTGACCAGTTCCAGAACGCCTTCCTTGGTGGACATGTACACCGTCGAGCGGCACATGCGACAGGGAACGATATCGCAGAATAAATACGGTGCCTAGGCGAACTTCCACTGGGCGAACTTGCCTTTCTTCTTGCTCGGCGGGACTATCGCCCCGAACATGGTGAAGTTGTATCGAACTGGAACACGCCTGCGCGGGCCGGTCCAGTACGGGCACTTGGTGCACTTGAACCCCAGCTCGACCTTCTTCTCGTCCAATGTAAAGTTGTGCAGTTCCTCGATGGGGGAACAGCACACCGGGCAACGGCCTTTATGGCTGGGGTCCTTCGTCTCGCGATAGGAGATGGTGACCTTGGCCAGGTTGCGGTGCAGGGCCATACGCCTTAAACGAACCTCGCCCACCTTGTACTCGGGGTTCTTCTTATGAAGGTCCTCCAGCACCAGTTCGGTGAAAAGACGCTGGGAGGGAATGCTCTGCTGCTCCCGGATCACCTTTCTGATGGAGTCCTCTAGTACCTTGACCGAGGGTATGCGGTAGACCATCCGGGATGAATCGTAGGGTGAATACTCAATACTTTCCTAAGCCTAGTCGATAGGGTCAGTGACATACTAGGACCCAGGCCAACGCATTATTCAGAAGGTGTGGTCGGGGCCATGTTCGTCGTTGTCAAGTAAATACCAGAGGATAGGCGTCCACGGGAATATGGGATGATACTCATCATCAATACCGCCTCATCCCCTATTGTTGTCGATGAGCGCATCTTTGGTGCGGTCATTCAAACTCGATGATCCAGTATACACGAAGAATAATTTGTTGCCCACCTTCCTTCTTTCGATGAACCCTCTTTCAGAGAGGGATAAGAGGTCGGTACGCGCGGTCTGATGAACCACGTTGAACTTAGTGGCAATCTCCCGCACAGAGACCGATATCCCCCGATTTTTGATCATATCCCGCAATATCTCCGCTTGACGGAAGTTTAGTTCGGGGTGTGATCCGACCATTTTCATAGCCGCTCTCTGCTCTTGCTGCTTTCTCCGAATATACTGCCGGGTATTGTTGAGGGCCTCTTCCATGCATTGTAGGTTGAAATTAATAAAATACGTAATATCATTTTCATCTGTTTCAGAATATAGATAGGCCATTCCATATCTTCCGCGGTGTTCCTTGATTACCTTAGATATGGCCATATATTCGAAGAGCCAATAGCTGCTCTTCAATGCGTACCAATACATCAGCGCCCTAGCCAACCGTCCATTGCCATCGACGAAGGGATGAACGTAACCGATCATGAAGTGCAAGATGATGGCCTTGATCAGAGGGTGCTGAAATTCAGATCCAGATTCACCGTTGACGAACCTGCACAGCTCCTTCATGTATCCAGGGATCTTCTCGTGAGATGGGGGTTTGTGGTACACCTTCTCTAGTTCCA
>DAONGL010000028.1:0-3907 GCA_035404085.1 Methanomassiliicoccales archaeon | reverse complement strand
GTGGTGACAGCCCCCTCCAACTGGCTTGATGCGATGGCCTCTTCCATGAGCGAACTAATCACATATCTTTTCATCTCCGAATCTTTCAGCGGTTCTTCCAAAACCAACAACCCAGAGGCGGTGGTATCCAGCATATGCATGATCCTCTGTGATCGACTGGTCGTATTGTAGGTCAACGAGGTGTTTAAAAAGGCGACATGCCGCGATTGCCCCTGTCGCGACATCTTCATCAATGCCCAGACGACCTCTGGATCTTGTGGCATATCTTTACGTCTGACCTCGTCCCAATGAAGATAATCCTCATTGAATTGTTTCACTCGGTCGGAAACAGTTCTATCTTCCGTGAAGACCGGATTTTTTATAATCTTATCTTTAAATATATCTTGCAAGGACCTCGGTCTCTCAGGGATCTTCATTGTTCTCAATCAATAGCATGTTTATGCTGGTTAATATAATATCTGCTAATTTAGCAGTAATTAGCAGTAATTAGCAGTTCGATGATCGGTCTTAACGTTGCATTTCCGAATGGTTGAAATCAGCTAATTTAGCAGTAATTGGCAGTTTTTAGCAGATCTAAAAATCGGACCATTATTTATTTCTAATGTTCTTTATAGAAAAAATATTATCTATATTATAATAAAAAAATCGATGCCTATTCAGAAAATTGTATAATCATCGGCCTCGATTGCGGTAGAAGGTCGGGACATGAAGAAGAGCAAGGTCGTCATCATGGGCGCCGCGGGGCGCGATTTTCACAACTTCAACACTTACTTCCGGAACAACGAGAAGTACCACGTGGTGGCCTTCACCGCCGCTCAGATACCGAACATCGAGGGAAGGTGCTATCCAGCTTCATTGGCAGGTCATCTGTACCCGACAGGAATTCCGATCCTGGCCGAGGATGACCTTCCGTCGATTATCCGCAAGAACAAGGTCGATCAGGTGATCTTCGCGTATAGCGACATCTCGCACGTGGAGCTGATGCACAAGGCATCCTGGGTCCTGTCGCTTGGTGCGGACTTCCGCCTCATGGGCAACTCCGCTATCACGCTCAGAGGAAACCAACCGGTCATCTCGGTCTGCGCGGTGCGCACCGGCGCCGGCAAATCACAGACCACCAGGAAGCTCTGCCGCATCCTGCACGATCGCGGTCTGAAGGTGGTCGCCGTACGTCATCCTATGCCCTATGGTGATCTGACCAAGCAGGCGGTGCAGCGTTTCGGCGAGTACGCCGATCTGGACAAGCACGATTGCACCATCGAGGAGCGGGAGGAGTACGAGCCGCTGATCGAGAACGGCATCGTCGTCTACGCCGGCGTCGATTACGAGCGCATCCTGAGGGAGGCGGAGAAGGAGGCTGACGTCATCGTCTGGGACGGCGGCAATAACGACCTGCCGTTCTTTGAAAGCAATTTACATATCGTCATCGCCGACCCCCACCGCGCCGGGCACGAGATATCCTATCACCCGGGCGAGGTGAATCTGCGTCTGGCCGATGTCGTTATCATAAACAAGGTGCAGACCGCCGACCGCCGCAACATCCTGAAGGTTAAGGAGAACATTCTAAAGTACAATCCCAAATCCATCGTCATCGAGGCCGCCTCGCCCATCAAGGTCGACGACCCGTCCATGATCAAGGGGAAGCGCGTTCTGGTGGTGGAGGACGGTCCTACGTTAACTCATGGGGAGATGGCCTTCGGAGCGGGAACCATAGCCGCGGAGGACAACGGCGCCCTGGATATCGTGGACCCGCGACCATACGCGGTCGGCTCGATCAAGGAGCTTTACGAAAAGTACCGTCACCTCGGTCCGATCCTGCCGGCCATGGGCTACACCGACGAGCAGATCAAGGACATGGAGGAGACCATAAACAAGGCCGACTGCGACGTGGTCGTCGCCGGAACGCCGGTCGATCTCCGCCGGGTGATGAACGTCAACAAGCCGATCGTGCGCGTGCATTACGAACTGGCCGAGATCGGCAAGCCTACGTTGGAGGACATTCTCGATGAGAAACTGGGTCCGATACTCTTCGCCTGCCACGGCGACTCCTGCAAGGTGATGTGAGCCACTTCCCCTTACAAGATCGGCGGTCGGCGCTCTCTTATCATTGGCGTCACTCGCTTCATCCTCCTCTCACGCGTTTCGGGGAGCTTCGCCGAGAGGATGTACCTTCCGTAGGTCTTGCGGTGCGACGGCGGTAGTGCGTTAAAGGCCGCTAGGGTTTCCGGATCATCCCTGAAAAGGCCATTCAGGTCAAGGTCGATGGAATCCTCTTCCTTCAGGGACTCGTATCTTTTCTTCAGGTCACCAAGCGCTCTAAGCCCGGCCTCGGTCATTTTGCCCTCGGCCATCAGCTTTTCTGCTGTCTCCAGATTCACACGGGACCAATGGCTGTCCTTCTTCCGCGGGGAAAATCTTTGAAGGTAGCTATCCTGGTCATAGTTGTTCAGGACGCTGTCGATCCATCCGAACCTCAGGGCTACCTCGAGCGCTTCCTGGCGGTCGACACTTGCCTTTCCGGAGGCCTTCTTGAAGAATCTGATGCGGATACCGGACGATCGGTCATGGTTCTTGGCGAGCCACTCCTCCCAGTCCTCAACTGAAGGGAACCATAAGAATTCACGTTCCTTGCGATCGCCTTTCGTGTTCATCGTTCACCGCCAGAACCATGATCTCAGCGAGCCACGGGGAGGGCGCTGCTTTTCCTTGTCCTTCGACGCTCGTTCAACGTCATTACCGCCGCACACCGGGCATATGGACCGTTGAAGCTCATCCTCCACCTCGAAGTCGTGTCCGTTGGCGCAGTGCCAGATTATCTTGCGTTTCTCCTTAGGCATATTTCGTATAGGTTATCGTTAACAATCGATTTATTCATATCTCACCTCAATTGATATTGGGACCTATGTCATCCATAAGAGAGGTGGCCAAGCTCATTCATGGCCAGTCCACCCATGACGGGGCCGGCGTCAAGCTCACCAGAATGTTCAGCCGGGACGAGGCGGCGTTGCTCGATCCGTTCTTGATGTTGGACCATTTCGGTTCCGACCGGCCGGAGGATTACCTGGCCGGTTTTCCAATGCACCCTCACCGGGGCATCGAGACGGTCACCTACATGCTCGATGGTAACGTCGCACATAAGGATTCTTTGGGGAACCACGGGGTCATAGGTCCGGGTGATGTGCAGTGGATGACCGCCGGGAGCGGCATTCTGCATGAAGAGATGCCGCAAAGAGCGAAAGGCTGGATGCAAGGTTTTCAGTTGTGGGTGAATCTGCCGAAGGCCAACAAGATGATGCCTCCGCGTTACCGGGACCTCAAGAAGGAGGACTTCCCGGTGTTCGACCTCGGCAACGGTTCCTCGATCAAGGTCATCGCCGGCGAGTCGCAGGGTCTGGTCGGTCCGGTCAAGGACCTGGTCGTGGACGTAAAATATCTGGACATAACGCTGAATTCCAGGACGGTCCTGGAGCATGAGGTGCCGGCCGAGCGGAACGCCTTCGTATTCGTTTACGAGGGGGAGATGCTGGTCGGGGACAAGGACGCCAGGACGGTGCCGGCCGGAAGCGTGGCGGTACTGGGCGAAGGCGACAGCTTCAGGTTCACCGTCGGCCGGAGGCCGACCAAGTTCATGTTCGGCTCCGCGAAACCGCTGAAGGAGCCGATCGCCTGGGGCGGTCCTATCGTGATGAACACCCGAGAGGAGCTGGACCATGCGTTCTCGGACCTGAAACGAGGCACGTTCATCAAGTAAGGAACGGACGCGATGGCGTCCGCCGCCCTTCGGCAAATTTATTATGTCGAATCTTCCATGGCCGAAGTGCGCGGGGGTAGCCAAGCTTGGCCAACGGCGCAGGACTTAAGATTCTGTCCTTAGTGGTTCAAGGGTTCGAATCCCTTCCCCCGCACT
>DAONGL010000027.1:0-19830 GCA_035404085.1 Methanomassiliicoccales archaeon | reverse complement strand
CGCCAGCCTGGCGATAGCATGCGATAGCCTTCCGCGCGGAACGGTTCCCCGCCCAGCTCCAGATCGCATCTGGCGGATTCGGAACGAGCGGATGGGGCCAGGGTGGCCAGGAAGCGCCTGGTCACCAGTTCGTATAGCGTCCACTTGTTGCCCTTGAGCTCCTTCTTGGTGGCCGCCTCGGTCGGATAGATAGGCGGGTGGTCGGTCGTCTCGACACGGCCGCGGGAGGGCCGGATCTGCTCCTGCGCCAATATCTCCGCGGCCTCCTTGCCCAGATCGGACTTTTTCAGCTTCTCCAGGATGTTCTTCAGGCCCAGGGAGCGCGGGTATACGGTGTTGTCCGTCCTTGGATAGGATATGTAACCGGCGGTGTACAGGTCCTCGGCTATCTTCATGGCCAGCGATGGCGACAGTCCCAGCTTGTTGGCCTCGCTGAGCATGGTGGTGGTGTTGAACGGGGCGGGCGGATATTCGTCCTTCTCCTTGCGCTCCATTCCCATGACCTTTCCTTTGCCGCAATCGGCGCGCTTGCGTACAGCGTCGGCCTTCGCTTCGTCCTTGAACGGATTGGCGATATGGTCCCCGGAGAACTCCTGGTCCTTCTCCAAACGGGCCACCACGGTCCAGTACGGTTCGGGAACGAACTCGGTGATCTCCTTGTGCCGGTCGACTATGAGGGTCAGGGTAGGGCTCTGCACCCTTCCCACGGAAAGGAAGTTATTGCCCATCTGGCCACTGGCCAATGAAATGAATCGGGTGAGCACCGCGCCCCAGGCCAGATCGACGACCTGCCTGGTCTCTGCGGACTCGGCCAACCGGTGATCGGGTTCGGTAAGCTCCTTGAACGCTCCCTCTATCTCGTACTTAGTAAGAGCGCTGAAGCGCACCCTCTTGACGGAGCGGGGAGGCTTGTCCAGAAGGGAGACGGTCTCCAGTCCGATCAGCTCTCCTTCGCGGTCAAAGTCGGTGGCGATGATCACCTCGTCGCATTCCGCGGACAGCTCGCTCAAGGTGTTGAGGATGTTGAGGGCGGTGACCCTCTTGGCCGGCTGGGCCTTCGCCAGGTCCATGGGGTCCACCTTCGACCAGTCATTGAACTCCGGGGGATAGTCCAGCTCGATGATGTGACCGCGCAGGCCCACCACGAAGAACTCGTCCTCGCCCCTCTCGAAATTGAACACCTGCACTCCGCGGACGCTCTTGCGCTTGGCACTACCGTCAGAAAGGATGGTGGCCACACGCGCCGCGGCGTTGGACTTCTCGGAGATGACCAGTCTCTTCATCAGTGGGCATCAAGGGTTAACATTTAAAAAAGGTTATCTGCCCCCGTAGCGAACGTCAGCTCCCATCATTGCTCGTGAATGTGCGTGCGCATCGCTTCCTCCCCCAGGCTCACTGGGGTGCGATGCAGGGTGCGGTGCGTGACGCCCTTCACGCTTCCCAATTCGTCAGACAATTGTCTGACCTCCTTTACTGTCCCGTTCACGATGAGAACTTCCAGGCACTGCTCGATGTCCAGGTGGACGTGTACCGACGAAAGGATATGCTGGTGGAACTCGTGCTGGATGTCCATCAGGCGTTCCTTGACGCCTCCCTTGTGGTGACTGTAGAACAGGGTGATGGTGCCGAAGACCACGGCGTTCTCGTCCTCCTTGAGGATCTCCTTGGCCAGGGCGCTGCGGATAAGGTCCCGTATTGCCTCGGAACGGGTTATGTACCCCTTCCGATCGATGAGCTTGTCGAAGTCCTCTAAAAGGTCGGGTTCCAGAGAGACGCCTATCCTGGTGACGTTGTCCATATGCTCCGCTTGGTATTATCCTAATGATTATTAATGCTATTCAGCCATCGGTGAATGGACCATCAGGGAGCGGGACACACTGAATCTTGACCTGAGCGAAGAGAGGCTTCTGGAAGCATTGACCGACCGCCTTAGAGAGATATCTACAGGCAAAAAGGCGGTGCTCTTCTCCGGTGGTCTGGACAGCACGTTGCTCACCGTTCTGGCCCGGCCGTTCTCGGAGCTCCGGCTCTACACGGTGGGTTATCCCGGCTCCCACGACCTGGAGGCTGGAAGGAAGGGCGCCGAGGAGCTTGGGCTTCCCTGGGAACCTATCGTCATAAATGATGATATGCTGCGGAACGCGGTCGCTCACCTGAGGGATGAGGTGGGCGTAATGGACCCGGTCACCATCTCCTTCGAGGTGCCTCTGTACGTCGTCTGCAGCAGGGTGGCCGAGGAGGTTCTGCTCAGCGGGCAAGGGGCGGACGAGCTGTTCGGAGGTTACGCCCGCTATTCTTCACTGTCGCCCAGGGAACTGGATGAAGCGCGGAAAGGGGACGTTCAGCGTCTGCTCTCCGAGGGATGTCCCAGGGAGGCGCGCATAACCCAGGGTTTCGGCAAGAAGCTGTTCTGTCCCTATCTTGGTCCGAAGGTCATCGAGACGGCCCTGTCCATTCCGGCCGAGAGACTGGTAGGGGAACTGGGCAACAAGCTACCTCTGCGTCGTATCGCCCTTGATATGGGATTGAGCTCGGCCAAAGCGCCCAAGAAGGCCGCCCAGTATGGCAGCGGGGTCATGAAGGCCATGAAGCGCCTGGCCACCGAAAATGGTTCGGACCTGGGAACCTGGGTGAGGGAGTTGAAGGGATGAGCTCCGCACCGCTTAAAGATCTGGAATGGCTATACTCCCTGGAGAGCACCGGCATCAAGCTGGGACTGTCCAACACGCGCCTCCTCCTCAACAGGCTTGGTGATCCGCAGAACCGCTTCGGCATCGTTCATGTCGCCGGCTCCAACGGCAAAGGGTCGGTATCGGCCATGGGCGCGTCCGTTCTTCGCAGCGCCGGCTTCCGCACCGGTCTCTACACCTCCCCGCACCTGGTCCGCTTCACGGAGAGGATGACCGTGGACGGCAAGGAGATGTCCGAAGGGCGATTAGCCAAGTACGTCTCTGAGATGCGCGAACTTGCGACGTCCGGCGTTTTCCCGAGACCTCTGACCTTCTTCGAGATAACAACCGCGTTGGCGTTCCTTCATTTCAGCGACAGCGGGGTGGAGGAGGCGATGGTCGAGGTGGGCATGGGCGGGCGTCTGGACGCCACGAACGTCATCCATCCGCGCTGCTGCGTCATCACTCCCATCAGCGTGGAGCACACGACGTACCTGGGCGATACGATCGGCAAGATCGCTTACGAAAAGGCCTCCATCATCAAGGACGGTGTGCCGGTGATATGCTCCCCTCAGACCCCGGAGGCGATGCGGGTGGTCTCTTGGATGGCCGATTGCAAGGGTTCCATTATCAGATCATTGGGAAGGGACTTTCAGGCCGAGTGCGTCGGCCAGGACCTGGAAGGGGTGACGGTCAGGCTGGATTCACTGGGGAGGGAGGTGAAGCTGGGCATGCTCGGACATTACCAATGCCAGAATGCCGCGGTGGCCGCCGAGATGGCCCTGGAGGTCGGGAAGAATATCGATATTTCCGGGGACAGCATCGTCGAAGGGCTATCCAAGGCCAGGTGGCCAGGAAGGTTGGACGTGGTCCGTCGTTCTCCGCTGACCGTTCTGGACGTGACGCACACCCCGGACGGGGCCAGGGCGGTAGCGTCCGAACTGGAAATGTTCCCGGGACGCCCGAGGGTCATGGTGGTCGGGATGCTGAAGGACAAGGACGCCCGGGGCGCGATGGCCCATCTGGCCCCGTTGTTCGATCGCGTCATATGCACCAGTTCATCATCTCCGCGCGCGTTCTCTCCGCAAGAGATGCTGGAGGCCGTACTGCCTTTCAACCCCAGATGCCAGGCGGTTCATGGGGTCGGAAAGGCCATGGACCTCGCGGAAGGGATGACCGGAAAGGACGGTTTCCTGTTCGTCAGCGGTTCTCTGTACACCATCGGGGAAGCGATGCAACATCTGGAGGCTGCTCATGGACCTTAGGTGGCTGTTGACCAGCATGCGCTCTTCGATCAACGGGATGGCCTTTCCCGGGTTGATCGATGAGGAGGACACCTGGTGGGAAAAGGACCCCTTCCACATCCTGGTGGCGACGGTGCTGTCGCAGCGCACCAGGGACCTGAACACCTTCCACGCCTCGTCAAATCTGTTCGGCCGTTTCAACACCCCGCAGGAGATGGCCGCGGCGGACATCGGTGAGCTCGAGGCGTTGGTCCGTCCGGTCGGTTTCTACCGGGCGAAGGCCAAGGCGATAAAGGAGATCGCCCGGCTGGTGGTGGAGAACGGCGGAGTTCCTCGGGACATCGACGAGATGACCAAATGGCCGATGGTCGGACGTAAGACCGCCAACTGCGTCATGACCTATGCCTTCAAGGAACCGGCGATATGCGTGGACACTCATGTACACCGCATCAGCAATCGTCTCGGCATAGTCGATTGCCCCACCCCCGACGAGACGGAGATGGCCTTGCGAAAGGTGTTCCCACGGACGTTGTGGTGCGAGATCAACGGCACCATGGTCCGCTTCGGGCAGAAGATATGCCTTCCCCGAAATCCCAAATGTGCCCAATGCCCGATCAAGAACGAATGCGCCTATCCCGACAAGTGATGGATCAGGTACGCATGGTCTCGTCGATCTTCTTGGACATCTCCTTCTCCAGCTGGATCTCGGCCTCCCACTGGTCAAGTCCGTCCAAGGTCTCCTTCAAGGAACGCAGGCAATCGATGCAGATCCACTTGTGTCCCACCGGCCTCATCGGGCGCTTCTTGTAGCCGATGGCCCCGCACAACGCGCAAGCGTGCATCTCCTTGGTGCGGTGCTCCGCGTAGGCCTCCATCTTCTTGCCCTCGATGATGGACTCGAAAGCCTCGTTGCGCGATTCTTCCTCTGGCATGGTGAACGGTCTTCGTATTTGCCTAGGGATATATCTAGGTTCCTTATGGCCAGCCTTCCTTCGCCATCTCCGCCGGACGGGAGGCATTCCATTAATATCGGATGATGGATTGGCCTAAACGATGCACGAAGTTTCCGTCATGGCCGGCATCGTGGAGAGCGTCCTCAAGGAGCTGGAGAAGCACGAGGTCCTCCGGGTGGAGGAGGTGCTGCTCAGCTTGGGGGAGCTGACCTTCTTGGGGGAGGAACAGCTTCAGTTCGCCTACGAGATCATCACTCGTGATACGCCCTTGGAAGGCTCCACGCTGGTGATACAGCCGGAGGAGACCGAGCTGCAATGCCTTTCCTGCGGATACGTGGGCAAGGCCGACAAGGTCGGCGAGGAGTTTCACATGTCCATGCCGTCCCTGGCCTGTCCCAGGTGCAAGGGAAAGGTAAAGGTCCTCAAGGGTCAATCGTGTCGGGTGACGTCCATGAAGGTGGTGCAGGAATGAACGACCTACGGTTCCGGGACGAAGCGACGGCCAAAAAGATCATGTCCAAGCTCAAGGAGATGGACCTGGAACTGCGCTTCATGCACGTCTGCGGCACCCACCAGGACACCCTGGTGAAGTTCGGCCTGGAGAAGATGCTGACCGAGGTCGGCATAACCATCGGCCAGGGCCCCGGATGCCCGGTGTGCGTCACCACCACCAAGGAGGTCGTGGAAGCGATCACGTTAGCCAGAGCGGGCGTCTCCATAACCGTCTTCGGGGACATGATGGCCGTTCCCACGCCCATCGGTTCTTTGGCGGAGGTAAAGGCCGAGGGAGCCGATGTTCGGGTGGTGTATTCCGTGGAGGACGCGCTCCGCATGAGCGCTGACGTCGAACGCATGGTCTTCATGGCCATAGGGTTCGAGACCACCAGCCCGTCCACGGCCTACGCGCTTCTTCACGATCCTCCCAAGAACTTCAGCGTTTTGAGCTGCCACCGTTTGCTACCGCCGGCGCTAAAGGCGTTGTTCGCCATGGGCGAGGTGCGCATTGACGGACTTATACAGCCTGGGCACGTGGCCACCATCACTGGCATAGACATATTCAACGAGTTCGCCGGTCCTAAAGGCGTTCCGCAGGTGGTCACCGGTTTCGAACCGCTGGACCTGCTCATGGCGGTCTACATGCTGGCCAAGCAGGTGAAGGAAGGACGCAGCGAGGTGGAGAACGAATATCCCCGCGTCGTCCGGCCGGAAGGGAACCTGAAGGCCCGTGAGATGCTGGCCAAGGCCTTCAAGGCCGAGGACCGTGCATGGAGGGGATTCCCGGTGCTCCCCCTGAGCTCGTTGGAGGTCTCGGACGACCTCGCGGACCACAACGCCCGCCTGGTGTATGAGGACGTTTTAAAAGACGCTCCGAAGGTCAAGGAGGACATGGGCGGCTGCCGCTGCGGCGAGGTGCTCCGAGGCATCATCCGTTCCGAGGAATGCCCGGCCTTCGGCAAGGGATGCTCCCCGAAGAGACCGATGGGGCCATGCATGGTCAGCCGCGAGGGGAGCTGCAACATCAGCTATCGTTATAGGGAGTGAAGGGAAGGTCGTTCCTCCGCAGGCGCAGGACCATGAAGATGGAGATGGCCAGCATCCATGCTCCCAGCGCGTAGACTACCAGAACCTCGGCTAGGTGGTGCTTCATAAGTCCCAGGCCGATCATGATCAGGCATGTTAGGCTTAGGACCACCGTGGCCAGGGTGGCGGCGAAGGCCCATCTGGCCTTATTCCAGTACAAGTACATCGGGATGGAAAGGACCAACAGTCCAATCACGATCAATACGAAGAAGTTCCAGGCCAGGGCGTCGTGCAAAGCCCGTTGCTTCATGGTAAATACGCCCAGAAGGAACAGGCAGGTGCAGCCCACCACCAGCATGACCACGGAGAGCTTCCCCAGCAAGCTCCAATAAAGGAACCTTAGGAGCGATAATGAGAAAGCTACTCCTAAGGCCCCCATTACCATTACTGAGATGTTGAAGAGCCAGGTATACGGTTCGGTCGTTCCCAGCTCGCTCATCAGGTCCAGACCGAACCTCCAATCGGGATGGTACAGCAGGGAGATGCTGAACAGCGCCTGGAAGGCCACCACGCCGATAATCCCGGCGGATGCGCCAAGCAAGGCCAACCTATCCCGGTCCATGTGGTCCAATTCACGTTAGGGTTTATCTATCCTTCACCCCGTCTCGTTTCTCAGTAGATTCATGGCATTATTTTTTTAGATGTATTCACTTCCTGGAACGGGGAAGCATACCATGTACGCTGTCGAGGTTAAGGATCTGGTCAAGAGATACGGAACCTTCCAGGCGGTCAAGGGCATCTCCTTCCATGTAAAGGAGGGCGAGGTCTACGGTCTCATCGGCCCCAACGGGGCGGGCAAGACCACCACCTTGCGCATACTCGCGACGCTGCTGGAAGTAACCAGTGGGACCATACAGATACAGGGGATAGATCTGAGGGCCAAGCCGGAAGAGGTCCGCCGGGTGATCAGCTATCTGCCGGAGGACGCCGGGGCCTACAAGCACCTCCGAGGACGGGAGTACCTGAAGTTCATCGCCCAGTTCTTCGCCGAAGGAGATGAGGCCGAGGCGCTGGTGGCCAGGGGGATGGAGATAGCTAACCTCGGGGAGAGGATTGACGACAAGGTCGATACCTACAGCAAGGGGATGGCCCGGCGGTTGCTGGTGGCCCGGGCTTTGATGATAAAGCCAAAATTGGCCATCCTGGACGAGCTGACGTCCGGCCTGGACGTGCTGAACGCCCAGGAGATACGCAAGACGGTCAAGAGCTTCGCGGCGCAAGGGACGACGATGCTATTGTCGTCGCACAACATGCTGGAGGTCGAACTTCTCTGCGACCGCATCGCCCTCATCAACGACGGGATGATCGTGGCGGAAGGTACGCCTGCCGAGCTTAAGCAGAGGTACGATGCGCAGAACATCGAGGAAGTGTTCGTTAAGGTGGTGAGGAAATGAGCAGTCTCTCCAAGATAATTAGGAAGGAGGTCAAGGAGCTGCTGACCCCGGCCACCCTCATTCCGATAATCATAATCGCCGTCCTCTTCGGATCCCTCGGCGGGGTGTTCGGGGGCGTGGAGGAGCAGCTGGAGGAACCGCCGATGATCGCGGTCATCAATCAGGACGGCGGTTCCCTCTCGTTAGTGGCCATGGCCGTCTTCAATGCCACCTCGGATATAGTGTACAACGGAACGGACGTGCAGGAGGCCTTGAACGTCCTGGATGAAAAAGGCGGGGTATCGCTGTTCGTCATACCGGCCAACTTCACCTCGAACATCGAGAACGATACCCAAGGCACCATCGAGATCTTCTGGATCATGAAGGGCGCCGGGATAATGGATTCCGTACCAGGGGCGGCGGCCGATGCCAACCTGATGTACGTCGACCAGGCCATCTCGGCGACGCTCATCAACCATAACATGAGCGACAACGCCTCCCTCATCCTGGATCCCACGCAGTATTACGAGACCACCCTGTTCAAGGGCAAGGAGATGACCGGGATATCTCCCATAACCATCTCCAGTGTCATGTCGTCGCAATCCTTCGTCATGCCGCTGATCGTCATGATGGTGATAATCTACGCGGGAAGCATCGTTATATCGTCCATGGGATCGGAGAAGGAGAACAAGACGCTGGAGACATTGCTCACGATGCCCGTGAGCCGAACATCCATTGTGTTCGGAAAGCTGATCGGCGCGGCGCTGGTCGGACTGCTGATGGCGGTCATCTACATGTTCGGCATGAGCTACTACTTCGATTCGCTGATGGGTTCCAGCTCCATCGACCTGGCGGAGTTCGGGCTGACCCTGAGCATCGTGGATTACATCCTGGTCGGAATGTCGCTGTTCGCTTCGCTGGTGTTCGCCCTGGCGCTGTGCATGATACTGGGCATATTCACTAAGAACTACAAGGCGGCCCAGACCATGACCATGCCCGTGACGTTCCTGGCCATGATCCCCATGTTCGTGACCATGTTCACTGACGTCGACACGCTGCCGATGGTGGCCAAGGTACTGGTTCTGGCCATACCGTTCTCGCACCCCATGATCGCCATGCGCTCCCTGATGTTCGATGACTACTCGCTGGTGCTCGGTGGTATAGCCTACACCGCTGCCGTGGCGCTGCTGGCGATGTTCGTCGCGGTGACCTTGTTCAAGAAGGATATTCTGCTCACCGGCAAGGTGTCCAACTCGGACAAGAAGAGCAAGATCCCGCTGGTGGCCCTGCTTCAGACCATCTCAAGGAAGCGCAAGAAGTGAAACCCCTTACCTATTCCTTTTTTATCAATAAAATGAAAGGCGTTTGAAGCTCACTGCATGGAAACCGGAGGAAGCTCGCGGTGAACGATCTCCACCTTCAGCTTCTTGTCCCCGACCCTCAGCGTCTTGAGTTCCATCAGCACGATCTTGGCGGAGTCCTTGTGGACCTCGAACTCCGTGCGGTCCTTAAGGACGTTTATGTTTCCTATCGCTAGCTCGGGGATCCTCATCTTGCGGTTGAGCAGCGCCAACAGGTCAGCGCGCTCCACCGGTTCGTTCTCCCCGGCGACCACTTTGAAGAGCACCATGCCGAACAGGTCGGCCTGGTCCTCGAAGTCCATGACCTTGCGGATGACATCCTTGCGGCCGCTCTCTGGGACCTCTTCCTTGGCTATCTCGGTTACCCCGAACTCATTGATCTTCTTCAGAAGGTGTACTTCCTTGGAGGTGATGAAGGTGATGGCTATGCCTTCCTTTCCGGCGCGGCCGGTACGGCCGATGCGGTGAACGTAAACTTCCGGGTCCTCCGGAATGTCGTAGTTGATGACGTGCGTTACGCCCTCGATGTCCAGTCCGCGAGCGGCGACGTCGGTGGCGATGAGCACCGCGGTCTTTCCCTCCCGGAACTCCTTCAGGACCTTCTCCCGGCGGGCCTGGGTCAGGTCACCGTGCAATTCCCCTACCCGGTAACCGTAGGAATCCAAGCGTTTGGCAAGGATGTCCACCATGACCTTGGTCTGCACGAAGACTATGGCCTTCGGCTTGTAGGCGTCCAGTACCCGGCACAACGCCCAGATCTTGTTCTTGCGCTCGATGTTGAAGTAGACCTGTTTGGTCGTCGGGAGCACTATCTGCTCCTCGCCGATCATGATGGTCTCCGGATCGACCATGTGCTTGGCGGCGATCTCCTTGATGGTCTCCGGAATGGTCGCCGAGAACAGCATGGTCTGCCGCTGCTTCTTCACCTTGGAGACGATGTACTCGATGTCCTCGATGAACCCCATGTCCAGCATGCGGTCCGCCTCGTCCAGCACCAGCACTTCGATCTCATTGAGGGCTAGCGTCCCCCGGTGCAGGTGGTCGATGACCCGTCCCGGAGTGCCGACCACGATGTCCACGCCCTTGCGGAAGGCGTCCACCTGCTCGTCGATGGACTTGCCGCCGTAAACGGGAAGCACGCGCACGTCGTCCATGAAGAAGGCCAGCTTCTTCAGTTCATCAGATACCTGCGAACCCAGCTCCCTGGTCGGAACGAGAATGAGCGAGAAAGGCTTGACGCCCTTGGTTAGGGATTCCAGGATGGGGATCCCGAAGGCGGCCGTCTTCCCGGTCCCGGTCTGGGCCTGGGCTATGACGTCCTTACCCTTCATGGTAAGAGGTATGGTCGCCACCTGAACCGGGGTCGGCTCTACGAACCCCATGCGCTCGATGGCCTTCATGATCTCATCCCTGAGACCGAACTCTTGGAAACTAGACATCTTGATCACTTCGATTGCATGGGCATATCCCTAGGGATATTAATCATTTGGAGTCCTTTTTCGGGAGCTTGGATTCCATGGCCTGCACGATGGTCTGCAACGTTTTCACTCGGGAATAAAACTTGTCGTTGCTCTCCACGATGGTCCATGGTGCCAGCTTGGTGCTGGTGCGGAACAGCATCTCGTCCACCGCCCGCCCGTAGAAGTCCCACTTTTCCCGATTTCTCCAATCGTCCTCGGTGATCTTCCACTGCTTCATGGGGTCCTTGTCGCGTTCCTCGAAGCGCTTCAACTGTTCGTCCTTGTCGATCTCCAGCCAGATCTTCACCAGGACGCCCCCGTTATCCACCAGCATCTCCTCGAAGAGATTGATCTCCTTGTAGGCGCGCTTCCACTCCTCGGTGGAGCAGAACCCCTCCACGCGTTCCACGAGCACCCGTCCGTACCAGGAGCGATCGAATATTCGCACGTGCCCGGCCGGAGGCAGCTTCTGGTAGAACCTCCAGAGATAGTGATGCTCCTTCTCATCGGCCGTCGGAACGCCGACTGGAACGACCTCGTAGCCCCGGGGGTTCAGTTCGGCCGTCAGGCGCTGTATCGCCCCGCCCTTCCCGGCGGCGTCCCAGCCCTCGAACACCACGATGGTCGGTATCTTGAGCCGGTTCAGTTCGCACTGCAGCACCTTAATGCGGTTTTGCAGCTTCTCCAGCTTGACCTTGTACTCCTCCTGGGACAGTTTCTTGCTGAGATCGACGGAACCGCGGGAGGAGTTGAACATCTGCCCGCCCTTGATGAGGGGGTTGCTGTCCATGTGTATCTGGTTCTTGCTCTCCATCTTCGACAGTCCGTACTCCAACATGCGCACCGCGGTGGTGAGTATCTTGGCCGAGGCGAACTTCTGGTCCTCCGCCTCCACGATGGTCCACGGGGCGTACTCCCGGTCGGTGCTCTCGATCATCTCCTCGATGAGCGGGACCATCTTCTCGTACTTGCGGAAGAAGTCCACCTCCGAGGTGCTTATGGCGCACTGGTCGAGGTCCTTGTCCTTGTAATTGTCAAGACGTTTCTTGTGCTCCTTCTTGCCGATGTGCAGGAAGAACTTCATGATCAGGTAGCCGTCGTCGGAGAGCATCTCCTCGAACTCGGCTATCTCCCGCCAGGCCAGGCGAGCGGCCTCCTCCCTGCGCTCGGCCCTGGCCAAGGAACGGAAGTACCAGGAGCGGTCGAACACCGCTATACGTCCCCGGGCCGGAATTCGAACCATGAACCGCCACAGGAACGGCCTCAGCTTCTCGTCGTAACGCGGTGCGGTTATCGGGTGCACCAGGAACCCTCGGGGATCGAGGGGGAGAATGAACTTGTTCACCACCTCGCTCAATCCCACGGTGTCCCAGCCCTCGAAGACCACGATGATGGGCATTCCAGCGTCGCGTGCGTGTCTCTGCAGCTCACCCAGGCGCTCCTTCAGTTCGGTGACGACCTTGTCGTACTCCTTCTGGTCCAGGTGCTTGCCGGGGTCCACGTGCTCGAACATGTCCTTCCGGAGATGACCATTCGAAATAGATAACGCTTGGCGTGGCGAAAGGCATATCTTCACCGATGGCTTGACTAGGTGCATGGGCAACCTGAACGTGGCGGCGGTAGGCGCCTTGGGATACGCCAAGGACCTGGGAAAGAAAGGGACCGTCAGCGACATCACCATCTACGACATGAAGAAGGGGCAGGACACGGTCAGCATACTGGAGCCGGCCAAGTACCCGGACCGCATCAACTCGTTGTACTTCTGCGTCAACCTGGCGGAGATGGCCCTGGTCGTGGTGGACGAGATAAACGCCGCCTTCGGCGAGACGTTGCTCATGCTCGATTGCGCCAACGTCAAGCGCGGGGTGTTCATCCTCCGGAACTATCTGACGCCGGACCGCATCGCCCCGCTCATCAAGGACACGGTCCTGATGAACTACATCTACATGCCAGATGATCTCATTCAGCTCCGGGAGTACCTGCTCGACGAGGCGTCGAAGATCAAGCCGCACGGCGAGGGAAAGGGAGTTATCCCCATAGACCACCACTTCAACGTGAAGGGAGTGGGAACCGTGGTGCTCGGTTACGTGGCCAAGGGCGTCGTTAATCGTCATGACAGCCTGAAGGTGCTGCCTACGGACCGCACGGCCCTCGTGAGGTCCATACAGAAGCATGACGATGATTTCGATGTCGCTTACAAAGGGGATCGCGTCGGGTTCGCCCTCAAGGGAATAGAGGCGGAGGACCTGGACCGCGGTTACGTTCTAACGAACGATCCGGAGATGAAGGTGATCTCCGAGCTCAACGTCAAATTGAACCTGGTCAAGTACTGGCAATCCCCTATCAAGGAAGGCATGGTAATGCATCTAGGCCATTGGATGCAGTTCCTGCCCTGCCGCGTCACGTCGGTGAGCGGCGAGGCCCGTACGCCGCAGGTGACACTTACCTTGGAGAAGCCGTTGATCTACGGTCCCGGCGACCGGGCAGTGATGCATTACCTGGAAGGGGGCAAGCTGCGCATCGTGGGAACGATAGACCTCTAGCCCATCCCGAAGGCCGCCCGGTGCAATATGTCGGCCGTAGCGCTCAGCGCCCGTCCGGCGTCCTTCAGGTGATGGTATATCTCCCTCTTCTTCAGCACCATCATGTGGTCGGGCAGCAGAAAGACCTTCTGCATTCCCGCCACATACGTTTCCTCGATGCTCTGCTCCTCCTCCCGCATCTTCTTGATCAGATCGTCCGTCCTCTCCAGCCCTTTCCCTAGGGCCTTCACCCCTTCCACCACCTCCCTGGTCCCGACCAGGAGATGCTCGGCCATCTTCAGCATGCAGCGGTCCGGCTCCACGCCGAAGGTCTCCATCTCCAGTAGCGTCGTCCGAGCGAAGTTCATGACCAGCTCGAGCTGTCTGGACATGGTATAGATGTCCTGACGGTCGAACGGCGTGGAGAACGCCTCCCCCAGCTTCCTCTCCATGTCATGTCGGAACTCATCAGTGCGCCGGTCAAGCTCTATCAGCGCGCTCAGGTGATGGTCCCGCTCGCCCTGCAAAGCGGATAACAGCAGCTCCACTCCTTTGGCGGTGTCCTCGGCCTGACCCACCAGCATGGCGTTGAAATCATACTTCGGAGGGAACAACCCGTCCAGCAGACCCTTCTTCTCTTCCATCTCAGACCTCCAGCAAAGCTCTCATAACGATCACGATGACCACGGACAACAACGTCGCCGCGGGTATGGTCATGAACCAGGACACCACCAGGTCCTTGCCCACCCTCCAGTGCACCAGCCGATGGTTCTCCGCCGAACCGACGCCCATCACTCCGGCCGTAACCACCTGGGTGGACGACACGGGAGCGCCCAGTAAGGTGGCGAATATCACCGTCAGGGATGAGTTGGTCTGGGCCACCAGGGCGTGCACCGGCCGGATCTTGAATATCTTTCGTCCCACGGTGCGCATGATGCGGTAACCGCCGCCGAGCGTACCTAGAGCCATGGCCGCCGCGCAGGCCACCCTCACCCACAATGGCACTTCCAGAGTGGACGATCCCATCGCCACCAACAGCAGCGCTACCAGGGCCATCTGCTTCTGCGCATCATTGGCTCCATGGGCCAGCGTCTGCACTCCCGTGGTCAACCACTGCAGTCTCTTCATCGGGCGGTTGGCGTCGACGGACGCCCCACGCAAGAACAGCCTGGCCAGCTTCATCAGGATGAACGATCCGCCGAATCCCAGAAGAACCGAGGCCAGCAGGAACGTCAGGACCTTGGCCACGCCCGTCAGCTGGCCGGTCAGAAGTTCGTTCCAGCCCCAGTTCACGCCCGAAAGACCGTGGAAGGCGATCCCGACGCCGATGAGCCCGCCTATCAGGGCATGAGTGGATGACGACGGGATGCCATAGTACCAGGTGACCACGTTCCACAGGTTGGCGGCGGCCACCGCGGAGAACATCGCCAGTCCGACCGAGCCGACGATTTCGTTGGTTAGGACGCCCTGCATGGTGAGCACGACAGCGCTGCCTCCGATCAAGGCACCGATGAAATTGTTGGTGGCCGCCATGAGCAGGGCCCCCTTGACGGAGGCGGCTCCCGACGATACGATGGTGGCCACGTCCGCCCCGGCGTCATTATACCCGTTGGTGAAGGCGAAGAGCAGGGACAGCGCGATCCCTGCCAAGGCTACCAACGTAAGGGCGTCCATTTTACCCTAGCCAGCCCTTGCGGCGGAAGTAGACCAGCATGATCCCGGATACGATGGCCATGCCCACCAGCACCACCGGGTACGCCAGTTCATTGGTCAGCTCCGGCATGTACTTGAAGTTCATTCCGTAAAGCCCGACGATGAAGGTCAAGGGAATGAAGATGGTGGCGATGATGGTCAGCGTCTTCATTATCTCGTTCATGCGGTTGCTCACCGTGGACATGTAGACGTCCGTTAGCTCCGACAGCATGTCGGTGTACGTCTCCACCACATCCATCACTTGTATGGAATGGTCGTAAACGTCCCGCAGGTAGGTGTTGGTGTTCGGTGACACGATCTCGATGTCTTGGCGCATCATGGCCGCCACGACCTCCCTTATCGGCCAGATTGACTTTCTCAAGAATAGGACCTCGCGCTTGAGCCGATAGATGTCGCTCAGCACGTCCTGCTCCGGATTGTCTGAAAGACGTTCCTCGATGTCCTCCACCAAGTCGCCTATCTTCTCCAGGGCCGGGAAGTAATTGTCTACGACCGCGTCGAGGAGCGAGTACACCAGATAGTCCGCCCCTGACTTCCGCAAACGTCCTTTATTGCCCTTTACCCGTTCCCGGATGCTGTTGAAGACGTCGCCCTCCCTTTCCTGGAACGTGAGAACGTAGTTCTTGCCCATCACGATCGATAGCTGCTCGTAGGTGACCTCCTTGCCGTTGTCACCCCGGTAGATCATCTTGACCACCAGGTAGACGTATTTGTCGTACAGCTCCAACTTAGGCCGCTGCCCCATGTGCAGGATGTCCTCCATGACCAGGGGGTGCAGTCCGAAGATGTCGCCTACCTTCTTGATCTGCTCCACGTCGGCCAGTCCGGAGAAGTTGATCCAGGTTATGCTGGGGTTGTCCCGCATCATCATGCACTCATCGAAGGTTATTCCCTTCTTCTCCAGGACGTCCGCCTCGGTGTAGTCGATCACCGAGACCTCCGTGGGCGATGGGCTTCCATCACCCACATAGATGACCGAACCGGGCGGCATGCCCGTCTTCTTGGAGTGGTGCTTCTTCATGAAACGGTTGCCAGACATTTCCATTGTCTCACTTCCTCGGTTTGAACTTCAACGAAGCGGAGTTGATGCAATAGCGGAGACCGGTCGGCTTCGGGCCGTCCTCGAACACGTGGCCGAGATGCCCGCCGCAATCCGGGCATAGCACTTCGGTGCGGTCCATGCCATGACTGAGGTCCCGCTGCTCCTCCACGCCCTCCAGGGGCTTGACGAAGCTGGGCCAGCCGCATCCCGAGTCGAACTTATCTTCCGAGACGAAGAGCTCCTTTCCGCAGCCGGCGCAGACGTACGTTCCAGGTTCCCTGGTCTTGTAATGCTTGCCGGTGAACGGCGCCTCCGTGCCCTTCCTGCGTAGGACCCGGTACTGCTCGGTATCGAGCTCCCGTTTCCATTCCTCGTCGGACCTCTCCACCCTTCGCCCCATGTGATCCCCGGAGATATGGTCGCCTAGCTTTATTTCAATTGCTGCCTGGCCAAGGTTCTTATCCCCCGGAGCTATTTTGACCTTTCATGCCCGACGAGTACGAGCATTTCCATGAGGTGCAATATTTCCGTACCTGGTGGTATCTGTTGTTGACGCTGATTCCGACCGGGGTTGTCTGGTGGGGGGCGATACAGCAACTATTGCTCGACGTGCCGTGGGGTAATAATCCAGGTCCCGACGGGTTCCTGTGGTTCCTGCTGGTGGTGATCGGCGTTCTCCTTCCAGCGTTCATGCTCTCCATTAATATGAGGACCACGGTGACCGATACCGTCAACATATTTTACTTTCCGTTGATCAACAAGCCCAAGCGCATCTTCAAGGAGGAGATCGTGACCTATGCCGTGGTACGGTACTCTCCCATCTCGGAGTACGGCGGCTGGGGGATCAAGGGAACCTCAGGCCACCGCGCCTACAACGTATCGGGAAACCGTGGGGTGCGCATAACCTACGCCAACGGGAACACGGTGCTGATAGGCTCGCAGAAGCCGGAACTTCTATACACCGCGATAACCGCCATGATCAAGACCGGCTCCGCCCGGCTAAAGGCCTGATCATTCCCTCTTTTCCGGTCCCGGGACCACCCGTGCGGCGATCTCGTTGTGCCGCATGAATCCCGGAGTGAAGGGGGAATTGTAGCGCATGAGGAACGGACGTCCGTCCATGACGTAGTCGGCTTCCTTCAGTTCGGTCCTGAGCTCCTCGGTACGACCTTGAACGTCGACGCCTCCGGCGCGGCCGCGGAAGCGCATGACCGCGAAGAGGCCCCCCTTCTTGAGCTCGATGGCCACCCGGGGGTCCGCCGGCTTCGGTGCCTCTTCGAAAGTGACATCCGACGGCAGCACGAAGGCCATCATCGCCTCCGAGTCGTGACCGGCAAGTTCGCCGGTCCGGGAGACCACCGGGGCGGTCATCGGCAGCTTGCTCTCCTTGTCGTTGTTTCCGCCGATGTACTGGAACAGGAGCGAGAACGCCTCATCGTCGTCCATATCGTAGACGGTGGCCAGTACCAGATCTCCATATCTCCTGAGCTCGGCGTCTCCGAGATGCTTCACCACTTCGTAGGTAACGCTTCTGACCATCTCTCTCCCTCCATTACGACTCGACACGGGCGGGATCCTCGCGTTAGAGGGCCATGCCGATCACCAGGATAGTGCTGCGGTCCTCGTCCTTCCAAGGGCCTGCGATATAGCTATTCCCGGGAGGCAATATAAACCGGACGGTGTCTCATTCCTTGGTCACGTCCACCAAGGGGGTGAGAATGGACACGGTGCGCTCCAGGAACTCCATGTCCTCCAGGTGCAGGGTTATCGCCTTCTCCGGGCAGACATGGGCGCAGCGGGCGCATCCCTTGCACATCTCCTGGTCGATGCAGGCCTTGCCCTCCCTCAGCGTTATGGCGTTCACGTAACAGCCTTCCACGCATAGCCCGCATCCCGTGCACTTGCCCTCATCAACGGATAGACGCACCCCGGGCAGCCTTTTCATCTTGACCGATATGGCCGGGTCCAGCTGCGGAAGCATCTTCCACAGGCAGCAGCAGGGGCAGCAGTTGCAGATGGTCATCAGGTCCTCCTTCGGTTTTCCCGAGGTCCACATGCTGTCGATCTTGTTCCGTCCTATGAGGTGGACGAGCCCGGCCCGCTCGCAGCGGTCCAGGTGCGCCAAGGCCTCCTCCTTGCTCACCAGATGTCCCAACCGCGGGTCAATGTTGAGCACGGCCTTGCCCAGGAAGAGACAACCAAGTTCCCGGGGGTAATCTTCGCAATGGGCGGACGTCCGGCAAATGCAATAATCCATGACGAAATGGTACCTGGACCGCTCGATGAAGTGCCTGATGACCTCCGAGGGGAGCACGGTGTCCTCGCGTTCCGGCGCGGCCAGGTCCAGAGGGATGTCCCGCACCTTGAGCGAGGACTCCTTGGGCAGCACGTAGATATCGTCGCCGTCGAAGAACGTCCGGTCCATCATGCGGCCGAGCAGGGGCCAACGGGTCAGCTTGGCCAGTGAGAACCGGTAGCGGAACCCTCCCTTTATCGCCCGCACGTAAACCATCGTCAGTCGGCCCAATTCACGACCTCTTCCTGGAAAGAGCGTTAGCCACTATTCAACGCTTCCCCGTGATTCAATCAAACCTTAATAATCGGAAAGGGCATGCCAGGGTGATATGGAGATAGAGGAGGTGGCAAAGGCGCTGTCCTCGGACACCCGCCTGAAGATACTGAGGCTGCTGGCCGACGGGGAGGCTTCCGCGGTGCACGTCTACAAGTTGTACAACGAGAGGTTCGCCGAACGCCGGGAGAGAGCCACCGTCTACCGGGAGCTGGAAGTCCTTTACAAGTCCAACTTTCTGGTCAAGACGTACAAGGAGGAGAGCAAGGAGATCGTCTACCGCCTCTCCGCCCGTTCCATCAACATCGATCTTGTCGCGCAGACCGCCTCGGCCGGCCCATGATACTGGCCATTGAAAATATTTTAAAAAGGTCGATACGCGATTTGACAACTCGTTACATGCTGGTGTAACAAGCGTTTATACCCTATTAACTGATTCACTACTTTACTGGTAGCGGCTCGTTCCGCTACTTTGGAGGAAAAAACATGGTAACCGTTGAACTGACATTCGGCGTTCCGGACAAGGTCGCTGAAGAGGTAAAGAAGAAGTTCCCCAATGAGACCGACGCCCTGCGCGTGACCAAGGCCAACCCGGCCTTCCCCCCGTACTACTCCGTCGGAGACCCCCGGGCCAAGCCCGAGAAGCTCAAGGTCGATGGCAAGGAGTACTGGGTTTACCGCTGCCGCAAGGCGTGATCAAGCCGTTATTACCTTCTAAACCCCTTCCCTTATTCTTATTTTTCATAACCATCGTGAACCGATTAATCGCTTTTCGTTAACTCCGTTACATGCCGAGCATACGCGTATCGCCCGCTCACAACCGGTTACACTGGCATGTAACAAAGCCTTATAATCCTATTAGGTGTTAAATCGTTCCAGCGGCGAGAGCCGCTAACAAGGAGGAACACATATGGTAACCGTTGAACTGACCTTTGGCGTACCGGACAAGGTCGCCGAGGAAGTAAAGAAGAAGTTCGCCAACGAGAAGGACGCCCTGCGCGTGACCAAGGCCAACCCGGCCTTCCCCCCGTACTACTCCGTCGGAGACCCCAGGGCCAAGCCCGAAGAGATCACCGTGGACGGAAAGAAGTATTGGGTATACCGCTGCTTCCAGGGCTGAACGCCCTCCGTCAAACCCTTTCCTTCCTATTTCGTCCGTTCCCATCCAACGACTTGAAATATTTTTTACGTGTTATTCGTCAGGCCGAGGTGGAATAGGATGGTCGAGGTTCGTCTGGTCCCCATGAACAAGAAGGAGTTCGAGGCCATGAAGGCGGTCGGCGTAAAACGGTACGCGGACGAGAACGTCAAAGTGGGGTACTGGAAGCCCGGGGAGGCGCTGC
>DAONGL010000026.1:0-20498 GCA_035404085.1 Methanomassiliicoccales archaeon | reverse complement strand
CAGTGCTCACCACGCAAGCGGTGCCGATGTTCTTGTCCTTGCTCATGACCCTCTTGATGGCGTACCTGGTGGTGTCGCCGATCAGGCTAAGGATGTCATAGGTCTCCTCAGGCGCGGACATGACGATCTTCTTGGAGTCCATGACGTCCACGATCTCGAAGCGGAATCCCTCGTGCGCCCTGGGGTCTATGACCAGACCGGTGGTGGTGAAGGGGTCCATGAATATGCGGGAGAGAGGCATGGAGTATGCGGAAGGCTCGGTCTTGTCGGCCATGAAGAACACCATGGGCTCGGCGCCCCGCTCCACGAACTCGACCTCGGCCGCCCCGGGACCCATGCCGCGGATGTTGCCGCTGAAAGCGTCGGACAGAATGTCCTGTCCGGCGGCGTACATCTTCATCTCCTTGGCCAGTTTGGCGGCCTCCTGGAACGCTTCCCACGCCAGGCCGTGAACGTCCTTGTGGTTCTCGCCCTTGAAGTGGGTCATGAACAGGTTGATGTCGTCGCCGACCCGGGTTACGTAGAAGTCGTTGATGACCCCGGACTTGACTCCCTGGACCAGCACCTCTTCGCACTTGCGCATCATCTTCGGGTGCGGCTTGGAGTGCCCAGCGACCGATCCTACATCAGCTTTAATGACAGAGACAGTGACCTTCTGAGACATTAGAATCCCATACCTTGGACTCTCAGAATTACTGCTGGGATATATAATGTTTGACGAACGGGTATCGCCAAATGACTAGTCCGTGATAAAAATAAGGGAAGGGCCAGGATGGCCTACTTCACGGATATCGCTGACGCGGGACAGGACGCTTCGGCGTTCTTGACGCAGTTGATCAGGCTGTCCGGCGCCTCACCGATGGACCTGTCCCCTTTCTGGTATAGCGGTTTCACGTTCGAATTCCCATCGTCCCCTTCCATGAAGAAATCCGGGCATTCATCGTTGTAGCAGATGCCGCAACCGGTGCACGCGTTCTGGTCTATCCTGACTTCAACAGGCATGCATATATTCACGCTGCCCGGACATCATTAATTTTTCGCTTTGCCGGCAAATGTCAACGAACGAATGCCTGGACCGCCAACGCTTATAAGCCAAATCGTAGATGTCGAGATGTTTCCAACGAGGAGTCATCATGCTTCACGATTCGCGTTCCATAACCGCCAACGAGTACGACAAGGAAGTCACCGTCGAGGGCTGGGCCCAGGAGATACGCAACCTGGGTGGCATCTCGTTCCTTATCTTGCGGGACCGCCACGGCGTGGTTCAGATCACCGCCCCCAAGAAGAAGATCGCACCGGAGGTCATGCAGACCATAACTTCACTGGCCAGGGAGTCCGTGGTGCGGGTGACCGGTACGGTCAAGCAGAGCGCCCAGGTGAAGGCCGGTTACGAGATCATACCTTCCTCACTGATCGTCACCGGGGTCGCGCAGACACCGCTCCCGATGGGCGTCGTCGATAAGGTGGACGTGGAGATGGAAACGCGGTTCAACCACCGCTACATGGACCTCCGGAAACCCGAGGTTCGCGCGGTGTTCGAGATCAAGTCCCTGACCATGCGGCTCATCGACGAGTACCTGGCCGATAACGATTTCATTGAGATATTCACCCCTAAGCTGGTAGCGTCCGGCGCCGAGGGCGGCTCCACCCTGTTCAAGGTGGACTACTTCGGAAAGCAGGCCTATCTTGCGCAATCTCCGCAGCTCTACAAGCAGATGCTGATGTCCACCGGACTGGACCGGGTGTTCGAGATCGGTCCGGCGTTCCGCGCCGAGCCGTCCGATACCGCGCGTCACGTCTCGGAGTTCGTCTCCTTCGACGGGGAGATGGCCCACATCGATTCGCAGAGCGATGTCATGGCCATGATCGAGGGATGCACGCAGTTCGTGATCTCCGAGGTCAAGGAGCGCGGGAAGTGGGCCTTGGAGGTACTGGGCGTTGATGTCGTGGTCCCCAAAGCGCCGTATCCGGTCATCTCCTACGAGAAGGCCATCGGAATGGTCCAGGGCGCGGGATTCAAGATCGAACTGGGGGAGGACCTGGGCACGGAAGGGGAGAAGCTCCTGGGCGATCTGATGGCCCAGGACGGATACGAGATGTACTGGATAGCCGAGTACCCGGAGGCGGCGAAGCCGTTCTACATCATGGAGAAGGACGGTACCCCGTACTCGTACTCGTTCGACCTGGACTACAAGGGCCAGGAGATATCTTCCGGCGGGCAGCGCGAGCACCGCTACGACCGCCTGGTGCAGAGGATGGAGAAGATGGGGCTCGATCCGAAGTCCTTCGAGTTCTACCTGAACGCCTTCGCTTACGGCATGCCGTCGCACGGAGGCTGGGGATTGGGCGTGGAACGCATGGTGCAGAAGATGCTCGGCCTGAACAACATCCGGGAGACGATATTGTTCCCCAGGGACCGCAACCGGCTGGTACCCTGAGCCGGCGTTCAGCGGGTGAAATTATAAAACCCGTGGTATTCATATCCCCTCTGGGATGCACGTGAACGATCATGAAGCGGACGCTGAGGAGCATGAGGCGGGTCCGGTGGACTTCATGACCGACGAGGAACTCGATCCCGATGTCATCGTGTTCTTCGTGGCCGGGGAACCAGTTCCGCAGGGTTCGACCAAGGCCTTCTACATCAAGAAGCTGGAGCGAGTGGTGACCACCCACACCAACGCCAACACCGAAGCGTGGCGTCACCGCATCGCCACAGAGGCGCAGCACGCCAACCAGCTGAGGCCGCAGAGCTACTTCTCCGAGGACCGTCGCCTGGGTTACGAGGTGCTGATGGAGTTCGTCTTCACCCGGCCGAAGAGCACCCCGAAGCGCTGGAAGATGAACACCAAGCGCCCCGACCTGGACAAGCTGGTAAGGGCGGTGCTGGACGGAATAACCAACGTCCTCATCCCGGACGATTCACAGGTGGTGCGGATAACCGCCAGCAAATGCTACGGAGAATGCGATCGGTCGCCTGGCCTGCACATCACCATACGCCGGCTGGACTGAGCATTGGACCTGGATCTCTGCACTCATAGGGCTCATCATCTCCGTGAGGATCAGCGTCCGTTTCTCTTCATCGATCCGATATATGGTCCAATGATGTCCCTGGTTACCTGATGGCACGAATTAAACGTTTGCTCCCCTCGTTCATGTCCAATTCTAGACATAGTCCCGTTAACCTTGCGAGATCCGGAACATCACGGTTATGTGCCGTCTCGCAATAATCATCAATTCCCTAAAAGAGGTATAACATGGAGCAAATGGGATTGGAAGACGCGAAGACGAGCTTTGTAGGGGTACCGTACTCCCTGCGCGTGGCCCACGAGATAACCTCGGAGGGATACGGCTTCTGCGTATCCTGCGAGACCGGGACCATAACCGACGTGTTCTCCCCCTCCGCGGAGGACTGAACGCCATGATCCTGCCGTCGACGTTCTTCATCAGACGGTATTGACCTTCGTTCAGGACCATCTTCATTTCTTGATGATAGAGAGCACCACCCGGCCCCCCTGTACGTTAGTTTCATGCTCATCACGAATTGCACGGAGCATAAATTGTAAGGATTAGGTTCACGCTTACCGAGACAGAGGCACCCTTTTGGACAAGTTCGCCCAGGACCTGGAATCGTTGATCGACAAGCTGGTGGCCGGCTGCGACCCGCATTGTGAGGAGTCGTTGCGTAACCTATACCAGCGATTGCTGGACCTCAAGGAGAAGAACCTCCTGAAGATCAACCATTCGGTGCTGGAGATGGTGGTCGCCAAGTACCTCATAGAGGATGGTTACGAGGTGGACCTGGAGCATATGATAGACGCCGGCCTCAGCTGCGATGTTTACGCGGAGAAGGACGGCAACATCATGATCGTGGAAGTGGAGACCGGTTACGTTCCGCCGGCCCATGCCTTAGATCCCATGGATTACATCCGGGCCAGGATAGCCTCCAAGATCGCCCGCTATAGCAATCACTGCCAGAAGTTCATGCTGGCCGCGCCGCCGCATTACGTCATGCCGGTGATGCCCTTCTTCACCCTTCCCACCAGGGACAGGGACGAGAAGGAGGCCTGGGTGGTCAAGCACTACTGCGACCTGTACTACAAGAGCCCGCCGGTCAGCATGAACGAGATCATGAACTCCCACATCCACAGCGTCTCCATAATCGAGGTGGAGAGCGGTACGCTGCGCAACCTGCCCCCCGAAGTATATATCAACCTTACCGTCGACTGGTATCTGTGAGGCGATGACTTGGACTCCGCCCTGCTCTTCCTAGGTTCCGTGGCCATCATCTCGCTCTCCGGCGTGCTGATGCCCGGTCCGGTGTTCGCCGTGACCATCGCTTGCGGCTTCCAGGACCGATGGTCCGGCTGGAAGATCGCCCTCGGCCATTCGTTGGTCGAGGTGCCCACGATTGCCGCGATATTCTTCGGGCTTAGCGTGTTCCTCAAGAACGATATGGTGCTCGCCGCCATCGGCCTTCTAGGCGGGGCTATCCTGCTTTACATGGGTTACGATGTGGTCCGGACCCGGAAGGAGGTGGTCACCAGCTGCCCCACCAAGCACCAGGACCCCTTCTGGGCGGGGGTCACCACCACGGCCTTCAATCCCGGCTGGCTGCTGTGGTGGGCCACGGTCGGAGCGGCCCTGACGGCCACGGCCGTGACGTTCGGATGGTGGATGCTGCCGTTCTTCGTGGTGGTGCACATAACCTGCGATCTCCTTTGGGAAGGGTTCGTGGGAATGACCATATTCGGGACCAAAGGAAAATGGAGCGCCTCCTGGCATCAGCGGGTGATAGCCGGTTCCGGAGTGCTTATGGTAGTTTTCGCAATCCTCTTCGTCTTCGACGCGCTGCAGACGCTTCTGTAAAAAAATAAGAGGTTCAGTCCCCGCGGCCTATCTCCATCATTCGTTCCAACGGTTTGCGGGCGGCCTCGATGATCTCCGGGGCCAATGTGATCTCCGGGGAGAGGGTCTCCAGCGCCTTGATCAAAGAGGAGATGGTGGTGCGCTTCATGTTCGGACACACCGCCGTCGGGACGGGAATGAAGGTCTTGCCGGGAACCTCCTTGCCCAAGCGGTAGGTCATGTCCACCTCGGTTCCGACGATGAACTCCTGCGCGTCGGAACCTTTGGCGTACTTGATCATGCCTTCCGTGGAGGAGACGCTATCGGCCATATCGATGACCTCGGGCGTGCACTCGGGATGCACCATGAGCTTGGCCTTGGGATGCTTCTTCTTCAGCTCCTTCAGGTCCTGAACGTCCATGTCATGATGGGTGGGGCAGAAACCGGGCCAGAGTAGGATCTCCTTGTCCGGATGGAACCTTTGTACGTAAGCGCCTAAGTTCCGGTCCGGCACGAAGATGATGCGCTTCTGCGGCATCTTGCCGACGACCTTAACTGCGTTCGCTGAAGTGCAGCATACGTCCGCCAAGGCCTTGACGGCAGCGGACGTGTTGACGTAAGCGACTATGGCCGCCTCTGGATACTTCTCTTTCACCGGGGCCAGCTCCAGGTCGGTGCACATGGCCGACATGGGGCACATGGCGTCCGATTCGGGTAGGATGACCTTCTTGTTCGGAGAGAGGATCTTGGCGCTCTCGGCCATGAAATCGACACCGCAGAATATGATGACCTCGGCGTCAGTGCTGGCTGCCTTTTGGGAAAGCCCTAGGGAATCGCCTACGTAATCGGCGACATCCTGCACCTCCGGCGATTGGTAATTATGCGCCAGGATGACCGCCTTGCGTTGCGCCTTGAGCTCCTGGATACGCTCCGCGGCGTTCATTTGGCCAACTCATGCCGAAATCCGTATAAATATTTACTTGACCAGCCAGGAATCCTTCATATGCTGGGATGGCTAAAAGAAGAACTTGCGGTGGCAAGCTCCCGCCAGGAACCTGCGCACCGCGATGTTTTAAAGGGTTTGTTCAGCCCAGGATGGCGTCCAGCTTCTTGCTGACGGCGTCCCAGTTGACCTGGTTCCAGAAGGCCTCGATGTACTTTGGCCTGAGGTTCTTGTAGTCGATGTAGTACGCATGCTCCCATACGTCCAATGACATCAGCACCCGGAATCCCGGTATGACGTTCACGTTGTGCTTCTCCACCTGCATGATGATCGGCTTCTTCAGACCCATGCAGTAGACCAGCACGGCCCAACCGGAACCTTCGGCGCTGGCGGCTGCGGCAGTGAACTCCTTCTTGAAGCGCTCGATGGAACCGAACTCCTTTTCCAGCTCGGCCTTCAACTTGCCCTTCGGCTCTCCGCCCTTTCCTACCGGACACAAAGTCTCCCAGTAGACGGAGTGCAGGTAATGCCCTCCGATCTGGAAGGAGAGGTCCTTCAGCATTCCCTTCATGTCCAGGTCGGCGTTCTCCGCCCGGGCCTTGTCCATCTTGTCCAATATGGCGTTGGCCGCGTTAACGTACGCCGCGTGGTGCTTGGTGTGGTGGACGGTCAACTGCTCCTCGCTCAGGAAGGGGGCGAGGTCCTTGTATCCGTAAGCGAGCTTGGGCAGCTCGTATCTCTTGGCTTGCTCCATGTTATTACCTGACCGAAGCTATCGGAGCTTGAAGTGGATAATGATTTTGGTTGTCCTCTCCAGAAAGAGGAAGCGTTCCGCACCGAAGCCTAGTTCCGCGAGTACCATTCCCATACGGTCTGGGCGTCCTTGGCGTCCAAATCCCTGGTATGATAGCTCTTTCCCGCCGGGGAGGAGAGGAAGTACGATTGCACGGTGCGCAGCTTTGCCATGCGCTGGAACGGATTGGCCTTTAGCGTCATCGACTGGACGTGCGAGCGTTTGATCAGGACCTGCACCCGACTGAAGTAACGGAAGCGGAGGGACAGCTGGTCCTCCTCCACGGATATGGAGCCGTTCCGGTATCTGGAAAAGCCGAGCAAAACCGCCGGGACCAGCAGGATGAGCGAGACCCAGGAATAGGGAAGTTCCCAGAAGTGGAAGGCAGTGATGACCATCGCTATGAGCACTGCCACCGGTACGATCGAGCGGAACAGGTAGCGGCGCAATGCGCGCTTCGGAAGGGCGAGCGTGACGAGGGGCAAATGGTATTCAGGCAGGATGTCGGCGAGGAACGCTTCGACCTCCCTTCTGCGGACGAGCGGGTGCAGCAGGGATATCCTCTCCTGCTCCTTCGCCCCGCCCCCAGCCACCTCGATCAACATCGTGCATAGGCCGAACGGTTGCCGGAGCGGACCTTGCTGAACGACCACCGCCTGGACGCGGTGCAGCTTCACGACCACGTGGTTCTTCTTCAGCACGCCCCAGGTTATCTCCAGACGGTCCTCGAAACGGCGTACGGAGAAGTTGGCGAACTGGATGACGAAGGCCACCGCGGAGAGCGCCCAGGTCAGAAAGAACAGACCCAGTACGATACCGATGCCGGCCATCAGTGGAATGGCCGAGAGGCTCTCCACCGCCCATTCCCAGTAGCTCTCCGGGATGTACTCGAAGGTCTGGGCGTATATCACGGCGATCACGGAGAAGAGCACCATGAACCTTCCCGAGGTGAGCGCGGCAAGCCAGATGTCCCGGCCTTGCAGGAAGCGGAACGCCCTCGGAACCTCCACCGGTTCTGATTCCGATCGGGCGCTCTTGGAGTAGAGACGCTCCTTGATGATCTCCGCTTCGCCCTTCGATACCGCGCGCAGATTGACCTCGGCGTCGACGTTGACCCCGGCGGTCTTAATCTGTAGTGTCACCAGACCGAACGCCTGCTGCAGAACGTTGGCATTGGTGTTCATGGATTGCACGCGGTCCCTCTTGATGGTCCGCTCACGCTTGAAGAGCACTCCCTGACGGATGTGCACCATGCCCTCCTCGTAACTATAGACGAAGAAGTACCAACGCAGGACGTTGAACAAAGCCGAAAGACCGAACATGGCCAGCAAGGCCACTACGGCATTGCCGATGAACCCGCCGAATATGTCGTCCGGCAGTGAAATCGCTATGATGAGCGCGAAGCTCAGGTTCGAGATTATACCCCGCCCGGTGTCCAGAAGTATGAGCAGGGGATGCTGGCGGCGGAATTCAGACATCTTCCTCACTGACCCTGGCCAGGGTGGCGATCTCGCCGCGCAGCTCCTCCGCCCTCTGCTTCGGTAGGGCGGGTATGGCGAACTTGGTGGCGGCAGTGGATATGGATAAGGTGGTGAGACCGAAGTAGCGCATCAGCGGACCGTGTTCCGTATCCACGTACTGGACGCGGACCATGGGGATGAGGTGCCTCTTGATCACGAATATCCCGTGCTGGATCTCCAGCTCATTGGCCCGCAGCTCGTAGCGCCAGAAGCGGATCCTGAGCCAGGGGTGAAAGTACACGCCCCAGGGAACGTAGATGAGCGCCAAGGCGATGGCGGTCCATCCCACCCATTGCGGGGCCTCGAAGCCTATTGTGGCCAGGAAATAGAATCCCACGGCCAAGGCGATGATCACGATCGAACCTAGAGCTCCGCCGATCATCCACACCTTGCGGGCGCGGGGATCGATGCTCTCCTTCGGCTCGTTGTCCATCTTAAGCCTTAGTCTGATATTCTCAAACATGCGTTATGGCCCCGGTGGTCGAACCGCCGTCGACCGTATATCCTTTTCGCCGGTCCTTGGGAAATAGTTCAGGCCAGGACAGGAATTATTAATCAGGTCCGCCTTATCATCAACGTCATGACTAGCAAGCGCGAGGAGCTCGCTGCCAATTACTTCAACTGCAGCGAACAGGAAAGGGCGGTGTTCGAGGCGGGGATCAAACTAGGAACGATCTATCACCAGTTCGTGGGAACGCCGGTTGCTGCAGCTAACGTGGAGATACTGGAAAAGGCCATAGAGGATGGCGTGCGCGTGCAACCGTTCGTAAAGGACGTAAAGGTGCATATCTCTCGCGATGCGCTCCGACGAAAGAAGGACGAGTTCGACTATCAGACGCTGACGGGCATCATGCTTAACGTGGAACTGACCATTAACGTCGGTGGGACCACCGTGGTGGCGGCCATGGACTTCAAGGAGGACCTGCGTTACCCGCTCATGTACGTCAGGTCGGTCGAGAGCCGATAAATACGGCCATTATTATTTTTATAAAAGTTTACCAGGGCGAACCCAGCATTCTGTTTCTCGGGAAAGGATATTAAGCTAGGATTTCCATATAGGTCTCTCAAAGCATCGAGGCCATTCGATGCGTTGACCTCGGGGAATTGGATGAATAACATCAAGATCGGCATTACGGGACTTCCTAGCGCGGGCAAGACCAACACCCTCATCCAGGTCATAAAGATGCTCGAGGAAGATGGGCTTATAGTCGGGGGCATGATCACCGAGCCGATCTTGGACGACAAGAAGCGCAATGGTCTCTACGTCATGGACTGGATGACCAAGAAGCGTGGGGTACTGGCCGCTACCGATATTCACAGCAAGTTCATGGTGGGCAAGATGGGCGTTGACCTGGAGGTTCTCCAGGAGATCGGCGTTCAGGCCCTGGTCAACGCCTGCGAGAGCGCCGACGTCATCGTCATCGACGAAGTAGGCAAGATCGAGGTGGAGAGCGACAAGTTCCGTGACGCTGTTAAAGAGGCGTTGAAAAAGGAAAAGCCGATGCTCCTGACCTTGCACAAGAAGTCCCGCAATCCCCTGTTGCAGGACATCAGAAGGCGGGATGACGTTCGTATATTGGAAGTAACTCCAATAAACAGAAACCTTTTGCCCTACAAGATAATGAAGCTGATGAAGGGCGAGCTTTTGTGAACCTGGAAGGAAATATCATCAAAGAGGGGAGCACCCAGCTATTCGTTCCCGAGGCCATATCCGAAAGGGGCCCCGGCAAGATCGAGGGAAGGGTCTTCTTCAACCGGCAGATGGCCTTCAATCGTGACGTTTCCGTGGCGCTGTTCCATTCGGTCATCAGACCTCGGAAATGCTTGGACGCCATGGCCGCCACCGGGGCCCGCGGGATACGAATCTGTAACGAAGCACCGGGAAACCACCGCTTCGTCATTAACGACAAGGACGCGCTGGCCTGCGATCACATCCAGAGGAACATCGAGCTTAACTCTCTGGAGAACGCCGAGGTGTGCAACGCCGACCTGCGTTGCCTTCTGGCCGAAGAGAAGTTCGATTACATCGACCTTGATCCGTTCGGCACGCCGATACCGTTCGTTCCGTCGGCCCTGCAGGGCATGTCCCGGAAGGGAATACTGGCGCTTACGGCGACGGATACCGCGTCGCTCTCCGGAACGCATCCCGGCAAGTGCCGGAGACGGTACATGGCCAACAGCCAGAGGAACCCGTTCCTGCACGAGAGCGGCCTTCGTATCATGATAGGCACCATCGTGCGCATGGCGGCCCAGGAGGACAAGGGCGTGACGCCTCTGCTGTGCTACTACGCCGACCATTACTTCCGCCTGTTCCTCAGGACCAAGGACGGTGCCGGCGCCGCCGACACATCCCTCGCCCAGTTGGGAATGATGTCCTATGACCGGGAGAGCGGTGAACGAAAGGTCGGCGAGGGGAAGATCGGTCCGCTCTGGCTCGGCCCGCTGATGGACCATGAGGAGATCTCGAACGCCATCGTTCCGGAAGGATTGGAATGTCAGGAGCGCGTTCGTCAGCACTTCGATATCTGGAAGGAGGAGCTGGATGTTCCCTACTACTACGAAACGAACGAGCTGGCCGCCATGCTCAAGCTTTCACCCCCGGGACGGGACGAGCTGCTGGAGGCCATGCGCTCCATCGGAAAGGTGTCCAGAACCAATTTTTCGCCAACTGGCTTCCGAACTGACCGACCATTGGAGGAAGTGCTGGAAGCCTTCCGTTCCATCGGCCGGTGAACAAGGCTTTATCTACGTTGGCTCATTTTGAGAGGCGGTGAGAGTTTGCCAAGCATAGCGGTCATCGGTGCTCAATGGGGAGACGAGGGTAAGGGCAAGATCACTGATTACGAGGCTGGACGCGCCGACATGGTCGTTCGCTACCAGGGCGGTTCCAACGCCGGCCACACCATCAAGGTGGGCGAGGAGGTCTTCGCCCTGCACATTCTGCCTTCTGGAATTGTCCGTAACAATGTCATCAACGTCATCGGGAACGGGGTCATCGTGGACCTGCTCTCTCTGGACCGCGAGGTGGCCGAAGTGGAATCGCGCGGACGCTCCGTCGCCGGACTGAAGATCTCCGACCGGGCGAACGTCATTCTCAATTGGCACCGCCTTTTGGACGGGGCCGAGGAACGGCTGCGCGGAAAGAAGACCGTCGGAACGACAGGAAAGGGTATCGGTCCTTGCTACTCCGATAAGATAGCCCGCTCCGGCATTAGAATGGGCGATCTGCTGGACCCTGAACTTCTACAGGAGCGTCTCGACACCGTCATGCCCATGAAGCTCAAGGTCATGGAGATACTCGGCGTCCGCCTGGCCCAGAACCAGGAGGAGCTTTTCAAGGACCTACTGGCCTATGGTCGCAAGTACGAGAGCTTCATCACCGATACGTCCGTCCTGGTGAACGACGCTCTGGACCAGGGTAAGAACGTCCTGTTCGAGGGTGCGCAGGGAACCATGCTGGACATCGATCACGGAACTTACCCGTTCGTCACCTCATCGAACTGCGTCGCGGGAGCGATATGCACCGGTTCCGGGGTCGGGCCCAAGCGCGTGGACGAGATAATGGGAGTACTAAAGGCGTACACCACCCGCGTAGGCGCCGGGCCGTTCCCCACCGAGCTCAAGGACGCCACCGGGGATATGCTGATGAACGTCGGCGGCGAGTTCGGTACCACCACCGGGCGCCCCAGGCGTTGCGGATGGCTTGATCTGCTAGTCGTGGAGCACGCCGCTCGTTTGAACGGACTGACGCAGTTCGCGGTGACGAAGCTGGACGTCATGAACGACATGAAGAAGGTGAAGGTCGCCGTCGCTTACGAGATAGACGGCAAGAAGGTCCATCACTTCCCGGGTAACTTCAAGATGCTGGAGCGGGCGAAGCCGGTCTACGAGGAGCTAGATGGCTGGAAGGGCTGGAAGCCGGAGGAGACCAAGGAAATAGTCCGCGGCGGCTACGAAGCGCTACCGAAGGAGATGCGGGACTACATCGGGTACATAGAGAAGCGCTCCAAGGTTCCGGCCAAGATCATCAGCATCGGCAAGGGCCGGGAAGACACCATAAGACGGTGATGTCGGCCCCCTGACCGGCATGACCGCTGTATTTGTCACTTACAGCGTTCTTAGATGAGCGTGAGATCCCGAGCCGTCACGGTGATAGCGCTACATCTGAATCCACCCAGAAGGATCGTAACTTCCTCTTCGGGTTTTAATGATAGAATTGCCTTTAAGGGGATCACAATTTTTTCAATAGTTCCAGTCCCCTTCTCAGGTCAGCTTCAAAATTACTTTTATGAATATGATCATCGGCTGTAGGATTGTCCATGGCATCGAGCATGGCCTTGGCTGCGTCATCGTCCTGTATCTTAAACGGTCTTTCGAAGGAAGAGGTAGCCATTTTCTTGCCTGATTATGATACGAGAACAGGTCTAATTAATAACTGGCACTAACTGTAATCCAAGAAAAAAGAAAACCTCAAAAAAGTTTGAAAGAAGAGGTTTTGGTCGTTCACTTCAGAACGCCCATGCGCAGCGCGCCAGCGGCGAGCAGGGCGAATCCACCGGTGAATATATCAGGCCCGTAGATGCCGTACTTAGAGGTGTCCGCAAAGACAGTTATTAGACCCCAGATGATGAACACCAGGGCGAGCACGAGCACCAGTATGTCCTTGATCTCACCGAGCTGCTTCAGCAGGGCGGGCATGAGCACGTCCACGAACAGGAGCAGGGCGCCCACCAGACAGACTATACCCAGGATCACTATCCCCGCTGGGATATCAACATTGATCTGGGATAACGTTGCTACCTGTCTGAAGTTGCCGAAGGCTCCGACGAATAAGAACAGTCCAGAGACGACCATCAGTATCTCAGTGAGGTCGACCCTCTTCACCGTTGGCACGCGCTTCGGCGGCATCGGCGGCTGCTGGTAGTAACCCCCTTGCGGAGGGGCGTAGTATCCGCCCTGCGGGGGCTGCTGTGCTCCCTGAGGCTGCTGCTGGTACTGCTGGTCCCCGTATTGCTGCGGGGGCTGCTGGTACTGCTGAGGCGGCTGTTCCTGGTAACCCTGCTGCTGCGGGGGCTGCTGGTACTGCTGAGGCGGCTGCTGATACCCCATCTGCAGGGGCGCATTGCACCTTGGGCAGGCGGCGGCGTTGTCCGCGATGTAATCCAATCCACAATTATTGCATCTCAAGGGAGATCCTCCGTATTTGAAGGGAAAAGGAGGTCTGGATTATTAATGATTTATTCCATCAAGACCTTTATTGACCGCGCATCGAGTACAACACCTAGATCAAGTGCCTATCGATAGGTCTCGCGATCTGCCCTTCATCATTTCTTATCTAGCGCCGCCTTCTCGAACAGTTTGACGTCCCCGATGGGCATCGTAGCGTCAATGGCGATCTTTGAGGTTGTCCCTTCAGTGCTCGGGTCCAGTGAGGAACCGGCGGCGTTGTTGATGACCAGAAGGCCGCGGGACGCCTGGAAGCGTGTGGCCACCGCCCATTCCACCGCCTTGTCATCGAAGATATCAACGTCCTTGTCGACGATGATCACCTGCTTCATGGACGGGTGCCCGGTGAAGGCGGCCAGGGCGGCGTTCATCGCATCGCCTTCCTTGTTCTTGGTGATCGAAACGACACCGTGCAGCCAGCAGCAGCTTCCTTCCGTGAGACGGACGGCGTGCACTCTGGGCACCGCTTGTCGTACCGTACGGAAGATGACCGGCTCACGCGGAAGGCCCATCAACAGGAAATGTTCGATCCCACCGGAAAGGACCAATTGGAACACCGCGTCCTTGCGGCGGTATAGACGGTCGACGACGAACACCGGCTGCTTGCGTACCGTGTCGTAAGTGCCCGTAATATCAACGAACGGACCTTCATCGGCAGTTTCCGACGTGAGACGCCCTTCCAGAACGTAATCCGCGTCCGCCGGCACCGGGATGCCGTACTTGGTGCGACGTACCTTCAGCCCCTCCTTGAGACCTATGTAGCGTAAAGCGCTGGCCATCTCCAGCTCGTTGAACTCATAATCGGCGGACGTGGCGCCCGCCAATAGTACGGATGGACACGTACCGACCACGAAGGCGACCTTGAGATCCTCCCCTTTCTCCATGGCCAGTTTGTGCATGGTGAACAGGTGCCTGGGCACGAGACGGATGGCGAACTTGTCCTTGCCGATGACCATCAGGCGGTGGAAGGAGACGTTGATCTTGCCGTTGAACTCGGCTATGGCCACTCCAGCGGTGACGTACTGCCCGCCGTCCTGAGGGTAGTACTTGGGAATGGGAAGCTTGCGGAGGTCGAACTTCTCCTCCACGATCTCTTCGAACTTGGCCTTCTTCACTTCCTCGACCGGTCTCGGATTCGCCAGCGCCTGCATCAGCGCCTGGGTGAGACCGTCCTTCGGCAATCCCAACGCCTCGGTGATGCGCTCCCTCTCGCTCCACAGGTTCCCGGCGGCCTTCATGCCATTGAGGTCGTTGAACAGAACTGGCGACCGCTGATCGGCCATCAGGATGCGCGTCGGCTCGATCTCGATCGGCACCTTTTTCTCGATGACCTTGACTCCCTTCATGCGGTCCAGGTGGCTTTGCACGGCCATGAGCGATAATTACCGTCCCAGCATATAACCGATTTCCTTCCGTGGCTACGAAAGTTAAAAAGCCGGAGGGGGATATCGCGGAACGATGTCCGAGGACCTGGAAGCGACCATTCGGAAGTACGCTCTGCAGAACGCCGTGCTCTACTCAGGCAAGGCCAATCCCAAGGCGGTGCAAGGCAAGGTGCTGGCCGAATCGCCCGAGATGCGCACCCGGGTCAAGGAGGTATTACCGCTCATCGCCGCCATAGTGGAAGAGGTGAACGCCCTGGCGCCGGAGGTCCAGCACAAGATGCTGGAGGACATCGACGTCACCATGCTGAAGAGGGAGAAGACCGAGCGTCGCGTCGGCCTGCCGGAACTTCCGGACATGGAGCGCGGCAAGGTCGTGATGCGCTTCGCCCCCGGCCCGTCCGGTCCCTTGCACTTGGGACACACCCGCGTGGCGATACTCAATGACGATTACTGCCGCAACTACGACGGCAAGTTCATCAACCGCATGGAGGACACCAACCCGGACAAGATAGACCCGAACGCCTACGACATGATCCCGGAGGACTTGGATTGGCTGGGGGTCAAGGTACATCAGACGGTCGTCCAATCGGATCGTTTCGAGATCTATTACGATGTGGCGAGGAAGCTCATCGAGATGGGGAAGGCCTACGTCTGCACCTGCCCGGTGGAGGAATGGAGGGCATTGAAGGAGAAGTGCCAGCCCTGCCCGCATCATGATGAGGATATCGCCACGACCATGGACAAGTTCGAGAAGATGCTGGCCGGCGATTACGAAGAGGAAAAAGCCGTCTTCGTGGTCAAGACCGACCTCAAGCATCCGAACCCGGCCATAAGGGATTTCGTCGGACTGCGCATCGTCAAGTCCACGCTACATCCGCTGAAGGGCGACAAGTACTGCGTCTATCCGATGATGAACTTCAGCGTGGCGATTGACGATCATTTCCTCGGTCTTACTCATGTCCTGAGAGGAAAGGACCACCTGAACAACACTCAGCGTCAGGCGTACCTTTTCGACTATTTCGGCTGGAAGGTCCCGCATTACACCCATTATGGTCTGGTCTCCGTTCCGGACGCCATCCTGAAGACGTCAACGGTCGGAAAAGGCATCAAGTCCGGGGAATACTCGGGCTGGGACGACGTGCGGTTAGGAACCGTGCGGGCGCTAGCGAAGAGAGGGTTCCGCCCGGAGGCCATACGCAACTACTGGGTCGATTGCGGCATCAAGGAAACGGACGTGGAGTTCTCCTGGGACAACATCTACGCTTATAACAAAGCCCTGGTCGACAAGACCGCCAACCGCTACTTCTTCGTCTGGGACCCCGTGCCGTTGCAGATCTGCGGCGTGAACGAACTGCACTCCCACGCCCCGCGACATCCGGACCATCCCGAACTAGGTATCAGGGAATACCAGCTGAACTCGCCGATAATCGTGCACGTGGTGGAGAAGGACCTGAACACGGCGATGGAGGTCGGCAAGGTCCGCCTGAAGGACCTCGGCAACGTCGAATTCCGCTCCGGTAAGGCCCTCTATCTGGGCAACGACCTCTCCATTCTCAAGGAAGGATGCCGCATCATCCACTGGGTGCCGGACAACTGCACTCCCGCGACGGTCATAATGCCCACGGGCGAGCGCAAGGACGGTTTCGTGGAGAACATCCCGAAGGAGGAAGAGGGCAAGGTCGTGCAGTTCGAACGCTTCGGCTTCGTGAAGGTCGAGAAGGTCGCCCCGAAATTACTGGCGTACTTCACGCATTAGAGGAACGTGCTGTATAGCAAGTTCACAGCGAAGTACAGCAGCACCGCCGCGCATATTACGCTCAGAATGCGGAAAAGCGTGGGCGTGATGTAGCGCTTTCCGTGACCGATGAGCGCGGAGTACGCCGTGCCCCAGATCACCGCTCCCACCAGATATCCGAAGTAGAACATCACGAAGTCCATGAGCCCCGGGTCGGACATAATGACCGCTATGCTGGAACTGCCGATACCGATCCAGAACGGTATCTGAAAGGGGTTGGCGAAGGACATTATCACGCCCGTAACGAAGTCAGTATGACCTTTAGGAGCGTTCACCTCCTGGATCTCCTTGCTCCGGGCGTCCTGGAAGCCCTGGTATGCCAGATATATGAGGAACGCCGAGCCGACTATGGCCAGAACGATGCGCGCGATGTCGTTGTCCCAGATGACGGCGAGTCCGGCCAACGCCAGCACCGCCCAGCTCATGTCGCCGACGATGGAGCCCATCTCCACGCCGAACGCTCTGCGAAAACCGCCGGTGACGCCGACCCGCAGCGCCTGAGTGTTCACAGCGCCTGGCGTGGCGCAGAATATCAGGCTGAGCGCCAGGGCGGCCAGGAACAGGCGGTACATCCGTCCCCGGTAATGACTATCGTCTTAAACATTTTACTAGAACACCTGGAACAGGAAGTTCGCTAGGCCTCCTAACGTGAACGCCAGGACGATGGATGAAGCGGCCATCAGAAGCGTGTCCTTCAGACCGTACTCCTTCAGCATCACGGCGAAGGCGGACATGCAGGGCATGAAGGTGGCCATGACTAAAGCGAACACGAACAGCTGCTCGACGGTCATCACCGTAGCCAGGTTCGCAGTTCCGAAGAGAACGATCAGCAGCTGGTAGGACATCTCCTTGCGCAGCACGCCGAAGATCAGGGCGATGATGATTATGGCCGGTAATCCTAACCAGCCCTCGGTGAAGAAGGCTAGCGGTTCCACGAGCTGGTCCAGTATCCCGTAGGCGTTCAGCAGCTCCAGAGCGATGGAACCGATGAGCAGTATCGGGAAGGCGATGACGAAGAACTCCTTGATGCGGACCCAGGTCTTCCTGAGGATGTTGTTTCCTCTGGGAACGCTGAGGTCAGGTATCTCGATCATCAGACTTGTCGGCTCGAACTTGATGGCCTTGTGCAGCAGTCGTCCAAGTATCAGCACCAGGCCCAGAAGTATGGCCAGTATCGCCAGCACGTAAACGATGCCGCCGTAGTTTCCGACGGTGCCGATGATGACCGCCATCTGCGCCGAGCAGGGAATGGCCATCACGATTATCGTGCCCAGGATGAGACGCTCGCGGCGGGATTCGATAACTCTTGTGGCAAGGATCGCCGGAACGCTGCAGCCCATGCCCACCAGCATCGGTATTATGGCCTGGCCGTGCAACCCGATCTTGTGCATGACGCCGTCGAGAAGCACCACCACCCGCGGCAGGTAACCGGAATCTTCCAGCAACGCCAGGATCAGGTAGAACAGCAGGATGTACGGAATGACGATAGCGAGTATGGCCTGGATGCTGAGGTCCAGCCCGGAGGCCAACGCCTGACCAAGCTCGCCGCCGATTGAATCGGCCAGATCGGTGAAGAACGTTCCCACGAGGTCGGAATAGAGCGATAGCAACGTACCTTCCAGCCAGCTGCCCAGGAAGATGATGGTCATGAGCACGCCGGCTAGCACGGCCAGGAGTATCGGGATGCCCGTGCGGGGTCTCATGGTGAGGTCGGAGAGCTTCTGACCGCGCGTACGTGGCTGGACGTTCGGTCTTGACACCTCGGAAATTATGCGTCCCGCTTCGCCGTAGCGGTCTCGGTTGACATGGACCTCTAGATCTTCGTCATGTTCCTTGCGGAACTCCTCCCTCAGCTTTCGCACCTGGATGGGAAGGTCCTTCGGTACCCCTTCGGTGAACTCCTCGTCCCCCTCCAGGAGCTTGATGGAAGCGCCGCGGGCGGGGTACTTTACCTCGGCTTTGGCGATACTGAGCTTCATGACCTCCAGATACGCTTCGATGTGCGAGTCATAGCTGACCTTGAAGTTGGAGCGCCGCGCCGCGCAGGTATCCAGGGCCTTCAATAGCTCCTCCATGCCCTCGCCGGTGACGGCCACCGTGGGAACGATGGGGACGTCCAGTATCTTAGATAGCTTGGCAACGTCCAGCTCGCCACGCTTGCGGGCCGTGTCCATCATGTTCATGGCCACGAGGATCGGATAACCGAGTTCGATAAGCTGGAAGATGAGGACCAGGGACGGCTCAAGACGAGTGGCGTCCGCTATTACTAGAACGCAATCCGGGGACGCCGAGTGCAGCATCTTCGCCGCCACCATCTGGTCCTCCGTTCCGTTCGTCAACGAGTAAATGCCGGGCAGGTCTATGAAGGTCATCTTCTTACCGTGCACCAGCATGTCAGCCTTGAGGAAGTCTACGGTCGTCCCCGAGTAATTTGAGGATATCGCGCCGACACCGGTGAGGCGGTTGAAGACCACGCTCTTACCGACGTTCGGATTTCCGATGAGCAGGACCTCCATCACTTACCACCGTGTCGGTGCCGCTTCTGGCAGTGTCTCCTGGTGTTCACGAAGACGAGGTCGGAGTATTCCTTCGCTAACGCCACGCGGCAATCTCCTACTTGAACCAGAACCGGTCCGCCCAGGGGAAGCTTCTCTTCAACGGTGATGCAACGCTCTGGAACGAAGCCCATGGCGATCACCCGGCGGATCTTCTGCGGGTCGTCGCATGAAAGGTGGGAGATGATCCCCTCGTCACCCTCGGACAGCTCGCTCAGCACTGATGAATCTTCATCCTTGTTAAGGCAGAGCTGGTCCAGGGCGGGGATCGGATCGCCGTCCGGACACGTCGTGGGATTGTTCATCATCTTCGAGATGCGCCTCTCGCTCTCGTCGGATAGCATGTGCTCCAGGCGGCACGCTTCCTCGTGGCTCTTGTCGTTGGCGATGCCCAGAACATCAACGAGGAACCTCTCTAGCAGGCGGTGCTTGCGCTTTATGGTCTCCCCGATCTTGTTCCCGGAGTCGGTCAGCGTGACCCCCTTGTACTTCTCGTAAACGATATATCCGAGCGAGTCCAGGCGCTGCATCATCTCCGTTACGCTCGCCGGGGACACCTTCATCTTCTTGGCGATGTCGGTGGTCCGGGCGGGAGTACCGTCCTGGGTGAGCTCCCAGATGCACTCCAAGTACTCCTCGATGTTCTCGCTGACCATGATTTAGGGTTACCTAACTAGAAATATATAAATTTTAAGTTACCTAAATCTAGCCATAGCACCAAGAAGAAAGACAACCTAAAAATCAGAGGTCCCTGAACGGTACTATATCACAGCAACCGCACTCATGGCACATGGTGTGGTACGAAGTAGTGCTGAGACCGTGGGCCATGAGGATCAGCTTTGCTTCCTGGTTCAGGTGGAGAAGCCTCTCGGGGGTCACCGGGTTCAATTTGCCCAGGGCCGCCTCCATGACTACCCTGTTCATCGGGTTTATCTTGAGAGCCCGGATCGATGGAACCACACCTAAGCTTGCCAGTGTGGAAACGCCCTCCAGAACGTTGCGGTCCGTCTCGCCGAGACCGATGATGATGTTGGAAGTTACCTTTCCGCGACCGAAGACCTGCACGGCATATCGCAGGAACTCCAATTGCTTCTCCAGCTCCAGCTTGGGACATGCGATCGCGATTATGCGTGGGTCGAACGATTCTATGTTGATCTTGATCTCGTTCGCGCCGGCGTTGCGCAGACGGTCGATGTCCTCGAAGGACTCGACGTACGGTTCGACCCCGATCGGAACGTCCGGGAGCGCCTGGCGCACCTTGTCGACGACGTACGTCATGCGGTCGATCGTCTCCCGAATGGAGCCGACCACGGCCGATGTTAACGCAACCGCCTTCAGTTCCCCTTTGCGGTGGGCCTCCAGGATCAGCTCGACGACCCGGTCGAGGTCCAGGTCCTTGGCCACGTCCTTGCTCAATTTTCGGGAAGTGCAGAACA
>DAONGL010000025.1:0-20728 GCA_035404085.1 Methanomassiliicoccales archaeon | reverse complement strand
CGCGTCGCGTCCCGGGCCAACAAGCAGCGTTCGTTCGATTACACCAAGGATATAATCGACGAGAAGCTGCGGGAGGTGGAGACCATCGATCAGGTCCGTTCGCTAGGGATGTCCATCCGGGAAATGCTGAACGAAGCGCCGCACATTCCGCTAGAACAGCTGAACGGTATGGACGTCTGGATGATAGCCCGGCTCAAGGAGCTGGTGTCCAAGGGGACCGATCTCAACGTCACCTCCCGCCGTATGGAGCTCATCGATCTGGTGGGTTCCTTCCTCAGGGACGAGGTCTTCCCCTATATGCGTGACAAGGCCCAGGACCGATGGTCGGCCAGGGACCCTTCGCTGCTCTTCGCCCTGTACACGGTCGGACTGATATGCCTCAAGCTGCTTCACGAACCGTTGCCGATGGTGGCCGAGGAGCTATACGTGACCTATTTCCGGGAGTTCGAGGGGTCGCCAAGCGTGAAGGACGTCTCCTGGCCCTCGGCCGTCCTGTGATCCGGTCACCCTGTTCCCGTCTGACATCCGTCATCCGTTGTCCAGGCCTTTAAAATTCAGTAAAATATATATTTGCGTTTTTCGTTATCCTACCTAGAGGGATGCACTTATGACCAGTTCATTGGTTAAGAACGCTTTAGCGAACACTAAGTATGAAGGAACGAACAACGGCAAGGCCGAGCCTGTGAAGCAGGAGCCGGTCGAGCTGAGGCCAGCACCCGCCAAGTCCTCCATCGATGAGGACCTGGAGAAGATCGCGGCCCAACTCGACGTGTGCATAAAGATCATCGGCTGCGGCGGTGGCGGATGCAACACCATCAACCGCTGCTGGGAAGCGAACATAAACGGAGCTCAGCTCTGTGCCATCAACACTGACGCCAAGCACCTGCTGACCGTCAAGGCCCCGCGCAAGATCCTGATCGGAAGGAGCGCCACCCGCGGCCTAGGTGCAGGAGCCAAGCCGGAGATGGGAGAGGCGGCCGCCCGCGAGAGCGACGGCGACATCAGGGAGTTCCTGAACGGCTCTAACATCGTGTTCGTGACCGCTGGAATGGGCGGCGGTACTGGAACCGGTTCCGCTCACTACGTGGCCAGGATAGCCAAGGAGCAGATCCGCGCTCTGACCATCGGAGTGGTGACCATGCCTTTCAAGGCCGAAGGTACCATCCGCATGGAGAACGCCCTGGACGGTCTCAACAAGATGAGGCTCATCTGCGACACCACCATCGTCATACCGAACGACAAGCTTCTGGAGCTGGTGCCCAAGCTGCCGGTCGACGCCGCCTTCAAGGTGGCCGATGAGGTGCTGATGCAGACCATCAAGGGTCTCACGGAGATCATAACCAAGCCTGGCCTGGTCAACCTGGACTACGCTGATATCATGACCGTCATGAACGAGGGCGGAGTGGCCTTCGTTGGTATCGGAGAGGGCAACAGCGACGAGGACGATCGCGTCAAGTCCGCGGTGCACGAGGCGCTGACGTCCCCTATGCTGGGCGAGATCGAGCTTAAGGACGCCAAGGGCGCCTTGATACGCGTTGTCGGCGGTCCGGACATGACCGTCGGCGAGGCCCAGCGCGTGGCCGAGCTGGTCACCAACAGCGTTTCCCCCCGTGCTCGCATCATTTGGGGATGCTCCATAGACCCCGAGCTCGAAGGGGTGGTCAAGGTACTGCTGATCATCACCGGCGCCAAGTCCAAGTACATCATGAGCAGCCGCGGTGCACCGGTCAACATGCAGAACCAGAATCAGGGCTACCAGCAGCAATACCAGCAGCCTTACCAGCCACAGCCCCAACAGCAACAGTATCAGCAGCAGAGGCCGCGCAACCGGGACGACGACATCGACTTCGTGCGCTGATGCGGAGGGGGTCAACGAGGGCTGCGCCGATCGACCCGGCCACCGTCCACTATATGTCGCCGGTGGCCTCTAAAAGTCAAAAGCGGCGTCGCCGAAGCTGATCGCCGGGCAAGGCTCGAAGCAATCCCCGCAATGGATGCATCGAGTCGCCTCAACGCGAACCTTCCCCTGCATCAGCACAAGTGCACCCTCTTTGCATCTGGCGATACACACCCCGCATCCGACGCACTCCTCGGCCTTAACCACCGCACGGCGAACCTTTTCCACGTTCCTTTTTATTTTTTCCTGGTCCGCACCTTTGGCGATCAAGGCGCCCTCTCGGAATATCGTGACGTTGCCGACGGAGCACCATCCCTCGTCCGCGCCCACCTCGACCTCGCCGACCATGTTCAGGACGCTGCTTACCTGTTCCAGGTCCAGGTCGCGGGAGAAAGCCCCCTCGATGCTGAATCCCAGCGTGCAGGGCGAGAACCCATCCTGCATCTTCAGACGCAGATTGCCCTCGCCGGTCCTGGGCACCTCCTTACGGACCAGCTCGAAGCCGGGTATGTTGCGCTTCAGCTCTTCCATCACCGACGGCGGCACCCTCTTCCACCGCCAGAGCCCGTGCTCCACCCATTCCGGGCCTAGCCCCTTCCTCTCGGCGTAAGCTCTCAGGAACGCATCCCACCGCTCGAAGGTGGGACTCGATCTCGCGACATCCAGATCGCCCATGTCCGAGGCCGGGCAGAGGAAGCATCCTATGCGGTCCAGCCCGTTCTCGTACCAGGGGTTGTAGCTGACGCCGCTCTTGAAGGTGTATAGCCATACGTGTAACGAAGTCCAATCCTGGATAGGGGAGGCTCCGATCTGTCCGGGCGTCCATGGGTTGCGCCAGACGCGCGGTTTCGCTGACCGTTGTTCCGATTCGTAACGTCGCTGGCCTATGAACGATAGAACTCCGTTAGGATAGTGTTCCACGATGGCCTTGACCGTCGGACCGAGCTTGTTGGTCTTGCAGCACCAGCGGTAGTCCTTTCCTGGCGGCCCGAAGAACTCCAGATTGCCGAAGAAGGCGTCCTCTTCCGCCTTTCCGAGCACCAGGTCCAACCTCAGCTCGTCCTTCAGACGGTGAACGTAGGCCACCGTCTCCGGGAACTCCAGCCCGGTGTCGATGAAGAACACTGGAAGGTCAAGTCCGGCCTCTCTGGTCAGAAGTAACGTCGCCAGGGAATCCTTCCCTCCGGAGAAGGATACCACCCGCGGTATGTCCGCGTGCTCCTCGGCCAGCTTCAGTACGAACTCCACGCCCTCCCGAACCCGCCTCTCCATGACCTTCACGTTGGCCTCGATGGCGATGTTCCAGTCGGCTTTCGGCCTCTCGGCCGGAGGAACGCTCCTCTCGGCCCAGCGGACCTTGACCGCCGCGCCCCTTTCGGCGTTGCGCATTTCGTCCGAGGACATGCGGGCGACGCCAGTGGCCAGGGCGTTGCCTTCCGGGTCCAGAACGATGACCTCCTCGCCCTTCTGGAAATCCCCGATGACCTTGTTGACGCCCACGGCCATGAGGCTCTGGTTGCCAAGGATCGGCTCCACCGCCCCTTGATCGGCCCAGACCAGGTTCTTGCTGGCCTTAGGCACGATCTTCGCCGCCGCTTTAACTCTCGGCAGGGCTCTCCAGCCGATCCCGAGGTCGTAACGCATGGTGATGACGACCTCTCCATCGGCGATGACCTCATCCATGCGGTCCAGGGCGGGTACCTTGTTGAACAGGTAAACTTGACCGTCCGGTAGCAAAGCCTCACCGGAGCCTGCTCCGAACTGTGCGTCTACATGCTTCCGCACGAAGTCGATATCGTGCTGGAAAGCAGGCCTGGCATCGCCGGGAGGGGTCATCTCCACATGATGGGTACCGTTCCCGCAGCGGCCGCATTTGACGTCCTCCAGTACCGGTACGTTGCAATGATCGCACCACCGGAGGTGCATCTTACCTAGGCGGACCTCGGCCATGTACGCGGCTAGTGCAGGAACCCCTATAAAATGTATGTTCCCTTGGTAACCGGGTCCTCACGGCGTCCCAGACGGCAGGCTCCAACATCGTGAAGGAGAATCGAAGTCTAATATAGCAGTAATTTCATCATCCCGCCTGATACCATGAAAGCCACCGCGCGCACGATGGGTATCAGCTATGCGATCCGGGAGATGCTGCTTCCCGCCAGAGAGCTGGAGAAGCAGGGTCACAAGATCATAAAGCTGCATATCGGGGACCCCAACAAGTTCGACTTTGAAACGCCGAAACATGTAAGGGACGCTCTCTGTGCCGCCGTGGAGAAGTGCGACAATGGCTACGAGGAGTCCGAGGGGAACGTCGAGCTCCGTAGGGCCATCATCGAGAAGGAGAACAAGAAGAACCACATCGACCTGGGCCTCAAGGACATGGTCGTGACCAACGGGGTGACCGAGGCGCTTCAGATGATCTGCGCGGCCACCATAGACGTTGGGGACGAGGCCTTGGTTCCCGGTCCCAGTTACACCTCCTATCTCGAGTTTCCCAAGTTCTTCGGCGGCAAGGCCGTCACCTACCGGACGATCGAGGAGGAGGGCTGGCAGCCGGACATCGACGATCTGCGGAAGAAGATCACCCCGCGCACCAAGTTCATCGCCGTCATAAACCCGAACAATCCGACCGGGGCCGTATACAGCCAGAAGCGTCTGAAGGAGATCGTGGACCTGGCCGGGGAGTACGGTCTGTTCGTGATATCGGACGAGATCTACGACCTGATGACCTTCGAGGGCGAGCACTACTCCCCTGCCACCTTGGCCAAGGACGTGCCGGTGATACTGGTGAACGGGTTCTCCAAGGTGGACCTGCTGCCCGGCTGGCGTCTGGGCTACGCGGCCTTCCACGATACCACCGGTCAATTGGACGAGATCGAGGAGGCCGTTCACAAGCAAGCCCGGCTTCGCCTGAGCGCCAACGCGCCCTGCCAGATGGCGGTCATCGAAGCCCTGAAGCACCCCAAGGACCACCTGGAAGGGATGCGCAGCAAGCTGAAGGCCCGCGGGGAGTTCGCCTACAAGAGGGTCAACGAGATACCCGGCCTGAGCTGCGTCAAGCCGCAGGCCGCCTTCTACATGTTCCCCAAGATCGAGTCGAACCACTGGAAGACCGACAAGGACTTCGTTCTGGACATTCTGCACCAGAGCCACGTTCTGCTCGTCCCGGGAAGCGGCTTCTGCCCCGAGTACGGCAAGGGGCATTTCCGCATGGTGTTCCTGCCCAACGAGGACATCCTCGGCCAAGCGTTCGATCAGATCGAGACCTACATGAGGAAGGTGGCCTGAGGCCGCCCCTCATTTTTTTTAAAAAAATAATTATTTTTAAAAAGGTTTCAATAAAGGCGTTTCAGCATCTTGACGCAGGATTCCATGGCGTTCTTGGCGTTCTCGATGCGGTCCTCGGCCTGCAGCCGGGTCATTCCCGGTCCAGTGATCCCGAGGGCCACCGGCTTCATGAACTCCACCGATAGGTCGGTCACCTTACGGGCGGCGTTCTGAATGATGATCTGGTCGTGCTCCGTCTCGCCCTCGATCACACAGCCCAGGGTGACCACTCCGTCTATGGCGTTGTCCTTCAGCATCATCTTGACCGCCAGCGGTATGTCGAACACGCCCGGTACATGGACCACCTTGGTCACGTTCGCTTCCAGGAACTCGGCGTGCGACTTGGCCCGCTCCAGCATCATGCTGGTTATGTCGTAGTTGAACTCCGAGACCACTATTCCGATGTTGTATCTTGGCATTTTCATCTCTCCCTAACTGGGCCCACGTCCTCGTAGCCCTGTCTTAGTCCCCGGCCGGCGTTCTTTATCAGCCGCTCGGGCTTGAATATCATGTCGTAAGCGTTACGCGCATGTTCCCTGGACCGCTGCTCCATGAGCCAGGCAAGCTTGCTCTCGTCGGCCTCGTCCTCGTGCACGAAGACCTCGATGATGTGCTTGTTCGTCGCCAGCTGGGCGGCGATTATGCCGGTGGACGCCTCGTGCGCGCACATCTTGTCCGTCGGCTTGGAGCCGGGCATGCCCAAGGCCATGACGATATCGCACCCCTCATCCAGAAGTATCTTGGCCGCCACTGGCAGGTCCTTGATCCCCGGGACGGTGCGCCTGATCACCTTGTAACCGGTGCCATAATTCTTCAGTTCGTCGATGGCCGCTCCGCCCATGTCCGTCCGGGCGAAGGTGGTGTCCGCTATGCCGATGGTCTTCATCAGTCCTCCTTGACCTTCGATTGGTTCTTAGAATACCACTCGATGATCTTTCCGATGATCTTGCGCGTCCCGTTCAGGTCCTCGCCGTGCTTGGACATCCGGACGACCTTGACCTTCAAACCCCTCTTCAGCAGGGTCTTCTCGATCTCTCGCTCATCGAAGTCCTGGTCGTATCCGAGGGCGATTATGTCCGGGTGTATCCGTTCCACGACCCCGAACATGTCCCCATCGCTTCCCAGGTACGCCTCGTCCACCATCTTCAGGGCGGAGATGAGCTCGAGCCGCATGTTCTCCGGGGTGATCGGCTCATGCTTTCTCCTTCGTACGGTGGAGTCCGTGGCCACCACCACGACCAGTTCGTCCCCTTGGTCCCGGGCCTCCTGCAGATAGCGTAGGTGCCCTGGATGCAGGATATCGAACACGCCGGTGGCCATCACCCTGGTCATTCCTAATTACCGCCTCTTCCAGTACTCTATGATGTCCTTTCCTTCCAGGAAGCAAAGTCCAAAACGGTCCGCGTACCTTTTAGCCTTTTCTTTGCTCAGCGCGTTCCCGTCGTCCCCCATCATCTCGCAGATGGTAGCGGATGGCGTGACGCCGGCCATGACCATCATGGCCGTGGCCAGCTCGGTGTGTCCCTTGCGCTTGCTGAGCAGCTGCGGCGTGGAGTTCAAAAGATGGATGTGCCCCGGGGCCCGGAAACCCTTCCCGAAGGCGGTCCTGGCCTCCTCGGCGCTCATGGAATAGGTTTCCTTGGCCAGCTTGGCGAACTCTGAAACGGTCAGGGCGCGATCGTTGTCGGTGATCCCGGTGAACGTCCGGCGGTGGTTGATGGTTATGGAGAAGGCCGACTTGGTATCGTACGGGATATCGTTAGGCGCTAGTAACTGCAGCACCGGGTGGCGGTCGTGGTTGCACTCCAGCACATCGGCCAGGAATGGCATGTCCAATTTCTGGCAGATGTCGTGGTGGGCGGTGGTGCATATCAGTCCGCCGGCATTCTTGCGCATCTCCCTGATGGAGGCCGGGGTAACGAACTCGGAGGCGATGGTCATGTCCGTCTCCCGCTCCCGGTCGTCGGAATCGAAGATCAGGACCAGCTTTCCATTGCGAATGTCCTGCAAAGCTCTCTCGATATGCTCGTCGCTCATGATGGCGTCACCAACACGGAGGTTATAGTATATTTTTTGCGTTACTACAACTCAAATGGTAAATGAACCTGGCCAGTCACGGCTCACTATAAAATATTCCAAGGCTCTTACAGTTCACGATGGCAGAGGCAATGGACGATATCCTGGGCATGAGGTCACTGGACCCCTCTAACCTGCTGGGACAGCTAACCGCGTTCCCTGACCAGTTGGAGTGGTCGAGAGGCGTCGATTTCCCCAAGATCGAAGGGGCCCGCAGCGTGGTGATCTGCGGTATCGGCGGTTCGGCCATCGCCGGAGACGTGCTGGTAGACATGCTGGCACCTTCCATCCCCGTTCCATTGTTCGTCTCGCGCGACGTACTGCTGCCCGGATTCGCCGGTAAGGACACTCTGGCCATAGTGGTGAGCTATTCCGGCAACACCGCGGAGAGCCTGGACCAGTACGAGGACGCCATGCGCCGGGGATGCCGCATCGCGGTCATCACCTCCGGGGGCAAGATGGAGACGCTGGCCAAGGCCAACTCCCAGCCCATGATCAAGGTCCCGGGGGGAAACCAGCCCCGGGCCTCCATGGGCTACCTCCTTGGCTCGCTGGCATTGGTGATGCAGAGGGCGGGGTTCGGTAAGGCCCACGAGGAGCTGCTGGCCGCGGCGCCGAGTTTGCGCTCATATCTGGATACCTTATCTCCTCGAGTTCCTTTCTCATCCAACCAGGCCAAGCGGCTGGCCAAGGCCATGAGCGGAAATGTCCCCTCGTTCTACGCCCCGCGTCCGGTGCGCTCCGTGGCGCTGCGATGGCAGGGACAGTTCAACGAGAACGCCAAGATGGTGGCCTTCAGCGGGGAGGTCCCGGAGATGGACCACAACCAACTGGTGGGGTGGCTGGAAGGCGGCACCGGCTGTCACTGCCGCCCGGTGATATTCATGTCCACGGACATGAGACCGACAGTAAGGCGCATGGCCGAGGTCACCCTTCAGATGCTGAACGAGCGCGGTCGCGACCCCATGTTGGTGGCCCTTCCGGGAAATGATCTCCTGAGCAATCTGCTGCAGGGCATTGCCCTGGGGGACATGGCCAGCTACTATTTGGCCATCATGAAGCGCGTAGATCCCGCCCCGGTCACGGCGATAAAGGAGTTCAAGGCGCGCATCAGCCAGTAGTTCTCACCGAACGAAGCGCCTCCTCTATCCGGTCCAGCTCTCCCTCGGGGTTGCGGAACCACTCCACGCTCCACACCCGGTGCAGCTTCCATCCCAGTCTCCTGAGCTGTCCCTGCCTGGTCCGGTCCCGGTCCCGCACGGTCAGTCCGGAAACGTAATGCGGGCCGTCGCACTCGATGCCCAGCAGGAACTTGCCCTCCTCTTGCGGGTCCTCGATGGCCAGATCGACGCGGTAATCCGAAGTCCCGACGTTCATTCTCACCTTGTGACCCCGGGCCTGCAGCGCTTTGCTGAGCTGCTCCTCGAATGGCGTGATCTCTTCATGTTTTCCGGGCGATAAGGGGAGCGCGCGTCTGTCGCCTCCGGACTCGGCGAAGGCCAGATATTGTTTCAGAAGCAGGGCGCCCTTGCTCCGGGAACCGGAAAGGTCGATGTCGTCGGAGCGTATCGAGGATACTATGTCCAGGGACAGCTTGGCTCGGGTTATCGCCACGTTCAGCCGGCGTTCCCCTCCGTCCCGGTTCAACGGACCCAGGTTCAGGGCGAACTTCCCGCTCTCGTCCTTGCCGTAGCCGACGCTGAGTATGATGCGGTCCCGTTCGTGTCCTTGCACGTTCTCCAGGTTGTACAGCAGGAACGGCTCCCCCTCTTCCGAGGATAGGATGGCATCCAGATCGCGGTCGTCCTTGCGCATCTCGTCCAGGGCCCGATCGATGGCCTCCATCTGCGCTTCGGAGAAGGCGATTACGCCCAGGCTCTCGCCGTTCTTCTTGGCGTAGTGGTCGTGCACCATCTTCGCCACCACCTCGGCCTCCACCCGGTTCGTTCTGCTCCGTCCGCGGTCGAAGACCCCGCTCGGAACGTAAACGTGATGAAGGCCGAACCCTTGGCGACCGAATATGGAGCTGGGGAAGGTGTTGAGCTTCCCGCCGTAGAACTGGTGGTTGGAGAAGGCGATCAGCGATTCGTCCTTGGAGCGGTAGTGCCACATGAGCATACGGCGGGACATTCCGCAGGTCTCGCACTCGTCCAGAATGCTCTCCAGGTCCGGTTCTTCCTCCTCATCGTCCCCCGAAAGGGCGAAGAAGGATGTCGGCGGCATCTGCTTGCTGTCCCCGACCACGATGACCTGTCGGCCGCGGGCGATGGAGCCTATGGCATCCTCCGGGCATATCTGCGACGCCTCGTCGAAGATGACCGTGTCGAACATCGTCCGTTCGCGGTCCAGGAACTGGGCTACCGACATCGGGCTCATGAGCATGCACGGTTTCAATAGTCCTATCAGGTCCCAGCACTCGCTCAGCATGCTTCGCATGGCCTTGCGCTGCCTCTTCAGCTTCGAGAGCCGGGCTATCTCGGTCTCCTGCTTCAGAAGAACGCTATGATCGCTACCTTCCCTTCTTTTTTGGAGGTTCTCCTCTACGCGGGCCTGCACCCGGTAACGCCCTCTCTCCACATGTAGCTTGTCCAGCTCGTTGAAGCGATCGATGAGCCCGGTCTGGTGGTCCCGGCGGAAACGGCTCAGCACCGGATCGGAGGCCAAAGCCTCCTCGATCCAAGAGCGGTGGAAACGTCTCTGGAACGCCTTGACCAGACCTTCCGGCGGTACGTCCTTCTCCCGCAGCTCCCGGGCCAGATCTCCCAGGCCCAGGGCCTTCATGCCGTCGAGCAGGGAGGCCAGGTCCAGCCATTCCTGGTAGCGGTAGCGGGAGACCCAGGCCTGGTCGGTCCATTGTTCGAGGTCCTTCAGGACCGCGTCCCGTACCGGACGGCCGCTCAGCCTAAGCTCCTGAGAGAAGCGGCTGGCGAAGACGTTCAGGGCGGAATCGAACCGGCCCAGGTACATCTCCAGGTCCACCGCCCCTTCCTGCACCTGCTGCGGCACGACCTCCGATGTCAGGTAATCCATCACCCGACCGTTGAGGAACAGCGCGTGAGCGGAACGGAACCTCCTGGTCCAGTTGATCCTCTCCAACAGCGAAGGCAGTTCCGCTCCGTCCCCGGAGAAGACGCCCCGGTGAGCGGTGAGCAGGTTATCCCTCTTGACCTTCCAGTTCGCCAGAGAGGACTGATAGTCGTCCACCGCCCGGACCAGGTACTTGGCCTCATCGAAGCTGAGCTGGCGGCCGGATATGGCCTGCAGGATCTTCATGTCCCGGCGATATCCTCCGTTCAAGATGCGCAGCGCCCCGGCGTACTCCACCTCGTAACGGTGACGGAACGTCTTGCCATCAAGGTCCAGGATGTCCCGGGACCCCATTCCCAGCAGCCCCTTCTCCCTCATGGTCAGGTCCTGGTAGGACAACGCTCCGTCGTTGGTCATGGCCGCCAAAGCGTCTAGATCTCCCTCCAGCCACTCCCTGCGAACTGCGGGCCTATCGGCCATGTCTCGATACAGCTGTCTCAATCGCCTCAGGTCCGGAAGCGATTCCTGGGCCGGCAGCTCCAGGGCGGAGGTGAGGGACGGTATCGCCGCCAACAACTTCTGACGGGCATCTATGACCGCGGTCAGTTCCTCCTGTACCTTGGATTGCAGTCGGTCGCTCCATTCGGTGACCAGAGCTCCGGACCAGGGATGGGCGGGATCGCGGAAGGCGGCGTTCATCTGCGATAGCCTGAGCACCAGCCCTTCCATGCGTCCCAAGCGGTCCTGGTCCACTTCCAGCACCGCCGGCAGCTTGAAGTTGATGTCCCGAGCCTCGCTGAGCGCGGCGTACTGCCCTATCATTCGGTAAACGTCCGTACCAAGCCGACCGCGGGGGGCGTGCACACCCTTCACGTAATCGTCCAGCTCCTGGCGCACCGTGGCCAGGTCCCGGACGTCCGTGACCGTGGTACGCGGCCGGTTCAGGTTCTCCAGGCTGGTCGCGATCTCCTTGATTATGTCGGCCCGGTTCTTCTTGGGGTCGTGCAGCTCCAGGCAGCGGTCGCCCAGACCGCATTTCTCCAGATTTCCCTGGACCACGTCCAGAGCGGCCATCTTCTGCGAGACGAACAGCACTCGCTTGCCGTTGGCCATAAGTTCGGCTATCATGTTGGTGATGGTCTGGCTCTTTCCGGTGCCTGGGGGCCCCTGCAGCACGAAACTAACTCCGGCCAACGCGGCCTGCACCGCCTCCTGCTGGCTGGAATCGGCGTCCAGCACCTGAAAGGAGTCCTCCGGTCTTAACTTGGCGTCGTACTCCTGCGGCCTCGGCATGGCCGGGGGTTCGGGAGGAAGCGCCGCCGGGTCTCCGGCCAAGGCTCGGATCACCGGCTGAGAGGAAAGGGACAGAAGCCCCTGGTCCAGATCTGAATACATCAGCAACTTGGAGAAATGGAAAAGGGCGAGATGACAGGACGCGTTAACTAGCCAGCCGGAGGCGGGCGGGATCGCTTTCCGGATATCCTCGAAAGCCGTGGGCAGGTCGAAACCGTTGTCCAGGTCGAACTCCGGCAGCTTCAGGCGATAGTCGAGCTCCAGCCTTTTCCGGAGGGTGGGATTGAACACCGTGTCCTCGTCCAGGGGCTGCAATCGGTACGGTGAGAAAGAATTCTGCCTCTCCAAGGCCACCGGGACCAGGAACAGGGGCGATTCATTGAGATCATCGCAGCCTACCTCCTTCCATATTAGCGAACCGACCGCCACGAAAAGGATGTTCACCCCGTGATCGCTTCGATAGGTCCGGGACTTGCTGCGCAGATTGTAGAGAACGCGGTCCACCGGCTGTTCGGGCACCTGGGCGCTCACCAGCAACCTTCCGGTGCCCATATCCTCCTGCGCCTGGGGTTCGGAGATCACGGTGAACTGCCGTCCCTGGTCCAATTCCCGGTACAAAGTGGAAGCGTCCGGCAGAGCGACCGTCAACACCGAGGCCTTGTGCTTCCGGAACCTGACCAGGGGATTTCGGTTGGAAACGTCCAGCAGCCTGCCCTTCCATACCTCGGCCTTCTTGGAAACCAACTGCTCCGTTCCGTCCATCTCTATCCCAGCAAGTCAGGGGTTGCCAGTTATTAAAATATTTTACACCCGTGTTCCTTTATAAAACCGGTCTAGGCCAACCTATTTAATCCCCCCTTTTGATGGGGTTGCAAGTGACCTTATGAAAGAGGACGCCTACTGGATCCGGGACCAGGTGCAGAAGCACAACAAGTGGTTCGAGGAATCGATCCCCATGATCGCCTCCGAGAACCTGATGAGCCCATTGGCCAAGGAAATGATGATATCCGACTTCCACGACCGCTACGCCGAGGGACTTCCCGGCAAGCGCTATTACAACGGCAACATCTATGTGGACCAGGTCGAAATAAAATGTCTCGAGCTGGCCCAGCGCATATTCAAGTGCCAGTTCGCTGACGTTCGCCCGATATCGGGGACCGTGGCTAACATGGCCGCGCTCATGGCACTGATACAGCCTGGCGAGACCATGACCTGCACTTCGCTCGACCATGGCGCGCATATATCCACCGCCAAGTTCGGGGCCGTCGGTTTCCGGGGCGTTAACACCGCCACCTATCCGTTCGACACCCATGACATGGTCATCGATGTGGACGGAGCCGCCAAGCTCATTCGCGAAGTGAAGCCGAAGGTCGTTCAGTTCGGCCTATCCGTCTTCCTGTTCCCCGCCCCGGTCAAGGAGCTCGCTGAAGTGGCTGCCGAAGTTGGCGCCCCGGTCTGGTACGACGGCGCGCACGTTCTCGGCCTGATCGCCGGCGGCAAGTTCCAGGACCCCCTGCACGAAGGCGCTAACGTTCTCACCGCTTCGACGCACAAGACCTTCCCTGGACCGAACCACGGCATCGTCCTCGGTCACAACCTGAGCGAGGAGCTGGGCAAGAAGCTCAATTCGGCGGTGTTCCCCGGTGTGACGTCCAGTCACCACCTGCACGCCATGGCCGCCCTGGCCGTGACGATGGCCGAGTGGGAGATATACGGAGAGAAGTACGCCGCCCAGGTCTGCAAGAACGCCAAAGCGCTCGGTCAGGCATTGCATGAGCTGGGCATCGAGGTGCTCTGCTCCCACAAGGGCTTCACCGAGAGCCACACCATCGCGGTCAATGTCGCCCCCTACGGCGGCGGAGCCGAGGCGGCCAACCTCATGGAGAAGGCCAACATGATCGCCAACAAGAACATGCTCCCCGGGGACAAGTCCTCCGTGAAGCCTTCCGGTATTCGTCTGGGGGCGCAGGAGATGACCCGAGTGGGCATGAGGGAGAGCGAGATGAAGGAGGTGGCCTCCCTCATACACCGCGTGGTGGTCAAGAAGGAATCGCCCGAAGTGGTCAAGAAGGATACCATGGCCCTCAAGCGCAACTTCACCAAGGTGCGCTACTGCCTGCACGAGGGCGAGGAAGCGTACGCCTACCACAAGCTGGTCTGAGCGTCTAAAACCTCTTCAAAATCCCTTTCTCATCTTTTCCAGCATCTCGCAGGCCTTGCATCTTTCGTTAAGCGTGGGCTCGCCGCACGCGCAGGCCCTGAGCGCGGACTGAGGAAAACCGTCCCTCATCAAAGGCCTCAAACGGTCGTAACTGCCTAGTATGGAATGCCTGGTGCCCGGGTGCCTGTTCTCCATCTCGTCCACGATGTTGCGGTACTCATTGCGCATGGCGTGCTTGGCATACGGGCATTCCGCGTCGGAGAACGGTAGCTCGGAGAGCATGGCGTACAGAAGCGTCTCCTTCTCCGGTATGACGCGTAATGGCTGCATGCGCGGTACAAGTCCCGGTTGCACCCGTTCGTGAGGCCCGAGGCGCGCCAATCGTTCGACGTCACCGCGCATGAAGTTCATCAGTATCGACTGGGCCATATCGTCCAGGTTGTGTCCCAATGCCAGATGGTCGACGCCGATCTCCTTGGCCTTGAGGTTCAGACAACGGCGCCGGAAGACCCCGCAATAGGTGCACGCTTCGCTCTCATCCGTCCGGCGGACCATGCCGTCCAGGTCCAGGTCCGCCACTTCATCGAAGGTCACCATCACATGTTCGATGTCCAGGCCTTTACAGAGCTCTTGGACCTTAGGTATCGTTTGTTCTCGGTATCCCGCGACGCCCTCGTCCACGGTGATGGCGGTCAGCTTCACGTTCTTCCGGCAGCCTAATATCTTGTGCATAAGGAACAAGGCGGTCTGGCTGTCCTTGCCGCCAGACGCCCCGACGGCTATGTGCACGTCCCCTTCCAGCTTCAGCTGGGAGCGGACCTCCTTCTTCACCCTCCTCTCCACGAACTCAAGAAGGTGCGAGCGGCAGAGGTGCGTTCCGTTGTAGCGGATGTACGTCACGGCCGGAGCGGAGCACTTGAAGCAGCGCATCGGTCAGCCCACGCCGGGCGGGGTAATAAATGTTAGGCCGCACATTCGGCGGTCTCCAGGAAACCTTTTAACTACCATACCTCTTTGAAGTGGCCGGAGAACATGCAGGAGATTTGGACCGAGAAGTATCGTCCGCAGAAGTTATCGGACGTCGTGGGCCAGAGGGATATAGTGGAGAGGCTGTCCTCCTACGTTCGGTCAAAGAACCTGCCACACCTGATGTTCGCCGGTCCGGCCGGCGTCGGCAAGACCACATCCGCCTTGGCCATGGCCAAGGAGATGTACGGGGAGACCTGGCGGAACAACTTCATCGAGCTGAACGCTTCTGACGAGAGGGGCATAGACGTGGTCCGCGGCAAGATCAAGGAGTTCGCCCGAACCGCTCCCCTGGGGGGAGCAGATTTCAAGATCATATTCCTGGACGAGGCTGACGCTTTAACTCAGGATGCCCAGGCCGCTCTGCGCCGAACGATGGAGAGGTTCAGCCGGAACTGCCGCTTCGTGCTCTCCTGCAACTATTCGTCCAAGATCATCGAGCCCATCCAGTCCCGGTGCGCCATATTCCGCTTCCGACCGGTCAAGGCCGAGGACATAAAGCACCACCTCCAGGTCGTTGCTAAGAAGGAGGGAGTTAAGATCGACGACGCGGCCTTGGACGCCATCGTCCACGTGGGCGAGGGGGACATGCGCAAATCGATCAACTCCTTGCAGGTGGCCGCCACGATAGGCAAGGACGTCACCATCGACGTGGTCTACCAGGCCACCGGGAACGCCCGACCGGACGAGGTGGTCGACATGGTGAACACTGCGCTTGCCGGTGACTTCTCCGGCGCCCGGACGAAGCTGGACGAGATGATGATAACCTATGGTCTGAGCGGGGAGGACATCATAAAGCAGATACACCGCTCCTTCTACGACCTGGACATCCCGGACCGGGAGAAGATACGGCTCATCGACCGGACCGGCGAGATCGAGTTCCGCATCGTGGAGGGAAGTAACGAGCGAATCCAATTGGAGGCGCTCCTGGCCTACCTGGCGCTGGTCGAGAAGGACTGAACATAGCCAACCTTTTTATATCGGCTCCATATTTCAAGGGCGGAGGAGTCAAATGGCACGTTTCAAGGAAGCTGACGAAAGGCTACTGAACAAGAAGGTATGCCTTAGCTGCTATGCCCGTAACGCCGTAAAGGCCACCAGGTGCCGCAAGTGCGGTTACACCTCGCTGCGCCTGAAGGCCAAAGAGAGCCGCAAGGCTTAAACCAGAATCTCAAACCTCTTCTTCACATTCATTATCCCCAGACAGAATCCAGGGGATAGGATTTTTAATCACCTGAGCATATGACCCAACGTCCTTAGCGCTGGGGGAATTCTGATCAAGAAGATTTTGGTCGTGGACGACAACACCGCAATCCTGGAGATCGTCTCCGAACTGATCTCCGCCGCGGGTTACCAGCCCATGATCGCTACCGGGGGTCGGGAGTGCCTGACCAAGATACAGCTGGAAAGTCCGGACCTGGTCCTATTGGACATAAACATGCCGGACATGGACGGTTGGACCGTGCTCCGCACCCTCAAGGAGAAGGGACTGGCCGAGAATACGAAGATAATCATGCTCACCGCCACCACCGAGATCGGCTCGGACATATTCGGGCTGCAGGATGTGGTGTCCGGTTATATTCGAAAACCTTTCAACAACGATGAGCTTGGCGCTCGTTTCAGAGATATGCTAGGCGATACGCCGCAGATCAAAGAGGAGCCAAGAACGGATAAGGACCGCAAAGGGCTGCGTTCCCTGCTTCGCAAGAAGGAGGAGGAGAGCGGTATGGAAGTGGCTCGCAGCAGCGCCAAGGTCTACGAGCTGCGTCGGGGATTCAGCTATCTGGTCAAGGAAACGAAACCGAACAAGTCCTTCGAGATGTTCGTCGACCAGGTCACCCACAACATCCAGGGGCTGTGCGTCACCCGCCAGCATCCCACCATCATCCGCAAGGAGTGGGGACTGGAGAAGACTCCCATCATCTGGCTGAGCAATCAGCTGGGAAAGGTGTATGTCAATCCGTCCAACATTGGTATCCTGAGCGATACCATCATCCGCTTCGTGGAGAAGAGCGGGGACGGCATCATCCTCATCGACGGTATCGAGTTCCTGATCGTGAACAACGATTTCGACAAGGTGCTGAGAATGGTCCATCACATCACCGAGGCGGTGATGGAGAACCGGGCCCGTTTGATCGTGTCCATCGATCCGCGCACGCTAGAGACCAGGGAACTGGCGCTCCTGGAGCGCAACATGGAGATCATCGAGGCCGAGGAGACGAAACCTCATCAATGACTATCGGAGATTGAGAAAATGTCAGAACTAACCATTACCAGGGTTTGGGGCAGAGAGGTCTTGGATTCCCGGGGAAATCCCACCGTGGAGGCCCAGGTGGAGACGGACGCCGTGATCGTCACCGCCATTGCGCCTTCCGGGGCGTCCACCGGGACCTTCGAAGCGTTGGAGCTGAGGGACGGCGACTCCAGGTACGGCGGCAAGGGCGTCCAGAAGGCGGTGCGCAATGTCCGCGACCTGATATCCCCCCGCTTGAAGGGAATGGACGTCAGCGACCTCAGGTCCATAGACGCGGCGATGATCGAACTGGACGGCACGGAGAACATGGGCCGACTGGGCGGGAACGCCACCACCGCCGTATCCTACGCCGCGGCCAAGGCCGGGGCGATCCTGAAGGGCGTGGAGCTTCACGAGCATCTCGGTTCCAAGAGCAAGGTGCTCCCGGTGCCGTCCATGAACGTCATCAACGGCGGAAAGCACGCCGGCAGCAATCTCAAGATCCAGGAGTTCATGATAGTGCCCTGCGGCATGCCCAGCTTCTCCGAGGCGCTGCGGGCGGGGGTAGAGGTCTACCATAACCTCAAGACGGTCCTCAAGAAGGAGATGGGCCCCATGTCCATCAACGTGGGCGACGAGGGCGGATTCGCGCCGTCCTTCGACACCAGCCGACAGGCGATGGATGTTCTGATCAAGGCCATAGAGGCTGCCGGTTACCAGCCGGGAAAGGAGGTCTACCTGGCGATGGATGCCGCGGCCAGTGAGTTCTATTCCAAAGGTGTTTACACGCTGGACGGAAAAAAGATGGGAACCGGCGAGATCGTGGATTTCTATTCCAAGGTGGCGCAGGAATATCCTCTGATCAGTCTGGAGGACCCGGTGCACGAGGAAGGGTTCGAGGACATGGTGGAGCTCACCCGGAAATTAGGGAAGAAGCTCCAGATCATGGGCGATGACATGTTCGTCACCAACCCGGTCCGTCTAAGGAAGGGAATCGAAATGGGGGCGGGGAACGCCATGCTCCTGAAGGTCAACCAGATCGGGACGATAACCAAGGCCATGCAGGCAGCGGAGATATGCTTCGATCGCGGATACAACGTCCAGGTGAGCCACCGCTCCGGGGAGTCCGAGGACACCACCATGGCCGACATCGCTGTGGCCCTGGAATGCGGTCAGATCAAGAGCGGGGCTCCGGCTCGCACGGAGCGCACGGCCAAGTACAACCGGCTGCTGCGCATCGAGGAGAACCTGGGGAGCAAGGCCAAGTTCATGGGGCGCGGGGCCTTCTTCTGAAGAAGGTTCATGCTGTCGGAACTCGATGACGTAAGGTTCAGGTGATGACATGGGCAGGTTCTTCTCCGCCGAGCACGATGATATCCACAAGGGTCTGACGACCGATGTATACTTCCAGCGAACCGAGGCCATACTCAAGGCCAAAGGTCTCCTGGGCACCGACACCCGTTCCGAGTTCACGGTGGCCTCCCTACCCGATGCCTGGCCGTGGGCGGTGCTCTGCGGCACCGAGGAGATGGTGCGTATCCTGGAAGGCAGGAACATCGATCTTTACGGTCTGCCGGAGGGCAGCGTGTTCACCTCCCGGACCAAGAAGGGCATCAAGCTTCCGGTGGCGGCCATCGACGGGCCGTATGGCGAATATTGCTCCCTGGAGACCCCGGCGCTGGGGTTCATGTGCTACGCGAGCGGCGTGGCCACCATGTCCGCCCGCTGCAAGAAGGCGGCCGCCGGTCTGCCGGTGATATCGTTCGGGGTGAGGCGCATGCACCCGGCCATGGCCCCGGTCATCGATCGATCGTCCTACATAGGCGGTTGCGACGGCGTCTCGTCGCTGAAAGGGGCGGAACTGGTCGGTCGCCCGGCCAGCGGTACCATGCCGCATGCCCTGGTCATCATGATGGGCGATCAGAGGGAGGCTTTCCGAGCTTACGGGGAGATAATCGATCCCAACGTTCCTCGGGTCGCACTCACGGACACGTTCTTTGACGAGAAGGTCGAAGCGCTCATGGCCGCCGAGGAGATGCCCGGGCTGCGCTCGGTACGCCTCGATACCCCGGGTTCACGCCGCGGCAACATGGCTGACATCGTCCGCGAGGTACGCTGGGAGCTGGACCTGCACGGTCACAAGAACGTGGGCGTATTCGTCTCCGGCGGTCTGGATGAAGTGAAGGTGAAGGAGCTGGCCGCCGCTGGGGTGAGCGGCTTCGGAGTTGGGACGTCGATAAGCAACGCCCCCACCATCGACTTCGCCATGGACATCGTGGAGAAAGGCGGGGTGCCGATAGCCAAACGCGGCAAGTTCGCCGGGCGCAAGTTCGTGTTCCGCTGCCCCGAATGCCTGGAGTACGAGGTATCACTGGACCGGAACCATCCCCCGGTATGCACTTGTGGTAAGGAGATGCGCTGGGCGGAGGTCAAGATAATCGAGAAGGGGAAACGCCTGGTGCCCGAGGAGCCCGCGGAGGAGATACGCCGCCGCGTCCTCAAGCAATTGGACAGGATCGATATCTGAGGTGCCTACATGCAAGAGGAGTTCATCACCGATCTGGAGATGTTGCACGACTATCAGTTCAACATAAGCTTCGACGATCAAGGACTGGCGGACATACGTTCCGACGAGCCAGTACCGATCGGGGGCGGGGAATACCCCAACGCGACACGCTATCTTTCCGCGGCCGTTGGCAACTGCCTGTGTGCCTCTCTCGCATTCTGTCTACGCAAGGCGCGGTCCGAGCCGATATCCATGAAGGCCCGCGTGCGCACCGTGCTGGGCCGCAACGACAAGGGCCGTCTGCGAGTTCAGAGCATGCAAGTAACGATATTCCCGGAAGTGGACGACCAGGCGAAGTTGGAAAGATGCCTTCCCCTGTTCGAGGACTTCTGCACGGTGAGCGCCGCAGTGCGCGAAGGGATCGATATCCAAGTGTCGGTGGAAACCCCTAAAAGTGAGCAAAGATAATCTAGCGGAAGGGCATTCCCACCACTGATGCTCGATGAAAAGGACCGGGCCATACTGAGCGAGCTGGAGAAGGATTCCAGGCGCAGCACCAAGTCCATCGCCAAGGACCTCAACATACCCCGGGCCACCGTTCACGAGCGCATCCGCCGCATGATGGAGCGCGGAATAATCAAAGGGTTCACCGTCGTTCCGGACTTTGGAAAGTTGGGAGAGCCGGTCACCGCCTTCATTCTGGTCTCCTTCTTACCGAACAACAACCAGTCCCAAAGGGAGCTGGCCGATAAGATAAGCCGTCTGGACGGCGTGCACGAGGTCCATCTGATCTCCGGCGAGCATGACATTCTCTTAAAGGTGCGCGGGGAGTCCATGGAGCGCATAGGTGACCTGGTCATCGACAAGATCCGGCAGATGGACGGCGTCGGACGGACGCTAACCTGCACCTGCTTCGCCACGGTCAAGGACGAGTGAACCGATCTCTATCATAATAGAGGTAGACACGTTCTTTTTCGGTAGCGACCGACAACCGTTCTTATATGAAAAAACCAGGTTGCACTTTATAGTACTGGACAGCATAAAAAAACGTATAGGACGTTAAGGAAATCTTTAAAATATCTCAGAGCCTTAGGCTTTTTTGTTCAGATTATTGCGAGGGGTCACGTCTTCCGTCCAGTAACTTGTGGGCTGCTGGTAGAGGGGGCAGCATGCTCTGAATAGGAA
>DAONGL010000024.1:7172-23848 GCA_035404085.1 Methanomassiliicoccales archaeon | reverse complement strand
GTGGAGGTCGTTCTGGTTCTCCAGGGACCGCCGGGACCCGCACGCTCGATCCGTCTGGTCGGAAGCGAGCTGCGCTACCTGAACCCGGACGAGAGGAGCACCGGAGCGCTCATACGGAACGCCTTGATGAGGGATGCCCAGACCGAGGAGCGCAGCACGCCTGGAATATACGTCAGCACCAGGACCTATCAGGACGTGCTTGGTCTTCTGGGAGATGGGACCGAGATCGTTTACCTCAAGGAGGACGGCACGGACATCCGGGATACGGAACTGTCCGAGAACGTGACCTTCGTCCTAAGCGACCATATGGACCTCACTCCGGACGAGGAGGGCCTACTACTGCAGTACAGACCGAAAGTGGTGAAGCTCGGTCCGGTGTCCTATCATGCCGACCACTGCATCACCATCGTGAACAACGAGCTGGACCGCCGGTCCCTATGACCGAATCTTTATATTCCTCTTCAAAGGTCCGATAACCATGAACCAGAAGATCGCCCAGCACAGACATTGCAGGTCCTGCGGCAAGGCCTTCGTGGGCGATGACAAGTATTGCTCCGAGGAATGCGAGGAGGGCAAGGAGCTCACGTTGCGCAAGAAGAAAAGGCAACTGCTCACCCTGTACGTCATCAGCGTCATCATCATGATAGGCGCCCTGGTGATATCGGTGCTCTGATGAAGGTCGGCGTAGGAGGTACGTTCAACGTCCTCCATAAGGGACATCGCAGACTGCTGGAGACGGCCATCTCCAACGGTGACGTTCTCGCCGTCGGCCTGATGAGCGATGATTACTGCCGTCGGCATAAGGTCGTGGTCTTGCCGTACGCGGAAAGGGAGAGGGCCTTGCGGGAGTTCCTGGAGACCAAGGGCGTGGAGTTCACCGTCCACCCTCTGAACGCCAAGGAGGGCACCGCCCCGTCCGATCCCGAGCTGGACGTTCTGATCGTTTCCCAGGAGACCCAGACCCTGGGACCGAAGATCAACGATATCCGACTGGGGCTCGGCCTGCGCCCGGTCCGCATCGTCGTGGTCCCCTACGTTCTGGCCGATGATTACCGGCCGATAAGCTCCACCCGGGTGCTGGAGGGAGTTATTGACAGCGAAGGACGACTACTTCGACCGCTGGTGGCGAACGTAGGTTCCGACAACCCGGTGAAGATCGCCGCCGTGCGCGAGGTCCTGCGCCGTCTGCATCCCGAGCTGACCGTGAACGCCGTCGCCGTATCCAGGACAGTGGGGGAACAGCCCTGGGGAACGGAGGCGGAACGGGGGGCGGAGGCGCGGGCCAGGGAGTGCCTGGGGACCGGAGATCTGGGCATCGGCATCGAGGCCGGGGTGCTGGAGAAGAGCGACGGGCTTTACGACGTCCAGCACTGCGTCATCGTGGACGGGACGGGCTGGACCACCTCGGGACACGGAATGGGTTTCCGATATCCTCCGGCGGTGGCCGATCTGGTGCGAAAGGGAATGACCGTAGGGGACGCCTGCGCCCAGCTGTTCGAAGAGGGCGATCAGGGATCCGGAAAGGGAGCGATCGGGATACTGACCAACGGTATACTCGATAGAAAGGCGCTAACGGAACAGGCCGTACTGGCGGCCCTGGTCCCCCGCATAAGAAAAGACCTCTATGTCTAGACGGACGCCCGGTCCCTAGCCTTCCGAATGGAGGTCAGGTAGTCCTCCTTGGTGGCGCAGTTGCTGGGACCGACGCACCCGAAACGTCCATATTTCAAACAGTAGTCGCCGCCAATGCAGTGCAGGCAGGAGGCGTCGCGGTCCTCCATTTGGCACTTGTCCTTGATGCAGGCGAAGCCGTAGTAGAGCCCGTTGCATCTGCCGTCCGGACCTAGTCTAGGGCAGACGCTCATTCCAGCCACGCCCCAGATCGATGATCGCCCATCGGGCCCCCCTCCTGCTCTGACAACATCACCATATTGATTATGGGATGTTAAATAATTTGCCAGAACTTTTTCTTTCCAGCTGAACTGGCGATATAATAAGATCGGCCCATCGTCTCGAAAACCCATATATAATCGCCTTCAGCTCAATGGCGCATGGCCAACGACGAAGAGCTTCGGAGGGCGGCAATGATCGCGCTGACCGAATGCCTGGCAGTGAAGGAGGGGGAGCGCGTCCTCATAATCACCAACCTGGGTGGTGATGTCTACGAGATATGCCAGGAACTGTTCAGGCAGGCTTCGGAGCTCAAGGCCGTCCCGGTCATGGTCATCCAGCAGGACAAGGACACCTTCACCATGGCCGACCCGGCGGTGCTCGACGCCATCAGAGGGGAGCCGGAGGTCATCATCACCATCTGCCGCGGGCGCGTCGGGAAGGATCCGTACGGCATGCACATCGGCTACGTCGGCCGGGACGGACAGAAGTACTCCCATCTCTATGAAAAGGTCCTGGATGGGGACAAGCGCACCCGTTCCTTCTGGTCGCCCAACTGCACCCGGGAGATTTTCGAGAGAGGGGTGCCGATCGATTACGCCTTGTTAAGGAAGAACGCCAAGGCCCTCAAGGAGCGGATCGATGCCGGGAAGGAAGTACGGGTCACCTCTCCGGCGGGGACCGACGTCCGCTTCGGGATAGACGGCCGCCAGGGGCATTATGATGACGGCGACTTCACCCTGCCTGGAAAGGGCGGGAACCTACCTACGGGCGAGGTCTACGTCTCTCCGTCCAATGGCACCGCCGAGGGCGTCATCGTCTTCGACGGCACGGTCGACCTGGATACCCACGCCGAGAGGCCGGACGTTCCGGTACGGGTCAGGTTCGAGAAGGGTTATGCCGTGGAGATCACCGGAGGGGAGACCGCCCGGCAACTGGAGGCGTTGCTGGAACGCTCAGCCACGATGGCTAGGGACCAGGGGAAGCGGGATGAGGAGAGGAACGCCCGTCATCTGGGCGAGCTGGGTATAGGTCTGAACCCTAACGCCAAGATGTCCTGCAACACCCTGGAGGATGAGAAGGTCGGGGGCACGGTGCACTTCGCCATCGGCATGAACCTGGAGAACGACGCCCATGCCCTGGTTCATCTGGACTGCCTGGTGCTACGACCGGACGTCTATGTGGATGATGTTCTGATCATCAAGGAAGGAAGACCGATTCTCTGAGCTGGGGTCAGTAACGGATATCTGAAGCATCAAGGGACCTGAATCAGAACGTAAGGCGGCAAGGGAAAGGTGGAACGACATGGCTCTGGGCTACCGAGGATTCGACCGCAGGATGTGGGTCCTGTTCTGGTCGATGCTCATCGACGGGGTAGGCTACAGCCTGATCAGCCCTTACATCCTGCTCTTCCTGAAACATGACCTGGGCGCGTCGATGGCCATGGGCGGCCTGGTCCTCACCATCGCCGGTGTGATAGGCGCCGGCGGGAACATGATCGGCGGACTTCTGGCCGATCGTTACGGACGCCGGGGCGTGATGGTCATATCGATGCTGCTGCGCAGCCTGACGTTCGTGCTGCTGGCGATCATGGTCACCTTTCGACCGGAGTTCGTGTCCATAGCGGTGCTGCTGACCCTCAGCTACTTCTTCGGCGGGGTGTTCCAGCCGGCGAACAACGCCATGATCGCCGACCTGACCGAGCCTGCCCGGCGCATGGAGGCCTATGGGCTGATAAGGGTGGCCTGGAACGTGGGCTTCGCCGTGGGACCGATAGTCGGCGGCATGTTGATCCTGGTATCCTTCCCGCTGACCTTCACCATATCGGCCATCATCTCGTTCGTGGCGGCGGCCATCGTGGCCCTGATGTTGACCGAATCATACGTCCCGGTTCCCAAGGGAAAGAAAGAGCCCGGGCTGAAAGGGGTGGGAAACCTGAAGCCGCTGTTCCTGCTCTTCTGCCTGTTCACCCTGCCGCTGTTCATAATGTCCGGCCAGTTCGGTTCCACCTACACCGTCTTCGCCAATGATCGAGTGGGCATAGACACGGCCACCATAGGGCTGGTGTTCGGCCTGAACGGCATCATGGTCGTGCTGCTGCAGATGCCCATCAGCCGATGGCTGACCGAACGAAACCCGTACGTGGGAATGCTGGCCGGTTCGGTGGTATATTCGATAGGATTCCTGCTGGTGGCCGCGGTCACCGACGGGTATTGGTTAGCGTTAACGATGATCATCATCACCATGGGGGAGATCATCGTGGTCCCGGTGTCGAACGCCCTGACCGTCCTATTGGCCCCGGACGATTCCCGTGGCAAGTACCTTGGGGTCTTCGGAGTGGTATCCTCCTTCGGCTGGTTCGGCTCCACCTTCATCGGCGGGATGCTCTACGACACGTACGACAACGGATGGATCATGTGGGGCATCCTGGCCTCCTTCGGATTGATCACCGCTTTGGCCATGATACCCCTCTGGCTGCGCACTAGAACTAAGGTTGAAAGGACCACCAGTCAGGTCGTCAGATGAGGGAACGATGACCAACGCCTTTTTTATCGATTAGATTAGCTTTATTATCTCACTAGCATATAATATCTGGATTATCATGAGCGACATGAAGAAGAAAAAGAAAGCGGAGAGCGAGCCGTCGAACAACAATCGGTCGGACCACAAGGGATCCAAGCCTTCCTCCGCCGCGGTAGGAGAGGTCACCGGATCCAAGAAGAAGGGCAAGAAGTAATTTTTATAAATTATCCGGCGAGATCATATCTGTTAGGGTTTTCTCGCCAACCCTTAATTTTCATTTTTTGATAGAAAGGGAAGCGCCGAGGGGGAGATTCGAACTCCCGGGGTACTAGGTACCACCGGCTTTCAAGGCCGGCGCCGTGATCCAGGCTTAGCTACCTCGGCTTGTTTAAACGATTTTTTCTCCGCGCCCGGACATGAGGTCCTGCAGGTCCAGCTCGAAAGCGATTATCGGATAGCCGATCTCGTAGGCGGTTATGACCTGGGGGTGCAGCTCACCGAAGTGACCGACGGTGCGGCCGTTGACCTTTATCATGGCGCAGCGCCCGGGAATGAACATGCCCAGATCACCCGGGACCAATGAACATTGCACGCCCAGCTCCTTCAGCACGCCCTCGGCGAGCGACTTCATTTCGGTGAACGAGGCCTTGGAGTGTACGGACATGACCGCCATATGCTTCCGGCGCTTGGCGTCGACGACCACGTCGCCGACCTCGAATATGCGTTGCGGCAGGTCGCGGTGCTTGCTTCGGCGAAGTACGGTCAACAGCGAAGGTATCAGCTGCACGCGCAGGCAGTTGTGGTCCTCGCTCACGGGGTTGAGGACCTCCACCGCCTGGACCTCCGGGTACGGCACCTTGGAGAACTGCTCATCCATGGACGAGAGCGTGAGGGTGGTGACCTCCCAGTGGCCGTAACCGACCATCATCTGGCGCACCAGGTCGGCCACCTTCTCCATGCGGCGCTCGCCGCCGATGGTGCGGGATAGGGGTTTGGAATTTCCGAAGTTCTCGTAGCCGTAACCGATGGCCACGTCCTCGACGACGTCCGCCTGGTGAATGAGGTCCATGCGCACCGGGGAGGAGGAGACCTTGACCTTGCGGCCCTTCGGCTCGGCGGAGTAGCCCATCCGGGTCAGGCACTGGCACATCGCCAACGGCTCTAGGTCCAGTCCCAGGGCGGCGTTGGTCTTGTCAACGTCCAGAAGCCACTGCTTCGGACGGAGGTTGGGGGTCATGCCCTTTTCCTCGCCGCGCAGGGTGATGGTCTCTATGACGCCACCCCTTTCGGCTATGGAGGTGCAAACGATGTTCAATACGCCGCTGATGGTGTTCTGATCGGTGCCGGTGACGTCGATGAACAGGTTCTTCGTCTCCGTGGTCACCGTGGTCAATCGGCCGTTGATTATGGGCGGGAACGACAGGACGTCGTTTTTAGCGTCCAGTATCACCGGATAAAGCTCCTTGCCATCCAGGAGCTGCTTGTAATCCTTGCCCTTCTCGTGCTTCTCCAGCACTTCGGCCAGGGTCATCATCTCTTCCTTGGCCAAGGGGACGAATGAGATGGATGTCGGCGAAACAGCCTTGTAAACGAAGGGAGGATGCACCTTGTCCAGATCGTGGACGCCGATGGCCACCTTGGCCCTCTTTCGCCCGACCGTGAGATGCAATTTTTCCTGCAGTTCCATGAGGGAGCGGATGCTCTTGTCGTCCAGGACCACGCCTCGGATGACCGCTCCGACCACGTAGGGACGAACGTTCTTGACGGACGGCTCCACCCTCATCACGATGTCGGAGGCGGACATGTCGTACGTTCGCATCCCAAGCTCGATGTCGAAGAAGGAGCGCAACGCCCTTGCCAGTCCTTCGACCGAGTACAGGTCCGGCCGGTTGGGGAAGAACTCGATGGAGGCTTCCTTGGTCACCGGGTCGAAATCATGGAAGTCCGCCCCGATCATCGGGATGCGGTCCAGTACCTCGCGGTCCTCCATCTTGGTACCTATGAGGGACTTCAAGTCCTCCAGGTTGAAGTTGATGACTGGCATTGCGTTCGCACCATGGGGTAGAAGGTATAAGAGGGTTTTTAATTGAGGCGGGATGAGGGAACTTACCTTCCCAGAGCCTTGTGGGCCTTGCCCAGCTCGCCGGCCGATTGGGCGGCTAAGGTTGAAAGCTCACCTGCTAGGACCAGCGCGGCGGCGATCTCCCCCAGTTTTTTGGCTTTGCCAGTTCCGAGGCAGTCCATCATCTTGAGCGCTTCGCTCTGGCAAGGCAATTTGGTGCCTCCCCCGACCGTGCCCACCTCTATGCATGGCAAACGTACGGAAAGGTAAACTCCTTCCTCGCACAGTTCGCACGTAGTGCTGGCCATGCTGCCTTCGACGACCTGTGCGGCGTCCTGTCCGGTGGCGATGTAGAGAGCCGCAAGCATGTTGGCGGCGTGGGCGTTGAAACCGTACGATAGGGACATGGAGCTTCCCACCAGGTTCTTGCGATAGCAGGTCTCGACCATCGCCTCCGGGGTGGTGTGCAACTTATCTTTCACCAGATCGGCAGGGATGCGCACGTCGGCCAGAACAGTTTTTCCGCGGCCGTCTATGAAGTTCATCGCCGACGGCTTCTTGTCCACGCACATGTTGCCGGAGACGGATATCAGTTTGACGCTGGTCCTCTCCTCGATAACACGGCAAGCGGCCTCGGTGGCGATGGTGCACATGTTCATGCCCATGGCATCACCGGTATCGTATGAGAATCGTAGGAACAGAGAGCGTCCGGAAGCGAAGGCGCGAACCTTGGCCAGCTTTCCGTGCTTGGTGGTCGCTTCGGCCACCGCCTTGAGCTCCTCGAAGTTCTCGTTCACCCACTCGACCACCCGCCGGCAGTCCCGGACGCCCTTGGTGCGGAACACCGGCGCACGGGTCATCTCGTCCTTGATTATGATGACCTCGGCGCCTCCACTGGCGCTGATGATCGAAGCGCCACGGTTGACCGATGCGACCAGAGCGCCTTCGGTGGTAGCCAAAGGCACCAGGAACTCTCCGTCGGCATGGTCCCCTTTCACCTTGAGGGGACCGACGAAGCCCAAAGGCACCTGTATGGTGCCGATCATGTTCTCCACGTTCTTTTCGGCGAGAACGGGATCGTAGGAGCAATGCCCGGCGTGCTCCAACCTAGCGCCGGTGAACGATTCGACGGCCTTTCGGCGATCTTCCATGTCCGTTCGGGTCTTGCCCTTGTTCCTGAGACCGTCGTGGGAGCTCATCGGCATGGAATCAAGGTCGTATTAGATAACCTTCACGTCCTTCCCGAATGATGAAAAGACGGTTCAATATAAATTTAAGTAAACCCGAGGATAATTAATTAAAGGCTATGCCTTAAATTTGGTTTACCCGCTCAAATTAGTTTTGAATTCTACTTATAGTTACGGGTTAAGATTTAATATCAGAAGCGTTAATGCGGCGAAATATGGTGCGGTGCACCTAGAGGGCGTTACCAGAAATGTACACTATGAGTCCTATGTCGGGCAAGCTTCTTAGCGACGAGGAAGCGATGGTGAAGTACGTGAAGGATAACCAGTGGGGACTGGCTACCGCGATCGATCTCAGACACTGCGATCCTCAGAAGATCCGCAGCAAGGAGGTCATCACCCAGTTCGCCATCGACCTTTGCGATTACATCAAGATGAACAGGTTCGGAGACCCTATCGTGGTCCGCTTCGGCCCCATCCCCAAGGTGGAGGGATATTCCCTGTGCCAGCTGATCGAGACCTCCATGATCTCCGGCCATTTCGCCGAGGACACCGAGCGCGCGTTCCTAGACGTGTTCAGCTGCCGCGAGTATCCTCCTAAGAAGACCGCCGAGTTCTGCAAGAAGTACTTCGGCGCCAAGGAGATGGAATACTCCGTTTCCTTCCGGAACTAAAACGCCCGCCTGAATCACAGGACCCAAATGATTTAACGCCCCAGCTGCGGCCCCCACCGCAGTCTGGTATCAACTTCTTCCCTCTTATTATCGCTGGCATGATCATCGGGGACCACGATTTTTCCTTTGTTCCGGGCCATTTCCAGGCCAGGACCATGGAAAGGTTTAAAATTGAATGCCGCATTCGCCAATCCACTTGGGCCCATAGCTTAGCCTGGTTGGAGCGCCCGGCTGATAACCGGGAGGTCAGGTGTTCGAATCACCTTGGGCCCATCCATTTCACTGGCTCGTCCGAAAATTTTCCGTTTTTGGAAAATGTTTGGACAGCCCCTTCATCTATTGACTGGATGAAGGAGTCATATTCACTGAGGACGGCTGCTTGATCGTTGGCATTGAGCCCAAGATATCTGTAGGTCATCCCGGGAGTTTCGTGGCCTAATATTTCAGACGTGTATGTGGCCAACAACTACGCTAACGATACTAACTTCGATCTCAAGGTGCCGTTCGAGATTCATGCCCTTGAGTCCTTCGGGATCCTCATTCCAGAAAACAAGCCGGAACTGAAGGCGGCGATGGATATAGTGATCAATGTTTTGATAGCCGATGGAACTCGGGATGAGATTATGATCAAATAGCTAGTTTAGTTATAATCTAAAACCATTTATTTTAATTTTTTAACACGAGAAGAAGTGAGTTTCAATTATCCTTCAGTCAGACAAACAATAAAAGGCTCGTTTTGTGTTTTAACAATTTCTAGAGCAAATGCTCTAAATAATCTCCTCAATAATATTATCTCTTGGTCCGCCATAATTTCATTTATGCTTTAATAATCAGCTTATAAGGATGATTGAGGCCTTCAGCAGTTCTTCTAATTCTGTCCCTGAAATCATCTAGCTCATTCATGTTTTTTGGACTGCAAACCACAACGATGACACAATGAAACGCATCTAGATGACGGAATATTTGTCCAAATGCCCGATCGTAATCTGGACCCCTCGGAGACTTCTTGACCTCGATTGGATATTTGTGATCCACTAAGATGTCGACTAACGTTTCGCCAGTATCCATCCTGGTATGATGCCCTTTTCCAGCCAGAAACATATTCAATTCGGCTCTATAACCATCTTCGGTTGAGTATGATTTAGATGGTATCCATAGTTCAATTTCGCTAATGATCGACTCGAAATCTGCATTGGTCATCGTTTTTACTGGTTCTTTCTTTCCTGTGAACAGAGGAATTACTGGAGCTGGTTTAACCTCTTCTTTAGGATGCACCTTTTCCTCAAAGTTTTCAAAACCGAACAATATGTGCAACAAATCGTTAATCTGATCATCTTTACTTCTACGCTTAGGGATATCATAAGCGCTAGCGATGTTTTGAAGCGCGTAACCATCCAATCTGTTCAGGATCATCTTGGGCGATCTTTCATTTGCGTCCATGATCCTCAGAACAACATCTTCCTTCCTTCCTGAAACTGGAAGATCCTGCCTCAGCAATACAGTTTTAAGCGAATCTTTGTCCACCTTGTTCAGGACTTCGAACAATTTTCTAGAGATATCATCTGTAAGCGTTTTCGTCGGATCCACATCAACGGGTTGCTGTTGAGTGGCCGGAATCTGTTGAACGATTGGAGGAAGTCCGAAATAATTTGTTAACAGTTCATTAATTTGCTCGTCCTTCAATCGTTTTCTTTGCATCCCAATTTGGGATGCCAGATATTGAAGATTAGCTAGGTCGATGAGAGGGATGATTGCTTGAGGATTTCCCTCCTGGGAGTTGATTAACCTAACTACGATCTCGTATTTGTTACCAGAAACCGCCAACCCCAATTTGAATAGTATTGATTGGATCGAATCCTTGTCTAGGTTCATCAACATATCAAACAGTTTCTGCCGTGGAACGTCCAAGAAAGGATTGAGCAATTGAGCAGGAGCAACGTTGATTTGCTGAGCCATGGGCTGGGGATAAGGTTGTTGAGATGGTGTCGGATAAGCGGGTTTGGAAATTACCGGGGAATCTTCCTGAACAATTTCCCTTAGGATGATATTGACAAGTTCGGTTTTTGATGCGAAACCCATTTTTGATAGCAGCCCTGCACTTGTTCTTTCATTCCTAACAATATTGACTAGCACCGTTTGTGGTAATCTGGTAAGGATCGGTGCAGCATTTCCCTTATTAAATTGTCTCTTTATCAATGCCAACATTTCGCGTTTTGAACCATTAGAGGGCATTCCGGAGGACCTCATCATTATCGAAATATCCTCCTTGGAAGCATATTTGTCTATTACATCAACGAGCTGCATCACGGCACATTAAGTGGTTGATTTAAATTAAGACTTACTGATGAATTCGCACAAAATAAATATAAATTTATTATTCTTGCCACCCAAAATTGTAGCGCGAATAGATAATTTGAATCACGGGAAGACTTTTTCTCACTACGGCATACGATGAGTGAGGAGGTGCAGATGCCTAGAGATAATAATTATTACACCTCAATATTAAAATGTTAGTGCTATACCGTTTGAAGAAAACAGTAAAAACAGTAACTATTTTTTTCCGTTTTCCAGAGCCAGCATATTGAAGAAAACAGTAAAACGGTAACTATCTTTTTTTATGAGAAAAGAAAATGATAAAAAGGTTAGTCGGAACCGCGAAACGGTTCCTTTCTTCCTCCTAAGGCAGATTTCCGATTTCGGAAAAATTTGAGCCGAGCCAGCAATCCGAATGAGCCTTAATCACCTGGGCCCATCCATTTCATTTCTTCTCGTGGTCCAGTTTTCAGATTGAATCCTATTTTCCAAACCGCTGCCCTAGGTATCTGGTGATTTGACAATTCACTAATATGGGATTTAACCATTCTAGTTCATGGTCCGGGGCATTTCGACGTCCAGGCGCTTTCTTCTGGTGCTCGGCCTTGTCGCCGCTTTGGCCATAGCCTCGTCCACGATGTCGAAGAACCCGGCCCTACCGCTTCTCGCCCTTCACATAGGCGCGGACGATGCCCAGATCGGGCTGATCGCCGCCATCAGCCCCATCCCTGGGATCCTGGTAAGTAGCATCGCCGGCGCCTATTCCGACCGTCATGGACGGACCAGGTTGATCACCCTGTCACTTCTGATATTCGCCTCGGCCCCATTCCTCTATCTGTTCATAACGGAGGTCTGGCAACTTGCCTTGGTCCGTTTCTATCACGGTTTCGCCACCGCTATGTTCATGCCGGTGGCCATGGCCGCGGTGGCCGACCGGTTCGAATCAGCTAATAGGGGCGAGGCGCTCGCCACTTTCTCCTCCTTCTCCTTGGTCGGACGGTTCTCGGCGCCTTTCCTTGGCGGCGCCCTGATATATTATACCGATTTCACTTCCCTGTACGTAATTATCGGCATATCCGCCGCTATTGCCCTGCTTTTCTCCATCATCGCGCCATGGAAAGAGAATGATGTGACCGCGCGTGTCAAGAAGTTCGAAGGGACCACGGTCTCCGCCCTGAAGGAAGTAGTCAAGGAACGCGGGATCGTGCTCACCTCGTCCATAGAGGCGGTGCAGTACTTTGCGATGGGCGCCTTCGAGACCTTCATCCCGGTCTATATGCACCATTCGATGGGATCGACCGCCCTGGAGATCGGTTTCGTCATGGGAATACAGGTAGTGGCCATGCTATTGGCCAAGCCGATCATGGGAAGGGTCTCCGATAAACGGGGAAGGATACCTTTCATCGTCGTCGGGCTATTACTAGGGGCGGTCACCATAACCCTCATGCCTTGGGTAAGCGACATCGTTTCGTTGTCGTTACTGTCGATCGTTTTCGGGCTGACCGTGGCCACGGTGACCGCATCGACTTCCGCCCTGGTCACTGATATCGCTGGAAAGTCGGCACATGGTTCCTCCATCGGCGTCCTGAGGTCCATAATGGATGTCGGCCACTCCACCGGGCCGTTCGTCACCGGGATGGTGGTCGGGGCGTTCTCCTACACTGCAGGATTCGGCCTGGCCGGGGGCCTATTGGCCACCGGTGCCCTGCTCTTCTCCTTGGGTATGCGCTCAAGGGATCGACCGAAAGGAATGGCCCCGTCATTGTAAACATGATGTTTAGGGACCGAGATGATTAATTCACTTGGCGACATTCGGAAGATGATGAATGAGAAAGGTGGGCCGAAGATGGGGACGGAACGCTCCCTGAAGCAGGTGCCTCGCCCAGACTATGCCACTAACATTCCGGGATTCGTCATTCGATTCGCCGAGGTGGACGATGTCGGACTGATCCTGGATTTCATTAAAAGGCTTGCCGAGTACGAGCAACTGGCCGATGAAGTTGTCGCCACGGTTGACGTGCTGCGTGATTCCATTTTCGTGAAACATCAGGCGGATGTCATCATAGGTGAGCTGAACGGAAGGCCGGTGGCCTTCGCGCTTTTCTTCCACAACTTCTCCACGTTCCTAGGAAAGGCGAACCTCTACCTAGAGGACCTCTTCGTCGACGAGAGCTGCCGTGGGCTTGGATTGGGGAAGATCATGTTCTCCTGCCTGGCGAAGATTGCTGTCGATAGAGGATGCGACCGGCTCGACTGGTGGTGCCTGGATTGGAACGAGTCTAGCATCGGCTTCTACAAGAGCATGGGAGCCGAACCTATGTCGGATTGGACCGTATACCGGGTGGATGGAGATCGGTTAAAGAGATTGGCCGACCTGCTCTGACCGCTGGAACACGGGACGGTAGTTCTCAGCGCTTGTCTATCGGAACGAACGGCCTCCCGAACTCCCCGACGTAGTTCGATAACGGACGCAGGAGAACGGCATCCTCGTACTGCTCGATGATGTGCGCCACCCAACCGACGATCCTGCTGGCGGCGAAGAACGGGGTGTAATAGTCCTTGGGAATGCCCAAGGCGTCCATGGCCACCGCCGCATAGAAGTCCACGTTAGGGTAGATGTTCTTCCTCTGATGGACGATGCCCTCGATCCTGGAGCACTTGTTGTACAGCTCCATGGTCCTCTTCTGATTGCATAGGTTCTGCACGATGTGCCGCAGGTGCTTGGTCCGAGGATCTTCCGCCCGGTACACCCGGTGTCCGAAGCCCATGATCTTCTTACCATCTCCGAGAAGACCGTAGATGTACTCCTCGACCTCCGCCTCCAGGCCGATGTCGTCCAGCATCTCCATGACCTTCTGGCTGGCCCCGCCGTGAATCGGTCCCCTCAGGGTCCCGATGGCGGTGGTCACCGCCGAATACATGTCGGCGTTGGTGCTTGCCGTAACTCGCGCGGCGAACGTGGAGGCGTTGAAGCCATGGTCGGCGTGCAGGATCATGATCCGGTGCATGACGTCCGCCTCCGCCTGATCCGGAACGCGTCCGTTGAACAGATACAGGAAGTTCTCCGCGAAGCTGAGGTCGGGACGAGGTTCTGGGACCTCTTCGCCCTGCCTGGTCCGGTGGATGGAGGCCACGATGGTCGGCACCTGGGCGATGAGCTTCACCGCCTTCCGCAGGTTCTCCTCCGGAGAGATGTCCAGCACGTTAGGGTCGAACTCCCCCAGATTGGAGACCTCGGTGCGCAGGACGTCCATGGGATGTGCGCCCTTCGGAGATAGCCTGATCGATTCCACGACATCCTCGGGCAACCGCATGTTCGATATGAGCTCGGAATTGAAGGCGTCCAGTTCCTCCTTGTTCGGGAACCTCTTGTGGATCATAAGATACGCCACCTCGGCGTAGACCACGTGACCGACCAGGTCGTCGATGTCGTAGCCCAGATAGTATAGGGAGCCGGAGGGATCGATGTAACTGATGCGGGTCTCTGCGGCGGCCACGTCCTTCAATCCCCTGATCACGTCCTTGGAACTGTTGCCGGTCATGTCACATCATCCTGTAGAGTTCTTGCGCAGGGACGGACCTCCGCCCGCAAGGTCTCATATGGGTCTCGTAAACTGGACATCGCTTAAAATCTTTTTTATGTCGGGCGATGGTTCAGATGATGGGCCAATACAGTCGTGTCTTTAGCTTGTCGGGCGGAACCTCCTGCGGGTCGTTAAGGTACTCCTCCCAACAGAACGATGCTGGCATATGCCCGTTGACCTTCATCCATTCCTCCACCTCGTGGTAGGTATCCGTGAGCTTATCGTAGGGACCGATGTGCATGGCCACGGCGGCGCGGACCGCCGGAAGCGTGATGGTCTTTACATTCCCGGACTCCACTCCCTTGCCGACAATGGGGAAACCGACCTCCATGTCCGTTACCTCGCCCTCCCAGCTATGATAGAGCGTGAAGGGAGGACCCACGCAATGGACGCCCTTGCCCAGATGAGGGTAGAGCTCCCCGAACATCCTCCCTATTGCCGCAGGAATCTCGCTCACCTTGACCTTCTCCCTCACCGCGATGGCAAGGGTCTCCTTGGTGTTGACCACCTTGATGGATGTCATGCCTATCAAGAAAAAAACTAGAACGAAGGGAGATAAAGGATTTGGTAAGAGGATGGTGAAAGTGTTTTCGGCTTACATCGCCTCGTAGGGAAGCGCTCCGTGGTCGATGTCCCTCTCCTTCTTCTCCGCCGCCTCGATGTCCTCGTCGGCCATGGAGCGCTTCAGCACGCACACGGTGCGCTGCAGGGCGATGATGTCATCGAGCATGGACTGGGCCACCCATACGGTGGATAGTAGCTCCTCGAACTTCTTGTGGTGGGCCATGGCCTCGATCTCATGCAGGACCGCCGGGTTATAGAGCGTGTTCCGGTTCACCCGACCGAGCGATGAAACCTCATCGATCTGCCTTTCGAAGGCGTTCAGCTGGTTGGAGTACATCTCCTGCAATACCTTGAGGGCCGCGATCTTGCTCGCCTGCTCTTCTGTGACCGGGGTCTCTACCTTCTCTTTTTTCATGTTCTCACCAGTGCACGTCAACATAACGTTAAGCGGACCAGCCAACTGTGTTCGACATCATATGCTTTTCCCGGTGACGCCCACCAGATAGGATATTAATTCCTTCAACGTTCATGGGGCGATAACATGGCCCGAGATTTCAGCCAGAGGTCCAGCTCCATCGTCCAATCCGAGATAAGGAACATGACCTTGGAATGCACCAGGCTGGGAGGGATCAATCTGGCCCAGGGGGTCTGCGACACGGACACCCCTTCCGAGGTCATTGAAGGAGCGCATCGAGCCGCTCTTGATGGAGTGAACGCCTACACCCGCTACGACGGGCTCCCGGTGCTCCGAAACGCCATAGCCAAGAAGTTCAAGGACTTCAATCGCCTGGACATCGATCCGGAAGGGGAGGTCGTTTGCTCCGCCGGCGCCACCGGGGCGTTCTACTGCGCCTGCATGGCGCTGCTGAACGAAGGCGACGAGGTCATCGTCCTCGAGCCGTACTACGGCTATCATGTGAACACATTGCTGGCCATGGGCGCAGTTCCGAAGTTCGTGAGCATGCACCCGCCCGAGTGGGAGCTGGACCTGGAGAAGGTCAAAGATGTAATCGGACCGAAGACCAAGGCCATCGTGGTCAACACTCCCTCTAACCCCTCCGGTAAGGTCTTCGACCGGTCGGAGCTGAAAGGTTTGGTGGACCTGGCGGTCGACCACGACCTATTCATCTTCTCTGACGAGATCTACGAGTACTTCGTCTACGATGATCGGCAGCACGTTTCCCCTCTTTCGTTCCAGGAGGCGAGGGACCGGGTGGTGGTGATCTCCGGTTATTCTAAAACGTTCAGCATCACCGGTTGGCGCATCGGTTACGCCGTCTGCGACAAGAGATGGGCGCGCATGATCGGCTACATGAACGACCTGGTGTACGTGTGCGCTCCGGCCCCGCTGCAGGTAGGCGTGGCCAAGGGCATCGAGGAGCTTTCGGGTGAGTTCTATCGTCGCCTGTGTCAGCAATACCAGGGAAAGAGGGAACGGATGGTGCGCGGCCTCCAGGAAGGCGGGCTCTATCCGTACGTACCGCAGGGCTCCTATTACATACTGGCCGACGTCAGTTCGGTTCCCGGAGATGATTCCAAGCAGAAGGCCATGCACATCCTGAAGGAGTGCGGGGTCGCCAGCGTTCCCGGTTCAGCGTTCTACCAGCAGGGCGGCGAGGACCTGGTCAGGTTCTGCTTCGCCAAGACCGACGATGTCCTGAGGACCGCTACCGACCGACTATCAAGGCTGAGATGGTAGGAGGCATTCCTTCTCCGTCTCCATGTGAATGCTGACCACTATCCCAGGTATCTTCTGTAAGAGGGCTTTTTCCAGGCTTTCGGTCAGATCGTGAGCCTCGGCCATGGTGGTCTGCGCCGGAACGCAGACATGCATTTCCGCGTAGACGTTATAGCCGACCCGGCGGGTCTTGAGATCGTGGTA
>DAONGL010000024.1:0-7072 GCA_035404085.1 Methanomassiliicoccales archaeon | reverse complement strand
AGCAATCGACCAGCGCTAGCCAGTAATATGAGCACGGCGGCGATGACGATGAGAATGCCCTCCACCAGGCAGGATATGTTCTCCGCCCTCTGGTGTCCGTAGCGATGGTCGGCGTCGGCCGGCATCATGGCCACGCGTATCGAGGCCAGCATCATTATGGAAGCCACGATGTTGACTATCGATTCCAAGGCGTCGGAGAGCAAGGCAACTGAGCCAGAGATCAGATAGGCCGCCAGTTTAATGAAGAATATAAGCAGACCTATACCAACCGCCAGCTTAGCGACCTGCTGCTTTTTCACAGCGTAGGGCAGGGTCGAAGCCCGATAAAGGGTTTATTGTTGCTGAAGCCTTGAACGACCGCCTATTTCTCCGCCAGAGCCTTCTCGAAGAGAGCGTCGACCTCCGATTCGCTGAGCTTGGGGTCGTGCTTGACGAAGAAGGTGAGAAAGCTCTGGTCCTCGGTGTAGATGACGCGCGAAGGACGAATGTTGACGCTAAGCAAGACCTCCCCGGTCTCCAGCATCACGTCCACCTGGGTGGCCGCCTTGCCCCCCTTGTTCTTGGTGCGGGAGAGCTTCATTATGCTCTTGCGGTTCGCCTGATAGAGGCGTCGGATCCGGTCATCCAATCCTGGTCCTTCCACGTTGCGAGAACGAACTAGAATATGAAAAGGTTGCTCCGGCGACCGGGCGAACCTTGAGAACCATGGCGAGAATGATAATTTATTGCGAAAGTGATTTAACCCATTCGTCCACTTGGTGAATGGTGAAAAGAATGGTAAGCATGAAGGATATCATATCAAAGTCGGTCCTGACGTTGGACGCCTATAATGTTGGAGCGGTCAACGACTTCCAGGTTTCCGTGGACGATTGGGGCGTGAAGATGATCGGGGTCACATTGAACGCCCAGTCCAAGAAGGACCTGGGCATCAAGAAGCTGGCCCTGACCGGACTGACCCTCTGCATCCCTATCGAGCACGTGGACAAGGTCGGGGACATGGTGACCTTGCGCATCGACTTCGATCATCTGAAGGACCTGCCGGAGTGCAAGAACCTGCTCTAAACACCTTTCTATTTTTCCAAGCGAAGCATTAATTCCGTAGGTGAGCATTCTCGGGCGAAACCTATGTCTCAAGGACCGATGAACGCCAGACTGATCTACAAGTTCTTTGAGGCTGCCAACATGCAGCGGTGGAACGATCATATCCGCCCCGTGGAGCTCACGGAGCTTGACAAGCAGTCGCACAAGATGGTCATCGCTTACGTTCTGGCCCGGTTCGAGGAGACCGAGAAGGGCACCAAGATCGATTGGACCAGGATCATCGAGGGCGGGATATTCGAGTTCCTGCATCGCATCTTCCTTACGGACCTCAAACCGCCGGTGTACCACCGCATGCAGAAAGAGAAGGGCGGAGAGCTGAACGAGTACGTGTTCCGCGAGCTTCTTTCAGAGGTTCCGGACATCGACCAGGATTTTTTCGAGCGCTTCAAGGCCTACCATCTTCACAAGGACGAGAGCGTGGAGCGGCGCGTGCTGCGAGCCGCGCATTACCTGGCGACGAACTGGGAGTTCAAGCTGGTCTATAACGCTAACCCGACCATGCTGGGCATAGAGGACACCAAGAGGAGCATCGAGATGCAGATCGAGGACCATTACGACCTCATCGGCGTGCAGCGCATAATGCTGGCCAAGAAGTCCTACGGGTTCATTGAGTTCTGCGGTCAGTTGAGATATCAGCAGCGCTGGGCCCGAGCCCCGCGAATCCCTAGAACTTCCGTTCTGGGCCACATGCTCATGGTGGCCATCATGTCATACCTTTGTTCTTTGAGGATCGGTGCGCCAGCCCAGCGCACCGTAAACAACTTCTACACCTCACTGTTCCACGACCTTCCAGAGGTTCTGACCAAGGACATCATCACCCCGGTGAAGAAGTCCGTGGGAGGGCTGGAGGAGCTGATATCGAACTATGAGGAGCAGCAGGTGGAGGAGAAGCTGCTTCCGCTGCTACCGGCCACCTGGAGGAAGGACTTCGAGCAATTGTTGATCGATCCGTTCCGCAACCGGAACAGGGAGGACGGGTCCTGGGCCGTCGATGGGGCCATGCTCAAGGGCTGTGACAATCTGGCGGCGTTCATCGAAGCCAACTCGTCGATAAAATACGGCGTTAGCTCCAAGGTGCTCAGGATCGGAAAGCAGCGCCTTTTGGAGATTTATCAGGACAATGGCAACATCGCCGGGATCGACTTCTACCAGCTGATGCAGGAACTGGACCACATGGACATCTGATCACCAGGTGACGCGTCCATCGAACAGGCGGAACAGCAGATCGCGGTAATACTTGTCATACGGCAGGGTGAATGTCAGCTCCAGCTCCTCGGCACGGATGTTTATGACGTATTTGCCTTCGTCATCTCCGTCATACGAAAGGCGCACCGACGTCACGTCGGAGGCCTCGACTGAAAAATTATCCTTGGTCTCCACCAGGACCTCTTCCGGCGACATCTCGTAGAACCGGGAGACGTTATCGCTGCTGCTGGAGCCAGGCATGAATATGCCTGCTTGGCGGAGCTCGGCCTTGCCCCGGTCGAGCTGCACCTCCTGAATGCGGGCGAAGATGAGCTTCCCGGAGGTCATGGCCATGGCGAAGACGCCTTGGCGTCCTACGATGTATGCCGGAGCCGCCACTGAGGTGACGATCTCCCCTTTGACCGGTTCGAAACGCTCCATCTCCTCGGCGACCATCGGCTGACCGCAATAGGGGCAGAATCGCATGTCCTCCAGGAGAGGCTTTCCGCACTTGGCGCAGGTCGGCATCATATCATTGGTCATATATCCAGAGGTATTTATGGACCCATCGCCTTATCTTTTTTCGTCATAATGGATACTGGCATTTTTCTTCTCGGCATTAGTATGACAAAATATGACAAATGACAGACGTTTTAAATAGTTAGTATGACAATCTTATTTTCAGCCCAAGCCGAGGAGATCTAACACTATGGAGGGAGAGAGGATAACGCTGCGCCTAGAAGGCGAGGACCTGGAGCTCATCGATGATTTCATCGAAGGGCACCCGGAGATCTCGAACCGTTCGCAGCTTGCCCGTATCGCCCTTCGCGCGTTCATAGAAAGGGATGGTGGAGCGCGGGTGAGCGGATCGGGCAAGGGAGAATTTGTCCTGAATGTCCCGCCGGCCGTACGTAGCATAATGGAAGGGATGGTGGAGGATGGCTACTACAACTCGGTGGAGGACGTCGTCGTGGAATGCCTGCGGAAGGAGTTCATCTCCAGGGACAACCTGGAAAAAGTGAAGGATGAGCAATTTCAGAAGAGCAGGCAGATCATGGCAAGGATGTAAGGACCCGCTCTGGACTAGAGCGCAGAGGGATGGGATGCATTAATTCACTTAGCGAACGCGCTGCGAGGCGTTTTCGTGGAAAACGACACGGGGGCCTAAAAAATGGAAGCCGGAATAATGGAACAAACGGTCAGGACCGAGCAGATAGTTTCAATGCTCAGCCGAGGACTGGCCGAACCTAGGATATCGGTAGTGGGCTGCGGAGGTGCTGGTAACAACATCGTTAACAACATCTTTGGCAGCTGCAAGAAGAACGTGCAGACGGTCGCCATAAACACCGACGAGCGATCGCTGCAGAAGGTCAACGCGCACAAGAAGCTGCTCATCGGCAAGGACGTTACCGAGGGCCGAGGCGCCGAGGGATTCCCTGAGGTCGCCGAGTACTGCGCGGAGTGCGCCAAGGACGCCATAAAGGACGCCATAAAGGACCGGGACATAGTGTTCGTCATCGCCGGGATGGGCGGCGGGACCGGTACCGGGACCGCACCTGTGGTGGCTCAGATGGCCAAGGACCTTAACTCGATCACTTTCGTAATAGCGATCTCCCCCTTCTCCTTCGAGACGGAGAGGGTCAGCAAGGCCCAGATGGGCATATCCAAGATCAAGCAGATAGCCAAGACCACGGTGGTCGTGGAGAACGACCGCCTGCTGAACGTGGTGGACGAGATGCCTCTGAGCAAGGCCTTCTCGGTCATCGACAACAGCGTGGTCAAGATAATCGATTCGTTCTGCTCTCAGGTCAGCCTGTCCTTCATGAACGCCTTCACCGAGGAGGTCGTTCAGTACATGAGGGCTGACGAGAAGAGCGAGGTAGTTCGCGAGCAGTACATGATGCCCGAGCTAGTGATGGCCAGCAAGGGTCCGGCTGAGTCTGGACTACGGCCAATGGGACAGCTCGGACCGATCATGCAATAGGCCCGCGACCGGTTTCCATAGGCTAACGTGCGGCGGATGTCAGCCGCCGCACCACACCCCCCAAATCACCTTCCATTGATTCTCAAAGGTCTTATGATGGAGTGAGCCGTTCCCGTTCTGTGCTCCTGGGACTGGTCATCAACCCCATCGCCGGAATGGGCGGTAGCGTCGCCTTGAAAGGAACGGACGGGGACGCTTACCGTATGGCAATGATCAAAGGAGCTGTTCCACTGGCCAGAGGAAGGGTGGTCCGCGCCCTGAGACGCTTGGACGGTGACATCGGATTTCTGACCGCCTCGGGAGAGATGGGGGCCTGGGCATTGAACGAACTAGGTCTTGCTCACGAGGTGGTGTGGGAAACCTCTGGGGAGAGCGTTCCCGAAGACACCCGGCAGACCTGTCGCCGATTCTTGGATAGGAAGGTAGACCTGATAATATTCTGCGGCGGGGACGGGACGGCCAGGGACGTGCTCGACGCGGTCGGGGATAAGGTTCCGATTATCGGAATCCCTTCCGGGGTCAAGATGCACTCCGCGGTGTTCGCCAACACCCCTGAGGAAGCGGGAGACGTCGTGCAGCGCTTTGTAAATGGCGAAACGGATACCCGCCTGTCCGAGGTCATGGACGTTGACGAGGATGCCTTCCGTCACGGAGAGCTGCGAGCAAGATTGTACGGATACGTGAAGGTCCCGGACCTGAGCGGATTGCAGCCCCCCAAGGGAGCGTTGTTCGGAACCTCGGACGAGGAGCAGAAGGAGGCCATCGCCGAGTTCGTGGTGGAAAGGATGGAACCGGGAACGATATATGTCCTGGGACCGGGAACCACCACGAAAGCAGTGGCCGACAGGATGGGACAGCCCAAGACCCTTCTGGGAGTGGACGTTTACCTGGATGGAAAGGCGATCTTGACGGATGCTTCCGAGGAGGACCTCCTGCGCATCCTGATAGGCCGACCGGCAAGATTGCTGGTGACGCCCATCGGCCGCCAGGGATTCGTTTTCGGACGGGGGAACCAGCAGCTATCGCCTCGGATCGTTGACATGGTCGGCCTGGAGAACCTGCTCGTTCTGGCCACCCCTACCAAGCTGGCCGATACACCTGTACTGCACTCGGACTCGGGCGACATCGAACTGGATAGGCGACTCTGCGGTTACCGGAAGGTATTGATCGGTTACGACCAGTACCGGATGGTCCGTTGCCGTTGAGGGGAAACTGTTTAAAGAGCTGGGCACGATAGCCATGGTATGAGCGTGATACACCTCGATTTCCGTACGTTCGGCCAGGCCACCGAGGTCGAGGAACGAGTGAGGAAGGCCATGACCTTCTCCTCCGGGATCGAGGACATCAAGGTGGAACACTCGGAAGGGTATCACGGCAACAAGATCCTGATAATGACCTGCACGGTTTCGCGAAAGGCGGACATCCGCTCGTTCTTCCGCAGGCTGTCCAGGGATGACCTGTCCTTGCTCCTGGATAGCATCGATCAGCGCATGGACGAGGACGGGCAGTTCTTCTTCCGCCTGGACAAGCAGAAGGCGTTCCTCGAGGAACTGGTCATCTCCAGCGGGGACGACTGCATCCACGTTCGCGCGAAGGTGGAGAGCTACCCCAAGCGGAGGGAGAAGGCCTTGGAGAACGCCAAGGTCATGCTGCAGGAGCTGCTCGACCGACAGGCTAAATAGGAATTATTCATTCGGAAACGATAGGCAGGGGTAGCCAAGCTTGGCCAACGGCGTAGGACTTAGGATCCTATCCTTAGTGGTTCTGGAGTTCAAATCTCCACCCCTGCACCAAACACCTCACTTGTCATCGCTCCTTCTCATCTTGACATCATCACGGCCTAGCAGAAGCTGGTATTGAATTTCCCGTTCAATGGCTATCAAAGTATGATTCGTTGGGTCTGAAGCCCATACCGCTTTCGCCGCGTACCAGGCGGCAGCGATGGAATGCGTTGGAACGTGAGAAGTTGCCATGGCCTGACCACAGGCCCGGGCGGCGAACTGAGCGGCGCTTCCCGGAGGCATGGAACGGGCGGCGGCATGAGCGTTCAAAGACGCCCGGCGCACCTCGGTCATATGAAATTCTCCGGTCCTGGCCCATTCCCTAAGTTTAATGATGGCCAGCCTCGGACGTTCATCAGCGGGGAATTCCTTCTCGAACAAGGGCAGAACCCTTTCCGCACAATTCGCGGCCCAGATCGCCAAGGTGCGATGGTCACTAGACCTGGCCAGCCGATCTATGTCCGCGTTGAGCGGATGGTCCACGAACCTGGGCTTGGCCATGCTTATGCCATTCGTTACCACATATGTCAAATTTACCAGTTATTGTCGGTTCCAGACAAATATTGCCATCAGGAACAGACGTCGTGCAATATGACGAAATAATTATCCAAAGCATTAAGCCGTCTCAACCCCACGTACTGCTCATGGGAGTCACCGAGATCGGAGACCAGAAGAAGTGTTCCGTGTGCAGCGGAATGAACCCCGCTGGCGCGGTTCAATGCCTGCTCTGCGGGTCCTTATTGATGTGATGGTCCAGTGAGATCGTCCCGCCATTTTTAAGGTACATACCAGCTTAGGTCTAGCACCCTGATCAACGCGCGTTTCGTTTTCCGAGCGTCTCCTGCAGCTTCTTGATCTCCAGTTCCTGGATCTCGTCCGCGGTCATCTTGCCTCCGCTCTTCATGATCTTGACCACCTCCGCCGAGGGATTCGTGAAAACGTACAGGTTCACGTTCTTCACCGTACCGTCCTTGAAACGGTGCTTGTAGACCAGAGGCAGTTTCACCGATTGCATGAACTC
>DAONGL010000023.1:3029-23950 GCA_035404085.1 Methanomassiliicoccales archaeon | reverse complement strand
TGCCTAATACCGCAATGTCCATCACATCACCAACAGCTTCTTTATCTGGTCCGGTCCCAGATCGCTCTCCTTGCATCTCGCGATTATCCTGATGTTGTCGACTTCCTGCTTCTTGCGGAGCATGAAGTCCATAATGGGCAGTACCGACAACGGATAGATGTGCGAGAACTTCTCCGAGCTCCGCAGGAGATGGCGCTGCATGGCCAGGCTGACCGTGCTCAGCGAGCCGGTCTGCTTGAACTCCTCCAGAGCGTCCTTAATGTCCGCGTAGAATGAAAACTTGGTCAGTTCGCTGCCAAGGCGCTCTACGTTCTCCGCCTTGCTCAGCTCCACCAACGTCTTGATCTGCAGCTCTTCGCCACCGTCGATGAAGTACTTCTCCGGGTGTTCCGGGGAGAGCCCTTCCTTCTTCAGCTTCAGGAGGGTCATCAGGTTGGTGACGTCCACCTCCTTGCGCAGGAACTGCTTGAACAGCCTTTCGGCCTTATCCCGGCACTTCACACAGGCTAGAACTTCGTCGTAGTACAGCCTGTCCAGGTAATCCTCTATCGGGGCCAGGGTCTTGGTCTCTTGGTATTCCTCGACGACCTCGTCAGGGATGACCAGCCCCTCCTTGCTCTTCAGTTCCTTGAGCACCGCCTCAACGTCCTCGAGGGAGATCAAAATGTTGATGAAGCCCTCGTCGTACTTTCCGGCGGCCACTATATCCTCCAGAATATCCTCCGTGGAGGCCCCGTAATACTTCCCTCGCAATATGGTCTTGATGTTCCAGATGTCCCAGCGCATCAGGTAGCGCTCCAGCATATCGCGGAGGTCCCCCTTGCTGTAGTTCAGGATATCAGTGAACACCCTGGCCAAGTTCTTGCTGGTGCCGAGCTCGATGAGATTGACGCCGTCATACTTGGTGGCCAGCTCGGTCATCTCGACCTGGTACTGGGTCTCACCAAGGAAGCGGCCGATCTCGTTCAGGTCCATAAGCATAAGCTTGGGGTAGTTGTCCTTGGAGATGAGCAGGCTCTTCTTCGCTTTGACCCTAGCGGTCACGTAGGCATAGTTTCCCTTGCTACCCCAGATAGACAACATCCTTTCACCCGAACAATATGTTTGAGACGTTCTTCAGTTCCTTGTCCCAAACACTCTCCAAGATGACCCGGAACCGGTAGTCCAACCGCACGTTGCCCGAGGCGTCCTCTAGAACCAGCCCAGCCTCCATGTCGGCCTCCTCTACCTTCCCCAAGCCAGCAACGCCACTTATCAACTTGGACTCGCCCCGCGGGCAGAAGACCTTGGGGGACTGGATGACGGTCTTGCCGCCCTCCAGTATCTTGCGGTACATCCTGCCCCGGTTGCCTTCGTCCATGTTGAGTAGTGAGCTGAGGGCCTCCTGGAAAGATCTGTCCATAACGTCCTTCTTGGCGTTCAGGACGATCCTCTTCGCTTCAAGCTCGGCACTGGATATATCTTGTTGTTTGAGGCGTTTTATGGAGACCTCCAGCTCTTTCTGCTGGGCCAGCCTCTTGGCGGCGATCTTATCGTCAGCCTGCCTGAGGATAGCGGCCTTCTCCTTATCCGCCTCGGCGGAAAGCTCCTTGGCCCTAGCCTGGGCGCTCTCCGTAACGCTGCTAATCACTTCATCCAATGCCATGCGTCGGCCTCTTTTCCTTTTTACGTTCCCGTGCGTTCCGCACCGTTCACATGTTGAGCCAGAGCAGAATCGCTACGACCATACCGAAGATTACGATGGTTTCCGGGATAACGGTCAGGATAAGACCCTTACCGAAGAGTTTCTCGTTCTCGGCCATGGCGCCTATAGCGGCGGAACCGATCTCCTTCTCCGCCCATGCGGAGGCCAAACCGGTAATACCAACTGCAATTCCAGCACCGATTGCTATCAAACCTGCATCTGCCATTTTACTCACTTACTCCGTTCTTATCTGTCGTATACTTACGAATCACTTTTAAGGGTTTGAACTCCACACCGCCGCCCTCGTAGAACTTCATGAAGAACTCTACGTAGTGCAACCTGAGGCTGTGCAATCCAGCCGATATTATGGCCAGCACGAATATGGTCAGGTGCCCTATCAGGAATATTGCCAATGCGGCGATGAGCATGATCGTGTCCCCGCTGTTCGAGCCCATGACGTGGAAGTCGTGCCCCCACATCACCTCGAAAGCGATGGTATTGAAGGCCAAGGCCAGACCGGCCTTGGACATGCCTATGGCGGCCAGACGGGTGTAGGATATGATGTTTCCCATCAACCCGGGCAGCTCTAAGATGGCCCCGGAGCCTTCACCCTTGTAGGCCATCAATATGCCGATCACGATGAGCGGCAAGGCGATCAGCATCCTAATGTCGGTCAGCTCAACGGTCAGACCGCGGATCATGGCGTCCACCAGGAAGAGCAGCAGTAGGGCGCCGCCCACCAGTATCATCAGCCAGCTGATCTTCTCTATGACCGCGTGCTTGAAGCCGAACCTTATGGACTTGTTGTAGAAGCCAATGCAGAACCCGATGAAGATGTGGGCGATGCCGATCCACAGGGTCATGTACAGGATCTCCTTGACGTTGTGGAGCTTGCTGTATATGCCCAGCGGGATCTCGAACCCGCCGATGGCTATCTCATGCGGAAGATGTACGCCCAGCAACGAGGACCAGCTCATGTCATGAGCCTGTTCCGCGAAGTGGATACCATAGGCCTCCCCGAACATGAACAGGCCGAAGATGGACGCCCAGATACCGCCGAAGAACAGCAGGGTGGAAATGGTCCTCCACTCGTCGGAGACGCACTTCTTGAGCCCGATCAGGCCCAATATCATGAATGGAATTCCGTAACCGATGTCCCCGACCATCAGGCCGAAGAATATGGGGATGGTGATCATCATGGTGACGGCGGGGTCTATCTCCCGGTACTTGGGGGTGGACAGCATCCGGGCCATGAACTCGAACTTGCTGACGGTCTTGCCGTTCTCGGTCTTGGAGGGGATCTCCTCGACCGGGGCATCGTGCTGCTCGGCGTCGTGGTGACCGTGCGCCTCGCGGCGGGACATGACCTCCAGTGACTCGACGTGCACCTTACCGGCTAGCTTTTCGTTTATGGCCTTTTCCACGGCCGGCATTTCCGAGGTGGGCACCCAGGCGTCCATGGCGAAGGTGAAATCGGTAGTGCCGACGCGCAGGGGGGTCTCGGCCTTGGCGACTATTATGCTGAGGTGCTCATCGGCGGCCTTGACGAAGATGGAGTGCTTATCCTTGAGATCCTCTAGCTTCTTCACGGCCTCCACTAGGCTCGACCTTAGTGTGACCAGCTCCTCATCGGCCCTGGCCACCAGCTGCTGCGGTGCGCCGTTGCCGGCCGGGGCGGGCATCTCGATGAACCCGAACTGCGCGATGGCCTTTTGGGCCTCGTCGGCCTGGGCCTTGATGACAAAGGCGGCGATGAAGTCGCCGTTATCAGATATGAATACCTCGCTCTGTGGCGCGGCGGCCTTGAGCGCGGCGGTGGGGTCTCCTCGGACCTTGCCGGTGAAGACCTTCAATGAATCGTAATCGCGGTAAAGCTCCAGGTTGAGCGGAAGGGCCTGGAAGTTCAGCAGGACGGCCTTCTCGGCCTCCAGCTCCCCGATGCGGGCGGAGATCTTGTTCTTGGACTCGGTGGCCCCGGTGATCTCGGCCTCCAGCTCGATGATGGTGGACGTCAGGTCCTTATCGACCTGAGCGATGTCCATTGAGCCCGACACATCCATGTCGTCGAGGCCCATGTCCTTCTCCAGGGACCTCAGCTTGAGCAGCTTCTGGGAGGCGTCCGACGATTCCGGCAGGGGAGCGCCGAGCGAGAAGCCCTCCTCCTCCGCGCTGAAATCGATCAGATGGGCTGCCTCGAGCTGGTAGAGCACCTCGATGGTGTCCTTCAATGCTCCTCGGGATCCTACGATTAGGACCCTAGTCATTTGTTTTGGCAGCAACATCTAAAGTCCTCTCGAAGCTTTGCATCAGATGGGTTATGACGTTGGGGACCTTGCCCTCGGCCTTGGCCTTGACGGCAGCGGCCTCTTCCTTTCCCTTGTTCAGGTAGGCCTGCTTCTCGGAGGCGATGCTCTCGCGCTCCTTGGCGAACCTGGAATCGTACTCGGCCCTAAGCTTCTCGTCGGCTTCGTTAACGCGGGCGGCGGCCTCGCGGCGAGCGGAAGTCACGGTGGACCTCTGCTTTTCTTCCGCCTCCTTGACGATCTGTTGCGCCTTGGACTCGGCATCCTTAACTTGAAGAAGAATATCAGATCTGTTCACAGATGTCTCCCCGGAAGGTTGTTCTGGGAATTTAATCAAAGTATATAAACAATTTGCTAACTGAGGCCCGATTGGCTGATAAAATATGCATCGTTTATCAAAAATACCGATTCTCTAGAGGAATATTCAATAATAGGCCAGCAATGGAATGTCAAAAATTAGCATAGGAATCGACCGCGCTAAAATAAATGATAATATAATTATATATTTTGTAATTATAATAGCGGTCTTTCGTAACGCCTTACCTTGATCCCCGCCTCTTCCAACATCTGTTTGGAGAGCTCGTCCACGTACGTGTCTAGATAGACTATCTCCTCGATCCCGGCGTTAAGCATTATCTTTGAGCAAAGGACGCAGGGGAAGTTGGTGGTGTAAACGGTCGCCCCTTTGATGCTGGCGCCAAAGTACGCGCCCTGGATGACCGCGTTCTGCTCGGCGTGCACGCCCCGGCACAGCTCGTGCCTCGTTCCCGATTCGACGTTGTTCTGCTGGCGCACGCAGCCCACCTCCTCGCAATGCTTCAGACCGCGAGGGGCTCCGTTGTATCCGGTGGTGAGCACCCTCTTCTCCTTTACTATGACCGCCCCGACCTGGCGACGCAGGCACGTGGATCGGGTGGCCACCAGCTCGGCCATGCGCATGAAGTAGGTGTCGTTGTCCGGCCTGTTGCTCATCCCCCCGGCATTCGGTACGGCCATATTAATTCCTTGTTCGGCACTCTTAATTACAGGTAAGTTGGTTAAGTGGACCGTTGTCCGACGCGTCTGGTAAGCTGTGGAACGTGGTGAGGCAGTACAAGGTGCTGGTCGGAGGGCTCCTGACCATGGCCATACTGTTATTGGCCGTTTTCATATACGCCGGAATGTGGCCACCGGTTTACGTCGTGGAATCGGAGAGCATGCAGCACAGCGATGACCGCAGTTTTATCGGAACGATCGACACCGGGGACCTGGTGATCGTACAGAGCTCGGACGGTTCCGACGTTCGAACGTATGTGGAAAGCTATCCGGACGGGCATCGCACCTTCGGGGATTACGGTGACGTCATAGTTTACGAGCGTTACGGATGGTCGGACTACACCCCCATAATACATCGGGCCATGCTGCGCCTGGAGTATAATTCCACGTCAAGCAGCTTCGACATCCCCTCTCTGGCCGGTCTGCCGGCGGAAAAGTGGGGCAATGGACCTCTGGAGGATGGCCGATGGTGGAACCTCACCGATGTCGTGGAGGTGTACGACGTCGGTTATCGTTCGGCCGTACTGCGGGTGGATCTCTTGGAACTGCTAAGCTTCTATGCCGACCACGAACTGGACCACGACGGCATAATAACCATGGGCGACCACAATGTGCGTGAGATAGGTGGGACCTACATCGGATTTTACGACCAATACCCCGGTGCCGCCGTCTGCCGCGAGCCGGTGATGGACGAATGGATAATCGGCGAGGCCAAGGCGGAGCTTCCCTGGCTAGGATTGATAAAACTGTGGGTGAACGGCAATATGCCGGCCAACACCCCGGACAACAGCAAGAACGCCTTACTGATCGTGCTGGCGTTGGTCATAGTGGTCCCACTCGCCATGGACATGACCGGCCTGGTCCTGCAGAGACGCGGCATAGACGTCTGGGCCAGGATCAGGGAAAGGATGCGCCGGAAGAAGTGATCACATCAAGGTGGTCTGGTTCCTCTGCTTGTAGTGCTTCAGGCTGACGAACACATCGTCCTCCTCCAGCACCTTCTTGGTCTCCGCCAACGGAACGCTGAGATCGATCTCCTTGGTCCGGCCTCCGCGGCCGAACGAACGAACTCGAGCGTGGATGATGCCCATCATGTCCAACTCGGAGATGAGGTCGGTGATCCTCCTCTGGGTCAACGGACCCATCCCCAGAATGCGGGACATTTCCTTGTACGTCTCGTAAACATCACCGGTGGTCAGCTTCTCCGTTCCGCGTTCCACGTTGGTGACGATGCACATCAGTACCATCTTGGATTGCGTCGGTAGCGTCCGAATCGCCTCGCTCACGGTGTCCAGCTCCATCTTGTTCTTGGCCTTTAGAACGTGAAGCTCCTGCACCTTCTCCGAATTCTCCCTTTCCGCGATCTCACCGGCGATGCGTAGAAGGTCCAGGGCGCGCCGGGCGTCCCCGTGCTCCTGGGCGGCCAAGGCGGCGCACAACGGTATCACGGCCTCCTCGAGAACACCCTCATCGAACGCCAGCGACGAGCGTTGCCGCAGGATGTCCTTCAGCTGGTCGGCGTTGTAGGGCGGGAAGACCATCTTCTCGCCCTCCATTCGGGACCGGACGCGGGGGTCCAGCATCTCGGTGAATAGCAGGTCGTTGGATATGCCGATGACGGACACCCGTGCTTTCTTAAGGTCGTCGTTTATCTTGGACAGGTGATATAGCACGTCGTCCCCGCTCTTGTACACCAGCTTGTCTATCTCGTCCAGGGCGATGATGATGACGTGGTTCTGCTCGTCCAGTTTGTCCCGGAGCATGTTGTAGACCTGCATTATGCTGAGCCCGGTGAACGGTATGCGCTGATCGAAGTCCTTGACGAATTGGTTCCCGATGTTCTGCAGGACGCCGTAGGAGGTGTCCACCACCTCGCAGTTCATGTAGATGAAGGTGACCGTCGCCTCCTCGCCCCCGGCCTTCTTGATCTCGTTGCCGATGAACTTGACGCAGGCGGTCTTTCCCGTCCCGGTCTTCCCGAAGATGAGGATGTTGCTGGGGCGCTCGCCTTTCAAAGCGGTCACCAGAACCGAGGCCAGGGAGTTTATCTCCTCCTGGCGGTGCGGCAGTACGTCCGGTATGTACGAGGGGCGCAGGATCTCCCGGTTGTTCTTCTTGAAGATCTGTCTGCGGTCCATGTGCTGCGTGAATACGTTGGTTTCCATGATGCCCCTCTCGGCCTTCCCTGTTGGAAGAAGGCTCTATGAAGTAAGGAGCAGGACATTACGCTCCTGATTACTAGAACCTTACTTTTATCCCCGCCCGTGGAAGTAAGCGGGGGCGATGCTTCCGCTCCAGGTGACACCCCCACCCCTTTGTTTCATATGGAACCCCATCAGGGTCTGTTACCAAATAAGGTAAATGAGACCGAGCGGATGGAGGTGCGAGGGTCACGAGCATTGAAGAAGGGGGCGCTGATAAGTCTGGACCGGGAAACGGCGGAGATCGAAGAGCTCTGCCGTTCGGCGGACATAGAGATCTTGTACGTCGTCATGCAGCGGCGAGCTAGGCCCGACAGATCTCACTACCTCGGGAAAGGAAGGTTCAACGAACTTAAGGAGCTGCTTCTGGAAAGACCTGTTGACGTGGTGGTCATAAACGGAGAACTAAAGCCTTCCCAGCATTTCAACTTGGAGAACGGGTTGAAGGTCGAATGTTTGGACCGGATCGCCGTGGTCCTCGATATCTTCACTAGCAGAGCGGAAGGACGGGAATCGAAGCTGCAGGTGGAGCTTGCTCGTTTGAATTACCAGGTGCCGTTGATGAGGGAATGGGTGCACAGCGCCAAGGCCGGCGAGCACCCTGGGTTCCTGGGGGGCGGAGAGTATCAGGTTGACGTCTACTATAATATAATCCGGCGCCGGATAGCCCAGATCGATGAGGAGCTGCGGTCCTTGGCTAGGGACGGGGACCTTCGGCGCGGGGTTCGCCATTTCAAAGGTTTCCGGACGGTGTGCCTGGCCGGATATACCAATGCTGGAAAGTCCTCCCTGATGAGACGTCTGACCGGTGAGGAGGTTTTGGTGGCCGACAGGATGTTCTCAACGCTGGGAACGACCACCAGACGGGTCGGTTCCTCAAAGATATTGCTGACCGATACGGTCGGTTTTCTGAAGGACCTTCCCCATTTCATGGTAGAGTCGTTCCGGAACACCTTGCAGGATGTCTTCACCGCTGACCTGGTGATACTGGTGGTGGATTCCTCAGAACCGCTGTTCAAAGTAAGCTCCAAGATGGTCGCAGTGCAAGAGATACTTGGAAAAGGTCAGATGAAGGGCAAGATGGTGGTGGTCTTGAACAAGATGGACCAAGACCCAGATGGTCTAACGGAAATGATTTCTGCCGTGAACGAGATCCTTGATCCGTTATCGGTCATCGGTGTCTCGGCCGTAACTGGATATGGTATTGACGAACTGATGGATTTTATGCAATCCTATTTCCGTCCTTCGGTAGTGGTGAGTTTTAAAGCTGCTAATAGTAAGAGCTCAGCTACGGAGATCTCCAGGCTCTATGACGATCATTTCGTCGAGTCGGTGGTCTATTCGAATCTGGTAGAAGTGGTGTTCAGATGTCATGAGGATGATCTGGAGAAGGTAATGGATAGATTATATTCGTTACCTGGAATAAAGGACGTTTCAAGTGCGGTCGATTCCAGATACGTTAGATAGATAATCGATTTTTATTTATTATATTATATATTGTTATAAACTATTAAAAAACGAGGTCCTTGAAGAAAAAATGGTCTTCCAGGGACGAACGCTACGAAATTTCGTTCCATATGAAACGATGGGGTCCCCCTCTACTTCACTCCCATCTTCCTCTTCTTCTCATCAAGACGCACATCATATTTCGAAGGAAGGCGCCATGCTGTATATTCGATATCATCAAGATTTCGAACGAAGACCGCCTTGCTCTTCTCCTCGATCAGAACATCAAACCGGCGCATGCGCTGAACGATGGATATTGCCCAGATAACCCCGACGATCAAAGAAATGACCCCGATCGCCCCGGTGTAAAATCCCCAGCCCCGCAGGTCTATGACCCAATCCAGAGCATCCGATATTCCCAGGAACAGAAGGACAGCTCCGAGAACTGTTATCAGGACCGAAAGCTCCAGACCCCGTTCCACGTTCATCGGCTTGGACATAGGGAGGGAAATCGAAAATCCTAGTATTCAAGATTTCACCTTAGTGAAAGTTACTTTAAGCCCCAACCCGCTCGCCGAAACATAATGTTCGTAGCCTTCGACGACACCGATTCCCTGGAATCGATGTGCACCACCTTCCTCGCCACCGAGATGATAAAGGCCCTCGGGGTGTACGATCTGATCGGCCTGCCGCGCCTGGTAAGGCTGAACCCCGCCGTGCCCTGGAAGACCCGGGGGAACGGGGCGCTCTGCCTCCGCTTCGGCGTAGGCCGCGGAGAATGCGATATGGTGGGGGAGCTGGATGGCGCCCCTGTCTACAGCTACAAGAGGATGTACGAGGAGGCCGACCGGGACCTCGTTCTGGACGTGGCCGAAAGAATCGTCGCCAAATGGTCCCGGACCACGGAGGGGGCCAGCCCCGGGCTGGTCGTCAGCGAGAGGAAGCCGGCGCAGAGCCTGTATTGGAGCGCGGTGCGCAGCATAGTCAGGAAGGAGGACACCCTGCGGGAACTGCAGCGCATCGGCGCCGACATGGTGGGCTGGGAAGGCGGTCGCGGCATAATCGGAGCGTCCGCGGCCATGGCCTGGAAGCCTCGTGACTCAACGTACGAGATCATCACCTACCGGGAGAAGGAAAGGTGGGGCACCCCTCGCTATCTTGACGACCTATCGGTGAAGGAGATGGACCTCCGATACCCGAGCACCTTCAACAACTTCGACCACCACATCGGAAGAAGGGCCATATCGCCGCACACGCCCTGCCCGGTGCTCTTCGGGGTCCGGGGGGACGACCCCAAGGAGCTCATGTCCGCCGTTTTCAGCCTGCGGTCGGAACCGCCCGCCCGCTGGATAATGTTCCTGAGCAACCAGGGCACCGACGACCATCTCATCCGCGGTGAACCGAGCCTGCCGGACCGTTCGTACGATGTCTTGGCCACCGTGAGCGAGGCTCCGCGCACCGTGACCGGAGGTCACGTGATCTTCCAGGTTACCACATCGAAAGGAAATCTGGACTGCGCGGCGTACGAACCAACGAAAGAGTTCCGGGACATCGTGAGAAAACTGCGGCCCGGGGACCGTCTGCGTTTAATTGGCGAGCTTCGGGCGGAGCCCAGGACGCTCAACATAGAGAAGTTCCAGTTGATATCCATCGCTCCCGAACAAAAAAAGGTGGCCAATCCGCGCTGCCCGGTCTGTGAGGGACCAACCAAGTCCGTGGGGTCCGCGGGCGGCTTCCGCTGTAAGAAATGCGGAAGAAAGAACGACCTGGAGCCGTTGATGGAAGAGGTGGCCAGAAGTATCTCCCCGGGGTGGTTCGAGCCCCCGGTCTGCGCCCGTCGGCACCTCGGTAAACCGCTCAAGCGCATGGGCCAGGAACGACACCAGCCGTAGGGCATAAACGACACTGATTTATACCCCGTCGTTCTATGAGAAGAAAAACCTGACCAGTTAGCTGGCGAGGGAAATATCATGCAGGATGTCGTCATCATCAGTGCGGCCAGGACCGCCATAGGCAAGTTCAACGGGACCATCAAGGACGTGCCGGCAACCCAGCTGGGGGCGACCGCCATCAAGGAGGCGGTCAAGCGCTCCGGCCTGCAGCCGGCGGACATCGAGGAATGCATCATGGGCAACGTCCTGTCAGCATCCTTGGGGCAGAACCCCGCAAGGCAGGCGGCGGTTGGCGCCGGGCTGCCGTACGAGATCGGTTCCACCACCATCAACAAGGTCTGTGGGTCGGGGATGAAGGCGGTCATGCTGGCCGCCAACGCTATAAAGGCTGGCGAATACCAGGCCATCGTGGCCGGGGGCATGGAGAACATGAACTCCGCCCCGTTCCTTCTGAAACAGGCCCGCTTCGGCTATCGACTGGGGGACAACAAGATCGTGGACCACATGGTGAACGACGGTCTATGGGACGTGTTCAACGATATGCACATGGGCATCACCGCCGAGATCGTGGCCGAGCGGTTCAACGTCACCAGGGAGCAGGCCGATCTGCTCTCGTACCGATCACATCAGAACGCGCAGAGGGCGCAGTCCGAGGGGCGGTTCGACAAGGAGATAGTGCCGATCGTGATGAAGGGGAAGAAGGGCGATACCGTTTTCGACAAGGACGAGGGCATACGCGCCGACACCACCCCGGAATCGCTAGCCAAGCTATCCCCGGCCTTCAAGAAGGACGGCCTGGTCACCGCCGGGAACGCCTCGCAGCTCAGCGACGGAGCGGCCGCGCTGGTGGTCTGCTCCAGGGAGTTCGCCGAGTCCAAGGGTATCAAGCCATTGGCCGAGGTCCTGGGTTACGCCACCGGGGGCACCCGCCCGGAGTGGATCATGGAGGCGCCCATCCCGGCCACCCGCAAACTGTTAGATAAGTTGAACATGGACATAAACGAGTTCGACCTGTTCGAGCACAACGAGGCGTTCGCCACCGCCTCCGTGGCGGTGCGCAAGGAGCTAGGCGTTCCGGAGGACCGTTTCAACGTCAACGGCGGGGCCATAGCCCTCGGCCATCCCATAGGGTGTTCGGGTGCGCGGGTGCTCGTCTCGCTCATACACGCCCTCAAGGACCAGGGCAAGAGCACTGGCCTGGCCACTCTCTGCCTGGGCGGAGGGAACGCCGTGTCCATGGCCATCCGGATCTAAAACACTTTACCAATACATTTTATAAGTGCAATAACAATTATTGTCGATTCAAATGCCCGGTCTGGAACAGTTACTGGCTCAGGTGGGTTCCCACCGTGACGAGATGGTCGAGGCCCTCAGCGAGCTGATAAGGATACCGGCCATCGGTCCGGAGAGCGGAGGGAGCGGCGAACTGGAAAGGTCCCGCTACCTCAGGGACATCCTGGACCACTCCAAGTTCGACGACGTGGAGATGTACGACGCGCTCGATGAGCGGGTCAGGCTGCGGCTGAGGCCGAACATCGTGGCCAAGAAGAAGGGCAAGACGGACCAGACCGTCTGGATCGTGGCGCACATGGACACCGTCCCGCCGGGCGACCTGAACGCCTGGAAAACGCCACCGTTCTCACCGCGACTGGTGGACGGCAAGCTCTATGGGTTGGGGTCGGAGGACAACGGTCAGGCGCTCATCGCCGGACTGTTCGCCGCCGAGACGTTGATGTCCATGGACGTGGAGCTGGAGCGCAGCCTCGGGCTGGTCCTGGTGGCCGACGAGGAGATGGGCAACGAGCGCGGCATCAAGTTCCTTCTCAAGGAGGGCGTCTTCAAGCAGGGCGACATAATGTTCGTTCCTGACCATGGAACGCCCCGCGGCGACGAGGTGGAGATCGCCGAGAAGCACATCCTGTGGTTGAAGTTCACCGTCACCGGCAAGCAGGTGCACGCCTCCCGGCCGGACCTGGGCACCAACGCCATGCGCGTCGGTTCCGAGCTGATCGTGTTCCTGCAGGACTTCCTGCACCGCAAGTACAACGGCCGCGATGAGCTGTTCACCCCGGACCGCTGCACCTTCGAACCAACGAAGCGGTTGCAGACCGTCGGAAACGTCAACACCATCCCCGGCGAGGACGTCTTCTACTTCGACTGTCGCATACTGCCTCAGTATGACATCGACGCGCTGCGCAGCGACATCACTGCCGTGCTGGACATCTTCGAGCAGAAGTCCGGCACCCAGATAAGCATGGAGACGGTGCAGGAGACCCGCAGCGGTCCGCCGTCCGATCTGGAGGGGGAGGGCATGAAGGCCCTGAAGTGGGCGGTGAAACGGGTCAAGGGCATAGAGCCGAAACCGGTCGGCATCGGCGGCGGCACCTGCGCCAACTTTTTCCGTTTGGCAGGAATGAACGCCTACGTCTGGCAGACCATCGAGGAGCTGGCACACACCCCGAACGAGTACTGCGTCGTGGACAACCTGGTCGAGGACACCAAGGTGTTCGCGGTGGTCCTGGCGGCACTTTGTTGCGGCAGCCAGTTCCAGGCCTGAAAAACCTCTTCACTACTTCTTTTCGTTGAACAGCCGGTCGATCATCCACTGGCTGTCGAACTTGATGATGTCGTCGTAGCCCTGCCCCGTAGAAAGAAAGGCTATGGGCTTTTTGATGGAGTGCGCGATTGACAGAGCGGCGCCGCCCTTGGCGTCGGTGTCGATCTTGGTCAGGATCACAACATCGATGCCGATCTCCTTATCGAACGTACGCGCCTGTTCGATGGCGTCGTTTCCCGCCAGGGAATCGCCGACGAAGACGGTGAGATGCGGCTTCACCACCCGCTTGATCTTCTTCATCTCGTCCATGAGATTGGAGTTGGTCTGCATGCGTCCGGCGGTATCTACCAGCACGACGTCCCTCTTGCGGGCCTTGGCGTGTTCCAGAGCGTCGTAGGCGACCGCCGCAGGATCTCCCCCGGCCTGATGCTTGATGACCTTGCTTCCCAAGCGGTCGGCGTGAATGGTGATCTGCTCTATCGCTCCCGCCCGGAACGTGTCGGACGCGGAAAGGATGACGCTAAAGCCCTGCCCCTGCAGGCGCTTGGTGAGCTTGGCGATGGCCGTGGTCTTGCCAGTTCCGTTTATCCCGAGGAACATGACCACCACCGGCTTCTCGTGAGCAGCGATAAAGGAATCAAAGTCGAACTCGCTTCCCTTTAGGACCTTCAGAACGGCGTTCTTCAGGGCCATCTCGATAGCATCCTCCACCCGGTAGGAGCGATCGACCCGCTTGCCGAGGAGGTCCCCGCGTACGGAGGCTTTGATCTCCTCCACTATGGGTAAGGCGACATCCGCCTCTAAAAGAACAATTTCCAGATCCCAGAGCAGGTCGTCCAGGTCCTTCTCCGAGATCTTCTTCCCGGAGTCGCCGACGACCTCCTCGACCTTGACCGAAGGCTCGATGTCCTTCTTGCTAAGGCCGAGGATCTTCTTCAGGGATTCGAACATGGCCCCTTCACTTGTGGCCCTGCTGCATCCTCTGATATTCCTGCTGGACCATCTGGGAGAGCTGCTGCATCTTGGACTCGATGACCGTGCGGCTCTCGCTGACCTTCTTCATGGCATCCATCAGCTCTCCGATGCGCGCGTCGACCAAGGCCACGGCATCCTCCATCGGCTTGTCGATGGAAACTCCGGTGCCGACCCCGACCAGCACGCGGTCGCTGCGGACGATGGAAGCGTAGACGTAAGCGCTGCCTCCCACCGGCATGAGGACCTCATCGCCAGGCTGGCCCTTGCCCACCGCATCCAGTGTGTCCTTGGCCCGGGAATAGTCCTCCAGGGACATCTGCAAGAGCTGGCCCTGCTCGTTGATCGCCTCAAGTTGGGCCTTGTAGGCCTCCAGGGCGCCCATGGCCTGGCGCATCTCCTGCTCGTTCATCACTTCTCACCGATCTGGTGCTTGACGATCGGGTCGGTCACGTCAGCCGCAGCCAGCGTCTTGACCTCTTTGAGGGTGATCTCGGTCCGCTTCTTGCGGTGCTTGCTGCCCAGCTCGGACAGGACCTTCTCTCGGGCCGCGTTCTCGTCAACGGCGGCCACCTGGACGCTGAAGTTCTGAATGCTCTGGCGGTAGCCTACTCTGCTAGCATCATATGAGCCGGTAACCTGAAAACCTTTCATCGGGGTTGCCTCGGCCGAGGAACGGGGTTCACCCAATAAAGCTTTTGGTCGGGAGACCATCCTCCGATCATGCGGACCATCTCCGTCTACCGGCCCGGTAAGGCGTTCCCTTCGGTCTCGGTCACCGGAACGCGGTGCGAGCTGATGTGCGAGCACTGCCGCGGGCGCTTCCTGGAAGGAATGGCGCCCGTCGACGGTCCGGGGGCTCTTTTTTCACTGGCCCATGAACTGGCGGCCAAGGGCGGAAGCGGCCTCCTTCTCAGCGGGGGATGCGACGCCCAGGGGAGGGTGCCCCTGCTTCCCTACATCGATGCGATAAGGGAGATCAAGAGGACCACCCCGCTGCTCATCAACCTGCACCCCGGGCTGGTCTCGGAGGAAGAGGCGAGGGAGCTGGCGAGAAGCGATGCCGACCGTTTCTCCTTCGATCTGGTGCTGGACCAGCGTCTGGTCTCGGAGGGAATGCACCTATCGCCCTCCTCCCTGAACCACACGGACTCGTTCCTGGCCCTGTGCCGCGCCGCCCCGGGAAGGGTGGCGCCGCACGTGCTTCTAGGGGCGGGGGACGAGGAACGGGAAATGGAGGCGGTGCGCACCGCCTGCGGTCAGGACATAGCCTGCCTGGTGCTTCTCTCCCTGATCGGAAGGAAGGTCGACGATTGGGAGGGGCGGCTGCTGCGGGCGGTGGAGGAGGGCCGAAGGCTTCAGCGACCGGTGCTGATAGGTTGCATGCGCCCCCGCGGCCGTCCGGACGTGGAGATGGCGGCGCTGGAGGCGGGAGCGGCGGGCCTGGCCAATCCGGCCAAGGGAACGATGACGGCCATCAATGAAAGGGGATGGGCGGTCCAGGAGAGGGCGGTGTGCTGCGCCCTTCACTGGTAGATGCCGGCCTTGTAGTTCCGGTTCAACAGCATCATGTAAATCGCCGCCGCGGCGTTGATCACCACGAAGGCGATGGACATCAGGGGCATGTAGTCCATCAAGGTCTTCGAGACCTCCCTTTCGACGGTGTAATCAATATCCACCGGGACATCATTAAGGGAGTAGAACAGGACATAGAACCGGCCGTGCGGCATGTCCGGGAAATCTATGGTCAGCTCCGGGGAGGCCAGGTAGTCGTTCACGTTCACCCGGTAACCGCCCAGGACGCCCGCGCCCTCGTTCTTGAAGAGCAGGTAGTTGTACTCGGTGAGCACGAACACCTCCACCTCGCCCAGGGCGGTGACGTGGATGGTGGACACTTCGGTGAACCCGAACATGTCGGTGTTGAGCACCACGAAGTTCGCCGGCTCCACCGAGGAGATGGCCGTAAGCCGTCCCTCGCTCTGGGTGGTGTCCTTCACCGCCCCTGGCAGGAACGGCAGGGCGAAGGCCAGCAGTATGAGCATCCAGACCACGGCCCAAACCAGGGCGGTTCGGAACGTGCGCTGGGTGATCAGGAACTTGGCGCTGTCGCTTTTGACGAAGCGCATCTCCAGGGCGGTGAAGATGTACGACTCGATCATGATCAACAGGACCATCAGAAGCACGAAGTACAGGAAGGAGTTGATGCCCAGGTAGAAGGGCTTGACACTGAACCCGCCCCCGGCATAGACCAGATAGACGGCGAAGATCATGATCAGGACGGCCTGAACCAGGAACAGGTACCTCTTGGTGTTGTGGATATGCATCAGGCGATAACCGCCTTCAAAATGCCCGCTGTCGTATTTCATGAGGTCCCGCAAATAATTCCCTGGCCACTTAATAAAGATTCCTGTCGGGCCAGGAGCGACTAGACCAGGGTGCCCATTCGGCGCAGGACCAGGAACAGGGCGGCGTAGGCCGGCACCTCGACGTCCCCGGTCCCTTGCACCTGGCAGTCCCGTATGCGTATTGATGTGTTATCCTTCAGACGCACCTTCACCGGCCGGTCCGGGTAGGTGTCCGGCACCGCGTCCCGCAAAGGATCGAAATCGTTCATCTGGTCCCTGGAAAGCGTGACCACCTTCAGCCCGGTCTTCCCGTGCAGGGACCCGGGCAGGCGTATCAGCCTCTTGATGTCCCTGGTCACCGGCTCGTCGATCTGGCCGGCCATTCTTTCCTTTAGCGACTGCAGGACCATCTGTATGAATAGCTCCTTGACCCGGTCGGAGGTGAAGTATTCCAGACTATCTTCGCGCATCATGAGGTCCAGTCCGGTCGATTCGCCCCGCCTGGAATGCAACGAGCGTCTCATGTCGTCCAGCGTGGCCTCCTTCGCGGTCTGCAGGGACGGATAGCGCTCGCGAAGCCCCGCATTGCTCATCGCCCCGACCTCCATGGCCACCTTCTCCATCACCCCGCGCCCGAAGCGACGCCAGCCCCCCTCGTCCTTCCGCGGGATGCGGAACGCCCGCTCCACTTTAACTTTCTCTTTGAAGTCCTTCTTCATGCTGGCGCTGGACGGGAACAGGCTGTCCAGGTCCAGGTCCGTTCCGCTGACGAAATCTATGATCTCGCCGCGCTCGTGCGAGCCGAGGGTGCGCACTCTAGGATCTCGAACGTGAACGTGATATCCGCGTCCCCCGGAGAAGCTTATTTTGACGTACTTATCATCGAAGCCGAACTCCCCGAATATGTAGCGGTCCACCAGGGCCATGGCCTCCTTCTTCACCAGGATGAGCATGTCCTGATAGGAGAGGCCGTCCGCGCCGCGAATGTGGTCGGCGTCCAGGTCGAAGATGAGGTCCGCCCCCGTCCAGCCCTTGAGGTCCATGGTCGGGGCGGACGGGCGCTGATACAGCGCCGAAGAGAAGTAAGCGTGCGAGGGCACCTGGTTGACCAGGAACCGGCGGTAGTCGTTCTCCTCCAGGAAGCCCATGTGCCTCCTCACGAAGTCCCTATCGAAGAACATGAAGCCGAACTCCCGCTGCCGGAGGTCGGCCGGGGCCGGCGGCGGGGACCTCCGGTAATACTCCCGGAAGAGGTCCATGGCGAACTCGATCTCCCTGTTCACGGTTCCCCCATGTCCTATGGCGAATAAATAGGTTGTAATAAACCAATACCAAACTATATAGACAACACAGAATATTTTCTCCCGATCGGTATGAAAGCTTACATCAGGGTCATCTATTCCAGCGACGGCAGCTCACCCGGGCAGGTCGATTCGGTGTTCCAGGGCAAGGGGTTCAGAAAGGTCCCCGGGGTCCCTGGATACGAGATCGATGTTCTGAACGAAGGTGAGATGGTTCAGTTACTAGAGGAACTGCACGTGGCCCTGAAAGGGCTCGCGGTCCGCTACACGCCCACCCTGGGGACCGTAGAGGGGCAACCGACCTCCGGCTATCGCCAGAGGGTGATCAAGCTGCGCGACCTGAACATGGAGCCGATGGAGCTCTCCGGACTTCTGGAGCAGGACGCCTCAAAGTTCAAGGAGGTCGCGCACGAGAAGCTGGAGGCCTACCTGGATTCCATAATCGCCGAGAGGCAGGACGAGATGGCCGTAGCCGAGGCGAAGGTCATGGCCGAGCGCGCCCGGGTAATGCTTATGGACCAGCTGAAGGAGGGCCGCACCTTCCACGAGCTACTGAAGGCCGTCCCCATAGAGGAAGACGAGCTCTCCCAGAGGCTGCTCGAACTGGTCGAAAAGGGAGCGATCCGGGCCGAGCAGAAGGGCCGCAGCGTGGTCTACGTGGCGGTCTAGGCCCTTCCTTCCCTTCGGTACCAATCGACGAAGCGGCTCAGCCCCTCGTCTATCTTTACTTTTGGCTGCCAGCCCAGCAGCTCCTTCGCCTTGGAGCTGTCGCCCCAGGTGTGGTCCACGTCCCCCGGCTGCGGTGGGAGATATTCCGGCTTCAGGTCTTCGCGGTCGACCGCTTTCAGTATCGACGAAACGACCTGGTTGACGCTGACGGTGGATCCGCTGCAGATGTTCAGCGGCTCGCCCTTCGGATCAGGGCAATCGGCGCAACGGCGGATGGCGTCGACGACGTCGGCGATGAAGGTGAAGTCCCTGGTCTGCTCCCCGTCGCCGAAGATCTGAGGATGCAGCCCATCCAAAGCGCGGTCGGTGAATATGCGTATGGCCATGTCCGGCCGCTGTCTCGGGCCGTAAACCGTGAAGTAGCGCAGGGAGACGCTCTGCAGTCCGTACAGTTTGTAGAACAAGGTGCAATAGTACTCGGCGGCCAACTTGCTGGCGGCGTACGGGGATATGGGCACCGCGGGGTCCGTTTCCCGGGCCGGTAACCGAACGGCGTTGCCGTAGACGGAGGACGATGAGGAGCTGACCACCCGCTTGACGCCCTCGTCCCGGGCGGCCAGCAGAACGTTCAGGGTGCCGGTGGTGTTGGCATGATGCGACCGCAAGGGATCTTTCACGGAGATGCGCACTCCAGCCTGGGCGGCCAGATGGAAAACGACGTCCGCATCCTCGAAGCTCTGGCGGAGATCGTCAAAGTTGAGGATGTCGATCTCCATCAGCTTGAAGTCCTTGTTATCCAGGTGCCGGCTCAGGAAGCGCATCTTCCCCGAATAGTAATCGTCGAAGTTGTCCACGCCGACGACCTCGTGCCCTTCGGCCAGCAGCAGGTCGGTCAGAGTGCTCCCGATGAATCCCGCGGCCCCGGTAACCACAGCTCTCATTTGAATCGGAACGGGGAAAGCCTGCGCGGTAATAATCCTTCCTAGAACGAAAGAAAAAACGCTGGCCTTCCGCAATCTAAGATACGCTTTTATAGAACCACTAACAAATCTTAAATATCGCACCCTTCATCATCATGGCCTGGTGAAAACATATGGGCGCGTCCATTAGGACCTTTGGGCTGTTCGTGTTCATGATAGGCCTGTTCATGGCCATCGGCTGGTTAGTGGGTTCCTTTTTCCTGGGGAACTGGGTGCTAGGGGCGTTGATGTTCCTCGTCCTGGCCGGCCTGATCAATTTCGTGTCTTACTTCTTCTCCAGCAAGATAGTGCTGTGGTCGTACCGGGTGAAGATAGTGAGTGAGGCCGAAGCTCCTCGCCTCTACCGCATCGTTCGGAACATATCGGCGATGAACGGCATACCGATGCCGAAGGTCGGAATAATCCCGACCAGCAACCCCAACGCCTTCGCTACCGGAAGGAACCCAAAGAACGCCGTGGTCTGCGCGACCGAAGGGATCATGCGTCTGCTGGACGATGACGAGCTGGCGGGCGTGATGGCGCACGAGATGGCCCACGTGAAGAACCGGGACATCCTGGTCATGAGCGTGGCCAGCACCATCGCCGGCGCGATCTCGTTCGCGGCGCGCTTCGCCTTCTACGGCGCATTGTTCAACGGCCGCCGCAACGAGGGCGGGATGATAGTCGCCATCGTTCTAGCGATAACCGCTCCGATAGCGGCAATGATCGTGCAGCTGGCCATTTCCCGCAACCGCGAGTACAAGGCCGATCGCGAGGGGGCCAAGCTCATCGGCCGCCCGATGCATCTGGCTCGAGCGTTGGAGAAGCTGGAGGCCGGCAACCGTCGCGACCCCATCCGGTTCGGAAATCCCTCCTCGTCGAATATGTTCATCGTGAACCCCTTCCGGGGCGGTGGCCTGGCGACGATATTCATGACCCACCCACCAATGGAAGAACGGATCAAGAGGCTCAAGCAGCAGGCCAGCGAGATGGGCCGTTTCTGAAACCCCTTATCAAATTTTCATTTCTCTTCGTTGAACAGCAGCTGCCCGCACAATCCGTTCGAGCGCAGGAAGTCCAGTCCGCGGCCGATGTTGCCAACCTCGCCTAGCGAGTGGTGCATGTCCGTGCCTATGGACACCTTTACCTTTCCTTTGAACGCCCGGTAGAACCTTTCCGAATGCTCGAAAAGGAAACGGCCGTCCCGGGCGTAATGCTGCGACGTGGGAACCTCAACGAACGCCCCGAGCTCCGCAAGCCGGTCGGCGAGCCAGGACGGTTCACGATCATGGTAGATGCGGTCCATGTCCCAGTGGCAGAACCCGAACGGCACCTTCAGGTCCTTGGTGAGCGAGCGCAGCTCGTTCAACGGTATCCCACCCTGCAGCGGGTCCTCCACGTATTCGAATAAGACCAGGTCCAGCTCGTTCAAAAGGTCGAACGGCAGTTCGTAAAGATCGCAGCGCTGCGGGTTGGTATCTATTTCCACCCCGGCCAGGACATTGATGCGGCCTTCGTACATCATCCTGGCCGCCTGGAGGTCCCTCAGGTAGCGTT
>DAONGL010000023.1:1817-2929 GCA_035404085.1 Methanomassiliicoccales archaeon | reverse complement strand
TTGATGCGGCCTTCGTACATCATCCTGGCCGCCTGGAGGTCCCTCAGGTAGCGTTCGAAATCCATGCGCTTCAGGGGATTGATGATCTTGCACGTTTCGAAGTGGTCGGTGATGGCCACGTGCGTCAGCCCGGCCTTGAACGCCGAGCTCACGACCTCCATGACCGTGAAGTCCCCGTCCGAGTAGAGGGTATGGGTGTGGAGGTTAATCCGGGGCCGCGGCATCACCGCGATATGTCCCGCAGGGGTGATATAAACGCTTTCATCGAACCGTTTGGCGGTCCGACGAGCATCCGATCACTTCACCTGCTCCCACTTCTCCAGCTCCTGGACCTTGGACAGGGTGCCGCCGCGCTTGATCTCCTCACGGATGCGCTCCTCGCGTTCCCAGACGTCCACGGAACGGTTGGCCAGTTCTACGGCATGTTCCTGCGGAATGACGATGACCCCGCTCTCGTCGCCGACGATCCAATCCCCGGTCCGCACCATCTGTCCCCCGCAGACTATCTCCAGGCCGATCCCGCCGAAGCCTTTCGGCTCGCCGGCATGTGGCGACACGTGGCGGCTGAAGCACGGGAACCGCAGGTCGATGATGCCATCGATGTCCCGTGCCGCCCCGTCAATTATCACGCCTGATACGCCTTTCACCAGGGCGCTATTGGCCGCCAGCTCGCCCCAGACGGCGATCTCGCTTCCCCCGGCGTCGATGACGATGATGTCCCCCTTCCTGGCGCGGTCGATAGCCTCCACCGGCTTGGCCCAGTCGCCCTTGGCGGTCTGCACGGTCAGCGCGCGGCCGACGGCCTTAACGCCGTGGCCGTTGCGGAGCACTATGCCGTTGTCCATGACCCCGCGCTTGTGCGCGGCGTCAGCGATGTTGCACGTGGAGACCTTGGCGAAGGCCTCGAAGAGCTCCTCCTGCCCATACTTCCTGGCCAGGGCGTTCGGGAGCCCCTTGCCGGTACGCATGCCCTCCTTCACCGCCCGAGCGGCCGAGCGCACGTCCCCGGTCTTGATGATGCCGCCTCCCACGATGATTATGGACGCGCCGTGCTCGATCATCTTTGGCGCAGTTTCGGAGGTGATGCCCCCGGCCACGGCCAGAGGGATGCT
>DAONGL010000023.1:0-1717 GCA_035404085.1 Methanomassiliicoccales archaeon | reverse complement strand
CGGCGTCCCCGCCTCTATCCAGTCCGCCCCGCCTTCCAGGGATTCCCTGGCTATCTCGACGGCGCGCTTGAGGTGCATGAGGTCCAAAGCCACCTGCAAAACCGGTTGCATGAACGGACAATCTCCGCCAGACTACTAATCTTTTCCTTCAAAAAATAATATATCCGCAGATACGCATCATCACGCATGGCCGCATCCCCAGGCGCGAAGTTCTGCACCGGTATGGAGTGCATCGACCGCATAGTGGGCGGGGGATTCCCCGCCGGAGGGATGATCACCGTCAGCGGTCCCTGCGGTTCAGGCAAGACCTTGTTCGGGATCGAGTACCTTATGCGCGGCGCCTTGGCCGGTCAGAAGGGTGTTTACATATCCACGGCCCACCGCCCGGAGAAGATGATGGCCTTCGTTCCCAAGTTGGACTATGCTGACGCCAAGCTGTGGGAGAGCGGCAAGATATCGCTCAAGCACATCGACGACATGGGGTCGGGGGAGAGGGACGACGGCAAGATAACCAAGGGCGAGGCGGAAGCGATGATCGAGGACATCGCGACGGCCATAAAGGAAACGAAGGCCAGCCGGTTGGTTCTGGACGCAATGAACCCGCTCATGCTGGAGATGGAGGGCTGGGTGGCCCGCCGGTTCCTCATATCGCTCTCGAACCTGCTGTTCGAGAGCAAGTGCACCGGGATCATAATCTCCGAGGGGGAATCGATGGACACCCTGGAGCACACCATCTCTGATGGTATAGTGAAGTTGGGCACGGCGGTGAGGCGCGGTGACAACTACCGGGTGCTAGAAGTGGTGAAGATGTCCGGCGCCGGGCACTCCCGGGCCAAGTACGTCATGGACATGACCTCGGAAGGAATGCTCATAACCCCGATGCTCAGGGGGGTCTGAGATGGAGGAAGTGGCGCCGCAGGTGCTTAGCAGGCTGAACGAACTGGGTCCGGCCGTGTCCATCGACTTCAACATCGGCGTGGAGGCGTACTTCGACACGCTGACCACGCTGGTCGACCGCTTCTGCAACAAGAAGGGGCTGTCCTGCATCTACATCTCCGTCACCATGCCCGCGTCGACCATACGATCGGCGCTGCAATCATTGGAGATAGACGCGGAGAAGCTGCGCTTCGTGGATTGCATATCCTTCGCCACCATGGAATGCTCGGCGAACGATGACGAGCGCACGGTCTTCGTGGAGAGCCCGACCATGCTGGAGTACATAGTGCTCAAGATGGAGTACCTGTTCCGCAAGGGGAAGGACGAGCAGTTCATGGTCATACTGGACTCGGTGAACTCGCTGGCCGCGCACAACGAGGTGCGCATGCTATACGAGTTCATGCAGGTGCTCATGGCCAGCGTGAAGAGCCGGGGCGCTTATCCGGTGCTGTTGAGCATGGAGGAGCAGATGAAGCCCGACGTTCTCGAGATGCTGCAGCTGGTCTGCGATCAGATCGTGACGCTGAAATGAGCTTGATGAGAAAGGTTGGTAAAACAACGAAGTATCGTATTTTTTCGTATAAAACCCGTAATTTATGACGATATTTCATCATTTTAATGATTCCAGTACAGATAGTTATTTATTTTCATACGAGTAAATATGTCTCCGGTAGGGCAACCTACCAGGAGACTGAACACATATGAAGAAAATGTGGAAGAAGAATAACAAGGCCGTATCGCCAGTCATCGCCACCATCCTGATGGTCGCGATCACCGTGGT
>DAONGL010000022.1:0-24174 GCA_035404085.1 Methanomassiliicoccales archaeon | reverse complement strand
TGCGTGGTCAGCACCGAGAAGCTCAACATCTGCGCCGGCAAGTACGTCGGCAAGGACGACCCCGTCGCCGTAGTAAGGTGCCAGAGCGGACTGCCCGCCGTCGGCGAGGTACTGCAGCCGTTCATGTTCCCGGCGCTGGTCGCCGGCTGGATGCGCGGTTCTCATTACGGCGCTCTCTATCCCTGCTCCGTTGAGGATTCCGATCCGACCTACTTCGACGGTCCGCCGCGGATCTGCGCTCTAGGGTTCCAGATCAGCAACGGCCGCTTCCAGGGTTGCGAGGACCCCGATGCGCCGCTCGGCAAGAAGATACCGGTGGACTACTTCTCCGGAAGCGTTTGGGACGAGGCCCGGAGGAAGGCGGTTCGCGCCAGCATCTACATGCGCCAGCACGGCCCGTTCATGCCTTCCATTCTTGGACCTGAAGAGATGGAGTACACCACCCGTCCGGCCGTCCTCGGCAAGCTGAAGGACAGGATGGAGAAGATTGACTGATCTTAGGACCCCGGTCATAATCGTCAACTTCAAGGTCTACTCCGAGGTGGAGGGACCTGGGGCAGTTCGACTGGCCAAGGACTGTGAGTCCGTGGCCTTGGTCAAAAAGGCCAACATAGTCGTCTGCCCCCCGATGGTCGAGCTTTCCAAGGTGGCCTCCGCGGTCACCATTCCGGTTTTTTCTCAGCATGTTGATAACAGGTCCCCCGGCTCTATAACCGGTTTCGTTTCGCCGCAGAGCGTAAGATCCGCCGGGGCCGCCGGAACGCTCATCAACCATGCCGAGCACCGCATGCCCCCGCAGGACATCGTGGCAGCGATCGATTCGTGCAGGAAGCTAGGGTTGATCAGCGTGGTCTGCACCGATACCGCCGAGACGTCCGCCGCCATGGCCGCCTTCTCCCCCGACTTCATCGCCGTGGAACCTCCGGAGCTTATCGGGGGGGACATCTCGGTCACCACGGCCGACCCGACCATCGTCTCACGCACCGTGGAGATGGTGAAGGCCGTCGATCCCAAGGTCAAGGTGCTGTGCGGAGCCGGTGTCAAGAACGGCAAGGACGTCCGGGCCGCTCTGGACCTAGGGGCCTCCGGCGTACTTCTGGCGTCCGGTGTGGTCAAGGCCAAGGACGTCAAGGCGGCTTTGCAGGACCTGGTCTCCGCGCTCTGAAGCCTGATTGCATCGGATAACCGTTTTTCCTCTTCGTCCGTTGCTCAAGCGTGCGCTTTATTCCGACGGCAATATTGGTGGTGATTCTCTTCCTTATCATCTCCGCGATGCCCGTGCAGGCTTCGGATGCTGAGAGCTCGGATGGATTGCTCATCTCCCGGGTCTGCGCGTCCTATCCGGGTGAGTTCATATCGCTGACCAATCACGGGCCTTCCCTGGATGTCCTGGGCTGGCGGATAAGCGACGGGGAGGGCAGCGTGACCTTCAGTAGGTCCTTGATCATCACGACCGGTGGCAGTGTCACCTGGAGCGCCCCCGGCTCGTTCTTCCCGGAGCTGTATGCGGAAGAGGACTGCTTCTCGAACGATGGGGCATCGGTCATCCTTAAGGGCAGCCTCAAGCTCGCTGACGCCGGAGACCAGGTATATCTCTTCGATGCTGGCGGCGCCTTGAGGGATATGGTCTGCTTCGGCAACGTCGAGCCGAACCCCCCCTGGACAGGACCGCCGGCGGTGCTCAAGAAAGGCAGTGTCATCGTCCGAACCGCCACCGGGAACGGTCCTGGGAACTGGGATATGATGGTCCCCGGCCTGTTCTCCTTGTCCTCTCCCTTGTTCCCGGCCGATGTCGTTCCACTCCTCTATCCAGATGACGCTTTGCCAGAACTTGTGCGGCAGATCGACATTTCCCACGAAAGCATCCAGCTGGCCTGCTATCTCATGGAGAACTGGACCTTGGCCAGACATCTGGCCGGGGCCTCCGCTCGCGGTCTTAACGTCACGGTGCTGTTGGAAGGAAGGCCGGTGGGCGGGGTGTCCGAGAACGGTGCGGCCCTGGCCTACTATCTGCAGGATTCCGGTGTGAACGTATGGACCATGCGCTCGGGCGAATCGTTCCGTCGGTACGACTATCTGCACGCCAAGTATGCCATCTTCGATCGGGAACGTCTGTTCGTCGCCTCGGAGAACATGGCCGATTCCAGCTTCAACAGCAATCGCGGATGGGCAGCCGTCATAATGGGGAGCCAGATAAGCTCGTTTGCTGAGGACGTCTTCCTCAAGGACATTTCCGCCAAAGGGGTCGACATCTTCCCTTTGAGCGCCACTCTGGTCCGGGCCGACGGGGGTCCAGGACGATTGTTGAGCACGGTGCCCGCACCTCCGCGAGAATATTCCGCGATGGTCTCCCTGGTCACCTCGCCCTTCAATATACAGGACCGTCTGGTAGAGATGATATCGGCGGCGCAGGAGCGCGTGCTGGTGCAACAGATGCGCATCGACGAGGATTGGATCGACGACTCCAAGATCATGTCCGTCCTGAGCGGAGCGGCCGAACGGGGAGTGAGCGTACGTATCCATTTAGATGCCGGTCTCGGCACCGAGAAGGGGAACAAGATGGTGGCCGAGGCCCTCAATCGGAAGGCGAAGGATAACGATTGGGACCTGGAGTGCCATCTGACGGACGAGATATCCTCCTTCGGTAGGCTGCACAACAAGGGTGTGATCGTCGACGATACGGTGGTGGTGGGAAGCGCCAACTGGGTGGACGGCTCGATGCAGCGCAACCGGGAGATGGCGGTCGTACTTCGTTCCGCGGACCTGGCTAACGTTTTCGTCCAATGGTTCCAGGATGATTGGAAGGGCGATGCCATCCCGCCGACGGTCGTGCTTCCCTGGCATTATCTGGAGGCCAATGCCGGCGAGCCAGTTGTCCTGGACGCCACTGGCTGCTATGATCCGTCGGGGATCGCCAATATCACCTGGGACGTGGACGGTGACGGTTCGGCAGATCTCTTCGGACCGATGCACGCGGTGACGCTTCGGGAAGGTTCGTACAACATCACGCTGCGCCTGGAGGACGCCCTGGGCAACGTGGCCCTGGACAATGTCACCGTATTGGTGAACCCCTCGTCGGATGGAACGGTGACTTGGCTACTCTACGCCCCGCTCCCCCTGCTCCTTGCGGTCATCCTGTTCAAGAGGCGGACCAGAAGGCTTTAGTTAGACGAACGGGATTCGCCGCCGTTGCAGATACGCCATTTCCAGAACCGGGACCTGGCCGACGTTTGGCAGGTCGCTTCGGAATCTCTCCGCGAGCGCTACGACCCCACCATCTTCACGCAGCTGGTGCCCTTCTGGCCGGACGGATTCCTGGTGATCGAGGACCTGGGGAGGGTGATCGCCTTCGTGTTCGGGGTCATGACCGGCGTTCAGCACGCCCGGGTACTGATGCTCGCCGTGAACAGCAATTACCGCGGCGCCGGACTTGGAACCCTGCTCACCCAGGAGTTCTTCCGGGAATGCGCCAAGAAGGGCGTGCGGCAAGTATCGTTGGAGGTCCGGGCCAGCAACCTGGCGGCGCAACGATTCTATCTGCGCCTCGGCTTCTTCAATGTCCGGCGCGTTTCAAAATACTACTCGGACGGGGAGGACGGGATACTGCTCCTTCGCTACCTCTAATGGAACATGCTGTCCTTGGTTTGGTTCCAAAAGTAGTAAGGCGATTTTTCCTTCTGGGCGGAAGAGATGTCCGTGCCCAGCCCCTTCGTGTAAGAACCGTAGCGGTCCTTGATCTGCTCCTCGGCGCTCTTGCTCCGTTCCACCGCACCCGCGATGTGCTTCGCGGTGATCAGTTCCGCGTTCTCTCCCACGGCGAGGTCTCCCGCCGCTCGAATGAGGCCACCCAGCTCCCTCAGTCGGAGGGTAAGGGCGTTGTTTATGTTGTCGACCTTGGCGGCCCTGGCCCTGGCCTCCTTCATGATGGCCTCGATGGCCGAGGCATCGGCGTGAGGGATGCGCGTATCGGAGACGATCTCCTGGGCGATGAACTGCACCAGCCGATCGCGGTTCTCCTCGGTGTCCGGCATGGCGGTGTTCACCAGGACCTCGTAGCCGTTCCCGCAGATGCGAGAACGAAGTGGTGAGAGGACCTGCTCCAGGTCCTGTATGTTGCAGGCGCCTACGAAAATGAAACTGCAGGGGACGTTGTCCACCTTCACGCTGGCGCCGGAGCTCTGCGGGTTACGACCCGAAATAGGGAAGCGGCGTTCCTGCATGGCGGTCAGGATGAACCTCTGCAGGTGACCGAGGTGGGGCAGTTCGTCTATGAACAGCACGCCCTCATGCGCCTCGTGTATCGCCCCGGGGACCACCCGATCGTACGGTTGAGTTCCAAGCTGGGCATGCCCTCCGTACGGGTCGTGACGAACGTCGCCCAGAAGCTCGGTCTCCGAGGAACCGGTGGCCAGAACGAAAGGGTTGCGGTCCAGACGGACGAGCACCTTGCGCGGGGATTGCTTCTCCCAGTCCCGGCGCTTCTCCAGGGCGTCCTGGTCCAGCAGCCTTATCATCTCGCCGCATCGTTCGAACACCACCACCTCCTCCTTCCCGAAACGGGTGCGGGTGGTGGTGACGCGCTCCTTTCCGGCCGTTCCGGTTAGGCCCGCAGCGTTCATCTGCTCGAAAAGGCCGCTCATAAGGTCCCCGAAGGGGTTGTTGGCCGCGACGTCCGCTCCCTTGTTCTTCTGGCATTTGGGGCAGACGCGCTCCTTTGGAGAGGAATATGTGCCGCAGTTTCGGCACCGGTAGCCCAGGCGCTCCGCCACGTTGACGGGAGCGTTCTTGGGCTCGATGAGCTCGCCCTCGGCGAACTCTTTGGTCTTAGATTCGGAACCGACCTCGTTCTCGTTCTTAACTTCCACGAGGGGCCGTTCCGGGTTCTCCGGGTTGTGCACCACCCTAATCTCTTGGGTGGGGCGGGAAAGGTGCAACGCCAGGGCCTGCGCGATCATGGACTTGCCCGTTCCGGGCGGTCCGACCAGCAGCAGGTGCCGGCGCTGCTTGGCGGCTATGCGGGCCAGGGTCACGGCCTCCTCCTGACCGATCACCCTTAGAAGGGGATCGGAGGGTATGGAGACCTGGGCGGTGCTCTCGAAGCTCCGCCAGCTTACCCTGTCCGCGCCGCTCATGTTCAGTTCAGGTCGTCCTTGGACCAGACGTCGGTTCCGGCCGGCTGCTTGGTGATGTTGCCCATCTTGGTGCCGACTATGGTCCCGATCTTCAGGTCGGAGGCCAGGTCCAGTATCCGCTGGGTTATGATGCCGTCAAAGACGACCGCGAACACTGGGTCCTTCTCCTCCTTCAGGGTGTTGACCAGCTCCTTCACTGCCACTTCCTTCTTGATTCCGCCCATGGCGTCGAGTATTCGGGCCTTGGAGGTGGAGGACAGCTCGTTGATCATGCCCTTGAACTTCTCCTGCGCGCCGGAGAGCTGCTTGCGGGAAACGGGCTTCCGCTCCTCAAGCTCCTTCTCCTCCACGGGGGGTCGTTCCTGGCGGTCGGCCCGGGGCTCGCGCTCCTGGCGCTGCTCGGCCTTGGGCTCCTTCTCCTGGCGGGGCTCCTCGCGCTCGCGGCGATCCTGGCGCTCGGCCCGGGGTTCGCGCTCGCGGCGTTCCTGCCTCTCAGGGCGGGGTTCCGGCCTCGGCTCCTTCTCCTGGCGGGGCTCCTCGCGCTCGCGACGTTCCGGCTTTTCGGCCCGGGGTTCGCGCTCGGTCCTGACCGGCTCGTCGTCCTTCTCCTTGTCGCGGTCGGCCCTCTCGGCCTTCTCGAAGCGCTCCAGCTTCTCGACCTTGACGTTGTTGGGCTCCAGCCTCTTCTCCTTGTCCTTGGCGTCTCCGAGGTCCAGGTTGAACATCTCGATGAACTGGTCGCCGGGGATCTTGTTCCGGAGGCACTTCATGATCTGCTTCTGGGTTAGCTCCTCTACCTCGTGGGCGCGCGGGGCTCGAGCGACGAAGTCCACCTCGGCCACCTGGAACATCTCGCGCAGGATGAGCTCTCCACCGCGGTCGCCATCGACGAAGGCGGTGATTACGCGTTCCTTGCTGAGGTCCATGATGGTCTTTGGTACGTTCGTTCCCTCGACCGCTATGGCGTTCTTGATGCCCGACTTCAGCAGGTTCAGGACGTCAGAGCGACCCTCCACCACGATGATGGCGTCGGACTCGGCGACGTTCGGTCCCGCCGGTAGGCGGTCCTTGCCGTAGTAGGTTATCTCTTCCACCTGGACGGACTGGCGCACGCTCTCGGTGAGGTCGATCCCGGAGGTCTTGGACTGCTTTATCAGCTCGGTGAGCAGTTCCCTGGCCCTCTCGATGATCTTTTCACGTTTGACAACGCGCACGTCCTCGATGGACTCCACGGTTATCTTGGCCTTGCACGGTCCCACCCTGTCGATGGTCTCCAATGCGGAAGCCAAGATAACGGTCTCCACTTGATCTAAGCTAGATGGTATCAGTATCTGTCCTTCGGACTTTCCCTGCCGGGAGTGGACGTCAACTTCGATCCTGCCGATCCTGCCGCTCTTCTGCAGGTCTCTCAGGTCGAGCTCGTCGCCCAACAATCCCTCGGTCTGCCCGAATATTGCGCCCACCACGTCCGGTTTTTCAACAATGCCATCAGCGTTAAGCTTGGCCTTGACCAGATACTTGGTGGTGCTTGGGTCAATGTTCATATTATCACCTCTGTCAAGCTGAAAAAGGAGAACGGCTCTCGCACACCAAGGTCCACTATGCCCATCAAGACGTCTGTCCTGACGAACCTGAACGGGTTTTCCATCCGTTACCCGGCCTAAGCTGGCCGCGTGATGAAAGGGTGATAGTGATCATGTGATATAGGAAAGCCCGGCTCGATTTCCAGGCTTCGATTGACAATACCATAAAAATTCAAGATATTTATATACTTTACGTAGCGGCAAACACGGCGTCAGAAATCTGGCGTTTCCGACCTTATCCGCCCGAGGCGACCTTGATTATCCGCAGTTGGTCTCCATCTAGTAGAGGGGAGTCGACCGGCACCGGCGTCCTTCCCCGGACCACGATGTGGGCGTCCGGATAGAGGCCAAGCGAATCGAGCATCGCCTGCACCGTGGAACCTTCCGGAAGACGGATCTCCTTCGCCTTTCGGTCGACCTCCACCGTCAGCACGACATCGCTCATCGGCACGCTCAAGCGCTACGGGAAATAAATCCTTTTGTCCAATTCTTACGTTTCGTTCCAAATCGTCAAATTTGAAATATGAGCAGGGAAATGCCCATGCAAGCCAAGGTAGCCTAGTCCGGAAAGGCGGTAGCCTCGAATCGGCCACAGGCCGATGGGATAGCTACTGACTTCACGTCTCGGGAGTTCAAATCTCCTCCTTGGCGCCACTTCTCACACTATGCCCTTGAAGAACCCCGGGCCGAGCAGTCTTTCCTGGATGTCGTTGGCGAAGGCCTCCGCCACCTGGTAGTAGTCCTTGCCGAACTCCTTCTCCATGAACCGCTCGTATTGAAGGTGGACTTTGGCGTCCGTCTCCAGCTGCAGACAGTTCTCGATATGCGGGAACACCAAGTTCTCTTCCTCACTGATGTGCAAGGTCATGTGCTCCACGAGCTTTCGGGCCTCCTTCTCCGCCTTCGGCAGATCGCCCTCATCCAGCGCCTTGAGCGCGTTCCTCATCATCCGACGGGCTTGGGCATGCTCCTTCTTCAACCGCGAAAGCGTTTCCGCCACCTTCGGGCATTCCACGGCCGCGGCCTTGAACAGGAATCGCTCCTCCTTGGCGTGATGGAAACGGTCCAGGAATTGCTCCAGGAAGGCCAAGGCCTCCCGGAACTCGACGGGATGCCGGTCTGCCCGGTGCGACCTCATAAGTTCGCCTACCACGTCCAGGACCTGTCGGACGATGCCATGGTCGTATTGAAGGAGGGTCACCGAGATCCTCATGATAGGAACTAGGTACGCCCACCTTTTTATTGATTTGGCTCTCAGCGGGCGCCGTACCCTTCCAGGTCTAGGGCGACCTTTCGGTAGCCAAGCTTCTTCAGGGCCTGTACCACCTTCTCCCGCTCCTGAAACAATCGGGGAACATCCTCTGGGGCGACCTCTATTCTAGCCCAGTACTCGTGATCGCGCACCCGCAGGTTCTTGAACTTGAACGGTGCCAGAGCGGCTTCCGCTCGCTCCACCCGGCGCAATATCGTCGAGGTGATCCGAACATCGTGCGGGACCCTCGTCGCCAGGCACGTGTTGCTTGGAAGGTCCCAGTTCGGAAGGCCCAGGTCCTTCAGTAGAGCGCGCACTTCCGCCTTCGTGAGCTGCGCATCGATCAACGGCGAACGCACGTTGAGGTCCATCAGCGCCGCCCGTCCTGGACGCACCTCCTTCAGATCGTCGAGATGGCTCCCTTCAAGTATGTGGGATATCTCCAGCTCCCGGGCCTCCTTCTTGATCCGGCTGAAAATGGCGCTCTTGCAGACGTAGCAGCGGTCCTCCCAGTTGCGCGCGAACTGCCCGTCGTTAACCAGGTCGATCTTTAAAGTTACAACGTCCACGCCCAGCTTCTCGGCCAGATGTATCGCTCCGCTCTGCTCCTGCGGAAAGAAGATCTCGCCTATGGCCATGAAGGCCGTCACTTCCGCCCCGGAATCCAGGGCGGCCTTGAGCAAGAGCGTGCTGTCAGCACCGCCAGAGAAGGCGACGGCCACCCTTTCCATGGATCGAATCGATCCGACCAACCCCTGATACTTCTTTTTGGCCGCTTCCATCTCCATCGCAGGTGCAATGGCGAAGGCGATATTTATTATGGGTCCGGTCGATTGTGTTCATATGCCCAGAAATCATTGTCGGCGCGGTTGCGGGGGGCCAGGGCGCCCCATGAAACCACGAGTTCTGCGGGGCCCTTCCAACTACAGCAGTTTCAGACCTTCCTCCGAAACCACTTCGGAACCCATAGTGATCTATCCCGATGAGGTGGAGGCCCTTCGTCTGGTAGACCACCTTGGGCTCAACCAAGAGGAGGCGGCAAAGAGCATGGGGGTGTCCCGCGGCACGGTGTGGAGGTGCGTGGACAGCGGCAGGAAGAAGTTGATATCCATGATCATCGAGGGGCGACCCCTCCAAGTAGCGAACGTCGACGAATCGTGTGACAATTGTTAGGTTTTCCTAAATTACTTATATTATTGTGCTTATGCACATTATTGACGCCGTTAAAATCGGCCGAAAGGAGATGAAAAGATGCCATATCGAGATGGGGCTGGTCCCCAAGGAACGGGGCCGAACGGTCGAGGGATGGGACCTTGCCGGTCCGGAGGCAGGGTCGCCTTCGGGATGGGAAGGGATAGGAGAATGGGCCACGGTCGCGGGTTCCGGTTCATGTCGGAATGCTCCGAAGCGGACCTCAATACGAACCTAGAGGCGAAGGTAGAGGCCTTGGAGGCCAGGCTGAAATATCTCAAGGCGCAACTGGCTGGCGAGGGGAAGGGTTCCCCATGAAGGTGGCCGTCACCTCGAGCGGTCCAGGAACCGAGGACCTGATGGACGACAGGTTGGGCAGATGCCCTTACTTCGTCATCATGGACACCTCCTCTGGATCGATAGAGTCCTTTGCCAATCCGGCCATTGACGCCTCTAGCGGGGCGGGCACGAAGGCCATGCAGGCGCTGATCGACAAGGGAGTGGAAGTGGTGATCACCGGTCGCATCGGTCCGCATGCCCAGGCGATGCTGGAAGAGACCGATCTCAAAGGGGTCACCGGGCGATCCGGAATTGTCGGTCAGGTCCTCAAGGATTACCTGGCCGATTCCAAATCCTGAAACCACTTATCAACTTTTCAATCCAGCTTCAGGGCGATACCGCTTCCCCGGCGATCCTTGGACCTGGAACGCACTTCTTTCCAAATCCGTTGATATTCCAAAGCGGCTGGTGAATCGGGGAACATTGACGGCAACGGCTGCATGGCCTTGACCGATTCCAACACGTTGGGGTCGTAGGGTATGCGTCCCACTATCACCACCCCCTGCCGGCGGCAGCTTTCCTCTATCTCACAGGTCATCCCGGGGTGCAGGTCCCACTTGTTAACGGCGACGCAGATGGGTATGGAAAAATGATGTGCCAGTTCGATCAAGCGCATCAGGTCGTGCTCGCCAGACCGGCTAGGTTCGGTGATGGCCAATATGAGGTCGACCCCGCTGACGCTCGCTATCGCCGGACATCCGGTGCCCGGTGGTCCGTCAATGAGCACCGTGTCGATCCCATCCGATCCAGCTAGGTCATCGGCCAGTCGGCGTACGATCGTAACCAGCTTTCCGCTGTTCGACTCTCCCGGGAACAGGTCGGCGTAGACCATAGGTCCGCGGGCGGTGTCCAGGACGAATATCTCTCCGGACTTACGCAGTGACATACTGACCGCCCCAGCCGGGCATACTACCTGGCAAGCTCCACAGCCCTCGCAATGGATGGCGTTCACCTTGAGGTCGTTTATCGCCTCGAAATGGCAGTTGTCCTCGCATCTTCCACACTCGGTGCAGAGGTCCAGGTCGATCGCTGCGGTGTAGGCGCCGAGGTAATCGTCCTTGGTCCGCGGTCGACCATGCATCGTCAGGGCGAGATTGGCCGCGTCCACATCGCAGTCCGCCAGTACCAGATCTTCCGAGTACCAGGACATGGAGGCCACGGCGGTGGTCTTTCCGGTACCCCCTTTCCCGCTCAGAACGGCGATCTTGATCATCTTTTCAACCCCACGATCTCAATGAACACATCGTTCAGTTTGTCTGTGAGCTTGGGCATGGCCTCTAAAAGGGTCCCTCCTCTGGCATAGATCTCGGCGACCTTTCTGTCAAAGGGGACCTTCAGCAGAACAGGTACCATTTCAGTCTTGCATAGCGACTCGACCTCGCGGTCCTCGCCAAATGAACGGTTAATAATCACTCCGCAGGGAACATCCAGGCGGCGGCAGACCTCGATCATCCCCTTCAGGTCGTGAATGCCGAAGGGCGTAGGTTCCGTTACCAGCAGTGCGAAGTCGGAACCCTCTACCGCCTCCACGGCAGGGCAGCTGGTTCCGGGCGGGCAATCAATGATGACCGTATCGTCCATCTCCTTCTTGAGCCTCTTGATGATGGGGACGGACAGGGCCTCACCGGTCCTCAGCTCCCCGCAGAAGAAACGCATCAATCCTGCGGTTCCTATGTGGACAGTGCCCACCGGCCTTCCGGACATGATCACGGCGTCCTGAGGGCATACCAGGCGGCACACCCCGCAACCGTGGCAGAGGCTCTCCATGACCTTGACCTTCTTGCCCAAACGGACCATGGCCCCGAAATGGCATTTCGATACGCATATCCCGCATGCATCGCACTTCGACCGGTCTATGGTCGGATAAGGGATCACGACCTCTTCCTCGGACCTCAGATAGGGGTGAAGAAAGATGTGGGCATTGGCGCCCTCAACATCGCAATCGAGAAAGGTCAGCGGTCGATCTAGCGCTAAACCCAGAGCGCAGGCGACTGACGTCTTTCCTGTGCCCCCCTTACCGCTGGCCACCGCCACGATCATGTTCGAACCTCAGTGATCGTGTTCCTTGCAAGCGTTGTCGTGGTCGGCCCGGATCATCTTTCCGGCGTTGTACGCCTCAAGCGTTTCCCCGACCGTGCCCTTGGCCCCCACGAAGACCTGGATGCCCAGGGATGACAGCATGTCCACCGCCTTCGGCCCCAGACCCGAACAGAGCATCACTTGGACACCTGCCTTGGCCAGCAGTTCGGGTGGCATTCCCACTCCACCCCGATGCTCGCTGGTGTTCTCCAGAAAGCTCAGCGTTCCGCTCTCGGTGTCCATGACGGCGTAGTCCGGAACCTTTCCAAAATGCTGCCCGACGGTCGACGACAATCCCGATCGGTCCATGACTGGTATTGAAACCTTCATTGAACGTTCACTATCCTTAACGCCGTTCAATCGGTACTCCGGCATAAAGATAATCCCTGATTCAACCCCATCGTTCGAACTAATTCACTATCACTTCGGGACCATCCAAGAACGATCGGATGCCCCGGTGAACCGGTCCCAGGTCCTAATCTTCTTTCAGGCGGCCGACCAGGAACACGGCGGAGCCGATGAGTATGAACCCTACGCCGAACGCCTGGAGACTGGAAATGATATACATCCATAGGAGGTCCACAGCGCCTCCCATGATGGTCAAGAGCAGTCCGATCGCAAAAAGCAAAAGTCCCGCCCAGACGATCTTGTTCCCGGCTTTGATGAACTCCTCCCTCCCCTTCCACACCATGATGTTATCACTGTTCGACCACTCCTTAAAATTAATTCTCATGATATCAATTAAAAAAATGTTCGACGATCTCCATGAGTGGGCAACCGATAACGATAAAATAGGAAACATCTCCTCCCAGGTCCGATGAACGTCCGCGACGTCTTGGATGCCTACCGAAAGGGCGATATCGACCTGCAGAGGGCCGAGCAGCTGCTCCGGATGGATTTCCTCGAACGCGTCGGAGAGCACACGCTTTTCGATCACGCCCGCGAGGCCAGACGAGGCATACCGGAGGTCATCTGGGGGGAGAACAAGTCCCCGGACATGGTGGCGGAGATCGTTTCCACCGTGCTCAAGGACCGCGACGCGGTTCTTATCTCACGAGCCTCACCGGAGCACGTCAAGGCACTGAAGGCCACCGTGAATGAGGAACATGTGCGGTACATAGAGCGTTCCAAGCTCATCGTCGTTGACCGCCGCAAGGACCGGCCAAAGATCGGAAAGATCGGGATACTGACGGCCGGTTCCTCCGACATAGCCGTGGCCGAGGAGGCCAAGGCCATGGCCGAGGTCATGGGCTGCGAGGTGCTCACCGAATACGACATCGGCGTGGCGGCATTGCACCGTTTCCTCGATCCCTTGGCTAAGATGCTGGACCAGGGCGTTGACGCCTTGGTCGTGGTCGCCGGGATGGAAGGCGCGCTTCCCACGGTGGTCTCCGGCCTGGCGGACGTTCCGATAATCGGCGTTCCAACGTCCGTAGGTTACGGCTACGGCGGAAAGGGCGAGGCGGCCCTCATGGGCATGCTGCAGACCTGTTCGCCCGGGCTCGTGGTGGTGAACATTGACAACGGAATCGCCGCCGGGGCCACCGCCGCCTTGATCAGTTTGCGCTGCCGGCGGAACAGGTGAGATGATGAACATACGCCAGCTCCGAGCGGGGGACGTACCGTCCGCCCAGGCGCTGATGGCCGACACCTGGTCCAACCTTCTCAAGCGGCAGACCGGCCTGGACATCTCCTATCCGGTAAGACAGGCTACCTGGTATACTTCCCGGTTACGGCACGAGCCTTTGGGATGCATCTGTATCGAGGAGAACGGAAAGCTGATAGCCACCGGTTTCGCCCTGAGCTGCGGCAACGTCGGTTGGATAGGGCCGATGGAGGTGCGTCCGGATAAGCAGGGAAAGGGATACGGCTCTCAGCTCCTGTTGTCGCTGGAGACCTACCTTTCCACGCGCGGCTGCAAGGCGGTCGGCCTGGAGACCATGAAGGACGTCTCCCGTAATCTGGACTTCTATTCCCAGGCCGGGTATGCCGTGGAGCAGGACATGTTGTTCCTGGAGAAGGACTGGCTGGACGGTCAGGACGCCGGGCGTCCGGAAGGGTCGAAGTTCGATCCCAAGGAGATAAAAAGACTAGGCTCGACCATAAACCCCGGATTCGATCCGTCGGTCGAGTTCCAGGTGTACGAGGAGATGGGCATCGGTCGGACGCTCACCGCGGAGGGGGCGGTCGCTCTTCTGCTCACGGATCCCATTCCCGGCTCTGGAAAAGCATATCTGCGAACGGTGCTGACCGAGGGATACCACCGTCTGGACGAGGCGATAGGCCTGGTGCAGAAGGCGGAACGGGAGGCTCTGTGGTCCGGAGCGAGATCGATGTTCACCATCATCCCGGCGCAGAGCGAGCTACTGACCTCCCTCATCAGGGGCGGTTACAAGCCCAAGGGGGCGGACGTGCGCATGATGAAGGGAAAGTTCGTGCGCAGTCATGAATGTTCCATCTTCTCCTGGTCCGGTTAATGGTTCTCCGGCATTATTATGGCCATTACTATGTAGGCCAGTATCAGTACTCCCGAGGTTAGCAACGTGCCCACGACCCATAGTACCCTCACCAGGAAGGGGTCGGTCTCCAGATACTCGGCCATGCCGCCGCATACCCCTAAGATGATCTTATCCCGGCTCGAACGTCCCATGCGTTTCCCTGGAGCGTAGGACGCCTGCGGAGCTGCTGGCGCCGGAGGCACTGGCGGAACGTTCACGTTCCGCGGGGGAAAACCGACCTTGCTTGCTTTCATTATCACGCCGATATAACCGAGCAGGATGATCAGCAGGAATATGATGTAGAGGACGGAAGACACCATGTCTCCCATGGCCGTCAGGAAGTCATCCGATCGCGACTCGCCGAGGAATCCGAAGGCCTTGGACACCACCCACAGGACGAAAGTGACGATGATGGCCGTGATCAAAGGCGATATGATGGACGATTCTCTGGGATACTTCCTGGTGTAGTAGCCAAAGTAGAATGCCAGCAGGAACATCAGGAAGAACAGCAGGAGCGTGTCCCCCAGGAATTCAGAGAACCTCTCGGCGAACAATGATTCGCTCGAGAGCGCCTTGAATATCTCCATCAACAGCAGAACGAATATCAGGCCCAGGAAGGCCTTCAGCAGCGGGCCGCCACCCCGGAAGGTCCGATCGAACGGCGTCTGGTTCCACACCGCCGGAGCTCTCTTCACCGGTTGGCTGGCAGTTGGCTGTTGGGTCACGATCTTACCTCCGCATTTTTGACAGAAGGAGGCCTGGTCCTCGTTGACCGCTCCGCACTTAGGGCAATACACCATTCGACATCCCGACGATGAGAACAGGTCACGACCTCATAATCGTTGCCCTTGCGACGATAGCTCAATAATCCTCGACCGCCATCATCGGGACATGGCCGAGGGCGAGGAAGCGAGGGTGCGCAGAGTTCTGGAAAGGGCGAAGGAGGAGTACGGCTTCGTTCCGTTGGTTTCGGAGGTGATGTCCGATCGACCTGACCTTTTCTTGCCTTATGCGGAGATATCGAGCGGCCTGTTCTTCAAACCCAAGCACATGGACCGCAAGACGGCGGAGCTGGCGGCAATAACCGCCGGAGCCGCGCTGGGTAGCGAGAACTGCCTGGGAGTTCATATCCTGCAGGCCTTCAAGATCGGCGTCAGCGAGGAGGCGGTCCTGGAAGCGATGATACTGGGTGGGTTCATGAGCATGAACCGCAGCAATTCCATTTCCTTCCGATGCCTCAAGGCGGCCAAGGAGAGTATGAGATGAGGTGCTCCGTCGGTAGCGTGGGAAGGGTGCTGGTCATCCGCCTGGAAGATGGGGACATACTGCACGAGTGCGTGGAGAGGGCGGCCAAGGAGAACGATATCATCAGAGGGGCGGTCCTGGCCCTCGGCGGGGCGGACCGGGGAAGTCGAATGGTGGTCGGTCCCAAGGACGGCCGCGCGGATAGGATCGAGCCGATGATGGCGCAGCTGGCCGGCGAGTCCGAGCTCGCCGCCGTCGGTACACTGTTCCCGGACGAGAACGGGGTACCGTCCCTACACATGCACGCCTCGGCCGGAAGGGATGGCCGGAGCGTCACCGGCTGCGTTCGTGCCGGCGTGAAGGTATGGCTGATACAGGAGGTGGTGGTCATCGAGATACTTGGCAGCGATTCCCGGAGGGCGAAGGACCCTCGCACCGGCTTCCATCTGCTGGAGCCTTGATCAGAAGGCGTTTACGCAACGGATGCCTTTTTCTGAGAACCTGCGACGAACGGTGGCCTCCAGGCTGCGATAGTCCTCGGCGCGGTGGGCCTTCTCCAATCGTTCCGCCACCTCCGTGCCGTTAGCTCTCCGGGCGATGTCGTCGAACATGCCTGGCCGGGGTCTGAAGCGGTCCAGCATGACCCATTTGATGCCGGTAGATGACAGGGCGTCCACCATCTCGTCAATGTCCACGTTCGTCAGTAAAGGAAGCAGCGGTCCTATCAGGGCGTAGGCGTTCAAACCCTCCTCGGACAACCTACGCAGGGCATCGACTCGTCTTCCCGGCAAGGGGGCGCCAGGTTCCAGCATCGCGCTCAGCTCGTCGTTCACCGATGTAACGGTTATACCAACCTCTCCCTTCAGCTCCTTGTAGAGATCGATGTCTCGCAGTATGAGGTCCGATTTGGTGAGGACGCTCACCGAAAGACCGTGCGGAACTATTTCCATCAGGCACCGTCTGGTGATCAGCAGATGCCTCTCCGCCTCCTGATAAGGGTCGGTCACGGTGCCGAGGCCGATCATTCCTTTCTTGCCCTTGATCTCCTTGGCCAGAGCTTGCGGGAGGTCGGTCCTGGCCAGTATCGTCGTCCATTCCCCTCGGGGCCTTTTGGTGACGTACGGCGCGTAGCAATACAGACAATCGTGCTGGCATCCCACATAGGGGTTCAGCGCGTAGTCCAGTCCCGGGAGGCGGGAAGCCGGGAGAGCCACCCTGGTGCGAACCTCACTTATGCGCGGCGCCTTGGGCACCGGCCGGCCGTCGTCCATCATCATGAACAGGTCAAGGTTCGACATAGTCATCGATCCTCCGCTGTATCTTGAGGTCCTTCAATATGGCGCTGTGGTCCGTCCAGGTGCTGATCGGGATGTCCATGCGGGTCTGGACGTATGCTAAGGCCTGGTCCAAGGTGTTGAACTTGCGTGGTCTCTGTGTGAGCGCCATTCGCACGTTCTCCCGTACGTTCCAGACGCCCACCGGAAGCAGATATCCTGGGTGTGCCTCACGGAATATGACCGCTCCGGACTGCCGGCGTTCCCTCTGCAGCAGTTCGTTCACGGCCAACCGCGCAGCGTAGTAGCAGCCCCCGATCTCCGCGTAATCCTTGCGACCGTCGAAGAACTCATGCGAGGATATTATCTCCACCTGCAGCCCGGCCGGGTTCCAGACGGTGTTGGGATACCAGGCCTCGATCAGCTCGTACCTCCACGACGTAGGCGTGAGCATGACGCTCCAACGGTTATCGAGCTGGTCCCAATCGTAGACCCGGAACTCATTGATCAGCGGGAAGGTCTTCGTGCTTTTCAGAAGATCCTTGCCCAGCATGTCATCCACGGCGGTTATGCTCCAGCGGGTCGGGACCAGCCGGCGGTTCTGCTCTATTCCGAAAGCACCAATGCTGAAGGCCTTCTGGATGCGGGAGATCAGAACCTCATTCTTGTAAAGTCCCTTGACCGCCTCCACCGCCTTGAGGTCCGTATCATAATAGGCCTTCTCCACCCGGTGGTCGTACTTGGGATTGGTTATGCTAAGTTTCTCCAGCTTGGCCGAAGGCCCGAAGGGTTGGATGTTGTCATCGAGAACTATGCGGCCGGAAGGCTTCTTGGAGAACCGGGCCTCCACATCCACGGAGTTCACCGCGAGTGCCAGTTCCCGAGTGAAGTCCACGATGCGACCGGCGTTCTGAAAGTTCTTGACATCCACCAAGTGCTTTCCTCTGACCAATCGGAACCGGAAGTCCACGATCTCCTCCATGGACTTGCCCATCCACTGTTCCGGGGTGTCCATGATCAACGTGTCGCCAAGGTCAGGAGGTACCAAAGGACCGATGTCCACCTTGGGGTAGCCGTATCGTCCGACGAACACCCCCGGCGGCGAACTGCCGTGAAGGTCCTGAGCGTTTATCAGCCGCTTAGTCTTCGTATACGAATAGAACTTGATCATCAGGGGGCAGCGGTCCTTGCCGCAGAGGTTCTTGGACCCCTTGCAGATATGGCACAGGCTGGAGCTGTCCTTGTGGGCGGAGGTGAACGTCTGATCATCCAACGGCAACGGGGCGAAACCTTGCATTATCGTCCTTTCAACCATGCTCAGCCTATTTGACCGTTTTCCAGGGACTTTTAAAAGTGAGGCTGCGAGAAGATTACCTTGAGCAACTTCAACAACGCGCTCATATCGGCCTTGGTGCCGTTCTCTATTCCCGGGAGGTCTGCCGTCTCGTAATCATCGCCATCGAAGCGCAAGGCCATGATGGTCCACCTTTCCGGGCCTCCTAGGCGCGGGGCGGAGATCAGCGAAGCTCCGTACCCGTTCGGAAAGCGGTACACCCGCTGCTCCCTCCCGCCCTGCATTCCAAGACAGGACCTGCAATAGCCCACGTCAACACGGAACCGTTCTAGGTCCTCGTCCATGGACCAGTGAGGAGTTCAGCTAGACAAATAGGTTCGTAGAGCGGTCGGCAGCTACTATTTTATATCGTGTTGACATTCTCCAAGGTGTCAGCATATTGTTTTTAGGGATGCTGAACACGACAAGCTTATATAGAAGCGATAAAATACCGACCGTAAGGAGGCTCATTATGGCTTACGGAATGGGACAAGGTAATCAGCCTATCATAGTTCTTCGCGAAGGTACTGATAGATCAAGGAATAAGGAAGCACAGTTCAACAACATCGCCGCCGCCCGTGCGGTCGCTGACTCGGTCAAGTCGACCCTGGGCCCGAAGGGAATGGACAAGATGTTGGTCGATTCCATGGGCGATGTCGTCATAACCAACGATGGTGTGACGATCTTGAAGGAGATCGACGTCCAGCACCCGGCTGCCAAGATGGTCGTGGAGATAGCCAAGACCCAGGACACCGAGTGCGGGGATGGTACTACCTCCTCCGTCATCATCGCTGGCGAGCTGCTGAAGAAGGCCGAGGCATTGGTCGAGCAGAACATACACCCGACCATCATCGCCAACGGCTACAAGATGGCCGCCGCTGAGGCGATCAAGATACTGGAAACCATCGCCGTGTCCGTCACACCAGACGACACTGAGATGCTGAAGAGGGTGTCCATGACCGCCATGACCGGCAAGAGCGTCGGCGGCCAGGGCGAGTTCCTGTCCGAAGTGGCCGTGAAGGCCATCAAGGCCGTCGCGGAGAAGTCTGGAAAGGGCTACAACGTCGACGTTGGGAACATAAAGATCGAGAAGAGGACCGGCGGCTCCATAGCCGAGACCGAGATCATCGAGGGCGTCGTGATCGACAAGGAGCGCGTCCACCCCCGCATGCCAACTCAGGTCAAGAAGGCTAAGATCGCTCTGCTCAGCGTTCCGATGGAGGTCAAGAAGACCGAGGTCGACGCTAAGATCCAGATCCGCGACCCCTCGCAGATGCAGATGTTCCTCGACGAGGAAGAGGCCGTACTGAAGAAGATGGTCGACCAGGTTGCCGCCTCCGGCGCCAACGTGGTGTTCTGCCAGAAGGGCATCGACGACCTGGTGCAGCACTTCCTGGCCAAGGCCGGCATATTCGCCTCCCGCAGGCTCAAGGAGTCGGACATGGAGAAGATCGCCAAGGCCACCGGCGGTATCATCGTCGGAAAGATCGACAACCTCGGCAAGAGCGACCTCGGCCTGGCCGATGTCGTCGAGCAGAAGAAGGTCGGCGAGAACGACATGGTGTTCATCACCGGATGCAAGAACCCCAAGGCCATCAGCGTGATCGTGCGCGGCGGTACCGAGCACGTGGTCGATGAGGTCGAGAGGTCCCTGCACGACGCTCTGCGCGTTGTCGGAGTGGCTCTCGAAGATGGTAAGATCGTTCCCGGCGCGGGAGCCCCCGAAGTGGAGCTCTCCCTGAGGCTGGCCAACTACGCCTCCACTGTCGGTGGACGCGAGCAGCTGGCCATCGAGGCCTTCGCCTCCGCCATGGAGGTCATTCCCTGGGCACTGGCTGAGAACGCTGGACTGGACGCTATCGACATGGTCATCCAACTGAAGTCCGCTCACGAGAAGAAGGGAGCCAACTCCAAGTACATGGGGCTGGACCTTAACCTCGGAAAGCCGGTCGACATGCTGAAGGCCAATGTCATCGAACCTCTCCGGGTCAAGACCCAGGCCGTGAAGTCCGCGGCCGAGGTCGCCAACATGATCCTGAGGATCGACGATGTCATCGCCTCCAAGAAGTCCCCTCCGGCACCCCCCGGAATGGACGGCATGGGCGGTATGGGTGGCATGGGCGGAATGGGCGGCATGCCCGGGATGATGTAAGCATCCAGATAGCTCAAACCACTTCCTAAATCTCTTTCTATTTTATCATTTTAATCATCCATAATACCATATTTTTAATAGAGTGCCAATCAATTCAATAATTAACTAAACGGGTAGGATTTGACATGAAAAAAATTATAGGGACACTATTGTGCGCACTTACCTTCCTGGCGTTACTGGTCTCTTTGGCTGTTCCGGCATTGGCAACACCTGCCGAGGCTCCGGAATGGAACCAAGGCGACCGATGGGCATATGGGATGGAAGTTGATGCTGATGAGGAGCTCCAAGAGGAATTGGAGAACGTCACCACGACGGTCGACCAGTTCCTGGATGACATCGAAGGCCTCAATGCCAACCTGAACGATCTGAACGTTGCAGCCAGCTCGGAGCTCTGGGTCCTCTTCGAGGTGACCGAAGCTAACGATGATGTGTACGTTCTCAGCATGGACATGGCCGCGATGATAAGCGTAGATGCGAGCATATCGGTAACCGCGGAACTGCCAGCCGAGGGTACTTATGATATCGGGGAGCTTATGACCGCCGAGAGAGACCCCGTGACAATGTCCGCGAGCGTCGACCTCACTATGTTCTTGACCGTCAGTGTGGACGTGACCTTTGACAGCGATACGATGGCCCTTAAGTCCATCGAGGCCACTTTGAAGCTCACCGGAGCCCTTGACCTCACCGCTGATAACCTGCCCCTATGGTTACCTGGACTGATGGACAACGATCTCAACGAGTCATTGACCGGAGAGATCAAGGTCGAATACACGGATTACGATATCAACGCTGATCTGGAATTCAACCTGGCCATGAACTTGGAGTTCGTTCCCGCCTTGAACCTGTGGGACTTCCCATTGGATGTGGGAGATGATTGGAACGTCAGCTCCAATGCCACCCTGAGCGGAAGCATGAGCGGTTCACTGGACGTATCAGGTCTGCCATCTGATATGGAGGATGCCTTCTTCGAAAAGGTGGCCGATAAGATAGGCGCGAACAGCTTCCCGATCGTCTTCGAAGACCTCGACCTCGGTGACTGTCCGTTCGATGGCGGTGTCATGGAGGAGACCACCGAGCACATAGGCCCGGTGAACCTGAGGTGCACCGACGTGTCCACTGTAAACGACCCATACTGGAACGACATAACCGTCTACGAGATCAACGTGGTCGACACTCCTCTGAACATGTACTATTCCCCGGACGTAGGGTTCATGTCCTACTTCTCGATGAACATGGGCGAGATGGGCGAGGAGATGCCAGATCGAGATTTCAGGATGGATGCGGTTGATCCCGATGACGCAGAGGCCAACATCGCGGATGTGACCGAACGCCAGGGTGAAGTGCAAGAAGATAGCGGAGCGCTTGGCTTCTTCACTGACGCGCCCTACCTGGGCATAATCCTGGTGGTCGTGATCGTGGTGGTCGTCGTGGCCGCGATCTTCCTCATCAGGAAGAAGTAGGTCTGAAGATCTTTTCCAAACCTTTTTCATTTTCTTTTTATTTCTTCTGTTCTAAGCAAGTTATATACCCTTTTAGACGCTAATGGCCAATAGGATAACTGGGGGACCTCGAATGAAAGTCATACTTGTATATGATTCCGTCTCGACCGAAAAATTGACCGCCAAGGTCGCTGAAGTCATCGCTACGACTCTGAAAGGCAAGGGATTGGACGTCACTACCGTTCCAGTTGGCGATGCCAAGCATCTGAAACTCGAGGAGTACGACGCTCTGGTGGTCGGCACGCCTACCATGGCCTGGGCGCCCACCAAACCGATCAAAGAGTTCCTGAAAGGGCTGGATGTGAACAAGGTCAAGGGTAAGAAAGCAGCCAGCTTCGACACCCAGATGAGATCATTCATCAGCGGTAACGCCAACAAGGCCATGGAATCTAGGTTCAAAGAGCTGGGCATGACCGTCGCCTGCCCCCATCTACTGGCATACGTGAAGAGCGAGAAGAAGGTCTATCACTTCCTGGACGGGGAGCTGCAGAAGGCTGAAGATTGGGCCAAAGGCCTTGCCGATGCCCTTAGCAAGTAACGGTCGGTCGTTGCACAACCATTAATCACTTAATGAGAATGGGAGTCCCATGGTCGTCCGCTCCATCAATCCTCGCAATGGACAGGTAGTTAAGGAGTTCGTCTCCAACCTTCCAGATGATGTTCTGCCAAGGTTGGTGAAAGGGCGCGATGCCCAGCGGAAATGGATCGGCGAATGGGACCTGGAGGAACGGATAGAAGCGGTGCTGGAGCTTCGCTCCGCCCTTCTCGCGATGAAGGACGACATGATCGCTACGGAAATGCTGGAAGGGGGATTTCCTCAGAGGGATGTCATCGGCACCTATAACGGGGTCATAAAAGGTTTCGAACACTATGCCGCCGAGGCCAAGGCCACCGGTGATTATGAGTTCCCGCTCGATCCAGCAGGCTGGCCTGATACCAAGGCCACGATCAACCTGGTGCCTCATGGCGTTATCGCGCACATAGGCATCTGGAACTACCCGTTATGGCAGACCATGATAACTCTGATCCCGGCGCTCATGGCCGGCAACGCTGTGGTCTTCAAACCGTCCGAGCTCACTACCATGACCGGAATGAAGATCCAGGAGGCTTTCAACAAGACCAGCATGCCCTCTGGTTTGTTTCAGACCCTGATCGGTGGTCCCGAGATCGGTAAGGCGATGGTCGCTGCCCCGTTCGACGCCCTCGTCTTCACCGGCGGCAGAGCTACCGGGCTGGACATCACCAGGAATGCTGGCATCAAGCCAATGATATTGGAGCTATCAGGAAACGATCCTGGGATCGTATGCTCGGACGTCAACGTTCACGAGACGGCCAGGGGAATCGCCAGCGGTGCCTTCTCGCACGGGGGGCAGGTCTGCATCCGCATCAAGCGGTTGTATGTGGAGGAAGGCGTGGCCGATGCCTTTATCGCTGAGCTTAAAAAGGTCGTGGCCAGGATCGATGTTGAGGAACAGGTCGGCCCGCTCATTCGTGAGGAAGCGCGAGCGCAGGTTAGGGAAAAGGTCCAGAGGGCCGTTCAAGCCGGTTGTGAACTGTTGACTGGTGGAAAAGATCTCCCTGGCCCGGGTTATTATTTCGAACCTACGGTCCTGAAGGTCACCGACGACAGTCTGGAGATCATCAAGGAGGAGACCTTCGGACCAGTTCTTCCCATTCGGGTGGTAAAGGACGTGGAGGAGGCCATCAGGCTCGCCAACCAGAGCGATTACGGTCTTGGTGCCACCGTCTGGACCTGCGATCCTGTCAAGGGCGAGGCTATCGCCAGGCGTCTGGAGGCCGGGAACGTCTGGATAAACGAACATGGCCGGACCATCAATTGCGGAGAGCTGTTCCAGGGATGGAAGTGCAGCGGGATCGCCAGCACCAATCGTCGTATCACCCTCTTCATGAAGAAGCGGACCATCGTCAATCACCAATCTTGTGTGGCCCGGCCGCACTGGTTCAAGTGAGCTAAGAAAATATTTTTTATGCCGATTCTCATCCAGTGTCATGGTGGGGAACAGCGGGGAAATGGTCTCGGTAAGGGGCTTATACAAGCGGTATAAGGACCTGCCAGTTCTTCTGAACTTGAGCTTCGATATTCCCAAAGGCTCGATATTCGGCTACATCGGGCCGAACGGCTCCGGGAAGACCACCACCATCAAGATCATGACCGGCCTCATCCGTGATTTTCAGGGCGATGTGACCATCGAGGGGCGCTCCATACGTAACTGGAACACCGAGCTCAGTTCAACAATCGGGTACCTGCCACAGCAGACCTCGCTCCAGGAGTGGAGGACCGTGGACCAGTCTCTGCATACCTTCGGGCGACTGTCTGGCCTTCAGGAATCTGAGGTATCGAAACGGATAAAGGAAGTGACCGAGGAACTGGGCATAACCGAATATCGAAAGAGAAAGGTTAACAAGCTGTCCGGCGGAACGCTACAGAAAGTGGGAATGGCCCAGGCTATGCTTCACCGGCCAAAGCTAATGGTGCTCGATGAACCAGTGGCCGGACTGGACCCCGAGAGCCGGGTGCTCTTCAAGAACCTCTTTCGCCAGTTATCTCGGGAGGGAACGACCATATTCTTCTCCTC
>DAONGL010000021.1:2166-24863 GCA_035404085.1 Methanomassiliicoccales archaeon | reverse complement strand
ACGTTGCAGGTCATGTTCACCGGCAAGAACCTGCGAGCCCATTTGGCCAACGTGCGCTACGTGGTGGTGGACGAGATACACGAGCTGGCCGGTGACGAGAGAGGCGCGCAGCTGTCCATCGCCCTGGAGCGAGTGGTGGAGCTGGCCGGCGATTTCCAACGCGTCGGGCTATCGGCCACGGTCGGCTCGCACCAGGAGGTGGCCAACTATCTCGGAGGCGTCGGCCGTAAGGTGCGCATCGTGCGGGCCAAGGTGACCAAGGAGATGAGCATTAGCGTGCAATGTCCCGAGATAGTGGAGCAGGACAAGGACCTGGCCGGGACATTGATGAGCGACCCGCAGCTCATCGCCTGCATGAGGCGGGCCAAGGCCCTCATCGAGAAGCACAATTCCACCCTGCTGTTCGTCAACACCAGGGACACCGCGGAGGCGCTTGCCGCCCGATATCATATTTGGGACGAGAAGTTCAACGTGGGGGTGCACCACGGTTCGCTGAGCAAGGAGACCAGGGTGGAGATGGAGGACGACTTCAAGAACGAGCGTCTGAAGGGCCTCATATGCACCTCGTCCCTGGAGCTGGGTATAGATATCGGCTCGTCGGACTTCGCCATCCAATACAACTCACCGCGCCAGGTTTCCCGCCTGGTGCAGCGCATGGGCCGGGCCGGGCACAAGATCGGCCGCCGTTCGGAGGGGGCGATAATCGCCTCCACGCCGGATGAGATCGCGGAAAGCCTGGTGGTGACCAGGATGGCCCTGGCCGAGAGATACGAGCCTCTGCAGGTCCGACAGGACCCCCTGACGGTCCTGGCCAATCAGCTGGTGGCCATGGCCTCCGCCGGACCGGTGCTGGTGGAGAAAGCGTACGCCATCGTCCGCCGCTCCTATCCGTTCCGAGAACTGAGCAGGCAGAAGTTCGATACCGTGCTCAAGCAGATCGCGGAGATCGGACTGGTGTTCATCAACGGTGACGAGTACCGGCGCTCTGGACGGGGTCGGAAGTACTTCTACGAGAACATATCGATGATCCCGGACGAGCGAACGTACCGCATAAGGGACATCGGCTCTCGAAAGATAGTAGGCACCTTGGACGAGAGCTTCGTCATCTCCTTCGCTGAGCCGTTCGCCACCTTCATCACCCGCGGTCGTTCCTGGCGCATCGTGGACATCATGGACGACGAGCTCCTGGTGGAGCAGGTCAAGGAGATCGGCTCCATCCCATCCTGGGTGGGAGAGGACATCCCGGTACCTTTCGAGGTAGCCCAGGAAGTGGGACGCATGCGCCGTGGCTACGAGAGGGCGGCGTATAACGGGGACGCTACCACCTACAAGATGCTGGACGAGTATCTTGACGAGCAGCGGGATAAGTTCCCCGTGCCCACCGACCAGCGCATCACCCTGGAAGTGGGAAAGAAGCTGGCCATACTCAACATGTGCTTCGGTAGCAAGGTGAACGAGACCATCTCCAAGATGCTGTCCGTGCTCCTCTCGGCCCGACTGGGGGAGAGCGTGGCGGTGACCACCGATCCCTATCGGGTGATCATCGACCTGCCAAGGGACGTGGCGCCGTCCACCATCGTGGATACCCTGCGCTCCATAAACGCCTCGGCCGTGGAAAGCCTGATCCGCCTGGTGATGAAGAACTCCAGCCACATGCGATGGCGCTTCGTGTTCGTCGCCAAGAAGTTCGGGGCGGTGGAGAGGGACGCCGATTATCGCAACGTCAGCTTCGCCCGGTTGGTGGAAGCGTACGAGAACTCCTCACTGATGCAGGAGACCATAGACAAGGTGCTGTGGGAGGATTTCGACGTGCGGAAGACCGTCCAGGTCGTCCAGGCCCTGGAGTCGGGAGAGATCGACATCGTCATCTGCGGTATTTCGCCCATCGGTAAGGCCGGACTTTCGCAATCCAAGGAGCTCATCACCCCGCAGCGGGCCGACCACTCCATACTCATGGCGCTGAAGAAGCGCTTGGAAGAGGAAAGTCTGCACATGTCCTGCCTAAATTGCGGCACCCAATGGAGACTTAAGGCCAGGGAGGCCGGCCGGTTCGTGGTCTGCCACAGCTGCGGCGGGCAGATGATCGCCGCCCTGAACGGCTACAACCGGGAGACCATCCGCCTGATCAAGAAGAAGGACCTCAAGGAGGAGGAGGAAAAGGAACTGCGCCGGCTGTTCAAGAACGCCTCGCTGGTGCAGAGCAATGGCAAGAAGGCCATGATGACCCTTTCCGGGCGGGGCATTGGCGCGGACACCGCGGCGCGCATCCTGTCCAGCTTCGGTAACAACGAGGACGATCTCCTGCGGGACATCCTGAGCGCCGAGATCACCTACGCCCGAACGAAACGGTTCTGGGATTAACGCGTGTGCACGGGATTGCGCAGCGTCCCCACGCCTTTAACGAAGGCCTCGACCACGTCGCCCGGCTTGAGCGCGCCGACCCCGCTGGGGGTTCCGGTCGCTATGACATCGCCCGGTTCGAGGGTCATGAACCTGGATATGTAAGATATCAATCGTTCCGGCGTAAAGATCATCTGGGAGGTGTTGCCCTTCTGCCGGGTCTCGCCGTTCACCCGCAGCTCCAGGTCCAGGGAATGGATGTCCGGCACGCTTTCCCTAAGGACCATCTTGCCCAACGGCGCGAAGGTGTCCATGCCCTTGGCCAGGGACCAGGGAAGTCCGGCCTTGCGCGCCGCCGACTGCATATCACGGGCGGTCACGTCGTTGAAGACGGCCAGGTGGGATATGTGGGATAGGGCATCCTTCTCCGCGATATCCTTGCCCCCCTTTCCGACGATCAGGGCCAGTTCGACCTCGTGGTGCACCATGCCGATGCCCTCGGGAATTAGGATCGCCTCACCGTCCGAGATGAGGGCCGTGGGCGGCTTTAGGAACAGCACCGGTTCGGCCGGTTCGTCGGACCTCATCTCCCGGATGTGCTCCCGGTAGTTCTGGCCGATGCAGACTATCTTGCCGCAGCGCATGGTCAGCACTTGTCGTTGGCCTCGGCCACGGTCTCCAGCTTGAACACCGCGCCGGTGCCCTTCAGGGTGAGATGCACGCGGTCCGCCAGATAGATGGCGTCGTCCAGGGTGGCCTTCTTGTCCCACTTGTACACCCCATCGTAGTTCCCGGTGGTGGGCTCGAACCCCATGTTGTGCAGGGCATCGAATATCTCCGAAGGACGGCGACCATCGGAACTGAACATTATGATGATGTAGGTCAGCATCACCTCTACCATGTCCATGACGGAATAAAAAGCTTAGCCGCTCTGGACCTTGGGGCCTTTGCCGAAGCCCTTGGCCACCACGTATATCTCGGAGCTGCTGGAGCGGGACGCTTCCGGCGAATAACGCTTCACGGTCTCGAAATGCTTCTGCACCTCGGCGACCAGGTCCCGGCTCATGTCCCCCTCGAACATCTTGAACACCATCTTGCCGTTCGGGGACAGCGTCGCCAGAGCGAACGAGAGCGCCATCTCGCACAGCTCGATGGAGCGGGCGTGGTCCATGGAATAGCTCCCGGTGATGTTGGGGGACATGTCCGAAAGGACCAGGTCCACCTTTCCGCCGGTGAGGGCCAATAGCTCGTCCATCACCTCTTGCTTCCGTATATCGCCCTTTATCGTTTGCACACCTTCGATGGGCTCGATGGGCTGCAGGTCCACGCCGATCACCTTGCCTTTGGGGCCTACGCGCTCCGCGGCCACCTGTAGCCAGCCACCCGGCGCCGCCCCCAGGTCGACCACGGTCATGCCGTTCTTGAAGAGATTGAAGCGCTCATGTATCTGAATGAGCTTGAAGGAGGCTCGGCTGCGGTAGTCCAGCTGCTTCGCTTTCCGGTAATAATAGTCGCGTCTGCGCTGCTGCAGCCAGTTCTTGGACATGCTAATCCGCCCAATCCCTTGCAGGATAAAAAACCATTGCCCGACCGATGATATTTTATCGGCAGGGGGGATTCAGCTTTGGGTAAGGACATGCAAGAAAAAGATTGGACCTATGCCAAGGCCGGGGTGGACATCGATCGTAAATCGCAGGCCATATCGGCCCTGGTAGGCCATCTGAAGTACCGGCGCACCGGAAGGGGAAGCATGATCGACCTTCCGGGGCAGTTCACTGGCCTCATCGACATGGGGGACCACATCCTCACCCTGGCCACGGACGGGGTGGGAACGAAGCTGCTGGTGGCCGAGGCCCTCGACAAATGGGACACGGTGGGCATCGACTGCATGGCCATGAACGTGAACGACACCATTTGCGTCGGCGCGGAACCGATCGCCTTCGTCGATTACATAGCTATTGACGAACCGAACCCCAAGATAACCGAGCAGATCGGCAAGGGCCTGAACGCCGCCGCGGAGATGGCCAACGTAGACCTGGTGGGCGGGGAGGTCGCGGTGCTGCCGGAGATGGTGAAGGGAGTGGACCTCTCGGGCACCGCCCTGGGGCTTCTCGACAAGCGGAAGATGATCACCGGGGCGGAGATCGAGGAGGGTGACGTCATCATCGGGCTTCTATCATCGGGGGTGCACTCTAACGGCATGACCCTGGCCCGCAAGGTGCTGTCCTCAGCCGGTATCTCCTTGCACGACGAGGTGGATGGACTGGACGGCAGCGTCGGCAGGGAGCTTCTCACCCCTACCTACATCTACGTTCGCGACGTGCTCAAGGTGGTGGACGCGGTCAAGGTCACCGGCATGGTGGACGTGACCGGCGGGGGATTGAAGAACTTCGTGCGTTTGAAGAAGGGCTTCGAGTACCGCATAACCGACCCCATAGAGCCGCAGGCGATCTTCAGAGCGATACAGGGCATCGGCGGGGTCACCGATCACGAGATGTACAAGACCTTCAACATGGGAATGGGCTACGCCATCGTTCTGAGGCCGGAAGGGGTCGAGGAGGTCCTATCCATTCTCAAGGGCAAGGCGCAGGTGGTCGGTAAGGTCGTAAAGGGCGTCGGATGCGGCGTTCCCCGGCTCAAGGTTCACTACGACACCTATTAGAGCAGCAGATAGGGAAGCCCTAACAACAGCATGGGCAGCCCCAGGAAGGTTATGAGCAACACCACCCAGGGCGAGCCTTGCTTCTTGACCTTCACCTTGCTGTAGGGATGCAGGCGCCGGTCATAGGCCATTCCCCAGAACAGCGCCGCCGCCAGGCCAACGGCCATCGCCCCTTGCAGGGACCACAGGTAGTTGTAGGAGAGCAGGAACCCGATCGCCAGGACCGCCGCCAAGGCCACCGAATAGGCGGTCCGGGTGCTCCGGGAGGGGTCGGCGAGGGTGATGGCCGTCCAAGTTAGCGAGGTCAGGGCCAGAGCGGCGAAGGAGGTGGCCGGGACCAGCCCATTTCCCGTCTCCCAGACCATTCCGGACACCTCCTTTACCGGAAGAAGCAGCGATAAGGCCTCCGCCCCTGCCAGGTTCCCTAGGGCTACCGAAAGCGAGATGCCTCCGCGCGCCCCGCTGAGGGTCAGCAGCAGCCATAGACCGGAGCAGGAACCGATGAGTCCCGGAAGCCAGATGATCTGAGCGATCCCGATGCGCCTTCCCTCCAGCTCCAGCACCGGCCCTCCCCAGAAGATCATGATCAAAGAGGATAGGAAGATTAGGAAGGAGAGACCCGACCACAGCATCACCCGAGACCTCAGCCGGATATCGTCCACGCTGGAGTAAAGTTCCTGAAGCGACTTTAAACTTGCCTCTCAATGGCCGCGGAGATAGTGAGCGAGCGCCCCGGCCACCGCCCCCAGGGCCGTGCAGGTCTCGAGCGAACGACCGTCGAAGGTCACGTCAAGATGATGCCTGGCCAGCTCGCGCACCTCTTTAGGAACGCCCTTGGGACCGGCCCCGAAGATCAGGCAGACGCTCTGGCCGTTCTGAAGGAGGGCGGCCACCTCCCGCATCTCCATCTTCCTCTGCGGTTCGGGATCGCACGTCGTCAGCACGGGAAGGCCCAGCTGGGGCGGCAGACCCTTGGATGGATAGGGAAAGCCCTGGAAGCGGCCCTTGGCGGCCAGTTCCTTGAGGTATGAGCCGTCCTCGCCGATGGAAGTGGAGGATGCCACCCAGTCCGCCAGCTCCACGGGGAGTCGGAGGTCCTCCGGGAAAGGGAAGCCCAGCGTGACCAGGTTGAAGTCGTAGGCCAAGGCCAGAGGCCCGGCTCTCGCCAGTATCCTGCGGTGCGCCTCGCGGAAGACGCGGGGGTCGTAGGAGTTGAATATGGCGATGGTGGCCCGGCCGGCCCTTCGTTCCATCGGATCACAGACCGAGAGGGACCTTGGTGACCTTGGTCAGCATATCGTCCTTCCAGGTGTACTTCAACCGCTTGCGGCCCTTCCAGACCTCGGACTGCAGGATGTAGCCGACCATGATCGACATGCCGATGGACGCTTCGACGTACGCCACCGATTTGTTGGCATCGCGGTTGATCTTGCCCCAGGACTGCGCCTCCTCGAAGGTGCAGCCGCTGAGACCGCCCCATTGCGGGGTGTCCTGGGTTATCTGGATGGCGTAGTGGTGTCCGCCCTTGTCATGGCCCAGCGTCTCGCAGATGACCTCGGTCTGCTGGATGAAGTTCTTGGGCACTCCGCCACCTATGTAGATGACCGCGGTCTTCTCCGACTTGATCTTCAACTGGGTGAGCTCCCAATTGTCACGGATGGAATCGATGCTCATGAACGGCTCCTTGGCCATCCTCTTCTTGTAATAGAGGCCGGTGAGACCGATGCCGATGGACGAGTCGTTCAGCGCGGGAACGAAGATCGGGACGCCGTACTTGGCGGCGTTGTAGAGTATGGAATCCTCGTCGTCAATGGCCTTGCCCAGTATCTCCATGAACTCCCGGCTTCCGTAGCCCCGGGGCTCCAGTTTCTCGGCGATGTCGCCGATGAGCGCGTCGGTCTCCCGGAACTTGTCCTCGTCGACCAACGTGTCATAGATGCGGTCCACGAACACCTCGCGGAGGGCCAGGTCGTCGCAGCGCGGCGAGCACTTGTAATGGTTGTACCCCCGGGCCTGATAGAAGTCCTGGTAGGGAATGGCGCCGATGGTCACTATGGCGTCCACCATGCCGAACTTGATCATGTCGGCGATCACCTTTCGCAGGCCGGCGGCCACGAGCGGACCGGCAAGGCCTAGGATGACCGTGGGACGGGACTTGTCCTTGAGGGCCTTCTCGTAAACAATGGCGCAGGTGGCCAGGGCCCGGCTCTGTATGGACGAGTCCTTGTAGGCCTCGACCAGGTCCTTCACGGTCACGATATTGTCAAAGTCAATCTGCTTGACCTTTTCCTTGAGAACATCCTTCTTACTAACCAATTCAAACCCTCTCTGACATTTGAATCTGAAGCTATTTCGGTCGGGCCTCAGACGTGGCTCTTGACCTTCCTGGGTCGGCTGCAGATGGCGTAATCGTCACCGTCGAAGAAGACGTCTAGGTCGGGGTTCTCCGTTTGGATCTCCTCGATCTTCTTCAAGACCTCGCGTAGCGTGAAATCGCTGTTGCGATCGATCTTGATGTGCACCCTCTTTTCCATCGACAGTCCTCTGGCCCAGTCCAAGCTCTTTCTTAGATGCAAGGCTGAATATATAACTTTTTATCAACGAACGCAATCTGGAAAGCGCTGGCCAGTCATCGCGTTGCCCGAGGTCGCGGGCGGCTTTGGCGGCATGTTCGCCTGAGAGCCGTTCGATTAATAATATGTAAAATAAATATATATTATAAGCTTATTCACATCCGGAGAGGAGAGGGCGTCCCATCTGGTCTTGTTGATTGAACACGGGACGAAGGCCACTAAACCATTAAATATGGTGCTGGACAGTGTTATAGGGTCTTCACTGGATATCGATCTGGTCAATGGACGTTGAATAGAATGGCCAGAGAAAAGGCGGTCTCAGAGGCTCGGACGGAGCAGGCTTCAGTGGATAATAGGAACCCCACCGCCGAACAGGCTGACGTTGAACGCCTAAGCAAGTGGCTGGACGGGGAAGGAGAGGGGTCCACCCTGCTGACATGGCTAGGCGAGGGCGGAGATGCGGTCCCCGAGGAGGAGCTGGCGGACCTGAAGGAGCGCCTTGCCCGCTACGAGGCGGAGCTGGCATCGGTGAGAGGGTTGCTGGCAGTGGATGGGGCCAGCGAGACCGCGGATGGAACGGTTCAAAGGGTTCAGGCCCTCATCGCCGAGAGGGACCGGCTTCTGGAATCGCACCATAGGGAAAAGGACGGAAACGATGGCAACGGCCTCGTGGAGGGTCAGGAAAAGGAGCTGCTGGAGCGCTACCATGCCGAACTTAAGGACAAGGAAGAGCAGTGGAAGCGCGCCGGGGACGACCTTTCCGCACGTAGCGCCAGCCTGGAGAAAGAGTTGGCCAAGATCAAGATCGAACTTAAGCTCAAGGATGATGAGCTGTCGGTCTTACGCAACGGCGGAGGTACGATCAGTGCCGACCTGCTCAGCAAACTGGAGGTACTCCAGTCCAAGGAGAGGGAGTTCCTCACCCTAAAGAACGAGGCGGACGAACTGCGCATCAGGCTCAAGGAGAAGGAGGATGAGCTGGACCGCATCCGAGAGGCCATTACCTACAAGGAGGACGAACTCATTCGCCGCGAGGAGGACCTGATGTACCGGGAGAAGGTCTATACCGCGGAGAGGCACAAGCTAAATGAGATGAAGCGGGAGACCGGAGGGCTGGAGGAGGCCGAGCTCATGAAGAAGCTGGAGGCCCTGAAGGCCGAGGTGGCCAGCAAGGAGGACGCGCTCCGGTCCAAGGAGAAGTACGTCCTGGCCAAGCAGGAGGAGCTGCGCATGAGGGAACAGGGGTTGATCGAGGACGAGATCACCTACCGGGAGAAGGAGCGCGCCCTCGAGATAACCGAACGCAAGGTCAAGACCGGCATCTCACGACTTGACGACCTGTTGCTGGGCGGCATGCCCATCGGTTCAAACATCATGATCCACGGCCCGCCGTTCATCGGCAAGGAGGTGCTGGCAAACACCTTCATCATGGAAGGGCTGCGCAAAGGCATCCCGGCCATTATCGTCCTGACGGACAAGACCCCCAAGGATGTGCGCGACGAGATGCGCTTCATCATGTCCGGATACGAGGAGTATGAGAAGCTGGGTCTGGTGAAATACGTGGACACCTACGCCCGAGCCATGGGCGGGGACGACAACGACCCGCATACGATATACATCGAAAGACCCAACGATCACGAGAAGATGGCCGAGGCCATCGAATCCATAGCCAGGAAGTTCAAGGAGAAACATGAGTACTACCGGCTGCTGTTCCGTTCGGTATCTACGCTGATCGCCTATTCCGACCCCAACTCGGCCTTCCGGTTCCTGAGCCCGCTGTGCGGGCGCCGCAAGAAGGACGATGCCGTCTCCATCTTCATCGTGGAGAAGGGCATGCACAACGAACAGGAACTGCAGATGCTGGGATCCATAATGGACGGCATGGTGGACTTCAAGGTCGACCAGCTGAAAACATTCTTCGCCATCAAGGGCATAAGCGACGTGCAGTCCCGCGCTTACATCAGATACACTGCGACCAAGAGCGCCCTGACCATAGGGTCGTTCGCCCTGGACCACATCCGCTAAGCGACCTCTACACCGTCGCTAGGCCGGATCTCCGGCTTCTTCTGCATGTTGATCCGCGGTATCGGTATCGGGGCCGGGAGCTTGATCTCCCTGGATATCAACAGGGCGGTGATCATGCAGTTGCCGACTATGGCGTTGTGCACGACGTTGGCGTCATCTAGCGGCAAATTGTTCGTTCGGCGCCATTCGTCCATGGCCTTATCCCCGATCTCGGTCACGCTCAGATGTCCCTCGATCTTGATATATCCCAGGCCGGTGTAGTTGGCCGTGAATCGGTAATCGATCTGACACAAGTCGCCGTCCAGCTTGGATATCTGGGTGATGGCGCTGTTGTTCTCGATCTTGATGTTCATGACCTTCTCCCCGCTCTTGGAGAAGCGCTTGGCCTCGATAGCCACGGTTTCAAAGGATTTGATCTGCATTTCGGCACCGAATCGGCATCGAGCATTAAAGAACCTTGTCCTGCGTGGACTAAAATAACGAATGGTGCCGCAGGCCGGGCTCGAACCAGCGACTTCAAGATTTCGATCCCCCGGGCTTGCGCCTTCGGGGACTTCAGTCTTGCACTCTCCCAACTGAGTTACTGCGGCTTAGCCACCCCATAATTGAGCACGATTAAATAATTTACCTATTTGACTGGTCGAAAATGGTTCTTGACCGTCGACGCGGAAGGCGAGGGCACGGACGATGTTTCGAGAGGAATAAAACCGCACAAGCCAGCAGTGCGACTGGAAATTCTATTTTTTCTCGACATATTTATATAGTCATCACAACGTAAATCATACCTGGTAATTTTGGGGTAACCAGCATGGTGGAACGCGTCAGGTCTCGTAGTACGTTCAGCGCGTCTAGTCGTTCCAAATTCATTAAGAAGGACCGAGAGGGCGTCGCGTCCACCATAGGGACCATCATGGCCCTGCTCGTGTTCCTTACCTTGATCGCCATGTTCACCAACACCTACATCCCGGTCTGGATGAAGGAGAACGAACGGGACCATATGGACCAGGTCCTGAGCCAGTTCGGGGACCTTAAGGGCAAGATCGACACGCTCATCGTCAACGCCCAGGTCACCCAGAGGCCGACCATCAACATGTTCCAGCCCCTTAGCCTGGGTTCGGACAGCGTCCCGGTGTTCACTTCGCCCACTGGAGGGTTCCTCTACCTGAAACCTATGGGCACATATGACACGGGAGTGACCGTGGGCTTCAATTATAATTATAGCAATTCTCTGATAAAAGTTAATGAAGAGGGAGGGGGCTGTGTGGAGTACTACGCCCCCAACCGGTACTTCGTCCAACAGTGGTATGGCTACGAGAACGGGGCCCTGATGGTGTACCAGAAGGACGGAGTGGCCATGCGCGCCTCGCCCTCCTTGGTGTTCATCACAAACTCGGACAGCACCGTCAACCTGCAGTTCGACCAAGTGGACATGATCGGCAGCAATGAGTCGGTCTCGGGAATGGGCACGGCAGGCATCGTCATCGACCTGATCTACCACGACTCACAGACCTACGTTGTCAGCGGCGCCACGGGCGCGGAGAGCAATGGGCCGGTGGTGCTGAAGTTCACCACCAGGTACGTGAGCGCCCTGTGGTCGCATCTCAACCAGACGGCGGCAGAGGCGGGAATGATATCCGGCGTATCGGGCAACTACACGCTCACCTCCAAATTGGTGAGCGCCGAGGGACGAAACGTATACGAACTGACATTGACCGTTTTCAAGGTGAACGAGTTCACGCATAACCGGGCCTACGTGAACCTGGACCTGGAGTACTGAGGGGTGTGACCATGGAGAACGCTGCGAATGAGAAAGAGGAAGGGAATGGCGGGTTCCGCACACCGAAGCCGGCAGAGGTGGAGTGGGAGGCCATCGGAAGGGCCGAACGGACCAGGAACGCCTACCTCAAGCTCCTTCGCCGGATGACCCCGAACAGAGCCAGCCGGGTGAAGGTCCCGGTAAAGCCAGCCCTGGAGGCGGTCCGACCAGGTTCAGCGATCACTATCATACCTCCGATAGAGGACGTCAACCTCGAGGTGCTGGAAACATACGCCGTGGTGCCCGATTACGCTTACGTACGGATCACTTACAACAACGGCTCCAGCGAGTATCTTTACGAGGCCATCGAGCCCCGGCTGAGCCTGGAGGAGCAGGAGCTTCTAGAGAAGATCAAGGACACCCTGCACCGCACCCTGGGGTACGAATGGGAGAAGCTCACCCGATTGGACAAGGAGGAATACCTGAGGGAAAGCGTGGATTCCTTCATCCGCACCAGAGGGGTCAAGGTGGAGAAGGTCACCAAGTTACGCATTGGCTATTACATCATCCGCGACTTCGTCGGCCATGGCATGGTGGACGTCCTGATGCGCGATGACATGATCGAGGATATCTCCTGTGATGGACACAATGTCCCTCTATTCGTTTTCCACGGTAAATGGGAGAGCATACGCTCCAACATCATCTTCAACAACGAGGACGAACTGAACTCCTTCGTGGTGACCCTGGCCCAGCGCAGCGGTAAGCAGATCTCAGTGGCCGCCCCCATTCTGGACGGGACGACCCTGGAAGGGCACCGCATCCAGGCCACCTACTCCCGCGAGGTCACCACCCGCGGTTCCACGTTCACCATCAGAAGGTTCAAGAACCGGCCCTTCACCCCTACGGACCTATTGCGTTACAAGACGGTCAGCCCGGAGATGATGGCCTACCTGTGGCTGGGGGTCGAGAACGGGGAGTCCATGATACTGGTGGGAGGGACGGCCAGCGGCAAGACCAGCGCCTTGAACTCCTTGGCCATATTCATCCCCCCGGGGGCCAAGATAGTCAGCATCGAGGACACCAGGGAGATCAACCTCCCGCATGAGAACTGGATACCGGGCGCCACGCGCACCGGTGTGGGGGAGAAGGACAGCGACGGGCGTTCCGCCGGGGAGATCGACATGTACGATCTGGTGCGTGCGGCCCTCAGGCAGCGTCCGAACTACATCCTGGTGGGAGAGGTCCGCGGAAAGGAGACCTATATCATGTTCCAGGCCATGGCCACCGGGCACAGCACTTACTCCACCATGCACGCCGATTCGGTGAAGAGCATGGTCAACAGGCTGGAGAACCCACCCATCAACTGCCCGAGGATATTGCTCACCGCTCTGCGCAACGTGCTCATCCAATCCCAGGTCAAAGTAGGGAACGACATGGTGCGCCGCATGAAGCAGATAGTGGAGATAGTGGGGTATGAGCCGGAGAACAACGAGCTCATAACCAACACGGTGTACGAGTGGGACCCCGCCACCGACCGCTTCATATTCAAGGGCCACGCCTTCCTATTCGACAAGATAATGGAGATGAGGTCGTTGACCAACGACGAGATGATGGCCGAGTTCGACCGGCGGGTGGAGGTCATCAACTACCTGATGAAGAAGGACATCCGGAATCACCGGGAGATCTGGAACATCGTCAACTCCTATTACAAGGACCACGACAAGACCCTGACCCGCCTTCGCGCGGATTTGGCGGCCATGGAGGTGAACTGATGGCTGGAGAGACCGACCTGTTCACCAGGATGGACTCCACCAAGAAGTCCTACCTGCGCACCAAGAGCGCCGCGCCCAAGCACTCCAAGGATGCCGGGCCGAGAGTGGTCAAGCTGCCGGAAGGCGTGGTTCCAGATTATGTCAAGCTCAGCCCGTACCAGGAGTTCTGTTGGAGGACCATCGGTAAGGCGGTCGTCAGGAGGATGAAGGCCAACCCGAAGCTGGAGCTCTCCCTGATGCAGGCCCACATGCGGCTGAGACCGGAGGAGTACACCGCCTACGTGTGGATGACCACGCTCATCGTGGGGGTCCTCACCGGGGTGCTGGGCGCCCTCTTCGGAGGGATATTGATCGCCTTCCTGGGCATAGGGGCGGGCATGGTGGCCGCGACCACCGTGGCCATGATTGTATTGCCTATCGTCCTGACCTACGTGGTGCTCGGCTCCGTGCCCGGCTCCAAGGCCAAGACCAGGGGCAGGGACATAAACAAGCGCCTGGGGGCGGCGATGAGCTTCATCTCCGCCATGGCCAGCGCTGACGTTAACATCGATATCATATTCAAAGAGCTGGCTCGCCAGCCCATATACGGGCAGATCAAGGACGAGGCGGAATGGATCACCCGGGACACGGAGCTCCTGGGCACTGACATACTGTCCGCGATCAACAAGGCCTCCATGAGAAGCCCCTCCATTCGCTTCCAGGAATTCCTGCAGGGAGTGGTGACCACCTCCACCTCCGGAGGACAGCTGAAACCATATTTCCTGCAGAAGGCGGACCAGTTCGAGAAGGAGGCCAAGCTGGAGATGAGGGCCCAGCTGGAGACCCTGGGACTGATGGCGGAGACGTTCGTCACCGTGGTGGTGGCCTTCCCGCTGTTCCTGGTGGTCATCATGGCCATCATGGCCATAGTGCCGGGTGCCGGAGGGAACTCCGACACCACCATATTGCTACTGTACCTGGTGGTCGGATTGATGATCCCGTTCTCCCAGTTCGGTTTCATCTTCTTCATATGGAACACGACCAAGGAGTCGTCGATGTGAGGTCCTGACATGGCTGACGAAGAGATGTTGGACATTGGACAACTGAACCTCAAGAAGAACGATTACAGCAGACCGCTGTTCATCATTGGGGTCGTAGGCCTGGCCCTGTGCCTGGTTATCGGGCTCATCGACGCCATCGGGGGTTTCGAGACCGGGCTGGAATGGATAGACTGGGTGGCCATAGGGCTGATGGCCCTGTGCGGCCCCTACGGGTTCTACACCAGCTATCAGCGGAAGAAGATACTGGAGATCGAGTCCCGGCTGCCGGACTTTCTGCGCGACGTGTCCGAGGGCGGGCGTTTCGGAATGACCCTGGCCGATTCGATAAAGGTCTCCGCCCGCGGCAGGTACGGGCGCCTGACTCCGGAGATCAAGCGCATGGCCGCGCAGATAGATTGGGGAGTGCCCGCCACCGACGCCCTGAAGCTGTTCGTGGACCGGGTGGACACCCCGCTCGTGCGGCGCATGACCACCATCGTGATCAAGGCTAACGAGGCCGGTGGAAACGTGGCGGACGTGCTGAACATGGTGGCTCACGACGCCCGAGAGACCCTGTTGAATCGGAACGAGCGGTCCATCGCCATGTCCACCTATACCGTGGTCATCTACGTGGCGTTCGCCGTGTTCCTGGCTACGATCTACATCCTGAACTCGACCTTCCTGCCAGAGATGGTGAGGGCCGGCACCTCCATCACGGAGGGCACCGAGGGCATCTCCGGGAACATCCCGGTGCAGGTGCAGACGGACGTGGTGCCCCAGATCAATCTGATATTCTTCATATCGGTGGTCATCCACGCCTTCGGGGACGGGATACTGGCCGGAGTGTTGCAGGACGGACGTATAGCCAACGGTTTCCGTCATTCCTTCATAATGTTATTGATCGGCCTGATAGCGCTGAGGTTTGTGTGATGTAAAATGACCATGAGCGAAAGTGAACCTCTGAAGGACCTCGACCAGCTCATCGAGAAGGGCAATCTGCAGATCGAGAGGAACAAGAAGATAACCTTCAAGGACCGCTACATGGAGCTGGTCCACCGGGTGTCCAAGAGCCCGGTGCGGGTCATGGTCCCCTCCAGCGACAAGAGCACGGACCAGATCAAAGGAAGGATCACCGAGGTGCCCAAGATCGCCGAGTCCTACGTGGACGAGGTGGAGATCGCCAAGATCCTGGAGCCTTATTCCTACGTCCGGATCAAGTTCGACAACGTCTCCTCGGAATACCTCTATGAGGTCATCGAACCGACGCTGACCGAGGACGAGAGCATCCTGCTGGAGATGCTGAAGAACAGCGTGGTCCTGACCATTAACCCGGCCGTGGGCAGCCTGGACCGGGAGAAGGAGAGCATATTGCGAGCGGTCACCGACGAGCTGCTCAAGGCCATGGGCGTCAACCTCACCATGGAGTCCAGGGAGCGCATCCATTACTACCTTCGCCGGGACTTCATCGGTTACGGGGCCATCGACGTCATGATGATCGACCCCAACGTGGAGGATTGCTCCTGCGACGGGGTGCGCATCCCGCTCTACATATTCCACCGCAAGTACGGCTCCATAAAGTCCAACGTGCGCTTCGAGTCGGACGAGGAGCTGGATTCGTTCGTGGTCTGGCTGGCCCAACGCTGCGGCAAGCACATATCGGTCGCCGAGCCCCTGCTGGACGCCACCATACCGGATGGCTCCAGGTTGAACGCCACCTTAGGGAAGCACGTCACCAAGCGCGGCTCGTCGTTCACCATCCGGCGGTTCAAGGACAACCCCTTCACCCCGGTGGACCTGCTGCGCTTCAAGACCATGAGCACGGAGATGATGGCCTACCTCTGGATCTCCACGGAGTTCGGAAGCTCCATGCTGGTCTGCGGAGGCACTGCCAGCGGAAAGACCACCACCCTCAATGCGGTGCTGCTGTTCATTCCGCCCCAGATGAAGATCATCAGCATCGAGGACACCAGGGAGCTGAACCTGCCGCACGAGAACTGGATACCTGGACTGACCAGGGAATCGTTCGGAGGCCGGAAGAGCGCCTCCTCCGGCTCGGTGAACATGTACGATCTGCTCACCGCCGCCCTGAGGCAGCGCCCCCAGTATCTGATGGTGGGCGAGGTGCGTGGCAAGGAAGCGTATGTGGTGTTCCAGGCCATGGCCACCGGGACCATCTCCTATTCCACCTTCCACGCCGAGGATGTTCAGGCCATGGTCCACAGGATGGAGAACGACCCGATCAACCTGCCCCGGGCGCTCATAACCGCCCTGGACATTGTCATGCTGCAGGCTCAGGTGAAAGTGGGCACCAAGATGACCAGGCGGGTCAAGTCCCTGACGGAGATAGTGGGCATGGACCCGGAGACCGGCGAGCTCATCACCAACTCGGTGTTCACCTGGAACCCGGCTGACGATTCGTTCAACTACAGCGGCCACTCGTACATATTCGAGAAGGTCCGCACGGTGAAGAACTGGTCCCCCCGGGAGATCGAGAGGGAGTGGCGGCGGAGGATCGAGATACTCGAGTACATGAAGAAGATCGACGTCACCCATTATCGCCAGGTGGCAAAGATCATCTCCACCTACTACAAGAACCCGGACAAGGTCATGAAAGAGGTCCGCGAGGTCATGAGCCAGGATTCGCGGCCATAGATTTTTTTTTAAAAAAAGAGAAATGGGAAAGGGGTTTACTGGGGTTTGTCGCCGCCCTCATCGGGCTTGCTGGCCTCTTCCACCGGAGCTGGAGACTCCTTCGCGGGTCCCGCCTTGGGCTTCTCCTCGCCGGAGCGGCGGACTATCCGCCTGAAGGTTCCCTTCTTTTCCTTCTCCTCGGACTTGGCGTTCGCCGCTCCGTCGGCGGCCTGCTCGAACACCGTTCCGCAGCGGTTGCACACCTTGGCATCGCGGGGGTTCAGAGTACCGCAGGCAGGGCAGGGGAACACGCCGGACTTCCGGCCCATCTCCTCCTTCCTTAGCCATTCCTCGAAGGGCAGGTAGCTCGGCTCGGTCTGCAGCCACTCCTGGAACTTGTCCTCGGAGTACTTGCTGCCGAGAGCGGTCTTGGCCTGGGTTCGGAAGCCGTCCACGTACTCGTCGTACTGCTTCCTCATGGCCTCGATGTAGCCTGAGCTCTGCTCACCCTCCAGCGGTTCGGTCATGAACTTGGCGCCGCAGTCAGGGCAGCTCTCGGCCTGGGACGGGATCCAGGCTCCACACTCGCTGCACTTGGCAGTGTCCCTCTCGAACTCCACTCCGCACTTCGGACAGTGCTTGGACACCTCGGGGATCAGCGCACCGCAGTTTCCGCACTCCACCATGCGCCCCAATCCCACCCTGTACAGGTAGATGGAGAAGATCACGATCACCGCGATCACGATGGCCACGATCAGCAGGTACACATAACTGGGTATGGACTGCGGGGTGAAGGGGGCGATGATGTTGAGGCTGGCGGCACCAGTGAAGTTGCCGTCGACGCTGTTCACGTAGGCCCTTACGACCTGGCTTCCCTCCTTCTCCGGGGGGGTCTGCAAGACCGCGTAGAAGTAGCCGTCCTTATCGGTGGTAGTGCTCTGCGAAGCGGTCAGGGGGAACCCGGTGGCATCGGTGAGGACGATAGTGACCGCCAGGCCGGCGATCGGGGCCTTCTGAGGCCCTTGGGTGATGCGCCCGTCGATCAGTATGGCGTCCCCAGGAGCGTAGTTGGCCTTGTTCAGAGATATGGTGATGTCCGGGTCCATGGCCGCCACGGTGAAGGCCACCACCCGCTGGTTGTCCGTCTGGTTGGCATCGAGCCCGACACCGGCGTTGATGACCAGCTGATAATCGCCCCTGGTCACGTTGACCGTCCAGGGAACGGTGATCTGCGCGGTCCCGCCGACGGCTATGTTGCGGGTCTGCTCGAACAGGACCGTCCGCACATCGCCATCCAGGTAGACGCCCACCTTGACGTTGGTGGCGTCGACCAGACCGATGTTCCTCACGTTGAAGGACACGATGATCTTCTCACCCAAGACCCCGGTGGTCACGTTGACGTTGTTGGACCTCACCAAGGCATCGGTAACCGCCAAGTCCGGCCGGTTATCCCTCACCAGCAGGTCTTCCGTGGCCCGGTTGTTGGGGTTCAGCGGATCGTCCAGCTCGGTGATGTGAGTATAGTTGGCATCGGTGTCTGGGTTGACCTCCGCCAGCATGGTTATCTCATTTAACTGACCGATGTTGGGCATGGTGCTGGGGTCCCAGTCCATGGAGACCGCCGTGGTGGCCTTGGAGGCCAGGCTGGCCACGTCGACCGAGCCGACCATCGTTACCCCGTCCAACCAGAACACCACTTTGAAGTTCACGGCGGACGACTCGCCGTCGTTGTAGACCGCGGCGACCACCTTGATGTCGTCGTTCAGGTTGACCTCGTTCTTGGCCACACCATTGACCATGAAGCTCACGTCCATGGCGATCAGGTCAGGATAGTCGGCCACGGTGACGGTTATCTGCGCCTCGTTGTTGGAAAGGTCGCCTTCCGCGATCGGGCCGCCCATGCTGACCTTGACGGTTATGGTTCGGGCACCAGCCTCAGCGGGAACCCACTCCATGGTGGCTTCCCTCTTCAGTCCGGTCGGTATGTCGCCGATGGGTATGTTTTTAATGATACCTCCAACGCTATCGTTGAAGGTGACCGTGATGTTGCTGGCCGTGCGGTCACCTAGGTTCGCGATGAAGGCGGATATCATGACCGTGCGGCCTCTTGCCGCCTCTGAACCGATGGTCACGTCCTCCTTGACCACGGCCAGATCTGGAACGCCGAGCACCTCGACCAGCGTATAGTTGACGTTGTTGTCCTCGTTCAGCTCGGGTATGGCATTGAGCGGGTCCACGGTCACGGTCAGGTTATGCTGTCCGAGCGGATAGGCCGCGGTCCAGGTCACGTTGACCGTTAAATTGGACTGTGGGGCCAATTCATCGATCGTGTAGTTCTTGATTATGACGGTACCGGTGGAGCTCACGTCGGAGAACCTGACCAGTATGTCATAGGCAGTGACTATCCCAATATTGTTGATGACGGTGGACAGGGTCACCTCGCTTCCCCGGAGCGGGGTGATGTTGGACGCGTAGAACGGAGGATCGATGTCCGGCTTAGCGTCCGGCAGGTCCATCCTTACGTAGGCATCGTCCCTCACCAGGTTGCGCGTGGATACATACAGCACGCTGGCAATGGGTTTCTTATCCGAATCGTACCTATCGCCGCCGTACCAGTAGGTGGCGTTCAGCACATAGCTGCCGAACAGCTGCGGGCCTTTGGAGGAGACGATGGCACTCAAAGCTTGCACGGTCACTGTCCCGTTCTCATTGGTGGTACCGGTGAAATAGAGGGTGGAGGGGAATTTCCTGACCTCTACCTTCACGCCGGACAACAAGTGCAATCCGGTCCCATCGAACACTTCGGCGACTATCCAGCTGTACAGATGGATAACGGCGTTGTCCTTGGGCGACACTGGAGGCGTTCCTGCGATGGAAGCGCCAGTCAGTACGGCCACGGAATTACCTCCGAATTCGGTTATGGCTTTATCGAAGGTGGTATTGAAGGCTACCAGCGAGACGCTGGAAGTGGAGGGGGCACTCATGGCCCCCCTGATCCGGGCTTCGTTCATGAACACCTGCGAGGAATCGTCCATGACCAGGCCGACATTTGGCATCAGGGTGGTGCTGTTCAGGAACAGTCGGCCGTTGTCGAAGAGGTAGACCTTCATATTCTCGAAGTCAGCGTTCAGAACGACGTTTTCCAGTACCAGCAAGCCGTTGTCCCGGACCACGACCTGTGTTATAGTGTCAACGTTCTTGCTCATAGTGACGGACGTGCCCTTGATGGTCAGTACGCCGTTGCCTTCCACGATTATGTTTTTCTGCCACGTGAACAAGGGCGCGGACATAATCTCCGAGCCGGTGACTACCCAGTCGGAGCCCCCAGTCACTATTGTGTCGATAACGAACTTCATGCTCATCCTTTGCGGGATGAGGTCCGGGAACGCATCGAACCGGGTATCTTGGACCGCGGGAGAGATGGGAACCGACGTTTCATTGATGTAGGTGACCTTCACGCTGTAAGCGCCCACGGCCATAGCGTTGGGCGCCCAGTCCTCGTTGATGACATCGGTCAGCAACGGTAGGCTGACAAGACCATTATCGTCGGTGACATTGAAATTGGTGCTGTTCCTTTCCAAATACTCAAGCACGCCTTGAGAGGGTTCCGCGTTCAAGGTGCTGTTATAATAATACGAAGCGGGACCCTTGGAATTGGTGGTGTTCACGATCGCGCCAGGGACCGGAAGACCGTCACTGCCCACCACGCTCACGTCTACCCAGCGGTAGATGTTGATGGTTGGGTCCGTTTTAACTACAATCCATATCACATCAAATAATGTATTGTTTGTATCAGGATTAGAGAATTTAATGTTGATGTTGCTAAAATCAGCTAACGTCACAGTATTGAATTGTAACAAATCATACTCTAATGTCTCAGGATAATTAGCGTCGATTGCTATTGAGGTGTTCTGGAGCGGCTTTCCTGTTACATTCCATTGGACAAACGCAGATGACGCGTATGGGGCTGATCCGGTGTAATCAACGACCAATTTTGCATCAGATATCATTCCAGTATAACCGTTGGTGTAGAATGCAGTAACGTGTAGAGTGCCCAGTCCAGGAACCGTGTAATAGACATTGTTGTTGGTTAATAAATCGAATACACTTCCTTCTGTCGTACTATCACTTGGTCCCTGTGCGGTCGGTTTGAAGGTAATGTCCTTCCGGACCGTCACGAACGGGGTTGATCCGTTCTTGTAATACTCGTCCTCGATCATCACCCCGTACAGGTTGGCGACGGCGGTGTCGGTGACGACGAGCTTCCGCTGCTCAGGCAGGGAATAGTTCATGTTGTTGACGCCCAGCATGCTATCGACGGCGGTCAGCTCACTGTCGCCGGCGATGTACAGGTTGTTGTAGGCCGGAAGGGTCAGCACTATCTCTATCCAGACCCTGTCGATGAACACGGTCTCGGCGTTGCCGTTGTTAAAGGTGACCGTCAGCAGGGAGATGTCCATGGACGAGAGGCTCAGAGAGGTCAGGTCCTGATAGATCACCTTTTCGGTGTTGGTCAGAGCCGGTTCGCTCGGCTCATAGGTCTGGAACACCTGCATGTTGCTGGCCTGGTCCGGCGTGGGGTCCAGGTACTCGTAATACCAGAAGGTATCTGGGACGCCCCCGGCGACGAATAGGTCGCTGGTGCGGTACTCGGCCATGAGCCTGACGTTCATCGCCTCTCCCTCGTTGAACACCAGGCCGCCGATGTCAAAGCCGGAGATCGTCATTGACTCAAGGTTCCCTATGGCAGCGTAGCCGGAACCACTGGTGGTCAGGTTGACCGCGTCGCCGTCAGGTACCACGGTCCGGAGGGGGTCGGGGTTCCTCTCGACCGTGTAATCGACGTTGACGGTGTTGTTGTAGGAGGTGGCGAACGGATAGGCGTAAACCTCTCCCAGGCTGGTAGGCGTGCCCGGGATATCGGTTATGGATGAATCGTAAAGCTGGATGTCACTGGATATCGCGGTGACTAATGGGCCGTTCACCTGGCTGCTCTTGGCAATGAAGGTAGCGTTATCGATGAGCATCTTGCCCTGGAACTCCAACCGGGAGTTCTCGGCGCTCAGCGATCCGTTGTTCCTGATCAGGACGCCCAAGGCGTTGAATGCTCCGTACAGGGTGTTCCCGGTGGTCAGGTTGGAGTTGATCAGAATGAGCTTTCCGCCGTCCTCGATGGTCAAGTGATGGACCCTGTCGACGGTGGCTGTCTTGTACGACAGGAAGTTCAGGTCACCGTTCTGCACGATGACCGTTCCCCCGGCCCCTATGGTCAGGTTGCCGTTCAAGTTCTGCAGCCCTTGGATGTTCCAGGTGCTCTCCTCATAGTCCGTGCCGATGAACCGGTCACCATTCGCGTTCTCGGTGGGGGACAGAGACTGTCCAGCACCAGGAACTGTGAACAGCAACAGTCCTGCGAAAGACGAGAATAGCATACACCAGACGATTAGCAAGCTCAATGCCTTTGATGCCCCGACCCCAATTTTCATAGACCCACCTTGCAGACGTCCTTTTAATTACGCCAGGTAAAATAGAATGTTCTGATTATAAATAAATATGTTTACCTGGATGCTAACCAGGGGGCATGCTGGCTACTGAAGGAAAAATATAGAGACCGGTTCACTTCCTTTTAATGATCCTCCTTATGGACACCGGCTTCTTCTCGTCGGCCGGTGGCTGAGCGTCGGCCCCCTTTTCCTCGGCCTCCTTGCGCTCGGCTAACACCCGGGCCTCTTCGGCCTGGCGCTCTGCTTCCTTCCTTTCCTCGGTTGCCTTGCGCTCGGCCTCCTTCTGGGCCTCCGCAGCGGCGCGTTCGGCCTTCTTGGCCTCCAAGGCCTTTATCGATTCCTCATCCAGCTTCTGCCCGCAGGCATAGCAACGTTTGGCAGCCCCGTCGTTGATGGTCCCGCAGTTGGGACATTT
>DAONGL010000021.1:0-2066 GCA_035404085.1 Methanomassiliicoccales archaeon | reverse complement strand
GCCGGAGGCTCGACGGCCGGTATCATCGGCTCGGAGACGTCCTCGACCTTGTTCACCAGGGATTCGGAGACCTTCTCCTCGGCCTCCCCGCCCTCGAACGATTCGACCGTCGGCATCGGGGTTCCCTCCCGCCTCATCAGCACCGCTTCCCGGGCGGTGAGGGCCTCCTCCCTTTCCGTGAGCGACCTCTCCCAATCCACCAGGCGCTTCTGCTCCTCCATGGTGACCCGCTTGCTGGAGGCCAGGGCGTCGGCCTGCTCCTCCATGACCTTGATCTTGGCCAGCATCTCCTCCCGGCGGGCGTTGGTGGCCTCCAACGATTGCTTGACCAGGTTCACCTCCTCGTGCAGTTGCTCTTCCATCAAGGCGATCTTCTGGTTGACCTGGCGCATGCTAGCGTCATGCTCGGTGGCCTGCTGGAATAACGAACGAACTTGTTCCTCCTGCTGAAGGACCTCCCGGTCCCGCCGCTCCAGGTCCACCCGCAGGCGGTGCATCTCCTCCTCCCTGGTGCGCAGCTCTGCGTTCAACGCAGACAGCTCCTTCTCCATTCGGGCGGCCGCCTCCTCGCGGGGAACGACCTTGGCCTCGCGGTCCTTCAGCTCGGCGTCCTTGACCACCTGGGACTGCTGGACCTGGTCCAGCTGGTCCTCCTTGGTCCTGAGTGTCGTCTCCCACTTCTCCAGGTCCTCCTTGCGCCGCTTTATGTCGGCCTCCTGGGTCTTTATCTTTTCCTTGAACTCCTCAATTACCTGCCAGATCGGAACTTGTTCGTCGGACATCGTATCACCTCAAGATATCAGGCCAGAGTGGGTCCCAGCACCGTGAGGCCTTTGTCCCCGACCTCCAGGGTATGTCTTTCCATGCTGTGCTCGCAGGCGCGCATCTTCTCCACCCTCATGTAGCGCACCAGCTTCCCGCGGGTGCGGTCCAGGCCCAGCTCTATTATGCCGTCGACCAGGAACCCCTCGTCGCCCAGCAGCTCGGAGGGGGTGTTAGGTCCCCGCTCCATGACTATGAAACATGTTAAGTTGTAATCCCTCAGGGTCTTGAAGAAGTAGAACATCTTCTTGCGTATGCCTTTGACGTCCTCCATGAGGGAGTAGAGCGCCCCCAAGGAGTCCAAGGCGAAAACGGTGAACTGGTCGCCGTGCTTCTTCTTCTGATAGCTGATCATCTGGATTATGAAATCCATGTAATCGGTGGGGGCGTCAACCTCCACGATCTCGTCCAGCTCTCGGAGGTCGGTGAAGTCCGAGATCTCCATCCGGTCGTTCAGGGCGATGTTCAGGCTGCGCATGTTGCGCAGATGGCTATCGGCGGTCTCTTCCAACGTGACGTACAGGCCGAACTCGCCTGATCTCTCCAGATAGTTTGAGATGACCGAGTAGCAGAAGGAGGTCTTCATGGATCCCGGAGGACCGGTCACCAGAACCACCTTCGGCGCCTCAATGTCGGTTCGGAAGACCTTTTCCAGCCCTGGTATCGAATCGCGCAACAATCGAGCTCACCGCCGTGCCTGACATGTCCAGATGATACTATCCGAACCTTGCCCAGGCCTTAGATGATATTCCGATGGGATGATAAAGATATTCGCCCGGTCAGTCCTCCCCTTCCTCGGGCGGTTCGTTCTCTGGCTCCTCGGCCTCGGCGATCTCTGGGAAGCCAGCATCCTCGTGGACCTCGGCCTCCTGAACGGCCTGCTCCTCCTTGCGCCCGGCCAGCCTGGCCACGGCGATCACCTTGTCGCTTTCCCGCAGGTCCATTACGGTCACGCCTTGCGTGGCCCTGCCCATGACCCGGATGTCGGCAACTCGTATACGCTGCACCATGCCATTGACGGTGGCCAGGATCAGCTCGTCGTCCTGCTCCACCTCCATTACCGAGATCACGTCGCCGTTGCGCCCTTCCGTACGGATGGTTATGACGCCCTTGCTGCCGCGATGGGTCTTGCGGTACGTATCCCGTTCGTCGTCGGCATCCTTCTTCCCGACCACCGCGAGCTTGCGCTACCCGTTCGCCGTGGCGGTCAGCAGAGGGGAATCGGAGGTGACTATGGCCATGCT
>DAONGL010000020.1:9718-26988 GCA_035404085.1 Methanomassiliicoccales archaeon | reverse complement strand
GCCCGGGTGCCGGTCATCGACGGCCACCTGGAGTCGGCCGTGCTGAAGCTCGAGAAGGATGCCGACGCCGAAGCGATCATCAAGGCTCTGGATGCTTTCGTGTCCGAGCCACAGAAGCTGAAGCTCCCCACCGCTCCCGTTCAACCGATCATTGTGCGCCGGGAGGAGAACCGCCCGCAGCCGGCAGCCGACGCGCTAGCCGGGGAACCGGAACGAGCCAGGGGAATGGCGGTGTCCGTTGGACGCGTCCGCGAGAGCAAAGGATATATCAAGTTCTGGTTGCTTTCCCATAACACCCTGAGGGGTGGGGCCGGCGGCTCCGTTCTAAACGCGGAACTGGCTGTGGCCAAGAAGTTCCTATAAAGGGGTGCGGAATGAAGCGGACGGTCGCGGAGATCAATCAGCGGATCAAGGACGGGGACGTGGTGGTCATGACCGCCGAGGAGGTCATATCATTCGTCCAGAGCGAGGGCGTGGAGCGCGCCGCCAAGGAGGTGGACGTCGTTACGACCGGGACCTTCGGGGCCATGTGCTCCTCCGGGGCCTTCCTCAACTTTGGTCACTCCGAACCGCCGATCCGCATGCAGAAGGTCACCCTGAACGATGTTCCGGCCTACGGCGGCATCGCCGCCGTGGATGCTTACATCGGCGCTACGGAGCTGAAGCTGGACGATCACAGCGGGTACGGCGGGGCGCACGTCATCGAGGAGCTGATCTCCGGAAAGGCGGTGCGTCTGAAGGCCACTTCCGACGGGACGGACTGCTATCCGCGCAAGGACATTGACACGTTCGTCTCCTTGAACACCATCAATCAGGCCTATCTCTTCAATCCGCGCAACGTCTACCAGAACTACGCGGCGGGAACCAACTCCTCCGATCGCACCTTGTACACCTACATGGGTAAGCTGCTATCGAACTACGGCAACATCACCTACTCCAGCGCCGGTCAGCTCTCGCCGTTGCTGAACGATCCTTCCTTGCGCACCATCGGAATTGGTACCCGGATATTCCTGGGCGGCGGCGTCGGTTACGTGGCCTGGGAGGGGACGCAGTTCAAGACCAACGTGGAAACCCAGTTCGGGGCGCCCATGGGCGGTGCGCGTAATCTCGCTACCATAGGGGACATGAGAGGCATGTCCCCGGAGTTCGTTCGGGCGTTGAGCCTGCCCGGCTACGGTGTATCCCTGGCCTTGGGAATCGGTATTCCGATCCCGATACTGGATGAGGACGTTCTTAGAGCGACGGCGATAAGCGACGAGCAGCTGTTCGCTCCGCTGATCGATTACTCGGTCCAGTCACGCAACCGCAAGCCGCTCAAGCACTTCTCATATGCCGAACTGCGCTCCGGCCGGGTCGAGCTCTTCGGAAAGGAGGTGCGCACCTCCTCCCTCTCCAGCTATCTCAAGGCCAGGCAGATCGCGGAAGCGCTCTCCGAACGTATAGAGAGCGGGGAGTTCCTGCTGACCGAGCCGGTCGCTTCCTTACCTGCGGACAGAAGCATGGGAACCTTAGAGGTCCGCTCCAAGGAGGAGGCGGTCTGATGGCCAAGAAGAAGTTCCTCCTGGGATTCAGCCCGGACATCGTGAACGAGCCGATCGTCTACCGCCTGGTGAAGGATTACGACCTCAAGATCAACATCCTCCGCGCCGAGGTGCGAGAGATGGGCGGCCGTTTGCTAATGGAGGTCGAGGGAAAGGCCTTCAACATCAAGGAGGCCGCTCGGTATCTTGGAGAAGCGAAGGTCGATGTTCAGGAGCTGATCACCTACGTGGAGAAGAACGAGGACCGCTGCACCCATTGCGGCATGTGCATCTCCATCTGCCCGGTGGAGGCGCTGACCATGGACCGGCCGTCCTGGAAGGTCCGTTACGACTCGGAGAAGTGCATCGCTTGCGGCATGTGCATAGACGCCTGTCCTCCAGGAGCAATGAAGTTCAGGATATGAGGAGGCTTTTCCAGTTCAAGGAGACCGCCGCCACCATCGAGGCCGACGAGGAATACCTTACCCTGGCGGAGGAGGCTCTGCTCGAGGCCCGGGAGCAGGTGGAGGCTTACATCGCCAAGGACCCCTACTTCAAGGCTACCTTTGAACCGTACGCCGTGAGATCGGACATGGGCGATGTGGTCAAGAACATGTGCAACGCCGCGCAGAAGGCGGACGTGGGCCCCATGGCGGCCGTGGCCGGAGCGATCTCCCAGAAGGCCGTGCGCACCATGGTCGACCAGGGGTGCAAGCACTGCCTGGTCGATAACGGCGGGGACATAGCCATGCGCACCAACCGCACCATCACCGTCGGACTGTACGCCGGGGAGCGCACGCCTAACTATCTGGCCTTGGAGGTTCCGGCCACCAAGGGGATGCTCGGCATCTGCACCTCCTCCGGAATCGTCGGCCCGTCCATCTCGTTCGGGAGGGCGGACCTGGCCACGGTGATCTCCGAGGACGTGGCCCTCGCCGACGCCTGCGCCACCAAGCTGGGGAACCTGATAACCGAGGACGACCTGACGCTCATGGACCGCTCCATACGCGAGGTCCTGTCGATAAAGGGGGTCAAGGGTGCCCTGGTCATGATCAACGGGAAGCTGGGAATAGGAGGCGACGTTCCCCGCCTGGTGCGCTGCGACGTTCCCCCGGACAGGATCACCCGCATCCGTTTCTAAATCGCCGTCCACTTCAGAACGCTCACCGTGCGGTCCTCCCGCAGCGTGAAACGCCGACCGTCCGATCTTCTTTGAACGCTGTCAGCGATCACCTTCTTCACCCTTTCGTCCACCTCGTGGAACAATGAGAAGTAACGAACCAGATGGCGGACCATGTCCTCCGCCGCCATCTCCGTCTCCTCGTGCACGTCGAAACGTCTCAGCGACGGTCGGCGGTCCATCTCCTTCAGGATGCGGTAGGGGAAGATGGGATCGAAGCCCTCCATGGACATCCCAGGATGTCCGAGCTCCTCCCAGATGTCGAACGCCAGGCGGTCTCCGGACGAGCCGCCCAGGGACACGATGCAGCAGGTCCCGTCGGACATGGCGTCCATCCTCATCACCGAACGAACATCGTCCACCGCCGGACAGAAGGAGGAGAACACCAGGTCGAAGCGACGTTCCGGCAAGAACTCCTCCCAGCCCTGGCACAGCAGCTCCACGTTGTTCAAGCTCGAACATCTCTCCTTGGCCACGGATAGCATGCCCGGCGAGATGTCCAGGCCGAGCACGTGGGAGCATTCCGAGGCCAGCATGGACGTCAACGAACCGGTCCCACAGCCGATGTCCAGGGCGTTCCCGCCCGGGACCACGGACATGTCCTCCAGCAAACCCCATATCCGTTCGTCGATCAGCGACATCGACTCGCTGTCGTAATCCTTGGACACCTCGTTCCAATGCTGCACCAGTCGCTGGCGGTCCATCGGGAACGTTCGATAGGGAGAATGTGAATTGGCCATCTCCCAGATGTCCTGCCATTCCTCCGCCGCCATGCTCCGCCTCATTTCCGCCGGTTTATTTGAGAATTCGCAATTGCCGTCCGGAGGGAACGAACCGTTACATACCAGCAAAATTGGCAGAATGCCCCCTCCGAGCGCGGGCGCACGACCAGAATGTCAGTAATTATAAGTAGCAATTGTCCATTGATGGCAAGTGCCAAGGGTTATCACATGACACTCAGGCTGGCCATACCCAACAAAGGAAGGCTGAGCGAGAGGTCCATAGAGATCCTCAAGCAAGCCGGACTGGAGATCGAGAACGGCGACGAGCGCAGGCTCTACGCCAACGTCAAACGCCAAGACCTGGCGGTCATGTTCCTCCGGGCATCCGACATCGTCAAGTTCGTGCACAAGGGTGCGGTGGACGTAGGCATAACCGGCTACGACCTGGTTCTCGAATCGGGACTGGATGTCATCGTTCCATATCACCTCAACTTCGGGCGCTGCCGTCTGTCGGTGGCCGTCCCGGACACCATGGACGTGAAGAGGCCGGAGGACCTGCCGGACGGCCTGGTGGTCGCCACCTCCTTCCCGAACCTCACCAAGCAATACTTCGAAAAGCTTGGCAAGAAGGTCGATATCACCATCATCTCCGGAGCGGCCGAGATAGCGCCGATATTGGGCGTGGCGGACATCATCGTGGACCTGGTCTCCAGCGGTTCGACATTGAAGATGAACCACCTGCGGGAGCTGGCGGTCATCACCGAATCGCAGGCCGTGGTCATCGCCAACCGCAAGGCGTACGAGGGATGCGAGCAGCAGGTGCAGGAGATAATCTCCGCCATGCTGAGCGTGACCGAGGCGGAGAACAAGAAGTACCTCATGGCCGACGTTCCGAAGTCCTCGTTGGAGGAGGTCAAGAAGGCCTTCCCGGGCATCGCCGGACCGACCATCATGAACATCATCGGCCGGGACGACGTGGTCGCCGTGCACGTGGTGATCGAGAAGACGGACGCGTTCGATGCCATCAACAAGCTCAAGCGCATGGGCGCCACGGGCATCCTGCTCACGCCGATAGACCGCATGGTCCCCTGAGGTGGCCCACATGAACAAGGACTGGATACGATCCACCTGTCGGGACCTGCAGCTCTATTACAATCCGAACGTCGGCGACAAGCTGCGCATGGACACCAGCACCAATGCCTTGGGCGCCAACCCCGCCGGGCAGCGGGAGCTGGTGGAATGCACGAAGCTGAACGTGGGACAGTATCCGAACACCTACGGCGACAAACTTCGTGAGGAACTGGCCAAGCTGTACGGCATGAAGGCCGACAATTTCGTGGTCGGCAACGGTTCCGATGAGGTCCTGGACATCATAATGAAGACCTTCATGGAGCCCGGTGAGACGGTGATAACCGCCCACCCCGCGTACGTGCTGCACTCCTTCTTCGTCAAGATCAACGGCGGCCGGACGGTCACCGTCGATCTGAATGACGATTTCCAGCTGGATGTGGATAAGATCAACTCCACCCCGGGAAAAGTGGTCCTGCTGTGCACCCCTAACAATCCAACTGCCAACACCTTCCGCGTGGACGACCTCAAGGCCGTGATCGAGGGAGCCGACCGCCCGGTGATCGTGGACGAGGCGTACGGCGAATACACCAACGATACGTTCCTTCCATTGGTGGACCGGTACGATAATCTCATGGTCACCCGCACCTTCTCCAAGGCGTACGGTCTGGCGGGAATGAGGATCGGCTACCTGGCCGCGGGGATTGAGATGGCCGAGGCCTTGCAGAAGGTCAAGATACCGTACTCGCTGAACATGATCGGGGAACGAGTGGCGATCGCCGCCTTGCGGGACCGGGAGTTCCTGGAGAGAAGCGTTCGCCTGGTGAACCAGGAGCGGCCGTTCCTTTCCAAGGGATTGAGCGATCTGGGCTTCCAGGTGTTCCCCTCGGAGGCCAATTACATCCTGTTCCGTCCGGAGATGCCGTCCGATGTCCTTACCAAGAAGCTGTCGGAGAAGGGGGTCCTGGTCAGGGACTTCGGCAAGGTCCGCCGACTGGAGAACTGCATACGGACCACTATAGGCACCCGGGAGATGAACACCGTCCTGCTGGATAGGATGCGGGAGGTGCTGAGGGAATGCCGTTGAAGGTGTCCCTGGCCGACTACGGCGTAGGCAATCTGCACTCCATACGAAAGGCGTTGGAGAACTGCGGCGCTTCCGTCACCGTCGTCGAGGACATGTCCTTGCTGAGGGAATCGGAGTGCATCGTTCTCCCTGGCGTCGGCGCCTTCGACAGGACGATGGAGCGTCTGCTGCCCTACAAAGATGAGATAGTCCAGAGGCTCAACGAAGGGGTTCCCTGCCTGGGCATCTGCATAGGCATGCAGATCCTTTTCCAGAACAGCGCCGAGGGCGACGGACCCGGCCTGGGGTTCCTGCACGGGAGCGTGGTCAGGCTAGAGGCGCCGCGGATACCGCACATGGGCTGGAACACCGTCGAAACGGACGACGACATCATGAACGGCGTGGACGACACCCACTTCTACTTCGCCCATTCCTTCCACGGCCGCCCGGAGGACCGATCGGACGTGGGGCACACCGATTACTTTGGACGAATCCCTACGCTGTTCCACAAGTCGAACACCTACGGCACGCAGTTCCACCCGGAGAAGAGCTCCTTCGCCGGGATGGCCTTCCTGAACAACTTCGTGCGCTTCGCGGAGGAAAGGACATGAGGATCATACCGGCAGTGGACATACTGGACCACCGGGTCGTTCAGTTGGTGGGCGGCGTACCGGGCACGGAGCAGGTCACCCTGCCCGACCCGCTGACGGTGGCTAGGGATTGGGAGTCGAAAGGAGCGAAACGATTGCACATCATAGACCTTGACTCGGCCCTGGGAAAGGGACACAACGCCCAGGTCATCCGGAGCATCATAGAGAGGTCCGACGTCCCGGTCCAGGTGGGAGGCGGCATACGTTCCACGGAGGTCGCCGAATACTTCCTGGACTGCGGCGCCGACCGGGTCATCGCCGGAACGAAGGGGCTCAAGGACCCGGCCTGGCTGAGGACGATGTCCCTGAAATATCCCAAGCGGATGGTCCTGGCCCTGGACATGAAGAACGGCCGCATCCAGACGCACGGCTGGAAGGAGGATTCCCCGCTTGACCTGAAGGACGTTTTCGCCTCCATATCGGACCTGCCCTTGGCCGGCGTCCTATTCACCAACGTGGACGTGGAGGGCCAGGCGAAAGGGATCGACGTCCAGGCCGTGCGCGATTTCGTAACCAGATGCCCGCACCTGACCATCGTCTCCGGAGGCGTGACGGACCAGAGGGACGTGGACGCGCTCGAGAGCATGGGCGTGGAGGAGGCGGTGGTGGGATTATCACTTTATACTGGAAAACTGAATCATAAAGCCATCTGGAGATGAGGCCATGGACCGCAAGACCGAGGTAGTGCGCAAGACCAGGGAGACCGAGGTCCGGCTGAAGCTGGACCTGGACGGCGAGGGCGTGACGAAGGTGGAGTGCGAGGAACAGTTCCTGCGCCACATGGTGGAGACCATGGGACGCTACGCCAATTTCGATCTCACGCTGGAGGCATCTGGGGACGACGTGCACCACCTGGTGGAGGACGTCGCCATAGTTCTTGGGAAAACGTTCAAGCAGTGCCTGGGCGAGACGCCCATCGAGCGGACGGCCTTTTCGCTCATCCCCATGGACGATGCCCTGGTCCAGGTGGCGGTGGACATCATCGAGCGGCCGTACGCGGACGTGGATTGTCCGGACGATCTGTACGCGCACTTCTTCCGCAGCTTCGCCATGTCCTCCGGGATCACCTTGCACATCATGGTCATCCGCGGCTACGACCAGCATCACATCGTGGAGGCGTCCTTCAAGGCCCTGGGCAAGGCGCTGAGATCGGCGGTGCTTCCGCGCCTCAGCGAGCTGAGCACCAAGGACCGGCCCAAGGTGAGCAAGGGATGAGCCTGACCAAGAGAATAATCCCCTGCCTGGACGTCAAGAACGGCGCGGTGGTCAAGGGCATCAAGTTCCTGGACCTGAAGGACGTGGGATACCCGCCGGAGATGGCGGAAACGTACGAGAGGCAGGGAGCGGACGAGATAGTGTTCCTGGACATCTCCGCTTCGGCCGAAGGGCGCAAGACGCTACTGGGCATCGTGGAGGAAACGGCCAAGCGCCTCTTCGTTCCGCTGACCGTGGGCGGCGGCATCCGTGAGAAGGAGGATATGCGCGCCGCGCTGAACGCCGGGGCGGACAAGGTCTCGGTGAACACCGTAGCGGTGCAGCGTCCCGACATCATCTCCGAATGCGCCAAGGACTTCGGCTCGCAATGCGTCGTCGTCGCTATAGACGCCAAGCGCCAGGGTGGCGACTGGACCGTTTACACGCACGGCGGGCGTAAGGACGCCAAGATGGACATGGTGCAGTGGGCGCGGAAGGTGGAGGACCTGGGCGCCGGCGAGATACTGCTCACCAGCATGGACGCCGACGGGACCAAGGACGGTTACGATATCGCGATGACCAAGCTGGTCGCGGAAGCAGTCAACATACCGGTCATAGCCTCCGGGGGATGCGGTTCCCCCAAGCACATACTGGACGTGCTGAAGGAGACCAAGGCCGAGGCCGCCCTGGCGGCATCTATATTCCATTACGGCCAGTGGACCGTGCGGGATGTAAAGGCGTATCTCAAGGAGAACGGAGTTGAGGTGAGATGAGCAGCCCTAAGTTCGGTGAGGATGGTCTCATCCCGGTCATCGTGCAGGACCAGGAGACCAACGAGGTACTGATGATGGCCTACGCCAACGAGCAGGCGTACCGGGACATGCTGCGCACCGGTTTCACCCATTTCTACTCCCGCTCCCGGCAGGAACAGTGGAAGAAAGGGGAGACCTCCGGACATGTGCAGGAGATCGTATCCATGCAGCTGGACTGCGACAACGACACGCTTCTCGTGCGCGTCAAGCAGACCGGCGTGGCCTGCCACCTGGAACGAATGTCCTGCTTCGACGAGGTGGTCTACGGCGACATCGAAGGCACCATGGCCGTGCTGCCGCAATTGCTACAGGTCATCAGAGACCGCAAAGCGAACCCCAAGGACGACAGCTACACCTGCAAGCTCTTCGCCGACGAGAACAAGCGCTTGAAGAAAGTGGTCGAGGAAGCGGGAGAGGTGCTCCTGGCGGCCAAGGACCACAAGGCCGCGGAGCAGTCCTGGGAAGTGGCCGACCTCATCTACCACCTGATGGTGGCGGTGGAGGGGATGGAGGTCGAGTGGACGGACGTCTACCGGAAACTGGCGGAGAGGAGAAAATGAGGGCCGAACTGCACACTCACACCCTGATAAGCGATGGCGAGCTTCTTCCGATCGAACTGGCCCGCCGGGCCTTCGTCAAAGGGACCAAGCATATGGCGTTCACCGATCACGCCTCTTTGAGCAATCTCGAGCGAGTGATCACCGAAGGACGCCGCGACGCCGAGCTGGCCGAGGAATGGGGCATGAAGGTGCTGGCGGGAGTGGAGATCACCCACGTTCCGGCCCGGCGCATAGACGAAGTGGTGTCCAAGGCCCGAAAGCTGGGGGCCGAGCTCATTGTCATTCACGGCGAGACGATAAGCGAGCCGGTGGAGAAGGGGACCAACTACGCGGCGGTCATGAACCCTGACGTGGACATACTGGCTCACCCGGGCTTCATAACCCTGGAGGAGGCCCAGGCGGCCCGCGACAACGGCGTGGTGCTGGAGCTAACGTCCCGCGGCTCGCACTGCAAGACCAACGGTCACGTGGCGCGCATGGCCCAGCAGTCCGGAGCGCTCATGGTCGTGAACACCGACGCCCACTCTCCAGGCGACCTTATAGACCTGGCGACCGCCACGCAGATCGCCTTGGCGGCCGGCCTCACCCGGGAGCAGGCGGAACTGGCGCTGATAGAGACGCCCAAGGCCATCATCAAGCGGAGGTGGCGGAACTGAAGGTGCTGAAGTTCGGCGGCTCTTCGCTCAAGACCGGAAAGAACATGCGCCAGGTGGCCGAGATCATCATCGCCGAGAAGGAGAAGAAGGCCGTGGTCCTCAGCGCCGTCACCGGCGTAACGGAGATGCTGGTGCAGTTCATCTCCCGCACCCGGAGCGAGGAGGACGTGGACGCCTTCATGAAGGACATCACGAAGTTGCACATCGACCTGATCAAGGACGCCCTGAGCACCGATAAAGGCCGAGCGAAGGCCATGGAGGAGCTCATAGCCAAGCTGGTGAAGTTGGAGCGCATGCTATACGGTTCCTGCTACATCGAGGAGGTGAACCCCCGCATCCGTGACTATGTCCAATGCTTCGGCGAACGCCTATCGGTCATAATGCTGGCCGCCCTGCTCAACGAGATGGGCTCCAAGGCCCGGCCGGTCGATGCGGACGAGGTCGGTATAATCACCGACGGCGTCTACGGAACGGCGACGGTCAACATGGAGGCCACCCGCTCCAACATCCGTCCGAAGCTGATGAAGATGCTGCAGGACGACGTTACGCCGGTCATAACCGGTTTCTTCGGACGCGCGCCGGAGGGAAGCGTGACCGTCTTCGGAAGGAACGGCAGCGATTACAGCGCCGCGGCGGTGGCAAACGCCATGGGCGCTTCGTCCCTGGAGATATGGAAGGACGTGGACGGGTTCATGAGCGTCGATCCCAAGATAGTGCCTTCCGCCAGGGCCATCCCGCGCCTGAGCTACGACGAGGCGGCCGAACTGGCGTATTTCGGGGCCAAGGTCGTGCACCCCATGACCATGGAACCCGCTCGTTCGGGAAACATAGAGATCCGGGTGAAGAACGTCTTCCGACCGGAGGCACCTGGTACGGCCATCGGCGGCACCGGCAACGTGGACAAGAGCATCAAATCGATCTCCTGCATGAAGAACCTCTCCCTGGTGAAGGTGTTCGGCGAGGGGACCGGCTATAAGCTGGGTGTACTGGCGGACGTGGCGTCCCTATTGAGGGAAGCGGAGATCAACATCTACAGCGTGGTCACGTCCCTCACCTGCATAGGGCTGCTGATAGACAAGAAGGACGTGGCCAAGGCCCAGAAGGTGCTGGCGGAGTCCGGAGCTACTCGTGTGGAGACCCACACCAACTTCGCCCTGATGTGCATCGTCGGCGAAGGCCTAGGTCATCACAAGGGGCTGGCGTCCCGGGTGTTCAAGGCCGTGGCCAAGGAGGGAGTGAACGTCGGGCTGATATCGGCCGGAGCTTCGCTGGTGGCGTATCACTTCACCGTCGACGAGGCGGACCTGGATAAGGCCACCAAGGCCGTTCACGAGGAACTGTTCGGGTGCTGAGATGATCGTGGCGTTCCAAGGCGAGAAGGGCGCGTACAGCGAGGACGCGGTGTTCAGCTGGGACGCTGAGGCGAAGGCCTTGGAGTGCCCGGAGTTCCTGGACCTGTTCGACGCCGTTCGTTCCGGCCGCGCCGACCTGGGCATGCTGCCGGTGGAGAACAGCATCGAAGGCAGCGTCACCGCCGCCAACGACCTTCTGTTCCGAAGCGACCTCAAAGTAGTGGGGGAGGTCATGGTGCATATCCGGCATTGCCTCATCGGACACCCTGATGCCGAGCTTGCGGACGTGCGCCGGGTGTACAGCCACCCTCAAGCGCTAGCGCAATGCCGTGACCTTCTTACTGCGCATCCAGAATGGCAGAAGGTGCCGGCGTTCGACACCGCCGGCTCGGTCCGCATGATCAAGGAAAGGGGAATGAGGGATGAGGCCGCCCTGGCGTCCCGACGCGCGGCGACCACCTACGGAATGAAGGTGCTGCTGGAGGACGTGCAGAGCGTCAGGAACAACATCACCCGCTTCTTCGTTATCTCCCGGGAAGGCTCCAAGGTAAAAGGGAACAAGACCGCCCTGGCCTTCACCACTAAGAATCAGCCGGGGGCGCTCCTGGAGTGCCTGAAGGCCTTTGCCTCCCACCAGGTCAACATAACCAAGCTGGAGTCCCGCCCGTGGCAGGGCCGCACCTGGGAGTACGTGTTCTACCTGGACCTGGACGGGGACGCCCGCGAGGAGCGGGTGGCCGAGGCGCTTGCCGTGCTCAGGGAGAGCGCCTCCTGCGTCCGGATGTTCGGCTCCTTCACCAAGGCCGTTCAGCCCTCAGTCGGGCCTTAGTACCTTGAGCGGCTTGGCGGCGGCGGTCCAGAACTCCCCATCCCAGTAGAGCAGGGCATCTTTCCGGTCGTACTTCTCCACGATGTCGGTGTGCTTGATCTCCCCGAGATACCAGGTGTGATCTCCGACCTCGAAAGACTGGGTCTTCTTCAGCTCGATGTTGATCAGACATTCGGCGATGCGCGGGGCCTTGGTTCGCTTGCCTTTTACCGCGGTGAGGCCGGTCAGCTTGAACTTGTCGGTGTCGGCACCGCTCTTCTCCCCGCAGGCCAGGACCTTGTCCAGAAGTTCCTTGCCCGGTATGTTGATGGTGAACTCGTCGTTCTCCTCCAGCAGCTTGTAGCTGTAGCGGGAGGTGGTCACCGCGATACCCAGGATCGGCGGGCGCACCGAGAACACGTTGAACATGCCCACCGTGATGATGTTCTTCTCCTTGTCGCCTACCCCGACCAGCACCACCGGCGCCGGAGGGAGCGCCATGACCGCGCCCATATTGTCCAGATCGACCTTATCTTCCATGTTGACCAGAATAACACCCGGATTAGAACGGGAGCGGGACGGTAATAAAGCTTTTCAGCGCTTCCGGATCACGTCGCCGAGCAACCGGAACTCCCCGGACCAGTACATCAGAGATTTCTCACGGTCGGCGTCCTTGGCCATTTCCGCGTGTACCACCTCGCCTAGATACCAAACGTGATCGCCGGCGTCCACCCTCTGGCGCTTAACGCACTCCAGGCTGACCGCGCACTCCTCGATGACCGGGGACCTGATCTTCTTACCCTGTTTGGGCTCGAACCCGCAGTCCTCGAACTTGTTGACGTCACGACCGGAGCGCTGCCCGCAATACAGGACCTCCTCGACCAGGTCCTTGCTAGGGATGTTGATGGAGAAATCATCGGATGCTTCGAGCATCTCGTAGCTGTGCCTAGCCGGGGAGATCCCAATGCCCAGCACAGGTGGGTTGAAGGAGAACATGTGCACCAAGGCCACCGTGATGATGTTGTTGTTCCCGTTACCGTCGCCGACGGCGACCAGGGTGACCGGGAAGGCCGGGAAAGCACGGCACGCCCATATCGGATTGACCTCGCTCTTCTCCATCTTCGACTCCCCTCCGGAGATTTTGAAGGATATAAAATAAGGTTTGGTAGCATGGTTCGCCATCCTGGAAGGTTCTACCATGTTGGTCCATCCCATGGACCACGGGAACCGACGGTCAATTTATTATTCTCCAGTGGGTTATCCGGCGGGAGCACCATGCAGGCAAAGATAGGCATAATCGGTGGGACCGGGGTATACGACCCCAAGATGTTCGAGCTCAAGGGAACGGTACGTCCGAACACCCCGTACGGACCGGCCTCGGACGAGATCCAGGTCGGGGAGCTGAAAGGGGTTCCAGTGGCCTTCCTTCCCCGGCACGGCCGCGGTCACGTCATTCCGCCGCACATGATCAACTACCGGGCCAACATCTACGCCCTTAAGCAGTTGGGCGTGGAACGGATAATCTCGCCCTGCGCGGTCGGTTCGCTGCAGGAGGAGTTCAAGCCCGGCGAGATCGTCCTGGTAGACCAGTTCATAGACTTCACCAAGTCCCGCAAGTACACCTTCTTCGACGGGCCGAAGACCGTCCATATTGGAGCGGCCGACCCGTTCTGCCCGGAGATCAATTCCCTTTTCGCCAAAGAGGCCAAGAAGGCCAAGATACCGGTTCACAACGGAGGGACCTACGTCTGCATCGAAGGTCCCCGGTTCTCGACCCGAGCGGAGAGCAAGATGTACCGCGCGTTCGCCGACGTCATCGGCATGACCCTGGCGCCGGAGTGCGCCCTGGCCCGGGAGATGGAGATGTGCTATACCAGCCTGGCCATGATCACCGATTACGATGTGTGGGCCGATCATCCGGTGGATACCGCCACCATCTTGCGCACCATGGCCGAGAACATGGACAAGATACGCAAACTGCTCTCCACCACCATCCCCAAGATCCCGGAGGAAAGGAAGAAGTGCGCCTGCGGCAGCGTTCTGGCCGACGCTGGGGCTTGATCAGAGCGCTCGGATGGCCTTCATGGCCTCCTCAGCGTGCTCCTTGGAGCGCAGCGGGGAATTGTAGACCATGCGTATCTTCCAATCCCGGTCGATGACGTAGGTCGTGCGTGCCGGAGTTCCGCCGATGCCATAAGCGCCGAAGGCCTTCCTCAGCTCCTCCTTCTCATCGCTGAGCAGGGTGAACGTCAGCTCGTGCTCCACCGCGAACTCCTTGTGGGTCTTGACGTCATCCGACGAAACGCCGATGATCTCGGCCCCGGCGGCCTGGAACTGCTCGTGCATCTGCCGGAACGCCACGGCCTCCATGGTGCACACCTTGGTGAAGTCGGCCGGGTAGAAGTAGAGGACCAGGGCCTTCCTTCCCTTGATGTCGCTGGAACTGACGGTCCTACCGTCCTGATCTGGCAGCGAGAAATCCGGGGAGGTGTCGCCCTCCTGGAGCTTGTCTTTCATAAGGCATGATTGCCGGCACTTCCTTATTAAGGGTTCGCGGAACAGGACTGAAACATTTTTATTTTAATCAATGACATACTATTCCTAATGACCTGCTATTTTCGGCATCTCGACCCTGTGTTCCTAAGGGCCGGGCTGCAGATCGACATCGACAATCGCAAGCGGGTCGACATGATCATCCACGAGATGGTCGGAGTGGAATACAAGGACTGCACGCAGACCTGGGCGGCGGTGAAGGAGATGTTAAAGGACGAAGACGCCTTCGTGGAACGTTTACGGGCGGAGTGCCAGGCCCATAACATCTATCTGGATTACTAGCTCACTCGCCGATATGCTTACGGTAGGCGGAGGCGTCCATCAGTTTTTTTAGTTCGCCTTTATCGGACATCTTGATCTTGGCGATCCAGCCGCTGCCGTAGGGGGACTTGTTTATCTGCGAGGGATCGTCGTCCAACGGCCCGTTCACATCGATGACCTCACCGGACACGGCCGCGTAGACGTCAGCGGTGTTCTTGACGCTCTCCACCACGGCCAGAACGTCCCCCTTGCCGAGCTTGGTTCCCTTCTTCGGCAGTTGGACGTAGACGAACTCGGTGAGCTCATCCTGGGCATGGTCGGTGATTCCCAACGTGACGATATCGCCGTCGACCTTAGCCCATTCGTGGTCCTTGGTATAGTGGAGTCCCTCTGGTACGTCGCTCATACTATCCTCCTTCGGAACGGAATACGGATATTTATGTCTCGTGCGGCAGGGACTGACAAGGAATATATATCGGGGTCTGGATGGAAAGAGGCATGCGGATAACCGTGCGAGGCGTGGTCCAGGGGGTCGGTTTTCGGCCGACGGTCCACCGCCTGGCGAGGTCCATGGGCCTCCACGGTTACGTGCAGAACAACGGTTCCAATGTGGTCATCGAGATGGACGGGGACGCCGAGGAGTTCGTGCGCCGGCTGAAACAAGCCCTACCGCCGCTGGCCCATCTGGATGAGGTGGTCATCTCCCCTGGACTTCCCGAACCCGAGCTGAGGACCATGGGATTTAAGATACTCCCTAGCCAGCAAGGCATCGGGGGCGTCGGGATTCCTAACGACACCGCCGTCTGCGATCGCTGCCTCAAGGAGATGTTCGATCCCTCCGATAGACGCTATCTTTACCCGTTCACCAATTGCACCGACTGCGGCGCCCGCTTCACGGTCATCGAAGATCTTCCGTACGACCGTGAAAAGACCACCATGCGCCCGTTCCCCCTCTGCCCCCAGTGCCAGCAGGAGTACGGAGACCCGGACGACCGGCGCTTCCATCATCAAACGGTCACCTGTCCGGTCTGCGGCCCGCGCTACTATCTATTAGACCGTGACGGAGAGCGAGACTACGAGCGGCCGATAGCCAGGTTCGCTTCGAAGCTGCAGGACGGCAAGATCGGCGTGGCCAAGAGCTGGGGCGGGATGCACCTGTGCTGCGCTCTGGACCAACTGTCGCACATGCGCGAGTGGTACCGCCGCAAGGAGAAGCCGTTCGCCATCATGGTCCGGGACCTGAAGGCCCTGGAACGTTACGGAAGACCTTCCGATCAGGATGTCAAGTTGCTCACCTCCAGTCACCGGCCGATCGTTCTGGTGCCTAAGGTCGATAACGAAATCACTGAACTGGTGGCGCCCGGTCTGGACACCATCGGGGTTTTCCTCCCGTACACGTCAATGCAGCACCTGCTGTTCCATCACCTCGAGGAGGACGCCCTGGTCATGACCTCGGCGAACGTCCCTGGCGAACCGATGGTGCTGCGGGAATCGGATGCCCTGACCCTAGGCGCTGACATGTACCTGATGCATGATCGGGACATCGCCAACCGTTGCGACGATTCCGTGGTCCGATCGTTCCTGGACAAGACCTACTATATTCGCAAATCGAGAGGGCACATACCCTCGCACATCGAATTTCCGCTGAAAGGCGTAGCCATAGGTGTCGGTGCCCAGGAAGGTCTGGCAGGGGCCCTGTCGTTCGACCGGCGGCTTTACGCCACCCAGTACATCGGCGACGCCACGTCACCAGGAGTGCTGGAGTTCCTGGAGGAGAGCCTGAAGTACCTGAGGCGGCTGCTTGGCGCGGACCGATTGGACGCCATCGGGATGGACCTTCACCCCGGTCATTCCACCAGGCGCCTTGCGAAACGGTGGGCGGAGGAGAGCGGCATCGAGCCGGTCGAGGTACAGCATCATCACGCCCACGCCGCGGCTCTGCTCGTAGAATCTAAACTGGACGATATGGTGGCCATAACCGTTGACGGCACCGGCTACGGTGATGACGGCGTGGCGTGGGGCGGAGAGGTGCTGATCTCCAACTTGAAGGAATACCGCCGGGTGGGCCATCTGAAGGAAGTGCCGTTGCTGGGCGGGGAGAAGGCCGTGTACGACGTTCGGAGGATAGCCTTCGCCCTGGCGGAGATGAGCGGCGGTGGGCTCGACTACTTCAACGAGGGCGAGAGGGAGCTGTTCCGCAAGATGATGCCCCGCTCCGGAACGAGCACCTCGTTCGGCCGGGTGCTGGACGGCATCTCCTGCTATCTGAACATCTGCCAGTACCGCAGCTACGATGGCGAGCCGGCCATGAAGCTGGAGAGATACCTCAATCTGGCCCGAAACCTGGACCTGGTGCCGACCGTTCGTCACGGGAACGTCATCGACACCCCAGCCATGTTCCGACAAATGATGAACGTGCGCGGCAACCAGGCCGATAGGGCCGGAAGCATGACCTACGCCATGGTGCGCGGGCTGGTGGACATCGCGTCAGAGAAGGCGGAGGACGAGGGGATCGAGCACATAGGCCTAAGCGGCGGGGTGAGCTACAATCGAGCCATATCCACCTGGACCAAGGACCTGGTGGAGGCGCGCGGCCTGAAGTTCGTCTGTCATGACCTCACGCCTAACGGTGATGGATGCATATCGACCGGTCAATGCGCGGTAGCGCTGTCGCGAACCGGGAACTAGGAACGAAGGACCTTTCCGATCTCCACCCATTTCTCGCGCCTATCCGCCCATCTCATGGCGTTGGCCGGGGAGGACGAGGGCAGCACCGTCACCTGGCCAGCGAACGCATCTTCGAGAAATTTCAGATAGAACCTATGGGCGGCCTTGCCGTTGATGAAAACGTGGCGGATGCTCCTGTTC
>DAONGL010000020.1:0-9618 GCA_035404085.1 Methanomassiliicoccales archaeon | reverse complement strand
CCCTGGTCATCGGACACCGCCATGTCCGCAGGATGAGCTTCGAGGCATATATGGATGCCCCGAGTTGGACGATATGACCAACAGATATTATATGCTCAAGGCCATTCCGAAGCGTCAGGCCTGTTAAATGAGAAAGCTGATCATCCTGCTGGACGGCGCGGCCGACGAGCGCATCTCAATATTCAAGAACCGCACCCCCCTGGAGGCGGCCCGCAAGGATTTCATGGACTGCGTGGCACGTGACGGGAAGGTCGGCACCACCGACGGGAAGGATTACACTCACACGTTCCTTCTGGAGCTGCTCACCGGAAAACCTTACGACGTGCCGCGCGGGGTGATCGAAGCGTATGGCCTGGAGCTGCCTATCGGCGAAGGGCGGGTCGCTTACCGAATGACCCCGGCCAAAGTGCACGATCATAACGTGGAATGGTACTACAACATCACCTGCGACGAGGAGATGTTCCTGCAGCGGGCCATAATCAAGAACCGTTCCAAGCTCAAGGACATGGACCCCAAGATCCTGGCGTACCATGGTGGCAAGGGCGTGCTGACCATCAAGGGCGATGAGATACTTGACCTGCCTAAGCCGCCCGGTCCCGCTCAAATAAGCTCCGAGGACCTCGGCCCCTTCCTGGACTTCGCCAAGGGCGTGCGGGAGAGCACCAGCGGTATAGCGCTCCTACCCTGGGGCGGTGGGCTTGGAAAGGTGGCGGTGGACGTTCGCAGGGAGATATCCAAGGTCCCCGACCTCACGGTCATATCGAAAAGCCCCTCCGCCCTGGGCGTCGGCAAATTCCTGGGCATGGAGACGGTGCGCGTTCCCGGATTCAAGGAGGGCATCAAGCTGGCCGCCCAGGTCCTGGATAAGAATGACGTGTTCCTGCACATCGAGGAGACGGACGACATCAGCCACAAGTGCAACCCCAAGAACAAGCTGATGCTGATCGAGGAGATCGATCGGGAGCTATCGCGTTACGAGAAGCGCTTCCAGGAATGCCGGGTGGCCTTGCTCATCGACCACGGCGCCTCCTCGGTCACCGGGGAGCATATGCGCATGAAGGTTCCGTACGCCGTATGCGGAGGCCTGCGGAAAGGGAGGGGAAAGAAGGGCTTCCACGAGAACGACGGAGAGAACGTCCCCCTGGGAACTCTGCTGGACACCATCTTTGAAGACTGATCCTTTAATATTTTTTTACCCTCGGCAATGTGTTAAATATCTTCTTCGCGTTGAGTTGGATGATACAACCAGTCAATAGTTGCGTCATATCCAGAGGTCCTTATCATGCACAAAGCGGACATCATTTACGCGTTGGAGGAGCAGGCGGGAAGGAACTTTGTTGCCAAGGTCTGGGGCAAGCGCCCCACCTACGCCGTGGTCATCGGGAACACCGAGACGGCCAAGATCCCTGGCGTGTCCGCCGCCGGAGCGGTGCCGGCCATCACCGATTTCACCCCCGCGGCAGACGTGGAACTTCTCTACTACGGCCGATGCAAATGCATCGACGGCGTTCCGGTCACTCCGACCGGGGTTCCTACTCCAGGCATCATCACCATGAGCGCCTTACAACTGGTGTCGATGCCAACTTTTGCCATCAACGGCGGCGTCAATGTCAGACCGCACACACCATATTTTGAGCTGGAAGGCTCCGCGGGCGAGGACATCCGCACCGGAAAGGCGCTCAAGGACCCTCGCCGGGTGTATGAGAACGGCGTCCTGCTGGGCCGGGAATTGGCCAAGAGCAGCGAGTACTTGGTTATCGGCGAGAGCATAGCCGGCGGAACGACCACCGCCCTGGCGGTACTCATGGCCATGGGATACGACGGCCAAGGCAAAGTATCCAGCAGCATGATAGAGAATCCTCATTCCCTCAAGGAGAAGATCGTTCAAGAGGGCATCTCCAAATCCCCTTTCAGCATGGCGGAGATGAAGGCCGACCCGTTGAAGGCGGCGCAGGCGGTCGGCGATCCCATGATGCCCGCGGCGGCCGGCGTGGTGGCCGGGGCGGCGGAGAGCATACCGGTCATAATGGCCGGAGGAACGCAGATGGCGGCCGTCATGGCCATCGTGAAGGGGCTGGCGCCCAACGTGCTATCGAACATCGCCTTGGGAACCACCAAGTGGATCGTGAACGACCGTTCCTCGGACGTTCGGTCGATAGTCAAGCAGATCGGGAAGGTCCCGATACTAGCCGCGGACCTGGACTTCGGACCGTCCAAGCACGACGGGCTGAACGTCTACGAGAAAGGACTGGTAAAGGAAGGTGTGGGGGCCGGAGGAATTTCCGTCGCCGTCTTCCTGGCATCACAGGGCAAGATCGGCAAGGAGCAGATGCTCTCGCAGGTCGAGAAGAACTACGTCCAGCTCATGAGGATCATGGGCAAGTGAACCGCCGGTGCAGCTCCTTTTCGGCCTTCTTCAGGTCGGCCATGGTGTTGACGTTGACGACCACCTCCGGCGTCTCCGCCACGTAATAGCTTCCGGGAAGGAATTCCCGGGTGAGCATTCTCTTCCGGTCCACTACGCTGACCCCGCAAGGCATTAACGGCTGGCCGTTCACGTTCTCGTAGAAGGTAACGTCCACGCCGAACTCCAGGGCCTTCTCCAGAGGGATACCGACGGTGAGGGATTGCTCCTTTCTTTTCAGGAACTCCCTGACCACGTCGGAGACCAGTTCCGCCCGCAGCAACGGCAGGTCGGCCGGGCAGATGAATATGTGGTCCTCGGCGATGTCCTCCGCCGCCTGGATCAGGTCGTGGCAATATTCAGTGCCGGAGGTCTCCAGGAGATTGACGCCCATCTGCCCAAGATGATGGCGGGTGTTCGGGACGTTGTCACTGATGGAAACGTAAACGGATGATATCTCATCGACCAACATCATCTGCTCCAGGATGTGGTCGATCATAGGCCGCCCGTGCAAAAGGACCATCGGTTTCTCGACGCCCATCTCCTTGATCCTGGTCCCGCGCCCTCCGGCGGTTATCAGTGCGGCGACGCTCATAGTGCCACCAGCAGAAGCATGGCGATCAGCACCACTGGACGGGATATCTCGTTCGTGGCCCCCATGACGTCGCCGTTGACCGCCCCGAAGTTCTTCATGGCCACGCGACCGACCAGCAGGCCGACGATGGCACTTACCAGACCGCCAGCGACCGTGAACAGGGCGATCTTGTCAACATGCCAGTAACCAGTAGGGAGACATACCAACAGTATCGCTCCGAAGGCCAGCAAAACGGACAGGACGAGCGAGAGAAGCGCCTGCTTGCCCTTGGTATTGGAGACGAACGAGTTGCCGAGCCCCTCCCGGGCCTTGCCACCGTAGGCGCAGAACACCATGGCGTTCTTGTTCATTATCTCGGCTATCAGCGGAAAGAAGAGCAGCTCGGCCTGGCCAGTGAGGGACGCGAGCGCGGCGAAGCTTAAGATCGTGAATATAAGCGCGTAACCGACCCCGCCGGCTCCGGTCTTGGAGTCCTTCATGGCCGCCATCCGCCGCTCGGCGTCGCCCCCGCAGACCATGCCGTCACCGAAGTCGCTCAGACCGTCCAGGTGCAGGAAGCGGTTCAGTAGATGGAACACCGCCAAGACCGCGGCGGCCAGGACGATAGTGGGTAGCAGTTCCTGCCCTAGGTAGAATATTCCAGCGGCCAGGACACCGTACAGGGCACCGATGAATACGATGAGATAGAACCGGCGGGAGAGATCGTCCACGTCCTTGCCGTCCACCTTGGCCGGCAGGACCGTGAACATGGTCAGAGCGGCCTTCAGCGCGCCTAGGACAGCCGTCCTTCTCCCTCCAGTATCTCCGAGTATATCGTAGACATGGTGGCCCCGATGAGCGAGGCCACGATGTCATCCATGAACGGTCCCAGTTTGGATAGGATCCCAGGCTTCTTCTTGTCGTAGCGGATGTACTCGAAGACGCACTTGGAACCGCCTATGTATTCCGCCAGAGCGATGCCCAGCAGCTCGTCCGCCAGAAGGTGCACCGGGTCCTCCTGGTACTTTTCCTCGTTGAGACCGTACAGCTGCCCATAACGCCCCTTTTCCTCCAGGAGGATGGCCGCCGTGAGCAGGGCGTTCACGTTGATGTCCTTGGCCAACATCTCGAGCTTTCTCTCGAACCTCTTCCGTATCTCCGCCTCGTCCCAGGCCGGGTCCAGGGCGTTCATCTCCTTGACCGCGTTCCACATGTCATCGTAGGTGATGCCGCGTATCGCTAGATGCCTGAGGAAGTGAACGGAGTCCCCGTTCGCCCCTTTCCACCGGGCTATCGATTCCCCTAGGGCCGAACGTACCGCCACCGCCATGGCTATGCCGTGATCGGATGAGCTTCCGGACCACAAACATCTCTCGCCGTCCGAAGGGCACATGACCAGCACGGCATCGCTCGTCGTTCCCGTTCCGGGTATATGATGGTCCTGCAGCGCGGCGGCCTTCGCTTCCGTCACCGTCATGATCGCGTTCGCCAAGGCGCAGTCGTCCAGCGGCTCGTCCGTCACCACCATGACGTTTATGGTCCCCACCTGGCGATGAGGCACGCTTCCCTCGCGGGACGATTCGCCGGCCCGGATGGCGTTGGATATGCCGGCGCTCACGAAGGCCAACGCCTCCGACCCGTTCTGTTCCAATCCTTTCGAGCAGAACGCCTTGTCCAGCTCGGCGGCGGTCATGAAGCACACCGTGTCCGATGGTAGGCCCAATCGGGGCAGCAGGGAGCGCAGGTGCTCCACCGGATCAGCGTGATCGTAGTGCAGCGAGACCTGTAGCATGAGCACGGAATCGGTCTCCCCCAGTCCACCGTTCAATATGGTGGACGCCAAGGTGCGCAGGCGACGCGGTAACCGTATAGCCACGTACTTGTGCCCGTCCACCGCGCCTTTCTCTATCCGCACTTCGCTGAGCTTCATCTCAAACACCTATCAAACCTAGCAGGATGTCCTCCACGAACACCTGCACCTCCGCTCCGACCAGAAGGTAGAGCGGTACGATCACCGTGAGCAGGAAGAGATACGAGGCCATGGTCATGACCTTTATGGTGTCCCTCAGGACCTCGGGGTCCGACGGCAAAGGTCCGTCACCCATGACGTACCAGCCTATCTTTTCGAAACGGATCCCCAATCCGCCGGCGAAGGCGGACATGTGCCAGCCCTTGTTCGGCGACAGCGTCTGATCGTGAAATTTCTTCGAGGCCTTCCAGCCGGCGTTCCAGTCCTTGCCCAGAATGAACAAGGCCAGCAGTATGAACGGCACCGCCGCCCTGGCCATGACGAAGTTCGTGCCATCGTCCAGCTTGGCCGAGAACCACCCTACGTAGCGGTGCTTGTCGTCCAGATAGCCGACCATGGCGTCCAGGGTGTTCGAGACCCGGTAGGCGACCGCGGCCGGCAGCCCCAGCAGACCGAAGTAGAACAGCGGGGAGAAGATACTGTCCACCGTGTTCTCTGCCGCGCTCTCCGCCGCGCAGGAGATGACGTGTTCCTTATCCAGCTGGCTCACGTCCCGGGAGACCATCATGGCCGCCTTCTGCCTTCCCAGTTCCAGATCGCCGGCCAAGAGCGCCTGGCGCACCGGTTCGGTGTGCTTGCCCATCGCCGACATGGCGAACATGGTCTTCAATAGGATTCCACCGACCACGGCCCAGACCAGTAATCCCAGGGAATCCCGGACCAGTGCCATCAGCAGCAGGACCGCGATCGAGAACATCAGTATGACCGCCAAGGCCATCAATGCCCCGAACAACCGCTCCCGGCGGGGATGCCCGCGAGCTATCCGTTCATCGAAGAACGAGATGACCTTGCCCATCCAGACCACCGGATGCAGGGAGTTCGGCGGTTCGCCTATGAAACGATCGATGAGCAGGGCGATGATGATCGTCAGGAGCGCGTAGGGAACGAGCTCAAACATGCATCCTCGCCCCGAACGCTGTGTTGCGGATCTCCCTGGCCGTATCTTCGATCGCGGCGATCAGCATATCGTTCTTCTCCGGCGTCTTCACGCTGAAGCGGATGAACCTGTCGAACGGTCGTCCGAACGTCGAACAATCCCTTACCAGCACCTTGCGGGGCAGGAGGTGCTCCACCACGTCCTGGCCGGACCTCTTGGGATCGGCCACCCGGGTGAAGAAGAAGAAGCACTGGTCCGGAAGCGGCGACAGCAGCCCGGTGCTGTCCACGGCCTTCTTTATGCGAGCGCGCTCGGAGGCCATCATCTGCGCCGCCTTGCGCACGTGGTCCTGATGGTCGCGCAGCAGTCGAGCGCCGACGTACTGCTCTATGACCCCCAGGTTCCAGGAGAGCCGGGCTCGTTCCATCATGTCCACGATCTCCACGCCGCCCACGCCGTAACCGACCCTCATTCCGGGGATGGCGAACGATTTCGTCAAAGAGGAGATGATGAACAGATTTTCGTGGCTCTGCACCTCAGACATGCATGAAATGCTTTCGTGATCGTCGACGAGGTCCAGCAGCGTCTCGTCCAGGAAGACCAGTTTACCGGTCGACTCGCACTCGTCCACCAGTTCCATGATGCGTCTTTTAGTTTCGACCGTACCGGTAGGGTTGTTGGGATTGCAGATGTACAACGCCCTGGCTAGCGGTAACTTTTCGCGAATGGCGTTCATGTCCAGGCGGAAGCCTTCCCCTTCGACAAGCGGAACGTCCAGTATGTTAGCCCCCTGCATACGGCAGGCGTGCGAGTATTCCGAGAAGGTCGGTCGGGGGATGATCACCCGGGCCTTGCGGGACATGAACACCTCAGGGAACAGGCGTATAAGTTCGGCCGAGCCGGCGCCAGCGATCACGTTCTCCGGCCAAACGTTGTGCAGAGTGGCCACCGCCTCCCTGAACTCCGTGGCCGTATCGTCCGGATAATGGCTTAACTGCTCGGAAGCTTCCGCCACCAGTCGCGGCAGCTCCGCTGGAGGTCCGTACGGGTTCAGGTTGTGGCTGAAGTCCTCCACGCCGGGAAGCTTCCAGCCCTGGCCTCCGTGCACAGGCCTCTTAATCGGCAACAATTCCTTTTTCACAAGGTCTTGGATCTTCATCGTCGCCCTTCTCCGGTTCCGCCGGTCTCAGCGGGATGACGTACAGTTCGCCGTTATCCCTTATGATCGAAACTTCCACACCGTACACGGCGCGGATGATATCCTCGTTGATGACCTCCGCCGGAGGTCCGTAGCTCACTATCCCGCCCTCGCTTATGATTATGACCAGATCGGCGTACTTAGCGATCAGGTTGATGTCGTGCGAGGCGGTGATGACCGTTACACCTTGGCGGGAGAGGTCCTTCAAGGCCTGCATGACCTGCAGTTTGAACTTCAGGTCGAGATGCGCGCTTGGCTCATCGGCAAGAAGGATCTTCGGCTGCTGCACGGCGCCTTTCGCCAATAGCACCCGGGCCTTCTCCCCGCTGCTGAGCTCGCCGAGCTTCCTGTCCTTCAGATGCGTGACGTGATAGGCTTTCATGGCGTCCCGCACCAGCTCCTCGTCCTTGGCCCCCTCCCACCAGATGCCGGTGACGAACGGGTAGCGGCCTAGGGCCACGAACTCCTCCACGGACAGATGGAAATCGTCCGGGACGTCCGCCGGGATGTTGGCGCAGATCTTGGCCACCTCCATCATCTTCAGGCGGTCCAGGTCCTTGCCGTCAATGTATATGGCGCCTTCCTGCGGTTTAAGGACTTTGTTGATGCAGCGCATGAAGGTGGTCTTACCACAACCGTTCGGACCCATTATCCCGATGAGCTGGCCCTTCTTGGCGTCGATGGTGATGCCCTTGAGCGTTTTGGCGCAAAGGTTCCTCTTGGCACCATAGCTGAAGGATAGGTTGTCGACCTTCACCGTCAGCTCCTCATCACATGACATATTCCTTGCCCATCCTGATCATCAGGTACCCGAAGAACGGAGCTCCGATGATCGATATTATGGCACCGACCGGCAGCTCAGAGGGAGCCACCGCGGTCTTACATACAATGTCAGCAATCAAAAGAATGTTTGCCCCGACCACCATGGAGGCCGGAAGGAGCAGCCGATGATCGCCGCCTATGAGCATACGTACCAGGTGAGGCACGATGAGGCCGACGAAACCGATGATCCCGGTGAAGGCCACGCACACCGCGGTCAGGGCGGACACCAGTACGAACATGCCGGTCTTGAAGCGCTTGACATTCATACCCAGCTGCTGGGCCTGCTCGTCCCCCAGGAGGATGACGTTGAACTCCTTGGCGTAGAGCAGCATTATCGCCGCTAGCACGGAAACGCAGAGGACGATGATGGTGGTCGACTGCCAGTTGAGAGTGGAGAACGAACCGAACAGCCAGTACAGCACGCTGTGTAGCCGGTCGGCGTTGAAGTACATCAGGATGGTGGTCCCCGACTGCAGGGCGATCCCCACGATCACCCCGCCGAGAACGTAACTGATCGAGCGCCCGCCGGCAGCCTCGGCCAGAAGCATGGTGAACAAGAAGGCCAACACAGCCCCGATGAAGGCCATGATCGGAGTTACGAATATCCCGAGCCCCCCGATGGTCACTCCCGCCAGCACCGCGGTGGTCACTCCCAGCGCCGCTCCGGAGGAGACACCGGTTATGTATGGGTCGACCAACGGGTTACGGATGAGCGCCTGCATGACCGCCCCGGCGACAGACAGCCCGACGCCCACGCCGATGACGCCCAGTGCTCTAGGTATACGTATGTACCAGAGAACGAGCTCCTGGTTGTTCTGGTGGGCGCCGCCGTTCTGGATGAGGTTCCAAACCCCGGACATGGCCTGGGTGAACGAGATGTCCATGACCCCAGTGGTGAGAGAGAGTATGAAAAGAAGGACGATGCTGAGCGAACCAAGGCCCATTATCAGGGCTATCTTGATCTTCGCCTGGCTTGCCTTGGTCCCTTCCATTCCTCATCACCATCTTTCGACCGATCAGGCTGGTGTGAGCCACCGGCCAGAGGTAAGTTGTTTCCCGTAACGCGGGCCAGCTATTATATTTGTGCCCGGCGCCACGGGGAAGGATGATTCATTCAATCGCTTTTAGCCTGAACCATCACCTCGAACCCCACTGCCTCCGAGGAGACCGCCTCGGCCTCTGAAGTATCGGTGCTGGATACCATGTCGACATAGTTGTCAGAGATGACGTGCGGCAGGCTTGCGTTGAACGCGTCAGAGTGGAGTATCTGGGCTAACAGCTCCACTGCGTCCACCATGCGCGGGCCGGGGCGGCTGAAGACGTTATCGGCCTGTCCGGTCATTATGTAGACGCGCTTGTTCTGCACGGCGGAGACCTGGGACCAGATGGTATCGTTCTCCAACCCGGAGATTATCTCCTCGCCTGGCGAGGCCAGGTACATCATGGATACTACCAGATAATCAGGATCCTCTTCCAACATGGACTCGATGTTAACATCGGGCCAGCCAGTGAGGTTGTTGTAGACGTTCACTCCATTGGCATGGGCGATGACATCAGCGGCGAAGGTGCCGTTGCCGGTGGCGTATATCGGGTCCAGCCAAACCGCGAAGGCCATGCTCGGCATGGTCCCAGCGTCCCCGATCCGCTCCTCGATATCAGCCAGGCGGTCGTTCATGGAGTCGATGAGGTCATCGGCCGCCTCCTTGGCCCAGCA
>DAONGL010000019.1:0-29605 GCA_035404085.1 Methanomassiliicoccales archaeon | reverse complement strand
ATCATGCACACCGCCACCGTGTTCGTGTCCCCTGAGGACGACGTTTCAAAGGCCGCCGACTACATGGTGGAGTTCAAGCTGCGCAGCGTTCCCGTGCTGGAGAAAGGAGTCCTAAAGGGAATGGTCTCCCGGCAGGATATCATTCGCTGTCTGAAGGTCGAGTGAGCTTGGAACCCTTCCTCCGGTTATAGAGGAAGTACAGGACAAGGATCGCGCCAAGCCCACCCAGCATAAGGATGTCCAGATGAAGGCTGTCCGTCTTCTCCCAGAACTTGACCCATTCCCCTCCCAGCAAGTAACCAGCCGTCACCAGCACGGTGTTCCATACCAGAGCCCCGGAGAATGTGAACGCCACGAACTTCTTACGGTCCATCTTGGACAGTCCGGCAGGGAAGGAAATGACCGAACGGATTCCAGGAAGTGAGTGGCCGATCAATATGCCCCAGACGCCCCAGCGCTTGAACCAGCGCTCGGCGGAGGCCATCTTTTCCCCGTCCAACCCGAAGAACACCCCGAAACGGTCGATGAGCGGGCGTCCCAGCCACAAGGCTAGCATATATGCTACCGTGGAACCGACCACTGCCCCTATGCTTCCGATCAATATCACCAGGAAGTAGTTCAGTTCGCCCGTGGACGCCACGTAACCGGCGAAGGGCATTATGAGCTCGCTGGGAATCGGTGTGAATATCCCCTCTATGAGCATGGCTAAAAATATACCCAAATACCCAGTGGCCTCGATAAGGTCGATGATGATCTGGTTGAGCGTCTCTATGATCATTACAACTCACGTGCCGGCCTTTTCGGTTATCGTTCCCCAGTATTAATAAACTGCAGGGAACCGCTCAATACGCCGATCTCACGACCGTAACATAGCAATGACTATATGCTCTGTGAACAGAGTATAATCGATGAGTGATACGAACTTGTTGAGCTCCTTGGGGCACGCGTCCGTAGTGCGCGTTCTGGAGAAGACGGCCGGTTTCAACGGTCCGGTGGCGGATGAGGTGGCGTTACGCGTATTGAACTACTTTGGATATCTGGACGAGATCATTGACAACGCTCTTGATCATGACGACCGCCGACTTTTCTACTTCCTGCAGGACATGAAGATACTCAGGACCCGCTGGGAGGAGACGCAACTGGCTAGCGGCCGCAACTGGAGAATATTTTACTGGTCCTTCAACTGGGAGAGCATCAGCCAAATATTGGAGGATAAACCTCCCACTAACGAAACAGTGGACATCTACCGTAGCCTGCCCGATTCGGCCTGGTGCCGCGAAAAGCAAGAAGGCACGGCCCGAGGGAAAACGATTATTCCCAGTAACCGGATGACCGTTACATGAAGTTCTGCTATTGCCCCGACTGCAAGGACCTGCAGCCCACCGCCTGGTACAGGCGTAAATCATGCAAGCTGTGCGGCGGGGATTGCCGGATCATCTCCGTGCCGATGTATTACTACGGGGTGGCGATGTACGCGCTGAGCGCGGTCGGGGCCTTCCTGGTAGGAGCTGAGATACTTCGTTACGACCTTGGTCTGGGAGACCTGAGGCTATACCTGATGTTCGGAAGCCTGATAGTGGCCATGATCTTCGCTTCCCTGGAGACCGCCCGGGCGGTCGAGATCGCCCAGAAGAAGGTCGGCAAGGTCCTCTAGACCGTCAGGAACATGGTGGAGACGACCGAACCGTCCCCCAGCTCCCGCCGATCGGCGTATACGTCTCCGACCTCAGCGGAAGGATCAGAACCGAAATGCAGAACTGCCGAACCTAGGTCGATGACCAGCCACGTATTTCCAAAGGTCATCTCCAGCTCGGTGATGGTCCCGTTGACCATCTTTTCGATGAGCAGTACCTGTTCCTCCTCCGGAGCCCCGATGATCGAAAGGGCTATCAGATATTCCGCCAGGGTAACGACGGACATGGAACTTCCCTCGTTTGCAGAAACCTCCCCGGCCAGCATCACAGAGTGATAGGACCTCAGCCTTTCCGTTCTATCTTCGGACATCTTTCCGGGAGAGGCCGAGTAGATAACGGCGATCAACAACGTCAGGACCACCAGGAATATCAAGGCGTCCACCAGGACGGCCATCCCTCTACGGTCCTTCCTCAGCGCCATACCCGCACCTCCATCACTCCGGGGAACTTAGTCCCGTTCAATTCGATGAGCAAAGGACGTTGAAAGGCCAGGACGTCCCCGGTTGACTGTTCAGCCTGATTCAGAACAAAAAGGGGCGTGGAGTTCCCCGAAGCACGATAGACGATGGTCATTCCGGAGATCCCCTCCGGAAGACCAGTTAACCTCGGACCTACGCCCGGTCCGTCAAGGGAAACGACCTCGTCCTCGAAGTATAGGTCATTGGAAATCAGCCAGGACATCACTTCCTCCTGGTCGATCTCCTCTTCCACCTGCACCGTCCCGGAGGCCAACACCACCAGGAATATCGAGGAGGCGGTTATCACCACCATCACTGCCAGTATCGATTCCAAGAATCCGCCTACACCTTCACGGTCCATGCACCTCCTTGCCACACGCACGGACCTTCAGCGATCCGGGGGGTATAGGCGGACACCTTTAACTGTAGGCTAACTCAGAACACGCCCTTGCGATAATGGCCTAGGCTACTACGCCCGCATTTCCGCCGCAGCTCCTCCAGGTTGGCCATGTCCAGTTCCTTGAAGCTCTTTCCGACGAAGGCCGCCAGGTCGGGGTGCCGCCTTCTGACGTCGATCCCCAGCGAGTCCACGCCCATTGTGCGAAGCTCAGGCACCTTGTCCAGCATGAGAAGGTCCGTACTGTGCAGGATGTGCACGAACCCTTCGGGATCGCGGTGCACCGGATAGCGCACGCCCCGGTCGTCCACTAACGTGCCTTCGGGCAGCGTGGGGTCCCGGCTCAGCATCAACTCCAGGCGGCCGAAGGCCATCACCTCGCAACGTCCCTCGGTTCGAGAGAGCACGTGAATGAGCTCCTCCTGGTTCAGCTCCGGCGATAATGTGCATTGGTGCAGCTTCGGCAAGGTGTAGCTGTTGAAGAAGTTCATGTGGTATGAGCCGTAGACGGTACGCCCCTTGTTCAGCTCATACTGGTCGATGGTATTCACCATCACCCGGTCGTGGTCCGAAGCGGATTCCTTCAAAGAGAGACGGGGAAGCATCTTCACGAACTCCTTGCCCTCGCTCGCGCATATCTCCTCCGCTTCCGCGTCCACCTTCGCCCCGTCAAAATAGACCCGGTCCGCGTACGGCAGAACCGACCTCAGCACGGCCAGGCTGGAGACGTAGAACGAAAGTTCGCTCACCGTCTCGCCGCGGCGCATGCGCTTGGGTGGCAGCTCCACTGTCTTTCGAACCGCTTCCCGCTCCTGCAATCTGATCTTTGATATCAGGTCCTCGATGACCGGGAGCTCCCGGTCCTTGGTCTTGTAGACGGTGTAATCCCCGTCCTTCAGAAGGAAGGGCGGAGAGGCGATGACGTTCGTGCCATCCAGGTCGGAACCTTTCAGGTCGAAGCCGCCTACTTTTTCGTTACCTTGGTAAAGACTGATGCCGTCCCCTGCGCCTAAAGCACCTCGGGGCATCCTCAGACGGCCCTTTTCGACCTGGGCCGGCCCCAGAGGCCTTCCGCGGGATTCCGGGTGGGCGGTCTGCATGACCTCTTGGTCGGTAAGATAACCGCCCGAGAAACCGCGGTTGAAAACGACCTCCAGCATCTCCCGTTCCCGGTCTGTGATGAGCGGCGTCTCCCCGTTCTTAGCCCTCTCGATGGCCTTCTTGTATATCTTGGACGTCAGATAGACATACTGCGGGGAGCGCATTCGGCCTTCGATCTTGAGGGAGGTCACGCCGCAGCGCATGAGTTCGGGAATGGACCCGATCCCGAAGGTGTCAGCGGTGCTCAGCAGGTATCCTTCCTTCTTTCCGAGCGTGTACGATTTGCGGCAGGGCTGGGCGCACATGCCGCGATTGCCGGAACGGCCGCCCAGAAAGCTGGAGAAGAGGCATTGTCCGGAGAAGCAGTAACATAGCGCCCCGTGGATGAACACCTCGATACCGATGTTGGAGCTCTCGGCGATCTCCTTGACCTGTTCCAAACCCAGTTCTCGGGCCAGGATGACCCTTTCGATCCCCTGTTTCTGAGCCCAACTGACCCCGGCCGAAGTATGGACGGCCATCTGGGTGGAGGCGTGCACCGGTATAGAGAAGCGCTCCTTGATCAACGGCAGAAGGCCGCGGTCCTGGACGATCACTGCGTCCGCTCCCGCGTCGTCCAGCATCCCTACGAAGGACAGAGCGTCGGCCATCTCCCCTTCCTTGATGAGAGTGTTCACCGTGACGTAGGTGCGCATTCCGCGGTCGTGAGTGAGCTTTATCGCCCCTGCCAGCAGTTCATCCGAAAAGTTGCTGGCGAAGTGCCGGGCCCCGAAGCTCTTGCCCCCCAAGTAAACAGCGTCCGCCCCTCCGGCGATGGCCGCCTTGAGCGCTTCCTCCGTCCCGACCGGCGCTAGCAGTTCCATGACCTGGAATCACCTGCCCTGGTATTAATTCCCTAGGCGTGTAGCGTACAATTAGCCGTCATATCGAACCTCCCCTCCGCCGTTCGACCGTCAGGGAAGAGAATGGCGAAGGTGGTCATGATGCCAAAGAGGGGCGACGCCTGGCCGGCGATGCGCCCAAACCAGGAAGGATGTAAATTTCAATTGCTAGGGAGGATGATCGAGCTTGATTGCTCTGTTTGTCCGCATGCCGACGAGGCTCCATCGGAAAGGTGCCTGGGAGCGATCCGTGACTCCCTGAACGCGCACCGGGAGGCCACCGGGATCGTGATGAGCGGCGCGCAGGACGTGTGGGTCCGCGAGAGCGGTGTCAACTCGCTTCGAACACTGATTGCCGCTGAAACGGCCTGGAAAGGACTGCGTGACATATTGGCTTCCTTGCCCTGCCCCCGGCCGATCTCTCCAGAGAGGATTAATCGCTACCTGGACCGCATACGGGCAGGTTCGTCCGATATGTTCTGTTCGGGCGAGGGTGCCACTTGCCCTTCATGCCTGGAAAGGCAGCGTGAGGCGTTGGACGCCTTGCGTTCCGACGGCAGGAGGGCCAAGAAGACGCTCGCCGCGGACCGTTTCCGCATCATCGAGGTCCCAGGAGGGAGCGACAGATGACGAAAGGTCCGATGGAACTTTCCGACGCTCTGCCCGGGCTGCGCCGCAGTCGCATGGTCAAACCATCGCTGTCCGGTTACTGGATAGAACGAGAGGCTCCTGCCGGATGGCAGCTTGTGGACCGCAAGGAAATTCCGGGCGGGACCATCGAGATCGTTGCCGACCCTATGGGCGTGCGGCAAAGATACTGCGTGCTTCCCTGGGAACACACCGCCGATCGTGATTCCTCCAGGCTTCTGGCGCAGGCGGTGGCCAAGGTCCGATCGGTCCCCCCGGCATCGCTGGGAGGAGAGGAGTCCGAGCTCCGTTCTCACGTTCGATCCCTGGTCCGCTCCCTGAACCCTCCGGCAGATATTGAGAAGGACCTGCTGGACGCGGTGATGCGCAACACCCTGGGGCTCGGGGTGCTGGACATAATCCTCCGGGACCCCCGGGTGGAGGACATCTATGTGGACGCCCCGTGCCAGGACACCCGGGCCTATCTCACCCTCAACCAGGCGGGCGGAAGGAATATCTTCGGAAGGTGCGAGACCAACGTGATCGTTTCCGAGAAGGAGATGGTAGGGTTGGTCGGCCGCCTGAAGTACCGCTCCGGGCGCCCGTTCTCCCGTTCCAGCCCGGTGCTGGAGACGGATATCGCTGACGCGGGCGTCCGAGCTACCGCCCTGTGCCCGCCGCTAAGCCCGGACGGCCTTGCCCTGGCCCTGCGAAGACGTTCCGATGTCCCTTGGACATTACTGCGTCTGGCGGAGCGCGGTTCATTGGACGAGGTGGCCGCCGGACTTCTCTCCTTCCTCATGGACGGCAGGGCGTCCATATTGGTCTGCGGTGCCCGCGGTTCCGGAAAATCGTCCCTATTGTCCGCCCTTCTTTTCGAGTTCCCCGTGGACCAGAGGATATTGGTCATCGAGGATACCCGGGAGGTGCCGGTGAAGGCCCTGCAATCGTTAGGTTTCAAGGTGCAGTCCATGCTGGTGGACCCGTCGCTGAGCGGCGATCGAACGTCATCGGCGGAGGAAGCGCTGCGCGTCTCTCTGCGCCTGGGGGAATCGGCCATAGTGGTCGGTGAGGTTCGCGGTAGGGAAGCCATGACCCTCTACGAGAGCATGCGAACCGGAAAGGCCGGTTCGTCCGTGCTGGGAACCATTCATGGCGACGGGGCCAAGGAGGTGCACGACCGGGTAGTGAACGAGCTGGGGATCCCGGAGGCCTCCTTCGCCTCCACCGACGTCATCGTGACCATGGGCCTGGTCCGTCCCGGCGGGGGGCTCGGCCAGGTTCGCCGCATAACCGAGGTGGCCGAGGTGGTCCGCACTCCGGAAGGCCTTAGCTTCCTCCCCATGCTCACCTACGATGGCAGATATCACCTCAGCGAACGGCATATGCCAATTCTGGCCAGGATCGCGGCCGGATGGGGAATGGACTACCAACAGGGATTGGAGAACCTGCGTCGCAGGATCGCCTTGCGGGGATCGCTTTTAGAGATGGGGCGGGAGGACCCGGCCTACCTTTCACCGGCCTATTCCCTTCAAGCCAACGAATATCTATGGCAGGGCGGAAAGGAGACCGGCCAGGAGTTCATCGATCACCTGAGGGGGCGTTGACCGGAATGCTTGGAACCACGGGCCTGCCCAAGATCGCTGGAACGGTACCCGCCGGCTTCGCAAAGATATTCTCACCCAAGCTAAGGCCGGGGATGCAGGAATCGATGTCTCGGAGGGAGGAATCGGTGGAGGACGTTTCGCTCGCCGCCTACAACGCATTCCTCTGGTCCCTCCTGGTCTTCGTTCCAGCGATCGTCATCGTCCTATTGTTCATGCCCTACCCCCTGGTGATGATGGCCGCCGGACTGGTCGTCGCTCCCTTCCTGCTCCCCGCCCTTATCATCGCTGGTCCTTCCAGCAGGTACGCCGCCGAACAGCGGTCCTTCCTAATAGACACCCCGGCGGTCATCGGGGCCATGGGCATGAGCATGAGCCGGTCGCCCTCCCTGGAAAGGGCGGTGGAGATGGGCACCAGGTCCGGTGACGGGGGATTGCAGAAGGCCATCGCCTCCGTGGCCTGGAAGGCCTTGACCGGCGAGGCCGCCGACCTCCGGCGAGGGCTGTCCGCTTGGACCTCCGGGCTGGATAAGATGAACGACGGGTTGCGGCGGGCCTTGCACCTGATAATGGCCGCCGAGGAGAGCGAGGGCGAAGGTCGCGAACGACTGCTCGATAGGGCCAACTCGATCGCCCTTGAAGGACTGAAGGAGGTCTGCGAGCGGTATATCGGTTCCCTTTCGTTTCCAGTGATGCTGGTGTTCGCCTTTGGAGTGCTGGCCCCGGTGATGCTGTTCTCCCTGATCCCTTTACTGGGAATGGAGAACGGGCTGGTGGGCGGGGACCTCAACCTGGGCATGCTGGGACTGGTCCTTCTGCTCCTGGTACCGGCGTTCACCCTGGGATACATCCGATCCATGATGGCCCGCAACCCCCTGCGCGGTCCACGAAGGAAATTGGACCTCGACAAGAGCAGGTTGGCGATCGTGCTGTCCTCGGTCCCGGCGGCATTTCTGGCCTATGTCATCGCCGGTTCCATCCTTGTTTCCGCCCTGGCCGGACTGGGAGTTCTGTTGGCCGCGTTGATCGGCCTAGGAGCACCAGAGAAGAAGGGGGAGCAGGACACCGAACGGTCCTTCGTCGATGCCCTCTACCGCCTGGGGAACGCCATGCTGGGAGGGCAGGACCTGGAGCGGGCGTTCGAAGAGGTCGCCATGACCGATCATGGCGAGTTCAGGCTATGGGGGCTGAGGTTGGTACACGCCACCCGTACCGACCGTGTCTCTCTGGCCGAGGCCATTCGAGCCGACCGGGAGCTAGCTTCAAGATACCCAGCCCTGCACCAGAACTACCTGACGGTCATGGCCTGCGCCGAGGAGGACCATCTGGGAGCCGGCAAGCTGGCCGTGAACTTGGCCCAATCGCAGGGTGATGTCGCCCGGGCCCAGGCCAAGGTCCGGGAGAACCTCAGGCCGGTGGTGGACATGATGAGCACCACCAGCACGCTCTTCGCTCCAGCGATAATCGGGCTTACCGGCGGGATCATGGGCCTGATCGGTGGCGGAACCGTTGCCTTGACCGCTCTGGCCTCCATCTACGTCGTCGAGCTGGCGTTCATCGTCAATCACTTCCTCGGAGGACTGGACGGCTGGAGCTCCAGGCAAAGGGGGATGAGAAGCTATGGGACGCGGGGGGCGATCGCCCTCGGAGTCTATCTCACAGCTTCACTATGCGGTCAGACGCTTCTCTTCCACCTTCTCTGACCAATAGAAGTTCGAGGTCAGAGAGCTGGTGAAGCTCCAGGGATAGTTTCTCCCCCGCCTCGTAAGAGTTGACCGTGTCGATCCTTCTCTGAACGGCGTCCAGGGGAGACATTTCGAGAGAGCGTATCCCGTCGTAGAAGCGCGCGTTCGGACGACCGCCCTCCTTGACCGCCAGATTTCCCTTTCCCAGCGTACAGCGGGAGGAGAACTGCACTCCGTCAATTAGGCACGATATCGGCGGTTCGGTACCAGTGAACAGAGTGGCGTAGAACTTCCCGGGAAAATACTTTCTGGCGACCAGGCCCATCCGGTATCCCAGCAGTACGTAGGCTCCGAGGTGCCCATGGAAATCGGCAAGCCTTCTGAGGTCGTCCGGAAGTTCGGCCATGCTTATGCGTGAACCGTTCAGGATATAAAAAATTCCCGTTCCCGCTCAATGCCTTAATAATCAGGAGGCATAGCAGGAGCTAATGAAGGTCCCGGTCGCCAAGCGATACATGCTCATCATCGGAGCGGTCCTGTCGGCAATCCTATTGGCCATGATCATCGCCCCGCTCACCATTCCAGAAGGTACGGTCGGCGGACTCGATGGAAGCATCGGGAGCCTGGACCATGAGGATGACCTTGAGTTCGTCCCATGGCCGCAACGGGCCGTCTACCTCCTGGGCGATATAAACTGCCATCAACAGGCCGACCGTTCCTTCGAACTGAACGATAACCAGATGCCCTTCTGCGCCAGGGACCTAGGGCTGCTTGCCGGAGCGATCGTCGGCCTGGCGGCGTTCGTTCTCCTAGGCAGGAAGGTGGAGTGGGCCTGGTTATTGGTCCTCCTGGTCCCGATGGCCGTGGATGGGGTGGTGCAGGCGGTGACCGATTACGAATCCAGCAACGCCTTGCGATCCATCACCGGCCTACTGGCCGGTATCGCCGCCGGTTACGGGGCGGGGATGCTAATAAAAAATTTCTTCCAAGGTCCGGAGGTTGAAAATGGACCTAGCCAGCAGTGAACTCGATTAACGTTGAACGCTGGGAAAACAGTTATATATAATATTGATGATTGGACCTACCAGTCATTCCATATCATTCGTTTTTACACGGTCTTGGAGGACTTGATTCATATGGACAACATGAAGACTGGTACTACCACTATAGGTATAGTCAACGCTGACGGAGTGGTCCTGGCGACCGAGCACAGAGCCACCATGGGCAACTTCATCGCCCACAAGGAGACCCAAAAGGTCTTCAAGATCGATGATAACGTCGGCCTTACCACCGCTGGTCTGGTCGGCGACGCGCAGGTCATGGCCCGGTATCTCCGGGCTGAGGTGGAGCTCTACAAGTTGAAGAGGACCGCCCCCATGTCCGTAAAGGCCGCTGCCACCCTGACCTCCAACATCCTGAGGAGGGGCGGAGGCGCTTACGGCTACTATTACGTCGGTCTGATCGTCGGCGGCTACGACAAGGAAGGCGGACACGTCTATTCCTTGGACGCCGCCGGTGGATCGATACCTGACCATTACATCAGCGTCGGTTCCGGCTCTCCCTACGCCTACGGCGTGCTGGAGGACCACTACAAGAGGGACATAACCCTGGATGACTCCATCAACCTGGCCATCCGCGCTTTGAACGCGGCCATGAAGAGGGATTCCGCCAGCGGCGACGGGATGGACATAGTCACCATCACCAAGGACGGCTACATCGAGGTGTCTCAGGAAGAGATCCTGAAGCGCGCCTCTCGCATGGGCATCAACGTTCCCCGACCATACTGAAACCCCTTTCCAAACGCCTTCCCTGTTATAATTCCAGTAAGTGAAAGTCATGAGCGCAGAAACAATTCTTGAGGATGCCCGAGAGCAGGTTCGGAAGATCGTTCCCTCAACCGTCGATATAACATCCATCGATTTCGAAGGGCCCCTAGTGGTCATCTACACCAAGGACATGGAGGCCTTCGCCTCCGGGAACGACATGGTCCGCCAGATCGCCCAAGGCCTAAGACGCCGAGTGGACGTGAGACCGGACCCCAAGACCCTCAAGGACTCCGCGGATGTGGAGAAGAGGCTGCGGGAGATCATCCCTGAGGAAGCACAGATCCAGAACATCTATTTCGAGGATGATACCGGAGAGGTCTACATTGAGGCACTGGCGCCGGGGATTGCCATAGGCAAGCAGGGCGCGGTGCTCAACGAGATCAAGAAGGAGATCGGCTGGGCCCCCAAGGTCATTCGAGCGCCGCCCATACAGTCCAAGACGGTTTACGAGACCAGGGCCTACCTGCGAGAAATTCACGATGATCGTAAGGATTTCCTCAGAAAGGTGGGAAGACGCCTGGCGCAGCCCAAGACCGAAGGTGACAACTGGATACGCATGACCTGCCTGGGCGGGTATCTGGAGGTCGGCCGTTCGGCGACGTTGCTGCACACCCGGGACAGCAAGATCCTGATAGACTGTGGCATGTGGCCCTCCAAGGCCGAGCCCCAGCCGAAACCTTACTTCAATGCACCTGAGTTCCTGCCTTTCGACCAGCTGGACGCGGTCGTCATTACGCATGCCCATCTGGACCACTGTGGACTGTTACCCACTCTGTTCAAGTACGGCTACGATGGGCCGGTATATTGCACGCCGCCGACCAGGGACCTCATGTCCATGAGCCTGATCGACGCCATCAAGGTGGCCTATGGCGAGGCCAAGGGGAACGAGTACGAGGCGAAGCATGTGCGCGAGGTGGTCAAGCACTGCATCACCCTGAAGTACGGAGAGACCACCGACATCACCCGCGATATCCGTTTGACGATGCAGAACGCCGGCCATATCCTCGGCTCGGCCGTCTGCCACTTCAACGTAGGCGACGGCGCCTACAATGTGACGTTCACCGGCGACATGAAGTACGAGAGGAGCTGGCTTTTCAACGCCACGACCAACAAGTTCCCCCGGCTGGAGACACTGGTCATCGAGTCCACCTATGGCGGTTCGAACGATATACAGCCCAGCAGGGTCGATGCGGCCACGCAATTGCGCGGTATCATCGAAAGGGCGATCATGGAACGCAAGGGAAAGATAGTCATCCCGGTGTTCGCCGTCGGGCGTTCCCAGGAGGTCATGCTGGTGATAGAGGAACTTGCCCGCACCGGAAAGGTGGACAAGGTCCCGGTCTACCTGGACGGGAGCATCTGGGAAGCTACCGCCATCCATACCGCTTATCCCGAGTACCTCAACAGCCAACTGCGCACCCAGATATTCCAGATGGGGCAGAACCCCTTCCTGAGCGACATGTTCAAGCGCGTCGATTCGCAGGAGATGCGCGATAACATCCTGCATGACGTGGAGCCTTGCATCGTGCTGGCCACGAGCGGCATGATGAACGGAGGACCGGTCATGGAATACGTGAAGGCCTGGGCCAGCGATCCCACCGCCTCCTTGGTGTTCGTCGGATACCAGGCGGACGGAACGATCGGCCGCAAGATCCAGAGAGGGGTGAAGGAGCTGACCTTGCCAGACAAGGGAAAGCAGATCACCGTGGACTTCAAGATGAACGTGGAGGTCGTGGACGGCTTCTCCGGACACTCCGACCGCCGGCAGCTGATCAACTACATCGCGTCGCTTGACCCGAAGCCGGAACGAATAGTCATCGGGCACGGGGAGGAGAAGAAGTGCATGGACCTGGCTTCCGCGTTGTACCGCAAGTTCAACATAACCACCAGGGCGCCGATGAACCTGGAGACCATCCGTTTCAAGTGAAATCCCTTTCCCAACCTTCTATTTATTAAAAAAATAAGGGGAGGGGGTTCGCCCCTCGTTATCAGAACCCGTATATCCTGGACATCTTCCGGTCCAGGTACTTGAGGAACGGCGTCACGGAGACGTCCTTTCCGGTCACCACCTTCACCAGGTCGGCCGGGTCGTAAAGATCGCCCTTGGAGTGCACGTTGGTCCTGAGCCATCCCAACACGGGGGAGAAGTCTCCGTTTCGAACGCTCTTGCGCCACTGCGGAACGTCCTTCTGCATCTTGTCCAGGAACATGCCGGAATATATGTTGCCTAGCGCGTACGACGGGAAATAGCCGAACGAACCGCCGGACCAGTGGGTGTCCTGCAGCACGCCCTCGCCGTCGTGCTCTACCTTGACGCCTAGATAATCGGAATACTTCTGGTTCCACACCTGCGGCAGCTCGTCCACGGTCACCTGATGCGAGAATATCATCTTCTCGATCTCGAATCGGATGATCACGTGCAGAGCGTACGTGACCTCGTCGGCCTCGATGCGCACCTTGGACGGGACGACCGCGTTCGCCGCGGAGATGATGTCCCGGTTCTTCAGCCCCTTGAAAGATCTCGGGGAATACTTGCGGAACCTCGGGAGAGCGTAGTTCAGGAACTCCGGCGAACGCCCGATGATGTTCTCCACGAAGCGCGATTGCGATTCGTGAATGCCGTAGGAGCACGGTGTGCCGATAGGCTGGTACATCCATTCCCTCGGGATACCTTGGTCATACAGGGCGTGGCCGCCCTCGTGCATCACGCTGAAGACGTTGGAGAAGAAGCGGTCCTCGTAATAGTGCGTGGTGATGCGGACATCGTCAAAGGTTCCGGTGGTAAAGGGGTGCTCCGTCTCGTCCAGTCTGCCGGCGGCCTTGTCACTGGTCGTATCGAAGTGAATGAAGTTCATCACGTCCAGGGAGATCTTCTTCTGCACCTCCACCGGCACTTTGCGGGACATGGGGGACATGTCCGGCCGATAGTCGCATGACTCCACCTTGCCGATGAGCTTGATGAGCCCTTGGCGCAGTTCGGCGAAGACCTCGTCGATGCGCGCGGCGGTCATGTTCGGCTCGAACTGGTCCAGGAGCGCGTCGTACGGCGTCTTCGTTCCTTTGACCTTCATCAAAATCTCCGCCGCCTGCTCGCGCAGGTCTATCATCTTGGACAGGTCGTCCCGGAACATCTTGAAGTCGTGGGCGGCCTTGGCCTTCTTCCAGACCATGTTGCATTTGGACTGGTGCATCGCCGTTTCCGTGACCAGCTTGTCGGGGATCTTGGAGTTCTCGTCGTAGCTCTTGCGCAGCAGGTGCAGGTTCCTGCTCTGCCATTGATCGAAGACGCTGAGGTCGCTCTCGCACCTCTTCAGAAGCGCGTCGTTCTCCGGGTCGGTCATCTTCTTGTGCACGATGAGCTCCAAAGCTGAGAGCTGCTCGCCGCGCATGGCCTGGGCGGCCGGGGGCATCTTGGTCTCCATGTCCCAGTACAGTATGCTTCCTGCGGAACCCAGCACGAACATCTCCTTGGAACGGGACATCAGGTTAGAATATGCTTCCTTCAGATCGTTGGTCATTGGTATCGGGAAGCGGTATGGCAGGGTGCGAATTAACCTTTGCCGTGATACATGGGAAGAACGGTATGGCGGCCTTTTCGGTTCGTTGTTCCATAAGGGATCCTCACACCTTTTGAAATACCTTTAAAATTGTGTAATCCTCAAGCGTTGGAACGCGACGCGCCAAATTCATCTTGGGGGTGCAAGCTAAATGGAAGAGGTATCCAACACCGGCCTTCCTGGCCTGGACAAGATACTCGAGCGTATCCAGCTGGGGGACAACGTGGTCCTGCAGGTGGATTCCATCGATGATTACGTGAAGTTCGTTACCCCTTTCTGCAAGGAAGCGGGGAGGCGGGGCCGTCAGCTCATCTACTTCCGCTTCGCTGACCATCGCCCGGTCGTCCCGGAGGACAGCAAGGCCGAGGTCCATCGCTTGGAACCGATCGAGGGCTTCGAGCAATTCATCTCCGAAATACTGGACGTCATCGATCACAAGGGAAAGGGAGCGTTCTACGTCTTCGATTACCTTTCTGACCTCTCGGTCGATTGGTACAGCGACCGCATGTTGGGCAACTTCTTCATGCTGGCCTGTCCCTACCTCTATGTCTACGACACCGTGGCCTACTTCGCCCTGATACGTAATCATCACACCCCTTTCGCCATCGACGCCATTCATGGGACGGCGCAGGTGGTCATTGACGTGCACAGCCTGGGGGTGCGCACCTATGTCCATCCGCTGAAGGTGGAGGGGCGCCGCTCCCCCACCATGTACATGCTGCACCAATGGGACGGGGACGAATTCGTACCGGTCCTGAACAGCTCCACCACCGCCGAGATACTCACCGGTGTGCCGCAGCCCTGGCTCGACTATTCGATGCATAAGCAGGACATCTGGACCAGGAGCTTTCTCAAGGCCCAGGAGTTCGTGGAGACCAACGCGTTCGAGCGGACGACGGACCAGACCTGCGACATCCTCTTCCTGCGACTGGTGCGGATGGCGGTGACCAGGGACCCCAGGGTGATGAGGCTGATCGAAACGTACCTGGACATCTCGGACCTGTTGGACATCGGCAAACGGATGATCGGAACTGGGCTTATCGGGGGAAAGTCAGTCGGAATGCTGCTGTCCCGGGCCATACTGAAGAAGAACGACCAGGAATGGGCGAAGAGAATGGAGCCTCATGACTCATTTTACATCGGTTCCGATGTCTATTACACCTACCTCAGCCAGAACGGCTGCTGGTGGATCCGGCGCAAATTGAACGATCCCGCCTCCGGCTTCCTCATGGACGACCATGACAAGGAAAGAATGCTGACGGGGAAATTCCCGGAGGACATCGTGGACCAGTTCAGGAAGATGCTGGAGTACTTTGGCCAATCGCCGATCATCGTCCGCTCGTCCAGCCTCCTGGAGGACGCTTACGGCAACGCCTTCTCGGGAAAGTACGAAAGCGTGTTCCTGGCCAACCAGGGGACGCCACAGGAAAGGCTCGACCAGTTCCTGGATGCTGTGCGACGCGTTTACACCAGCACGCTCAATCGGGAAGCCCTGACCTATCGCGCCCACTGGGGCCTGCTCGAGCGGGACGAGCAGATGGCCGTTCTGGTCCAGCGTGTGTCGGGCTCCGTTCACGGCGACACGTTCTTTCCCCAGGTGGCGGGAGTAGGGATCTCCTACAACCCATATGTCTGGAGCAAGGAGATCGATCCCCGTGCCGGCATGATGCGCTTGGTGTTCGGACTGGGCACCAGGGCGGTGGACCGGGTGGACGATGATTACACCAGGATCGTGGCCATGAACGCGCCTCTGCGCCGACCGGAGGGCAGCTCGCAGGACGTTGGCAAGTATTCCCAGAGAAGGTGCGACGTGATAGACCTGAAGGCCAACCGCCTAACGTCGTTGCCGTTCGAGGACCTCGTCCGGAACTCCCCGGACATCCCTTTGGACATCTTCGCCTCCCGAGACCGAGAGCTGGAAAGGAGGGTACAGGAGTACGGTGGGAACGAGGCGTTCTCATGGATCCTGACCTTTGACCGATTGCTCTCCGAAGGAACGTTCCTGGACGATGTGAGAAGGATGTTCCGGGTCCTGGATGGCGCTTACGATCATCCCGTGGACATAGAGTTCACTGCGAACTTCCGAGACCTGGGGGATTACCGCATCAACCTCCTGCAATGCCGGCCATTCCAGGCCAAGGGTGACGCTCTTTCGCTGGCGGAACCGTGCTCCATTCCTTCCGCCCGCACCATTCTGGCCTCGGAAGGTCACGTTATAGGAAGCAGCAGGGCGGTGACCGTGGACCGGATGATCTACGTCGTCCCGGAGACCTATGGCAAAATGAGGATGAGCGAACGGTACGCCGTGGCAAGGCTTGTGGGCAGGTTGACGCACCTGAAGGATTTGGGCGAGCACCCGACTCTGCTCTTGGCCGGGCCGGGAAGGTGGGCGACCACCTCCCCGGAGATGGGAGTTCCGGTCTCCTTCTCGGAGATCAATACCGTGTCCATCCTCTGCGAGATCATTTCCATGCACGAGGGCCTGGTGCCTGAAGCGTCCTTGGGGACGCACTTCTTCAACGACCTGGTGGAGCTGGATATGTTATATTGCGCCGTTTATCCAGGAAGGGATGGGCATGTGGTGAGCGGCGAGCTGTTCGACAAGGCCGAGAACCGGCTTTCGTCGCTTCTGCCCGATTCAGCGGGCCTATCCCATGTGATCAAGGTCATCGACGCGGACGGCCTCGGCATCCGGGTCTGCTCGGACGTGAGGAAACAGACCTTCACATGCTACCAGGACCGCAAGGGCGTTCCCTGACGGTGACCGTATATTAGCACAGGGAAGAGGGTCCAATGCCGTTCGAAGAGCGTGTCAACCGTGATATACGGGTTCTGAGCTCCTGGGTGATGGTCTTTGACCGGGACCCTTAACGGGGGAGAGTGGTCCGGAACATGAGCGCTTCGAAAAGAGCGGATGAGCTTAGAACGTTCCTTGACGAGAGGATCGTGCAACGACTAGCATCATCCGTGAGCAGGATGGACGCGCGGCAGAAGGTCCTGTCGCTCCTTCTGATCACCTTGTTGATCTATGGCCCAGCGATCGCTTACTATCTTTCCGATCCATCCGTACAATACGATTTTGACATCTACAGGTCCCGGACGCAGACCATAATCGACGGGGGATGCCTCTATCGTGACGTTCACACGGAGACTCCTCCTCTCATCAACTATATCATGGTGCCCGCCCAGCTCCTGGGAGGAGCCCAGAGCGCCTATGTGTGGGGTGCGTACGAAGCGTTCTTCGCCTTCCTCCTGGCCGTGATGCTCTATCTATCGTTCCGGAAGTTCGATGAGATGAAGGCCTTCGGAATGGGTGTGCTGACCATCCTGTCACCTTACCTGATAATCGAATCTGCTACCGGGGAGGATGCGGCCATCGTGGCCTTCGTGTTCTTCCTGGGCGCGGTGCTGATGGTGCTGGACAAGAGGTATGCGGTCCTGGCCATCGCCTTAGGCGCCTGGACCAAGATGTGGCCGGTGCTCATGATGCCGGTGGAGTTCCTCCGGTCCAGAGGTTTCAAGAAGAAGACCGAGGTCATTCTGCTGGCGGCCTTGATCACCGTTGCGATCACCGCTCCATTCCTGTTCCTGTGCTCCGACAAGTTCCTGGAGTTCATCTCCTTCTACTTCATTGGGGACCCCTCCCGACCCTCGGGAGGAAGAAGCCTCTGGAACTTCCTGCGCGACGGCGGATATGGATTGCCGGCCATCGTAGAGCTGGCCCTGGTCATCGGCTCGCTGCTGATCGCCTACCTATACAGCCATTTCAAGAACTGGGGTGCCTGGAGGTCCGTGACCCTGGCCATGCTCGTCTTCATTGTGTTCTATCCGAAGATGCATATGGGTTACTACGTCATGCCCTTCGTGCTGCTGGCTGCCTGGTCGGTCAGTGACTGGAAGATAGCCGCCCGGTTGTTCTTGGCCTACATACCGATAACCTATTCCGGCGGTTTCGCCTCCGACAACCCTGATCCGATATTGGCCGCCGCTGACGGTGGATGGATCATAGGCCTGCTCTTGGTTATCCTTGCCCTGATGCTGATATGCGACGCAGCCAGGATGGCCTTCCGATCCCCGGCCTTCCTGGAGACCGCCAAGACCTCTGACGGGCAGACCGAACTTACATGATGATCGTTCTGGCGAGAGCAAGGATCACTTTTTGTGTAAGGGCCTCTTACGCTCGTTAGGGTGAGTTGGATCATTAGCCGGCCCTAGAACACCCCTTAAAACCAGAGCTCGAACAAAGGAAGATGCGATGAAGAATGGTGCGGGGGTTGGGATTTGAACCCAAGGACCACTAAGGACTAGGCCCTCAACCTAGCGCCGTTGGCCAAGCTTGGCTACCCCCGCGGGCTTTTTTGGGAATGTAGGATGCGGTTATTAACCTTTGCATGGGCCCTTGCCCCACTAGGTAATAACTGGATGACGGGCTTGTGCGGTCGTCCGTTTCAACTTATTTAAATAGGGGTTTTTCATAGGTAATATCGTCGGGAGAGGGAGAGCGACTGACGGTAGGGCCTTCGGGCCCAGCTGAGGAAGGTCCCTCCTCCATGAGAAAGGTGGACCGCGAAAGTGGATTGGCGAGAGCCAAGGCAAGGGCACAGAAACGGCACAGCCCCGGGGTAGTATGAATCGCTTGGCGAGGACGTTCCCCGGGGACCTGGTGAAACGGCGACCCCCCACCGGAGCAAGCCCAAACAGCCGGGATGACAGCTCAGGACCGGCGGGTCGGGCGCGCAGTTGAATGTCGCCTAAAACAGAAGGGGGCCTACTACCCTCACCCGACACCTGGCCCGTTCTTTCAGCGTTTTTTAACTATTGTTTACGCTCTTCTCACAGGTCACCTTGAGTAACTCACACCTGCTCATTGTTTCGAGGGAAAAAAATGAACGACCGGGAAGGAAAGCTGGTAATGATCAAGGAGCGCGTGCCTCTGCGCACCCACGAGATGCTCAGGAGGGAGCTACGCAAGGGCCGGAAGGCTCTGTACATTTCGAAGAACTCACCCCGGCAGCTGGAGATGCAGTTCGAGCCGGTGAAGGGGAACATGACCGCCATATGGTTATCTCCTCGACAGGAGGATGATTGTATCCCACCGATGAACCTGGAAAGCTTTGAGCTGAAGATCAAGGAGTTCCTGAAGGAAAACGAGTCGCCTATCGTGGTCCTCAACGGAGTGGACGTGCTGTACTCCTGGAACGGCCTACGACCGGTCATCGACTCCTTGAAGAGAGCTCGCGGTGGCCTTGGCAATGCCGAGTTCTTCATCAGCCTGGATCCCAACGAGCAGAACCCCGGGTACGTGGGTGCCTTGGAGCGCATATCTGACGAAGTGGTATGCACCTGACGGACGAAGTTAAAACCCCATCCTTTTTCAATCACCCTTTCTTTTCACCATTGAGGGAGTGTTAATGACTAACCTGGTCGGACTGTTGGAAATGATATCGGATGACCGGATCTCCGGTTCCTCAGAGATATACTCGGCACTGTTGGATGGACTGGAAGAAGCCTTGTATCATAGGCCCAAGGTCCAAGATTGGAAGGAGTTCTCCGAAGGTCTGGCCAAGGTGAAGCGGTCCATGGCGCCGGTGCAGAACATCGCCGGTTCGATCCGGGTGCTCTTGAACGCTCAGATACCGGATGATCAGTTCAACGGCTTCGTCAGAGGATTCCTCACTGACCTCAGGTCCAGGGAGACCGAGGCCAACGAAAAGATCTCCAGGAATTTGGTGAAAAAATACCGTCCGGGTAAGGTCTTGACCTTGTCCTACTCGGGTACGGTCGTCAATTCCATCTATTCCATGCCTAAGAGCGTTGAGATATCCGTTGCCGAATCCCTTCCGATGGGGGAGGGCTTCTTGACCTGTCATAAATTACTGGAGAAAGGCTACCCTGCCACCCTGTTCAAGGATTCCCTGATGGCTACCGAGGTTCAAAAGGTCGACCTGGTGCTGGTCGGAGCCGATGGCGTTAGCCCGGAGGGCGTGGTCAACAAGGTGGGAACGATGATGGCGGCCCTGGCGGCCAAGAAGAACAAGAAACCCTTCGTTGTCGTGTGCTCCACCTCCAAGCTCATTCCGGTCCTGGAGTTGGACCCTATGGAGAACGAGGAAGTGGTGAACGAAGTGAAGGTCAGGGAGGCGGTGTTCGAGCTTACCCCCCTGGAACTGGTCACCGCGGTCATCACCGACGAGGGCGTTCTCTCCGGAGCTGGGATGAAGAAGCGCTTGCTCAAGGACCGCGGCAATATGAAGGTCACCGAGTGCCAGACCTGCTAGCCGATGCGCTGCAGGAAGGTCTTGACCTGGGCATCGTATCCCATGGTCTCGATGTCCAGCTCGGTGCCGTGTTCCGTGGTCACCGTGACCAGAACATGACCGGCGACACTGCTGAACAGGGCGTGCTTATCGGAACTCTCCTGTAGGGCCAGCTCCAGTTTCACAAAGTATTCCTGGGCTTTCTCCAAGGCCCTTTCCGGGCTCAGCCTGGTGGTGGCGCCGTATCTCATGCTATCCCCCGGGAATATCCCCGGGAGATAACTAACTTTTCCTGACCAGGTCACTCGAACCTCAGCACCTCGGCTGGGGACACCTTGCTAGCCCCTCGCGCGGCGGGTAGTATGCTAAGCATGGTCGCTGCGAAGGCCAGCAACCCCACGGCCAATATCGGAAGCCAGTCGATGACGAATATGAACTCCATCTCCTTTAGGCTCTCCACCCAAAGCTGGTAACCCACTAGGATGCCCAGTAAAGAGCCTGCCACGATGCCTAGCAAGGATATGAATGCCGATTCCAGGGCGAAGTTCGCGACAACCATGCCCTTGGTGAAGCCTATCGCCCTCATCATCCCGATCTCCAGTCTCCTTTCGTAGATGGAACGGATGGTTATTATCCCCAATCCCACGATGCCGATTATCAGACCCATGGCCAGGAACGCTCTGAACAGGGTGAATATAGAATCCACGCTGGCGGTTATCTCCTCCGCCAAGGCCTTGACGGATATGGTGGTGAGGCCGGCATCCAGAAACTCCCTCTCTAGCAATACGGACTGCCTTGCCGGGTCCAGTCCTTCGGCGTAGGACACCAACAGGCGATTGACGCCCAGGGCCTTGAAGGACGAGTACACCGCCTCCTCGTTGACGAAAACGCCTCCGAGGGCGCTCTGCTTCATCACGCCGACCACGGTGACATTGGTCCGGGTGCCGTCCCAGGCCACCACGGCGAAGCTGTCGTTGAGGACCACCGATTCCCCGCCACCGAACTGCATGAAGCCGCCCGCGGCCCCGGCCAGACCACCGTCGATCACCACCAGGGTCCCATTGTCCATCAGGCCCTCCCAAACCTCCGCCTCGGTCTGGAACCGTGAGCGGTCCCAATCGCTCAGCGGGTAATAGCCTTCGGTGTAGAACGCTCGATTGACGCCTAACGCCAGAACGTCGAACTCCGCGTAACGATGGTCTCCGTCAACCCCTTCCAGGGTCTTGTTGACCCTTACCCCTATGGTCGCCATGGTGACCATGCTGCTTATGTTCGATCCATCCAACATCCCCGCCGTGGCGTTCACCCTTTCCCATGGATCGGTATCGATCACCGTTCTGGGGTCAAGGGTGAAGGCTATGGTGTCGAAACCCCCGGAGGTCTCCTCCACCATTATCGGGATGTTATAGTCCATGACCCCGGAGATCATAGTGAGGATGGTGACCGTGAATATGACCAGCCCGAAGATGAATATGCTCAGGCCGGTGCGGAACTTGGCCTTCAAGGGATAGGAGATGGCCGTGCGCACCACCGCCCTGTATGACGAACGGGCTCGGATGATGGCCGTGAAGAAACGTATTATGGCATCGGAATTGAACATGACCAGTATGAGGGCGGAGGTCAGAAGGAAGAGACCGGCCAATACCAGCATCTCGATCTCCGCTTCATATGGGAACAATCTTAGGCCGGCCACCTTGCTCAGCCAGACCGCCATGGTGAGGGCGCCCGCAACATTCCAGGCTAGCCGGTCACCGATGAAGCGCCGGAGAAGAAGGCCTGTGGACAGGGTCATCAGCGAAACGCCGCTCAGGCAGGCCCCTAAGTTCTCCATTATGATCCCGACGAATGTGACCAGAACACCGGTCGCCATGATCATGAGCCCGGTGGCGAAGGCGCGCCGGTCCTTGGCCGGGACCGGCGGTTCCGGTATGTTGCGGATCGCCCGTACGATGTTCATGCGCGAGACGCGCAATGTGGCGAAGTACACGGTGCCCATGGTTATGACGAAACCTATCAGGTAAGAGTAGGCCAGTCCCTCGGGCGTGAAGGTGAAGTAGGACGATATGTCAATGCCAGTGAAGCCAAAGACACCGGAGACGGAGAGGATTATCAAATAGGCCACCAGCAATCCCAGCAACGTTCCCAGGGCCGAGGCGAACGTGGCATAAACCACCCCCTCGTAAACGAAGAGGCGACGCAACCCCGCGCGCGGCAGCCCGACCGCCCGGGTTATGCCCATTTCCGATTTGCGCTCCTCGGCCAGCATAGTAAAGATATTCAGCACCAACGCCATTCCGGCGATCACGGAAAAGGAACCGAAGACGAAGAACAGGGATATGAAGGAGGAAAGACCGTCCCTGCCCTCCTCTAAAATCTCGGCGCGGTCCTGAACGATCTTAAGACCATCTATCTCTGAGGACGAGAGGACCGACTCGATTTTCTGACGATCGATGGGCATATCCCGGTCCAGCGAAACGAAGAGCAGGTTGCTGCTTCCGGGATTACCGGTCCACATCTGCAGGTCGGTCTTGTTAACGAACACCGTGAAGGAAGATGAGAAACCGCCCCCTTCCAGGCTGTATGCGCCAAGCCGTTCGTCGGCGACTATCTTCATGACCGTGAGTGCCAGTGAGCTGTTGCCCCGGAGCAGCATGATCAGGTCTCCCTCCGCCGCGTCCAGGTCCATTGCCAGGCCTTGAGGGAGGTAGGCCTGCCCAGAAGAGGGAGATACTTCCAAGGCCGTTCCTTCATAGACGAACCCACCGAACTTCGAAGCCCCTTCATCGCTGAAGCCAAGAGCGGTATTGCTGAGCGATGACAGACCTGTACGAGCGTCCAGGACGACCGCGCTCTCCGAGGCCACGGGCTCTATGTGCACCACCTCGTTCAGGGCGGTGAGGTTACTAGACACAGCATCAAGCTTGCTTTCGTTGATGAATATGTAAGAGGAGGCGAACTCCGCGGCGATGACCATGTCCACCTCGCCCAATCCCTCGGTGACCTGACCGACGATGAGATTGTCCATGGTGTCGCTGACGGCGAAGGTGGCCGATACTATCGCCGTTCCCACCATCAGGCCTCCGATGACCAGGGCGGTGGTGGCCGGTCGCCTCAGGGCATAGCGAACGGCCATAACCGAGACCAAGTGGTTCTTCCAGGCGTCCAACAGTATGACAGAGACGATCAGACCGATGTCGATGACCAGGGAGATAGCCGTTCCCAGGAACAGCCATGGCAGAGCCAGTAGCGCCAGAACTATGACGGTCCTGAGTGCTATCATAGAACGAGGCATGCCCTCAGCCCCTCTCGATTATATCCTGGCAGACCGTGGTGACCCTGCCGTCCTCGTCCACTATCTCCCCGTCCCTCATGTGAATGATCCGGTCGCACTTCATCCCCACTTCCGGATCATGGGTGACGATGACGAAGGTCTGCTGGTTATCCTTGTTTAGCTGACGCATGAGCGCTACCACCTCGTCGGCCGTTCTCTTGTCCAGATCCCCGGTGGGTTCGTCGGCCCAGACCAAGGCGGGCTTGTTCACCAAGGCTCGGGCGATGGTCACCCTCTGCCTCTCCCCTCCGGACAGGGAAGCGGGACGGAGCATGGCACGGTCCTTGAGACCAACGGTTTCCAGAAGGGAGAGGGCGCTCTCGCGAGCCAGCTTGGGAGATTCCCCCGAGATCAGCAACGGCAGCTCAACGTTCTCCACCGCCGATAGCACCGGAAGAAGGTTGTAGAACTGAAAGATGAAGCCCATGCGGCGGGCCCGAAAGCGGGTCTTGGCATTGTCATCCATGCCAGTCAGCTCCGTGTCCTCGATCTGCACGCTCCCGGAAGTGATATCATCTATACCCGATAGACAGTTCAGGAGCGTGGTCTTGCCGCATCCGGAGGGGCCCATGACCGCTACCATCTCCCCCTTTTCGATCCCCAGAGATATTCCTTTCAGGGCCTCCACCCGGATATTTCCGGTTATGTATGTCTTAACCACATCCTGGCAGCTGATGATCGCCATGCTTCTCCCCCTATTCCAGAATAATAGGCCAGCAATCGATATTAAACGTTGTTGGATGATATCATCGGATATCTTAGATCATAAGGGCGCACAAGTGCCTGGTCTACGAATAAATGCATATATTTGTTCATTGATGACCATAAATGATATATATTGACTTGATCTTCCCCATTTTCCATGAGACATGATGTGAAGTTCTCACTAGACATTGACGATATTCCCAAGCGCTGGTATAACATCGCGGCCGATTCCCCCGTTCCGTTGCCACCGCCGCACAATCCGGTGACCAACGAGCCCATGGACCCCAAGGCCCTGGAGGCCATCTTCCCGCGCAACCTTATTGAGCAGGAGGTGTCCCAGGAGCGTTACATCGATATCCCGGAGGAGGTGCGCGACGCCTACGTGATGCTTAACCGCCCCTCCCCGTTGGTAAGGGCGGTGAGACTGGAAAAGCTACTGAAGACCCCGGCCAAGATCTACTACAAACGGGAGGACCTCAGCCCGTGTGGATCGCACAAGCCCAATACGGCCGTTCCGCAAGCGTACTACAACATGAAGGCCGGGACTGAGCACATCACCACCGAGACCGGTGCTGGCCAGTGGGGAATGTCCTTGGCCCTCGCCTGCTCGATGTTCGACATCAGCTGCAAGGTGTTCATGACCTGCTCCTCCTACGATTCGAAACCTTACCGCCGCATAGCCATGGAAACCTATGGCGCCAAGGTCTACTCCTCCCCCAGCGGGGAGACCAAGTTCGGTCGCGAGATCAAGGCGAAGTTCCCCGATACCCCGGGCAGCCTGGGCATAGCCATCAGCGAGGCTGTCGAGATGGCGGTGAGCGAGAAGAACACCAAGTACAGCCTGGGCAGCGTGCTGAACCACGTCATGCTGCACCAGACCGTCATCGGGCAGGAGCTCATGACCCAGCTGGAGATGGCTGATGTGGTGCCGGACCACATGGTCGCCTGCGTCGGCGGAGGAAGCAACTTCTCCGGATTCTCGTTCCCAATGCTGGCCAAGAAGATCCAGGGGAAGATCGACACCGACTTTGTCGCCGCCGAGCCGGCGTCCGTCCCGTCGCTGTCGAAGGGCGAATACCGCTATGACTTCGGAGACACTGCCGGGATGACCCCCCTGTTGAAGATGTACACCCTCGGTCATGATTTCATACCGTCGGCAATACACGCCGGCGGGCTGCGCTATCATGGAATGGCTCCGACGGTGAGCCTGATGAAGGACCTCGGCTATGTCCGCGCCGTGCCGGTGGAGCAGAAGGCCACCTTCGAAGCGGGCATCATGTTCGCCAACGCTGAGGGCGTAATCCCCGCACCGGAGAGCACGCACGCCATCGCCGCCTCCATCGACCTGGCCATGGAAGCGAAGCGCAAGAACGAGGAGAAGGTCATCGTCTTCAACCTGTCGGGGCACGGGCTGCTGGACATGACCGCCTACGAGAAATATCTCAGTGGGAAAATGGTCTGAAACCCTTGGGGGCTCCGCCCCCTTCAAACAATTTTCAAATCGTCGCATTTTCCCGAATACCATTATTTATCCTTACCGCCCTCACCCTTCTAGCGCTTGGGGAAGTGCGACAGGCCTATCGCATGAACGCCGATATCGATCTCTGCGGGAAGTTCTATTCCATTGATGTCCATTCAGAATACGGCCTGTTCAGTTTGGACCACGGGCGCATCTATATGGTCATCAACGAGCGATTGGACAAGACCCTCTCGCTCATCAACGGCCTAGCGTCCGCCGGAAAGGAGATCATATGCGTGAGCAGGATGCATCCGGACCTGCTTCGAGAGCGCTATCCTCTGCAGGATATCAGGGGAGTTTGGCTGAGCGAAACTGGAAACGGCCCGCGCCTCTCGCCCGATCATTTGGATAAAATAGTGGAGGAGATAACCAGCTTCGTCTCCTGCCACAAGAACGCCGCGGCGGTCCTGGACGGCCTGGAGTACATTTCCCTGTTCACCGACTTCCGGACCTTGAACATATTCTTGGAGGAACTGAACGACGTGGTCATGGCGACGCGGTCAATCCTCTTGATACCAATAGATCCGCGTTTATTCGACCCTTGTCAGCTGGCTCGTCTACGCCGTTTTGCGGAGATCCTGCACTGATCTTGGCCATTTCGGGAAAGGACTCCTTCAGCTTCCGGAGGTCCTTCTCCTCGAAGGTGAGCGGATCTATGGACACGATCATGTTGGCATCGACGTTCCCCATTTCCTTCTCGATCTCCTTGAGGGAGGCTACGATACCGTTCATGTCGTTCCAGAGCAACAGATACTCCAGACCGTCTAGGAAGAACTTGCGCTGACCGTCCTTGATCTCGCCCTTCACCTGCTTCACCAGGGTGGACACGCTCTTCGGCGACAGCGTCCCTTCCTGCTTCACTCCGCTCAACCAGTGGAAGCGGGCGTTCTTCAGTCCATACTTCTCCACGACGTATTCGGGGTGAAGGCGGGTTATGCACACTCCCTGGTCCTTACCCAGGTAGTTCGAGAACACCGTGAACCCGTTGCGTGGGTAGCCTTCCATAAGGAGAGAGACCTTGGCATCCATATTTCCTGTCATTCAGCATTCCTCCGTTGCTTGTACCGTATCTTGGCTTTAACGGTATTTAAAGGAGTTTTGAGCATGCTACATTCAGGCGGTGAGAATCAAGTAGCGCTTGGCAGGTGGAAGACTATTGATATGGGAAAGTGATTTTTCCTCGTGAACCACATCCCGGGGCGCTCCCTGCTCACCGTGAAGGAGCGGGTCTTCCTGCATCTTCTGTTCCAGCAGCGTTTCGTCATGGACTCCGATTCCCCGAAGAGCGTCACCCAGGAGGGTGTGGCCAAGGCGGTTGATGTGGGCCGCAACAACGTGGCCAAGGTCCTGGCGGAAATGGGCAAGGAAGGTACGGTCGATACCTTCACCCGTCACGTGAAAGGATTGCCGAGCGTGCGCAAGGTCTACTTTTTGAGCGCCAAGGGTTCAGAGAAGGCGAAAGCGATCAAGCTTGACGTGGAGTCTACCACGGTGGACATAATAGATCTGCAAGGGAAGCACATCAAGGACGAGATAGGAAGGCTGGGCAATTACCTGCCGAAGCGCTATGACCTTCTGGAGCTCATCAACGGCATCGCCCAAGGAAGCATAGACTGCCGCAGCTTCCACGAGAACCGCATGCGCGAGGAAAGAAGGTACGTGGACTTTACCGACAAGAAGCCGGCGGTGCGCGCCTTCTTCGGACGGGAGAGGGAGATGGAGGTTCTGTCTGGATTACTGACCTCCGATACCAAGCGCATGGTGGTCATAAACGGCATACCAGGGATCGGAAAGACCACCTTGTTGGCCAAGTTCGCTCAGTTGGTGCGGGAGAGCACCAACGTCTTCTGGTACAAGGTGCACGAGTGGGCCAACCTGAAGGCGCTGCTCCGGCCTTTGGCCGAGTTCCTTTCGCAGATGGGACGCCGGAACCTGGAATGGTATCTGAACCAGACCGAGGCGCCATTGGTCGGAGAGGCCACCCATATCCTGGAGACGGACCTCAAGGATATCTCCGTGCTGCTGATCTTTGACGACGTGCACAAGGCCGAACCTTCCGTGCTGGAGTTCCTGGGGGCCTTGTTGACCATAATGGAGGGAATGGAAAATGTACGGGCGGTCTGCACCGCCCGCGAGCTTCCGACGTTCTACTCCCGAAGCGCCATATTCCGCGGTTCGGTGGAAGAGCTCAATCTTGAAGGACTTGATAAGGACAGCAGCGTGCAGATGATGCGTTCGCGGGGGCTTTCCCCAGCGGACCTGGAGGAGGTCTTCCGGGTCACCAGCGGGCATCCGCTGTTCCTGGAGCTGATAGACGACCCTAAGCTGGCCCTGGGAAAGAACATCAGAATATTCATCGAGCAGGAGGTGTTCTCCCGGTTGGGCGTGGCAGAACGCAAGATCATGAGCATTGCCGCGGTCTTCCGTTACCCGGTGCTCATCGACGCGTTCTTCATAATGGAGGAGGAGATCCACCTGGCCGCGGGCGTGGACAAGATCGAGCTGGAAGGGACCGATTACGCCGTCAGCTACGAGGCGGTCGATTCGCTGCTCTCGAAATCCATAATCTACGAATCGGTCGGTCGGCTGATAGGCATGCACGACCTGCTCCGGGAGTTCTCATTATCGCGACTCACGCCCAGACAGAGAAGGGTGTACCACCGTGCCGCCGCCCGCTACTATCTGCAGGACGGTTCCGCTCCAGCCCGGGTGGAAGGACTGTACCATTCGCTCATGGCCAGTGATATGCAGACTGCCGTTTCCATCGCCGCGGGCGACGGACGTTCGATCATAAACAAAGGTTACGCGACGCAGTTCGCTCCCCTCCTGGACCGTTTGCTCCGGGACATGGGCGGGATGGAACGCAAGGACCTGGTGGAGATCAGCCTACTACAGGGAGAGGTGCTCTATCTTCAGGGAGAGTGGGACCGGGCGTTAGAGGTGTTGAGATCGTTACGGGAGAACACCTCCGAACGAATCGACGGCCGGATGCTCAGCGAAGTGTCCAGAATGATGGGCGTGATCTGCCTGAACCGCGCTGATTATGAGAGGGCGTCGTCCCTGCTCCAGGAAGGTCTGGACATAGCGACGCGTTCCGGCGATAGGACCACCGCCGCCGATATCCTGTATGACATGGGAGGGGTATTGGAACGGAGAGGAATGAACGCCGAGGCCTTGGAGCGCTTCGAGATGGCCAAGGACATAGCCTCGGACCTCTCGGACGACCTATCCCTGGGCAAGGCGCTGTATGGCCTGGGTCGGGTCCGGTCCACTTTGAGGGAATACGAGAAGGCCATCGACCTCAAGAAGGAGGCGTTGGCGATATTGGAGCGCCAGGGGGACACCACCATGATGGCCAAGGCCTGCATCAGCATTGGCAACGACCTCTGCGCCCTGGACCGGAACGGCGAGGGCGAGGTCTATCTGGAAAGGTCGATAAAGCTAGCCAACGCGGTCGGCGACCTCAGCACCATGGGATACGCACTATCCAACCTGGCGGGATGCAAGCTGAACATGGAAGACCTGGACGGGGCGGAGGAGCTGGTGGAACGGTGTCTACCCATCGCGGCAAAGTTGAACGACCCTCTCATGACCTCCACGTTGCTCTTCCATAAGGGATACGTTAGAACCGGGCGCAAGCAATGGAGCGAAGCCCGCCCTTACTTCGAGAGGTCCTTGGGTATTTTGAGGGACATCGACATGCCTTCCCGACTGGGCCAATGGCTGATGGAGGTGGCGGAGATGTTCGTGCAGAACGGCGAGGTGCAGGGAGCGCGGGTCCTCTTGGACGAAGCGTTCGATATAGCCACCAAGCTAGGTCATCAAAATTTGCTGGATAAGGTAATAGAAAAAAGGGAAAGGTTATGCGCCTGAGGCGCATATTTTATCGGTCTTAGATAGACACTGCGTGTGGGTCTATGAACGGTATGGCATGCGGGTCGATGAACGGGATCGCATGTGGGT
>DAONGL010000018.1:26797-30054 GCA_035404085.1 Methanomassiliicoccales archaeon | reverse complement strand
GGTTGAAGTACGCTTTGCGGGGATCGACCTTGAATCGAAGACCGTATTCCGTGTGCACCGTCTGGCTCACGTCCTCCCCGGCTATGATATCCAGGTCCAGCACCCGGAACCCCCCGACCACCCCGTGGTCCAGGAACACCGAGCGCAGGCGGGGGAACGCCGACATCAACGCCTCGCCGACCTCTTTGGCATAGGGCAGAAGCTCGTCTGGCAATCTGACCATGGCGATATCGCCCAGGGTATCGAAGGCCGTGGGCAGGAGCGGTCGGAGCTCCTCGGGCACCCTGGCCAATGCCTTGTAGTCCCGTTCCTCGCGTTCGCGCTCCTTGAACTCGCGCTCCTCGGTCGGAACATCGTTCGGAGCGGCCAGCACCGGTAAGAAAAGGTACTCCTGGTCCTTGTCCACGTACAGGGACTGGTCCAGCAGACCGTCCTCTAAAAGCTTTTTACGGACGGACTCTCCTTCCCCCTTTCGGACCCTGACGCATAGGGAACGCACGGTGTTGCCATGGGAGAATTGATATTTGTTGGTTTAGGACTGGGAGGAGTGGAGGACCTGAGCGCTAGGACCGTTCGGACGCTTCGTGAGTGCGACCAGGTGTTCGGAGAGTTCTACACCTCCAAGCTCATCGACTCCACGCCGGACGATCTGGAGAAGGTCATCGGCAAGAGCATCGTGCGCTTGAAACGCCGGGAGGTGGAGGAGGAGGAGACGGTGATCGAGGCGGCCAAGACCGGAAAGGTGGCCTTCATAACCGCCGGGGACACCATGGCCGCCACTACCCACGTGGATTTGAAGATTCGAGCCCTGGAGGAAGGGATCGAAACGACCGTCCTTTACGGCGTTTCCATATTCACCGCCTGCGCCTCGGCGCTCGGGCTGCAGCCTTACAAGTTCGGACGTGCCGTGACCATACCGTTCCCGGAACCTGGCTACACCCCGCTCTCCCCGTTCGAGAACATCTACGAGAACTGGTCCCGCGGCCTGCACACCCTGGTGCTCCTGGACATCCGCGAGGAGGAGGGGCGTTACATGACCGCCAATCAGGCGATGCAGTGGCTGATCGACGCGGAGAAGGCCAAGGGACTGGGCATGATCACTGAAAGCACCATCATCTGCGCCGCGGCCCGGGTCGGCTCCCGCACGGAGAAGGTCTCGGCCGGATACCCATCGAAGATGCTGGACGAGGACATGGGGCCGCCGCTGCATACGTTGGTCGTCCCGGGTAAATTGCATTTCGTGGAGGCCTACGCCCTGGTAAAGTTCGCCGGGGCTCCCGAGGAGATCGCCGACGATCAGAAGCTGTAACCTAACAGAAGGGAGACCTTTACCCGGCGGCCGAGGGACGGGTCGACATGAGAGGCGACCAGCAGCTTCCTGACCTTCAGCCGTTCGGACATCTCCTTCACGCAGTCGTCCATGCTTATGCGGTCCTCCTGTCCCAGGGTGACCAGCATCAGGGCGGTGTCCGGCTGGAACTCGGCCGAGGGGAACCAGGGGGAGGTGAGGGCGTCCTCCACCGCCAGCCGCTCCCTCTCCAGGCCCAGGCCGTAGCCGATGCCCGCCCGTAGCTCTTTTCTAGCCAGGTTCTCCTTGAGCAATGGCATGGCCTCGGCCGTCAGGCATTGGCAGAGGTCGGTCGGCAGGGAAAGCATGATGTGGTCCATGACCCCGAAGGCCTTGCTCAAAGGCAGGTTCGGAGCCAGCTTGATCAATGGATCGTTGGCGTAAACGGCCACCATGTGCGATGCCGCCTTGAGCCGCACGAGCCCCTCCTTGGCCATGGCCCGCCGGTTGGAGCCTTCCACCGAGAAGGGAAGGCAGACGCTGGCGAAGGTCATGGTCGTGTAATGTGCCAGTTCGGTGATCAGCGGAGCTATGTAGCTACCGGTCTCCCCGCCCAGCCCACTGAACAGGAAGAGCACCTCCGGCCTTCCCACCGCCTCCAGCAGCCGATTCTTCCACGGGAGGTCGGAAACGTGCAGGGCGGTGGGGGAGCTGGTTCGGGCGACGGTGACCTCCCCCTTCCGAAGGAGCACCTGACGGTGACCCGGTATCCCAGCATCACCCTCCAAGCTAACGGCGACCTTGTTGCCAGGCATTTGCGCGGCCATATGCCTTCCCGCCCCACCCACGCCAACGACCAGTACCTCCGGTCGGGGTAGCGTTGATTGGGCTGGAAGCTCGATTATGTCTGGTCGCACGAACTCATTAACAACTTCATTAGATATGGCATTTTCACCGTACCCGCAGAAATTTCTATACCCCTCGGAGGCTATGGGCGGCCATCATGACGGACATTGGCAGGATTTTCGGCAACAAGGTCATGGAACTGCGCTTCCGCACCAGTGAGGCGGAGGACCTGCAGGTCGGGGAGATGCTGGTTGTCGAAGAGGGCGGCGTCAAGTTCCTCGTGCGGACCATGGACGTGCTGTTCGGCGCCGATTCGGACGATGACGATTATCTGGAATGGCAGGCCGGGGTGGCCTTGAAGGACGGTTTCGATTACGAACGCATCAAGGGCGACCTTTACAAGGTGGGCGTCTGCACTCCCCTGGGATGCCTGAAGGATAGCCGATACCGCAAGGCGAAGTCCATACCTAGACACTTCTCACGCGTTCGCCGCGCGGACCAGGACGATTACGATTTCCTGAAGCCATTGATGGGGGACGTGGAGGTCGGCCGTCTTCGGTCCGGCGATCGCGTCCTGGACTTCCGAGTGGGCATCGATTCGCGCGGATTCCCGCACCATGTGGGGATCTTCGCCACCACCGGCATGGGCAAGAGCAATCTGATGAAATCGTTGGCGCTATCCTGCATGGAGTCCCGGCGCTGCGGTTTCCTGATCCTCGATCCGCATGGAGAATATTTCGATGGCGGGGAGCGCGGAAAGAAAGGATTGTCGCACTCCAAGCTGGCCCCGGAGGCCTTGGACGTCTATTCCTCCCGCCGACTGGACGGGCCGCACAGTTCCATCCACATATCCAGCTCGGAGATCGAGATCCCGGACCTGGCGAACCTCTACGAGTTCTCCGGCCCCCAGCTGGAATGCCTGCAGGCCTCCCAATGGAAGTATGGAGAGAAATGGCTCGATGAGCTCCGGGACAAGAGCGTGGCCACCATAGTCACCGATCTGAACGGCCGGTTCCATGAGGGCAGCGTGAACGTCATCAAGCGCCGCCTGGACTCCATATTCCAGTTCGATCTCGTCACCACCGACCACAACCTGAGCATGACCAGGGCGGTCATAAGCGCC
>DAONGL010000018.1:0-26697 GCA_035404085.1 Methanomassiliicoccales archaeon | reverse complement strand
GAGGAGATCATATCGCAGTTCAACACCCTGTTCATCCTGGGGCTGGCGGACAAGCGTGATCGAGATATCCTGAGGAACTCGGCCAAGCAGGACATCTCCATGCTTGACAACGAGATACAGATGCTGATGCCCGGCGAAGCGCTCATCGCCTCTCCGTTCACCCCGTTCGCGATCCCCTGCAAAGTGCACCTTTACGAGGAATACGTGGAGGAATCTAACGCCAAAATAGGCGAAAGGAAAAATACCGTCACGAAGGATGTGGGTCAGACGTTCTTCTGAGGCGCGTTGATGGTGTCGGAAACCACATTCCTGCTGGAAATGGCCATCATCATGGTCACCGCTGGAGTGATCTCCGTCATTTTCTCCAAGCTACGTTTGCCAGTGGTGATAGGCTATCTGGCCGCGGGGATGATCCTAGGACCCAACCTCTTCGAGCCGTCCTTCGTTACCGACCTGGACACCATAAACGCCCTGGCCAACGCCGGTATAGTCCTTCTGATGTTCACCCTGGGACTGGAGTTCAATCTGCGCCGCCTGAAGAAGGTCGGCCTCTTCGCCGCCCTGGCCGGGAGCGTGGAGATCGTTCTGATGATCACCCTTGGCTACGGCCTCGGGATAGCCTTGGGATGGTCCCCGATCCAGTCGATATTCCTTGGGGCGGTCATGAGCATCAGCTCCACCGCGGTGATAATCAAGGTGCTCTCCGACGCCGGAATGATGAGCAAGGAGTTCGCCGAGGCCATCGTCGGGATATTGATAATCGAGGACATCGCCGCGGTAATCATTCTGACCTTGGCATCCCCGTTGGCCGCCGGGGACGGTGTCACCATCACCACCATCGTCCTCCAGGTGGCCTACATCGGGGCGTTCATGATCATACTTCTGGTGTTGGGATTGGCGGTGCTCCCGAAACTGATGGACCGCATGTACCCCGTGTCCTCGCCGGAAACGCTGCTGATAGTCTCTCTGGGCATGTGCTTCGGAATGGCCATAGTGGCCTATTTCTTCGGGCTGTCGGTCGCCATCGGGGCGTTCCTGGTTGGCATAATCATATCCCAGTCCGTAGCCCAGGAGAAGATCGTCGAACGGATCACGCCCATCAAGGAGATGTTCATGGCCCTGTTCTTCATCTCCATCGGATTGCTGATAGATCCCTGGCTGATCATGAACAACATCTTTGTGGCCGTGGCGATCGCCGCGGTGTTCATAATCGGCAAGATGTTCAGCGTGACCATCGGCACCTTCCTGAGCAACAAGAACGCGCGCACCTCGGCCATGACCGGACTGGGCATGGTGGCCATGGGCGAGTTCTCGTTCGTCATCGCCAAGACCGCCTTCGACCTGGGGGCGGTGGACCAGCTATTCTACTCCTCGGTGATCGGAGCCGCACTTCTGACCATGCTCTACCTGCCGGCCTCGTTCCGCAGGGCGCCGCAGATCGTCACCGTCCTGGGAGATGCCCTGCCCGCTTCGGTTAGGGAATCGTTGCGCCGGGTGGACCACCTACGAACCGACATGGGAGTCTGGATGAACGCTCACGCCGACCGCCGGCGGGAGGTTCAGAGGCAGATATTCTGGATATTCATCGACATCGTCATCATCTTTATTCTCCAGGTGCTGGCGGTCACCTTCTACGACATAGTCGGCCTTTTCGGAGTGGACGCGGACGGCCTCGGGGCGATCACCTACATGGTGGCCACGGCCATCTTCATCGGATTGATGCTTCCACCGCTCATCAACATCCTGAGCCGGGTCAGGTTGATCGGACTGATGCTCATCCGCGGAGTGATGGAGGCTGGGCACTTTGAGACTGGCGCGGAGGGAAGGCTCTTAAGGGTTTTCGTCAACCTGATAATATCCATAATCGGAGTTGTTCTTTTCTTCCTGTTCATTCCCATCGCCCCTCAGGTGGCGGGTTTCCCGGTGCTGCTGGTGTTTGGCATCGCCGTGGGACTGGTCATCGCCTATCTTCTTTGGGACGCCAACAAGAGCGCCTACGACCGCATGTGCCACATCCTAGCGGACCGGCTGCATGAGGAGTGAGCATTTTCAATGCGCCCAATCTAAAGCTTATTTAAACCGAGTCATCTAATCCCTGCCGGATGAGGATCGCTCACATCGCTGACACTCACGTCGGCTTTTCTGCCTATCGCCGCTCGGACCCTGAAACAGGGATGAACCAGCGCGAGGTGGACGTATACCAGGCCTTTGAGCGCCTGGTAGATTCCCTCATATCCAAGCGTCCAGACGTGGTGTTGCACTCCGGCGACCTGTTCGATTCCGTAAGGCCTTCCAATAGAGCACTGTCAGTGGTCCTGGAGCAGCTTCTGCGGTTATCCGATGCGAGCATCCCAGTGGTGCTCATCGCCGGCAACCATTCCACACCCCGTCTCAAGGAGACGGGCAGCGTGTTCCGCCTGTTCGAGCATATCAAGGGCGTCACGCCGTTCTATACGCCGGGAATGCATCGCCTAGACCTAGGCGATCTGACGGTCACCGCCTTCCCCCATCAGGACAAGGAATCCATGGTTAACGCGCTCCAGAGCTGGAAGCGCGGTCATAGCCGGTACGAGGTGGGAATGCTGCACGCCGGTATCCAGGGACTTACCCGCTACAGCATGGGCGAGGCGAACGAACTCAACCTGCCCTCCTCCCTCCTGAACCTGGAGGCGGATTACATCGCCCTCGGGCATTTCCACGATCGGGAGCAGATCACTGAGAACGCCTGGTACAGCGGATCGTTGGAGCGCCTGTCCTTCGCCGAGGCTGGCCAGGAGAAGGGATACAACCTCGTCGACCTGGAGCGCGATAGGAAGGAGTTCGTTCGATTGCCGACCCGGCCGATGTATTCCCTAGGTCCGTTCAAGGCCAAGGGAAAGGAGGCCAACGTGCTGCAGGACGAACTGATGGCCGCCCTTGGCTCGGTAAAGGTCGAGGGGAGCATTGTGCGCCTAGTGGTGAAGGACGTCCCTGCGGCGCTGTACCGCAGCCTGGACCTCAACGCCCTGCGGGCCATGGCCGAGAAGGCCGTTCACCTGGACCTGAACCTGGAGATCGTGCAGGGAACGGACGCCGTGCAGTGGCGGTCGACGACCTTCGGTTCCTTGGGCCAGGAATTCGAGGCATACCTGTCGCAAGTGCCAGTGGAGGGCGTGGACAAGGATGAGCTGCGCCGTCGCGGCCTCGATTATCTAGGCAAGGAGGCCGGAGAATGAGGCTGCGCTACATGGAGCTGCGCAACTATCGCAAGTTCCGCGACGCCCGCATCGAGTTCCCGGACGGCGTGGTGGCCATCGTAGGAAGCAACGGCTCCGGCAAGACCACCATCCTGGAGGCGGTGACCTGGGCGCTCTTTGGCAACGTCTCGTCGGTCATGAGGGACAACAAGGAGGGCGTGGTCAGCTTCGGCGCGTCCCCGGGGGAGGAATGCGCGGTGGTGCTGGAGTTCGACCTCGGCGAGGACTCCTATCGTTTGGCCCGCAGCATGAAAGGTAAGAACCTGGTGATGGACGCCTCCTTGGAGGTCAACGGGAAGCTGTTGGCGAAGGGGGATACGGACGTCACCAAGGCCATCGTCGCCAAGCTGGGGATGGACCACCAGGCCTTCTTCGTGTCCGTGTTCACCAAGCAGAAGGACCTGAACGCCCTGGCCAACATAGGTCCGGCGGACCGCAAGAAGCTGGTGCTGCGGATGCTCCGCGTGGATTCCCTGGAAAAGGTCATCACCGCCATCGGTGCTGACGCCAATAACGCGAAGAGAGAGGCCGATGGAGTATCGGCCTCGCTGCGTGACGCCGACGGGAACGATAGGATCGAATCCCTAAAGGAAGAGGAGCGCGCCGCCGCCGATTCGTTGAAAAAGCTGATCGACGGAAGCTCGAAGCTCCTGGCCGATCGGCAGGCGGCGATCGAAAAGAGCCAGATGACCAGGGGGCAGTGGGAGGCGGAGGAGGAGCGCTACCGCCAGGACGTGTCCTTGGAAAGAAAGCAGACCGGCGCCCGGGCCGGACTGCAGGCCATGCATGAGTCCCTTGGTAAGCTGGAGAAGGAGATCGCGGACCTTAGGGCCCTTCGCGAATCCCTTCCCGGACTGGAATCCAAGGATAAGGAATACCAGGAGGCCAGGACCGCTGCGGAAAGGCATACCACGCTCCGTGAACAGTTCCTCAGGCGCCAGAGGCAGGAGGAGGAGCTGAACGCCAAGAAGGGCGAGCTTGAGACCCTGCGGGCGGAGGATGAGCAGGCGGTCAAGGAGATGTCTGGCCTGCCTGACATAGAGACCAGTCTGACCACGGTCGACGCGAACCTGAGCGAGACCAGGGAGCTCATATCATCCATATCCGCCCAGGCCCGGGTGGCCGAGTCGGAAGCGGCCCGGCTGCGTGTCGAGCTGGAAAGATCGAAGCGGAAGGCCGAGGAGATCGTCAAGCTCGGCGAGGACAGCAACTGTCCGACGTGCCAGAGGCGCATGGGGGCGCAATACACCGACCTGCTGCGCCGGTACCGGGAAGAGCAGAAGGCGTTGGAGGAAGGAGCGGCCCTGCAGGACGATATCCGGAAAGGGCAGTTGGAGCAGCGCACCCGCACCGAGCAGCGACGTGATGCTTTGGAGGCGCGAAGGTCCAAGCTCCTCTCGCAATCCCGCTTGAAGGCCTCCCTTGATGAAAGGGCGCGCAAGGCGCAGCAATCCATTTCTCTAATGAAGGAGAAGCTGGACGCCCTGCAGAAGGGGCTGGATTCCCTGGGACCGGTGGCGTACGATGCCGCGGCGCATGATGCCGCCAAGCGCAAGGCGTCCGATCTGGAGCCTTCACATCTCGCCCTCAATCGGGCCATGACCAAGATGGAGCGGCTTCCCCTGGCCATGGAGGAGAAGGACAGGATGGCCATCGCCGTGGCCAGTGAGGAGGAGGCGCTCCGGGCCGCCTCCCAGGAGCGCAGGGCGCTGGGCTTCGAGATGAAGACCCTGCTGCTCAAGAAAAAGGAGCACGAAGAGGCCAGGCAGAGCGAGGAGCGTCTGGCCCAGGATGTCATCAGGGCGGAGGGTGAGCAACGCCGGCTCGCTTCCGAGATCGAGTCCTTGCGAAAGCAGACCGCGGAACTGGAAAGGTCGCGCCTGAAATATGTCTCCTTGATGAAGGAACAGGAGATCCTAAATCGCCTGAGCCAGGTGATGAAGGGTTTCAAGGAGAACGTCATCTCCCGCATCGTTCCCACCCTCTCCGATACCTCGTCCGATCTCCTGTCCCAGCTCACCGAAGGGAAGTACAGCGGGATGCGCCTGGACGAGAACTATCAGATGTGGCTATACGACCAGGGGGAGGAGTTCCGCCTGGAGCGTTTCTCGGGCGGAGAGGTCGACCTGGCCAATCTCTGCCTTCGTCTGGCGATCTCCCGCATGATAATGGAACGCTCCGGCAACCAGATGAACTTCCTGGTGCTGGACGAGATATTCGGCTCGCAGGACCAATCACGCAAGCGCAGCATCCTGGAGACGCTTGGTCAGTTGCAGAAGCAGTTCCGGCAGATACTGCTCATAACCCACATAGACGATGTCAAGGACAATGTGAGCGCCGTTCTAAGGGTGCAAGAAAAAGAGGATGGATCCAGCACGGCGGTGCTGGAAGGTTAGTTTTTACTTCTGGTCGACGACCTGGATGAGGTGCCAGCCGAACTGGGTCTTGACCGGACCGACGATCTCGCCCTTGGCGTGGTTGAAGGCGGCGTCCTCGAACTCCTTCACCATCATGTTCTTGCCGAACCAGCCGAGGTCCCCGCCCTTCTTTCCGGAGGGGCACATGGAGAACTGCTTGGCCAGATCGCCGAAGCTGCTGCCGTTCTTGATCATCTGCAGGAGTTCCTTGGCCTTGTCCTCTTTGGCCACCAGGATGTGAGCTGCCCTTACTTCTTTGACCATGTCACGCGCATCGTCGGGAACGGTATTAATTTATCTGTCCCCACTAGCGGAAGACCGCCTCGAGGTCCACGTTATCGGCCACGGCCTTCTCCACCAGACGCACCTTCTCCGCGTCCTGGGGCTCGATGCGGGCGATGAGATGTTCCACCATCTCCGAGGTGGCCAGAGTATCGTACCTGGTGACCAGTATGGGAATCCCCTTCTCGTATGCCTTCGAGACCACCTGGTTCGCCGGATACATTCCGCCGGTGAGTATGAGGCATGACGTATCCGTGGACAACGCGGCAAGCTGGATGTCCGAGCGGTCGCCCCCGGTTATTATGGCCTTGCGGCGGTGACGGCGCATGTACTTGAGGGCGGTCTCCATGGTCATGGCCCCGATGAACACCCCTTCCACCACCTTATCCATGTGACCTTCGCCGACGATGACGTTAGCAGATAGCGCTTCCGCCACCTCCTTGACCGTGAAGTAGGTCATCTCCGGAATGTGTGGAACGCAGCCCAGAACCTTGATCCCCTTGCTCTCCAGGAAGTTCGCCACCGAGAGATCGTCCGTCTTGTTCAGGATGACCCCTTTGACGTTGATCTTGTAGTTCTTGCTGAGCTTGTAGAGCATGGCGATCTTGTCCAGGGCGGCCGCCTCCGACGTGGAGATGAGTATCAGGTCCGAACCCGTGGCCTCGGCTATCGCCAGTCCGGACACGTCGTTCATATAACCTGTGGTCACCTCCCTGGTCCCCTCGATCAGCATCATCTCACAGTCGCAGGCCGCTTTTTCGTAGGCCGCTTTCACCTCGTCCATGCTCGCCGCTCGGAACACGTCGTAGGCGAAGGGGCACAGCACCTCCTCCGGTTTATCCGATTTGAGCATGTGCCGCATGAGGTAGGCATCCTGGTCGATCACCCGGTCCCCCTCCCGCATGAGACGTTCCTTGAAGGGCTTGAAGAAGCCCACCTTACCCTGGAAGTTCTTAGCAAGTCCGAGAGTGACCATGGACTTGCCGGACTTCTCCACTACCGAACCTAGATACAGAGACCTCATTGCTGCTCCCCCTTGATAGTAACCAACGCGTCGACCGCTATAACACCCGTTCCCTCGTCCCCCACCATTACCGGGTTCATTTCCAGTTCCTCCAGATCAGGGACCTCCATGGCCATCTGGGAGATCTTTAGTATGATCTCCACCAGTGCCGGTATGTCCCCCGGACGCTTGCCGCGGGCTCCGGCCAGCATCGGATAGGCCCGTATGGAACGGACCATGCGCTCCACGTCGTCCCGGTCCAGGGGTGCGATCCCCTGCGTGACGTCGCGTAAAATCTCCACGAATATCCCACCCAGTCCGAAGGTGATGACCGGGCCGAACTGGTCGTCCCGCACCATGCCGACTATCACCTCGCGACCTTTGACCATCTTCTGAATGGAAACGCCGGTGACCTTGGCGTTAGGCAGCTTCTCCCGCACCTTGCTCAGCATGACCTGATAGGAACGCTCCAGCTCCTGATCGTCGTCAATGTTCAGCACCACCCCGCCGACGTCGGTCTTGTGGGCGATATCGGGCGATTCGACCTTCATGACCACCGGATAGCCGATATCCCTAGCTAGTTTCTGCGCCGAGGCCAGGTCGTGGGCGATGCCCTCCTGCGGAGTGGCTATGCCATACGCCTTCAGGATGCGCTTGCCCTCGCCCTCACTGAGCTGCAGGCGCCCTTCGGAACGTACAGACGATATGACCTCGCGCACCGCCTCATGGTCGGCATCCATCGGCCTCACGGCGTGTGACTCCTTGCGGTCCAGGCTGCGGCGGTGCTCCACCATCGCCGCCAGGGCCCGTATGCCCCGCTCCGGGGAAGGATAGTTCGGAACCCCGGCGGCCTTGAGCATGTCGATCGGGGCCATCATCTCCTTTCCGCCGACGAAGGAGGTCACGATCGGTTTCGGAGATGAACCGGCAAACGCCGTAAGCGTCCTTGCCACCGACGAGATGTCCACCAGGTCGGTCGGCGCCAACAGGGCGACCACGCAGGCCACGTTCGGATCGTCCATCACCGTGCGAATGGCGTGATCGTAACGTGCGGCGTCCGCATCACCGACCACGTCGATGGGATTGTAAAGGCTGGCCGCGGGAGGCAGTCCCTGCTTCAACCTCTCGATGGTCGCCGCCTCGAACGTGGCTAAGGTCAGTCCGTTATCGGAGCAGGCGTCCGCGGCCATCACGCCAAGACCGCCGGCGTTGGTGACTATGGCCACGCCCTCACCTTCCGGCAGAGGCATGGTGGAGAACGCTTGCAGAAGATCGAACAGCTCCTCGATGTTCTTAACTCGCACGACGCCGGCCTGGCGCATCGCCGCGTCATACACCTTGTCGCTCCCGGACATGGCACCAGTGTGCGACGATGCTGCCTTGGCTCCGCTGCTGGTGCGTCCGGCCTTCAGAGCGATTACAGGCTTCACCCTGGTGGTCAGTTCAGCCTGTTTGAGGAACTCCCTGCCCCGGTCCGTTCCCTCGATGTACATTCCGATGACCTTGGTGTGCTGGTCATCCCTCAGATATTCCAGCAGATGCCCCTCGTCCACGTCCAGCTTGTTGCCGACGCTTATGAACTTGGAAAAACCGATATTGATGTTCGCCGCCCAGTCCAGGACCACCACGCAGATGGCACCTGATTGAGAGGAGATGGCTATGTTGCCCTCCCGCGGCGCTTCCTGAGCGAAGGTGGCGTTCAGGTGGTGATGGGTGTTGACCAGTCCCAGACAGTTCGGGCCGACCACCCGCATGCCATAACGATGCGCGATCTCGCCCAGCTGCCTTTCGAGCTTGGCTCCCTCCAGTCCGACCTCCTTGAAGCCGGCGCTGATGACGACCGCCGCCCTGACCCCCTTCTGGCCGCATTCCTCCATGACCTGCAAGACGAACTTGGCCGGGACGACGACAACGGCCATCTCCACCGGCCCGGGAACGTCGATCACCCTTGGATAGCACTTCAACCCCATTATCTCCGGATAACGGGGGTTAATAGGGTAAAGCGGCCCCTGGAAACCGGATTCAATGATGTTGCCCAGGATGATATTGCCTACCTTGTTGCTCTCGGCAGAAGCGCCGATCACCGCCACGCTTGCCGGCTCGAAAAGCTCTCGCATTCGTGGACGGAATGGCTGGTCGGCGGTCATATCCTTTGCGGTCGAACCCGCAACATTGATATGCCCGGTCGGCCTGATGAAGTACGCCGCCAGTAAAAATGAGGGTGATCATGATCCCTACAATAGTCTGGCGGTGCACAGTGCGCCGATAGGTCCCTGCAGGAACTGCGATGCGACATCGCGTCATGACTGGAGGACAACCCCGGGGCACGACAACGAACCCCTTGCCCGGGTCAGTGCGGGGAGCGCGGTCCGCCGCGGCCATGAACCGATCTGTTAGGGCGGGGGGCACACACTGTCGATTTGAAAAAAGGAAAAAGAGGTTTTTAAAGACGTTTGCGGCCTAGGCCTTGCAGCCTCCCATTCTGGCCTGTAAGAACTTCCGGACCTCCTCCACCACCAGTATGGTGCTGGAGACAAGGAATACCGAGGCCCAGTCCCAGACGGAAAGCGATACCGTGCCCAGCCCCACCTGGAAGAAGGACAGTTCGGTGGCCAGGTACAGCAGGGTGGCCGAGGACGCCATTCCCATCAGCAGGAAGCGATTGCCGGTCAGCTTCATCCTGAAGACGGAGCGGGTCCGGGACCGGCAGTTCATTGAATTCCATATCTGGAACGCGGCCATGGTCACGAAGGCCACGGTCATGGCCTTGGCCTTAGCCTCCTGCGGGTCGGACAGGCTGGAGAAGGCCCTGTCGAACAGGAACAGGGTACCCACCGCCATGGTCACGCCCAGGATGAAGATGTTCTGGACCATCTTGAAGGTGATGATCCTGGCATCCGGTGAGCGGGGCGGCTCGTCCATGATGTGCGGTTCGCCAGGCTCCATGGCCAGAGTCTTGTCCAGCAGTCCGTCCGTCACCAGGTTGATGTACAGGATCATGATCGGCGTCAGGATCAGGAAGTCAATGCCATTGGTCCCAGCCAGCAGCAGGAGGAATCCCAGTATGGTGATTATCTCCCCGGTGTTGGTGGTGATCAGGTACTTCACCACCTTCCTGATGTTCTCGAAGACCACCCTTCCCTCCTCCACCGCGTTGACTATGGTAGCGAAGTTGTCGTCGGTCAGCACCATGTCCGCGGTCTCCTTGGTGACGTCCGTGCCAGTGATGCCCATGGATATCCCGACGTTGGACGCTTTAAGCGCCGGGGCGTCGTTCACCCCATCCCCGGTCATGGCTACGATATGACCTCTACGCCGCAGTGATTCCACGATGGAGTGCTTGTTCTTGGGCGACACCCGGGCGAACACCGCCACATCGAGTACCATGGCGTCAAGTGTCGCCGAGTCCATGCCATCCAGCTCTTCCCCTTCAACCACCCTCTGGCCGCCTTTCAGTATGCCCAGCTCCCGGGCGATGGCCTCGGCGGTCTTCTTGTGGTCGCCGGTGCACATGATGACCTTGATGCCGGCCTGGTGGCAAAGGCTCACCGCCCTCTTCACCTCTGGCCGAGGAGGGTCGATCATCCCTATCAGCCCCAGGAAGGTCAGCTTCTCTCCGGAATCCATCATGCTCTGCTTGACGGGCTTTAGCTCGTTCTCCTCGATGGTCCGGGAGGCCACTCCGAGCACTCTCAGGGCGTCCTCGGCCATCGAACCGCTGCGGTCCATTATGACCTTGCGGTCCTCGGCGGTCATGCTCCGGACCTTTTCCCCCTCTTGGACTTGATCACACATCCCTAGGATCGTCTCGGGGGCGCCCTTGACCTGTATCAGCACCTTTCCCTTGTCCTTGTGGAAGGTGGCCATGAACCGGCGCTTGGCGTCGAAGGGCACCTCCTCGATCCGTGGAAAGTTCCTGTTCTCCTCCTCCTGCAACAGCCCGGCCTTGCGCGCGGCGACGACCAGGGCGCCCTCTGTGGGGTCTCCGGCGATCTCCCACTTGGAACCGCCGTCCACCTCGTGCAGGCGCAGACGAGAATCGTTGCAGAGAAGGCTGGCCCTCAGCAAGAGGACCAGGTCCTCTTCGGCGAGACCCAGCTTTTCGCCTGCAGAGGCGAACTCGCCCTCCGGGACGTACCCGGCGCCGGATATGCTTATGTCCTTCCCACCCACAAAGATCCGGCGAGCGGTCATCTGGTTGGTGGTCAGGGTCCCGGTCTTGTCGGTACAGATGGTGGTCACCGAGCCCAGGGTCTCCACGGCCTGCAGCTTCCGGATAAGGGCGTTGCGTCGGACCATACGGTGGCCTCCGATGGCCAGGGTGATGGTCAATACCACCAGCAACCCCTCTGGTATGGCCGAAACGGCCGACGCAAGGGCGAAGAGCAGCATCTCGGTGAACTCGAACCCTTTGAAGAAACCTACGGTGAGGGTTATTATGCTGGTGAACAGTGCGAAGGCCCCCAGTTTCTTGCTGAGGTCTTTGGTCCTGCGTTGGATGGGTGTCTCGGCCCTCTCGGTGCTTCCGATGAGCTGGGCGATCTTGCCTATCTCCGTCCTCATTCCTGTGGAATACACCACGGCCCGGGCCCGGCCCTGGGTGACGATGGTGCCGGAATAGACCAGGTTCTTGCGGTCGGCCACCCCCGATCCGGCGGGCATCACCTCGACGCCCTTCCGGACCGTGAGGGATTCCCCGGTGAGCATGGATTCGTCCACCTCCAGGTTGGCCGCCTCGAAAAGGCGGGCGTCGGCTGGGACCTTGTCACCGGCCTCTAACAGCAGCACGTCCCCGGGCACCAGGTGCTCGGCCTTGACCCTGATCTCCTCGCACGCTCCCTTCGCACCTTCACAGGGCCGGAGAACCTCCGCTTCCGGGGTGACCATGGACCTGAGGGCCTGCAAGGCCTTCTCCGCCCGGAACTCCTGGACGAAGCCCATGGCGGTGTTGAAGATTATGATGATAGCGATGACCACGGTGTCCAGGGTCTTGCCGGCGAAGAAAGATATCAGCGCGGCGGCGACCAGGACGAAGTTCAGAGGATTACGCAGCTGCTCCAAGAGCATATGCCATGCGTTGATCCCTCCGGTCTGGTCCAGTTCGTTCGGGCCGTGCTCCCGCAGCCGCGCCGTGGCCTCGGTCTCGCTCAGACCGTCCGGGGAAGAACCCAACCTGTCAAATGCTTCGGATATCTCTATGTCATGCCAGCTGAACTCCTTGGTCATCTTTCACCTCCGTGGCGAATGTCGATGATCCGGGGTTGACACTGACCGTCGCATAGGATGTTGGTGACTTCAATGCCGAGCATCCCTAAAGCCTGAACAACATTACCGGTGCGTAGGTGTCATCCGCATCGATTGTAAGATAATACTCACGCACATCGCTAATAAATGTTACGTATCCCGAAAATCATAACATTAATATTATTTTTTTATATATTTGTTGGATGGACGCACGTTCTCACCTGAGATATACCGACCCAACGTTCTTATCCTGCACCCAGTCGTCCTCGGTGTTAGCCGTCTTCTTGACCAGCAACATGTCCTCTATCCTGGTCGTCGACAGGTCGGCCATGGCCAATGCCAGCGCCTCAGGGAAGAGCGGTTCCTTGGGAGATCCGAATTCCTTCGTGCCGTGGCTGGACAGGACCAGATGCTGGACCTTCAGGTTAAGCTCGGGAGGGAAGTCCCCCAGCAGTCGGCAGGCGTCGTTGACCATGCCCGCACCGATGACCAGGTGACCGACCAGCCGACCGGCGTCCGTAGAGCCGATGATGCTGCTCACGGTATACTCGCGAAGTTTACCGACATCGTGCAGTATGGCCCCGGTGACCAGGAGGTCCCGGTCCAGGTCTGGATATTGCTGAGCATAGTGCTCACAGGTCCTTACGACGCGAAGGGTGTGTTCCAACAATCCCCCGATGTAATTGGAATGGTGGGTTATGGCCGCCGGACAGAAACAGAACTCCTTGACGAACTCCTCGTCAGCGAAGAACGATTCTAGCAACTGTTTTAGATGGACGTCCTTGATCTTTCTCATTATGACGAAGAGCTGGGCTCTCATCTGCTCCACGTCCTCGGTAGTGGAGGCCACGAAATCGGCCACCTCGAACTCGCCTTCCTTGAGGACCGCTACCGAATCACCGGATGAGGGGTTCACGTGTATCTCTAAGGCGCCGTTGTATTCGGTGACCTTTCCGTTCACCCGGACCACCGCGCCTTTGGATATGGCGTCGGAGAGGGCCTTGACCAACTTTTCGTCCTTCTCCCCCCAGTACTTCACCGCGATGTCACCCCCGGCGTCGGACACCCACATCTGGAAGGTGAAACCGTTCTTGTAAGGCATCACTGGCTTTTTGAAGCGCACCGCGAACAGATCGTCCACCGTACCGCCTGCCTTCAGCTCGTTGATCTTGATGGTCTTGCGCATCTTTGTCACATCCCATTTGTCATTGGTCCCTTAAAAGAGTTCTCCCCCGTTCACCGAAACTGTGGGTCGGAAACGACCCTCCTCAGCCACCGTTCCGCCTCCTCGTGATGAGGGTGTATGCGTTCCCTCTCCCGGAACTCGCGATCGTGATAGGAGCCGAAGCGCAGTCCGTTCTCCAGGTGTATCAGCTCGTGATAGAGGACGTAGCTGGGCACGAACGAAGGTATCTCCTTCCTATCCAGCACACGGCTGATAGCCACCACCCGCATGATCACGCTGCAATACCCCACTCGCTGACGATTGTCGCCTTTGGTCCAGCTCATGTAGGCGTGCGGCACCCTCTTGACCAATCCGATATCGTGCAGGTCCTGTTCCAGCGCTCGCAGGTCGTGCACTCGGCCCATCTGAGCGTAGGCCAGGTTCCTGCTCCTTCGCAAGTACAGCGGCTGGTTCCTCAGTATGAACTCCGGGCTCAGGAAATGTTGCTTCAATCTCTCAGAGTATATCTCCTTCACCCCGCCCCGGCCCATGCGACCGAATATTCCCCGGGCCAGGTCAGTTATGAGAGGCTCGCCGGACTCTTTCATGTAATCGGTAATGTGCAGCTCCGCGCTCGTCGAGCACCGCTTCCAGGTGGCCTTGAACTCCTTGAACCGCTCCCAGTTGGCGTTCACATCGGTGAACCCGTGCTCCATGCCCACCCGGGCGAAGCACTGCTGAAGTTCGCTTTCCTGGCCGCCCATGTGGCTGTTTCCCCAGTAGGATATGTCCGTCACTTATTCACCAAATTACCGAGCTGTCTGATAATCATATAACCGGTGAGAGTAGATGCAGACTACGCACGCTCAGGTATCATGCGATCCGTCTAATAACCCTAACTGAGGACAATTCTAAAAATTAGATAATTAACCATAGATTTATCTAGTCTGGAGACCCATTTTGTTCACCGGATGGGAAACGGTAGCTTCTCGAGGGATGACCGCGACAAGCATATCATAACCAGAGGCAACGTCGACGGCATCGTTTCCGCCGCCATCTTCTTGAACCGATTCCCGACCGCGAAGGTCACCTTCGTCACCTCTCCTACCGCTGGCGCCAAGGTGCTCTCGATGGACACCTTCTCGGACCAGATATACCTGGTCGATATCGCCCCAGTGCCCGATCTGGTCGAGGCGGTTCGAGCCAAGAGGCTTTGTCAATCCCTTACGCTGGTGGACCATCATCCATCGTCCCTGGCCGTGGACTGCACCACCCTGGTCAAGGAAGGGGTGAGCGCGGCCAATGTTCTATTCCATCACCTGCACCCCGAGGTGCGATTGCGGAAATTGGTGGCCGTGGCGGACCTGGTGGAATACATGCCCACGCCGCTCCTGGACGAGGAGATGCGACGCTTTGGACGGCAGAGGGTGGACCAGGAATCGATGGTCCTAGACTTCGCCTGGCGTTTGATAATCGATGACGACCGCTTCCGGTACATCACGGCCAAGGCGCTCTCTCAGGGCGTCTGGCCCTCCCAGGTGGATTCGGTGAGGAGACGATATACCCAGGTGGTCAACGAGAAGCGTTGGCCTCGCGCTTTGGCCAAGGTCGACAGCAGCATCAAGGTGCGCGGCCCCCTGGGCATAATGGACGATATGGACCACAATCGCACACTTTACGGCTTCGGCACTCGCGCCTTGGTGGAGGTGGCGCACCGCCGGGGCTGCGATTACGCGGTCATGATCAACCCCCGAGGAAAATATTCATCGGTATCCGTGCGGGGGATCGCCCGGGACAGCGTGGACCTGGGCCGCTTCGTGGCGGACTTCACCAGCGAGAATGGGGTGGACGGCGGCGGGCACCCCAAGGCCGCCGGGGCGCGCATACCGACCGGTAGCGGAGAGCTCTTTTTGGAGCACCTTTTGGAGAGGGTGTGCTGATCACTTGATCTGAGTCTTCTGCTTGAAGAAGTACAGCAGCATCACCACGCAGACCTGGATGGCGATCACTGACAGAACTATCGCCAGCACGGGCAGGATCACGCTATCCTCATCCTCCGAGAGCACGGTCACGGATATCGTGTTGCTGGGAGCGCTCTGGGTGCCGTTGTCCCAGGCCGTCACGTAATAGAGGTAGTTGACGCCCTCGTCCACATCCCCATCATGATAGGCGGTGATCGGCGCGGTGAGGTTGGCCACCGGCGTCATACCGTCCCCGTTGCCGCGATACAAATAGTAATAATCAGCGCCCGGGACCGTCTGCCAGCTCAGGTCGATATAGCCCGTTCCGGCCGTGGCCTGCAGTCCCGAAGGAGCGTTCGTGGCGGATATCGAGGGGGCGAAGCACAGGGCTGCTATGATGAATACGAGTGCCGCTGCGATGAGGGCGCGGTGTGACATTTTTTACTCCCGTCGGATGATGAGGGCGGAACGATTAAAAAGTTATCTTCGGCCCAGCTTCTTGCGCATCACCAGGTTGTTACCGTTTCGGTACATCAGGTCGTAGCCGTGGTAATAATAGAACTCCTTCGCGCGTTCGTTCGTGGATTGGACGCACAGCTCCACCTCGGCCTTGTCATCCTGGCGGGCCTTTTCCTCGATCATGTCCAACATCCGAGTTCCCAACCCCTTTCCCTGAAAGTTGCGCCGGACCTGGAAGGAGGATATGAAGATGTACTCGTCGATATCCTCGACACAGTAATAGGCCTCGATGCCGTTCTCCCCTTCCAGCACGGTGGTGTCCACCATCTGGTCCAGGAGAAGGTCCATCAGCTGCTCGTCCTTCCACTCCTCCCCCCAGGACTCCATGATGATGGCGGCCATGTTCTCCCGGCTCATTGAAACCAGCTCGGGAAGATCGGACCTTTGCATGGAACGACAGCGCATCGGTTGTGTATAGCGAACCATTAGAAAAAGGATGACGTGAACATTCGCCATCGGTGAGCGAAGCTCCCATGACCATAAGTTTGGCCATGCGCCTTGATACCATGTTCCAGCGCGAGGCATCTATACGACTGTTTAAATAGGTGATGTTGATTTGAAACCCTCAGGAGAATGGTATACATGGTCACTGTTACCGAGGAAGCTAGCAAGTACATCGTGGACCTGATCGCCAAGAACGAAAAGTCCGGTTTCGGCATCAGGATCTACCTGGCCGGAATGGGATGCTCTGGCGCCCAGTTCGGCATGTCCTTCCAGAAGGACGCCAAGGAAGGAGACATCGAGCAGAAGGCGGACGGTTTCTCCGTCTACTATGACGAGGAGACCAAGGAGGTCCTGGACGCCTGCACCGTGGACTTCGTCGAGACCCCCTACGGTTCCGGCCTGGTCGTCAACAACCCCAACGCCTCCGGCGGATGCGGGTCCTGCGGCAGCGGCTGCCACTAAATCCCTTCCCCAATCCCTTTTCTTTTATTATTCCCATAACGATTACCCATCGTGTATTTTGAGCACCCCCTGATCAAGCGGCAGTGCGTGCAGCGGCGCGACTACCAGGTGGACCTGGCCGAACGCGCCTCTGGCTCCAACACGCTCCTGGTGCTCCCGACCGGCCTGGGAAAGACCGTGGTGGCCGCCATGGTCATCGCCCGGGTGCTCCATTCCAAGGGCGGAAAGGTGCTGTTCCTGGCGCCCACGAGACCGCTGGTAGAGCAGCATTACCGAACGATGCAGAACATGATCGAGGGGAAGCGCATCGGCATGATGACCGGCGAGGTGGATCCCCTGCAAAGGGAGCTGACCTATCTGGAGAACGACATAGTCACCTCCACGCCGCAGGTTGTCTCCAACGACCTGAAGAACGGCCGACTGGACCTCAAGGACGTCAAGCTCATAATCTTCGACGAGGCCCACCGCTCCGTGGGCAACTACGCTTACGTCGCCGTGGCCAAGGCCTATCAGGAATACGACGGTCTCGTTCTAGGAATGACCGCCTCCCCGGGCAGCGACCAGGCCAAGATCAAGGAGGTGGTCTCGAACCTCAACATCAAGGACATCGAGGTCCGCACCGAACGGGACCCGGACGTGGCCAAGTACGTCCAAACGATCGCCATGGACTGGGTGGAAGTGGAGCTGCCGCCAGAGATGAAGGCTCTATCCCGCTCCATTCACCTGCTCTACGAGCAGTACATCCGGGAGCTGGTGGCCCTGGAGGTGGTGGACAAGGACCGAGTCCTGAACAAGCGCTACCTGCTCGAGATGGCCGCCACCTGGAGCGCCCGCATCCAGGGAGGGGAGAAGACCCGGACCCTGTTCAACGCCCTGAGCGCTCAGGCCAGGGCGGTGAAGGTGGAGCACGCCATCGACCTGGTGGAGACCCAGGGGATGTCCGCCCTGCGCGCGTACCTGCAGCGCATCAAGGACGAGGCGTCCTCGGACGCCGGTTCGAAGGCCTCCCGGGACATAGCGTCCTCGGAACATTTCCAGAGGATCTGCGACGAGGCCCAGGCGGTGAAGGCCGAGCACCCCAAGATGTCCCGGGTGATGGGAGTGGTGGCCAGGCAGCTCGCGGACCATCCCGACTCGCGCATACTGGTCTTCACCCATTACCGGGACACCTGTGATCTGGTGGCCAATAAGCTCGGGAAGGTGGAGAACGCCAAGGTCGCCAAGCTGGTCGGTCAGGCGGACAGCAAGGGCGAGAAGGGACTGAAGCAGAAGGAGCAGGTCGGAGTGCTGCAGCGCTTCCGGGACGGGGAGTTCAACGTTCTTGTGGCGACCTCGGTGGGCGAGGAAGGTTTGGACGTGGCGAGCACCGACCTGGTGGTGTTTTACGAACCGGTGCCGTCCGAGATCCGCAGCATACAGAGGCGCGGGCGTACCGGACGCTCGCGAGCCGGGAACGTGGTCATATTCATCACCCGGGGGACCAAGGACGAGGCTTACTACTACTCGTCTCTCAACAAGGAGAGGTCCATGCGCCGCCGGCTGGAAACGATGAAGGAAGAGCTGTCCGTCGGTTCGGGAACCAAGAAGAAGCCCCAGAAGACCCTGGACGGGTTCTGAGCAGTTAAATAATCGCAAACCGTTCGCATTAGCATGCTGTTCCGGGAACTGGCCGACACCTACGAGAGGTTGGAGGCCACCTCCTCCAGGCTGGAGATGACCGACATATTGGCGGAAGCGTTCCGCCGCTTCGATCCCTCCGATATCAAGGTCGCGGTCTACCTCACCCAAGGACAGCTCTACCCCGACTTCAACCCACTGAAGCTGGGAATGGCGGACAAGATGATCCTCAAGGCCATCGCCTTCGCTTCCGGTGCCGGCGAATCCTTCGTCCAGGACCTGATGCTCAAGGAGGGCGACCCGGGCATTGTGGCGCAGAAGGCGTTCTTGAACAAGAAGCAGACCACCCTGTTCTCCTCCGAGCCTCTGACGTTGAAGAGGGCGTACGAGACCTTGGAAGCGATAGCCCGTTCGGAGGGGGGCGGCTCCCAGGACATGAAGATCAAACTGATGGCCAAGCTGTTGGGCGACGCCTCGTCGTCCGAGGCCAAGTTCCTCTCCCGGGTCATCACCGGACGCATGCGTTTGGGCGTCTCGTCCATGACCGTACTGGACGCTTTGGCGGTCGCTTTCGCCACCAAGGACGATAGGGACGCTGTGGAACGAGCCTTCAACGTATCATCCGACCTAGGATTGGTGGCCGAGGAGATGGCGCGGCACGGGTTGGATGGGGTCAAGAAGATCCATGTGCAGGTGAACCGACCTCTACGGGCGATGCTGGCCGAGCGGATGTCCTCTCCTGAGGAGATATTGGAGAAGATGGGCGGGACCTGCGCCTTCGAGTACAAGTACGACGGCGTACGGATCCAGGCGCACATATGCCGGGGCGAGGTCAGACTGTTCTCGCGCAAGCTGGACGAGCTTACGACGCAGTTCCCGGACGTGGTGGTCGGCCTTAAACGGACCATCAAGGCCGATAGCGCCATAATCGAGGGGGAATGCGTTCCGGTGGACCAGAACACCGGTGAGTTCCTTCCGTTCCAGGAGGTCTCCCACCGCCGCGGTCGCAAGCACGGGGTGGACGAGGCGGTGGAGGACTACCCAGTCAAGCTCTGCCTTTTCGATTGCATACTGAAGGATGGCGAGGACCTCACTGACCGCCCGTTCCTGCAGCGCCGCGAAGCGCTGCTCTCGATCGTGGAGCCGGACGATTCGGTCACCCTCTCGGAGATCCGGGTTCTGTCATCCGCCGACGAGGCGCAGGCGTTCTTTCAGGAGGCCATCAAGGACGGCTGCGAGGGATTGATGGCCAAATCGCTGGCCGATACGTCCGTCTATCGCGCCGGGAACCGCGGGTTCCTGTGGATCAAGTACAAGAAGGAGTACCGCTCCGAGATGAACGACACCGTGGACCTGGTGGTCGTTGGCGCCTTCGCCGGGCGCGGAAAGCGCAAGGGGTTCTACGGGGCGTTGCTCACGGCGACCTACGATACCGCGGCCGACCGGTTCCAGACCGTCTCCAAGCTGGGCTCCGGTTTCGATGACGCCAACCTTGCCGCGCTATTGGAGACGCTCGCTTCCGACCGGATACCGGAGAAGCATCACCTGGTGGATTCCAAGATGGAGGCGGACTTCTGGTTCCAGCCCCGGCTCGTGCTGGAGGTGCGGGGAGCGGAGATCACCCTCTCCCCGATACACACCTGCTCCTTCGGACTGATACGTCCGGACTCCGGTCTGGCCATACGATTCCCGAGGTTCACCGGGCGTTTCCGGGACGACAAGGAAGGACGGGATGCCACCACCAGCCAGGAACTGCTCTCCATGTACCAGGGACAGCTCAAGCGGGTCGAGTGATGTCAAAAGGTTTATAGCCCCCTCCCATATTGGTCCAATTCATGGAGATCGAGCTCTTAGAGAAGGAAAAGGACTCCATCAAGGTCCGCATCAAGGGAGCGGACATGACGCTGATCACCCCCCTGGTGCAGGGTTTGCTTGAGGAGAAGGATGTAGCCGAGGTTAAGTACACCATCGGGCACGCCCAGATGGAGGACCCTACCCTCTTCATCCGGGTCAAGTCCGGCAAGCCACAGGCGGCCTTGAAGAAGACGGCAAAGTCCCTCACCAACGAGTTCAAAGAGGCCAGGGAAGCTTTGCAGAAGGACCTGAAGTAATTTTCATGGTACAGCCCAGCGCTCAACGTGAACGGGAGATAGGGCTGGAGGTCTTTTTTTCCGATACCGCCGGCACCGGCGGCAAGCTCAAGGCCCAGGCGGAGGACTTCATCGTGGAAGAGGTGTCCAAGTACCCGCCGGAGAAGCCTGACAGCAAGATCTGCGTGGTCAAGGTCACCGCCACCAACTGGGAGACCAACCGTCTCATCCGCCATATGTCAAAGGCCCTGGGAATTTCCCGCAACCGGGTGGGCTTCGCCGGGACCAAGGATAAGCGCGCGGTAACCAGCCAGCTGATGTCCTTCGAGGCCCCGGTGGCCGAGGTCATGGCCTTACACCTCTCCCAGGTCACCGTGGAAGGGGGATACATGGCCAAGCGCGGAATGAACATCGGAGATCTGGTCGGTAACAACTTCAAGATACGGGTCCGGGACACCGTCCTCAAGGGCGAAGAACTTCGTTCCTCGCTGCAAGGCACCGAAGCGTCCCTGAAGGAACTGAACGGCTTCCCGAACTTCTTCGGCGTGCAGCGCTTCGGTACCGTTCGTCCGGTGACCCATCTGGTCGGCCGGGCCATAGTCAAGGGCGACCTGGAACAGGCCGTTCTTCTCTACATCGGCAATCCGAGCGAGGAGGAGGACGAGCCGTCCCGGGCGGCCCGAGAGGCCCTGCAGCGGGACCGGGATTACGCGGCGGCCCTTCGCGACTTCCCCTGGAAGCTGACCTTCGAGAGGATGGTCATCGGGCATCTGGACCGCAACCCGGGCGATTACGCCGGAGCCATCGGCTCTCTCCCGACGAACTTGCAGATGATGTTCGTGCACGCCTACCAGTCCTATATCTTCAATCTGATTTTGTCGGAACGCATGAGCCGCGGGATACCACTGAACGCCCCCATCGTCGGAGACGTGGTTCTGCCGGCGGACAAGGATGGAAATCCCGATCACGACAAGCAGGTGCCAGTTACCAAAGTGAACTTGGACCTGGTGGAGCGTCAGGTGCGGGACCGACGAGCGTTCGTATCCGCCACGCTCTTCGGCTCCGAGTCGGTGTTCGCGGAAGGGGAGATGGGCGAGATCGAGCGCGCGGCGATCGCCAAGGAGAACCTGTCGCCCAAGGACTTCCTGGTGCCGGCCATCCCGCACTGTTCCTCGCGCGGTTCCCGTAGGGAGCTGATCTGCGAGTACCGCGACCTCAAGCTGGATATCTCGGAGGACGAGTACACCGCCTCCTTCTTCCTGGGCAAGGGCTGCTACGCCACGGTGCTCCTCCGGGAGCTTATGAAGTCGGATATCTCCGACTATTGATCACAGCCTGCTCCAGTCGCGTTCCTCCGGTTCGGAAGGCTCCTCCGGCGCCGCCGCTTCCTCCTGCTTTTTCACCTTCCCTCCGAGCATGAAGCCACAACGAGGGCATTTTCCGCCGGTCTGGCACTCCTTGCACAGCATGCTGCTGCATTTCGGACATGTTGATACTGCCAGAGCGCCGTGGAACAGGCATTTCCGCCCCTGCATGTCGTCCAGCTTCTCGGGCTTCTTCTCCTTTGGAGGATACAGGGAATCGTAGAGGAATCGTTCCTCCTGGCCGAAGAGACGCACCCCGTCGCGCTCATAAGTTTCATTGATGTCGGGGAGCATCATCGCGTCCGGACCCTTCTCCGGCTTCTTCTTGCGCGGTTGATCGACGAACAGATCGTCGGTGGCCCGCTGCGCCGGGGGATTGCGCTGACCCTTGGAGCGGGGCATGGGCGCCGGACGTTCGCCGGTCCTCAGCGAATTGATGATCGCCAGGATGTTGCGCGCCTTGTAGACGCCGATGTTGAGCCCTTCCATGAACGAGAACAGGTTGCGCTTCTCCTCCGGCATGTTGAGCGCCGTTCGCAGCAACTTTTCAGTTTCCTTGTCAGGCATCACGTAGGTGAAGTCGATGTCGTTAACGCCCTCGATGTAGCCGAGTACGCGTTTGGCCTGGGCGATGTCCCTCTCCGGTAGCGAGGAATAAACATCCGACAGGGTAAGCCCACCCTGTCCGCTCCTGGCGGAACGGTAGTACATCAGCAGTGCGGTGCGGGACTGCATCTCCAGGGAGGCGAACTCCCCCTCGGAAAGCTGCGCCGGGTCCACGTACTCGCGTTGCTCAAGGAAGCTGAAGACGTCATCCAGCATCTGGTACGGAACGTTCGCCTCCCGGAACACCTCCTCCTTGCTCATCTTCCTTCCGTTGCGGTACTGGAACTCCAGGACCTTGCCGGCCATCTCCCCTATCTGTCTCTCGCGCTGCTTGCCGTCCACCATGCGCAGCCCTTCGTTGGCCGAGGTCATGTTCGGGCTGAGCTCCAGGGCCTTCTCGAAACCACGGCGGGCCTGGTCGTATCTTCCCAGTCGCAACAGTGCGAAACCCTTCCCGTTCCAGGCCGCCGGGTCGGTTGGATCGAGTCCGATGGCGTTATCATAGCTCTTCAGCACCTCTTCGTCGCGCTTCAGCTTCTCGGCGATGTCCGCCCGCTCCATCCAACCGTGACGGTTACGGGGATCGGCCGTCAGCGAGCGATCGAGCAGCTCTAGGGCCTTCGCGGAATTTCCCAGCCGGTCCTCGATGAGCGCCATCCCTTCCAGCACCGAAGGCTCGTTGGGCTCGATGAGCAGCGCCTTGGCGTAGGAGTCCATGGCATCCTCAAATCGACCCAGCTCTTCCATCACCCGGCCGCGCATCTTGTATATCGAGAACTCGTCCGCGCCAAGCTCCAAGGCCCGGTTGAGGCTGACCATGGCGTTCTCCATCTCCCCCAGGCGGAACAGGGCGTTCCCCTTGTATTTCCAGGTCTGGGCGTCGTTGCGATCGAGAACCAGGGCTTTTTCGAAGGCCGCCACCGCATCATCCAGACGGTTCAGGGACGCCAAGGTTCGTCCCCGATCGCTGTGATAACGGGGCACGGTGCTGTCCATTGCTATGCATTGATCGAAAACGTTCAGCGCCAGATCGTAGTTCCGCATCATCAGCAGAGCCCGGCCCTTGTGCGATAGAGCGTCCACGTCATGATTCAGCTGGAAGGCCCTATCGTAAGCCTCGGCCGCCTCTCCGTACTTGCCCAGGGAGGTCAGCACCCTCCCCTTCCCCTTGTGCAGCTGGAAGTCCGATTCATCCAGCATGATGGCGGCGTTGAAGGTGGACAGCGCCTCCTCCAAGCGTCCCAGCTTCTCCAAGGACCCTGCCTTGTCCATTAGGGCGGTCTTATTGCGCGGATCGATGCGTAGGATATCCTCACAGACCTTCAGGATCTCGCTGGCCTCGCCCTTGGCCACCACGGACGACCTCTTGAGCTGCAGAACGCTCATGTCCCCCGGCTCGACCTCTAAAGCCCGGTCATACGAACGCACGGCCTCCGGGAAGTTACCGAGGCGGAACTGGGCCATTCCCCTGTCCACCCAGGCGAGCTTGTTCTTCGGCTCGATCTTGACTATTCGGTCGCATACCTTGACCAGGTCCTCGTAACGACCCATGGTCTTCAGGCTGTTCTTCTTGGCGGTTAGCACCTCGATGTCCTTGGGACCCATCTCCAGCGCCTTGTCGAACGACGCCACCGCATCCTCGTGCCGCGAAAGTTTGGCCAGGACCTGGCCGCGCCGGGCGTGCACGAAGCGCCCCTCCTTATCTAGAGAGAGCGCCTGGTCGTAGCAGGCCAGGGCCTCCTCGTGCCTCTCCAGCCATTCCAGGGCGATCCCCTTGGATATCCAGACGTTCTTGTCCTTGGCGTCCAGAGATATGGCCTGATCGTAGCAGACGATGGCCTCCTCGAAGCGCCGGAGGCTCTCCAGGCACAGCCCCTTCTGATAGAGCAGCTTCTGTTCCTGCGGCGATAACGCGATCGCCTTGTCGTACGCCTTCACCGCTTCCTCGAAGCGCTTCAGCATGAACAGCGAATCGGCCTGTATGCGCCAGAACACCAGCTTGTCGGGATCGTGCAAGGCTCCCTGGGCCGATCTGGCCAAGGCCTCCTCGTACTTCTCCAATGAGAACAAGGCCACGGAAATACCTATGGAGGCGTCCACATCGTTATGGTCGATGACCAGAACTTGACCGTAAAGACCTATGGCCTCCTCCTTTCGTCCTAGACGGTCTACCGCGACCGCTTTATCGAAAAGGGCGGACTTGTCGTTCGGCCTGACCCGCAACAGACGACCGCTCACCTCGACCACGTCCTTGTCCCGGGCGGCGCGTTTGAAACATTCGCGCAGCGATTCCAGCATAACGACGTCCTCAGGCCATATCTTCAGCCCGCGCTCGAAGGTCTTGATGGCCTCCACGACGTTGCCGAGCCCCATCTGAGCCTGCCCAAGTTCCCGGAAGGCCGGAAGGTGGTCCGACCTGATCGCCAGCTGCGCCTCGCTGATGGCGATGACCTCCTGGAACTTCTTGTGTTTAGAATGCAGGGACCGCCGGCGGTCCATCACGTCCAGGTTCTTCGGGAAGGCCGATTGCGCCTTTTCCAAATACGGCTCGGCCTCCTTCTCGGCGTCCAGCGATAGGAAGGTATCGACGATGAAAAGGTGAGCGGACACATCTTCGGGAGCGAAGCCCAGCATCTCCTGTGCCGCCCCATCCAGGCCGGCCAGGTCCTTCATGGCCGCCAGAACGCCCATCCTTCCCTTCAGGGCCGGGATGTCATCCGGCATGATCTCCTTGAGCCTTTCGTAAGAGCGAAGGCTTTCCTCGTAACGTCCCAGCTCCATGAGCAGCTGGGCGACCTCGGTCCAGCCGGTGATGTTCTCGGGGTCCGAACGCAGAACGTTCTTGTAATGTTCGATGGCCTTGACGCCATCGCCAGCGGTACGAGCCCTGCGGGCCATGTTCAGGTTGGCCGCCCGGTTCAGGGGGTCCCGTTGCAGAACCTCCTCCAGAAGGTCGTCCGCCTCCTCCTGCTTCCCGAGGTTCTCCAGGGCCTCCACCTTGATCATCATGAGCGTGAGGTCCCTGGGCGATAGCTTCAGGGCGTTCTCCAGTTCAAATAGCGCGGATTCCGCCTTGTCCTTGTGGATGAGGGCGGAGGCCTTTCTTCCTAGCCATGTCGGCCGGTCGTCCGTCATCTCCAGTATCAGATCGTAGGTTTCCTCGTTCAGAGGATCGGAGTCCAATGCCTTGAGCAGTGCCTGCATGGCCTCCCCTGGACGCTCCAGCTTGATTAGTATGTCCTTCCGCTGCAAGTGGGCGTCTCGGTCATTGGGGAAGTTGACCACCAGTTCGTCCAGGATGGCCAACGCTTCTTCGGGTCGGTTCAGCTTCCGTAACGCTGATACCTTGAGCTTGACCCCGGCCATGTCCTTGGGCAAGGCCTTCAAGAAGCGGTCCAGGACCTCCAGGGCCATGGTGGTGATGCCCAGGTCCAGGTAGATGTTGGATATGCGGGATATCGCGGTGCGGTAATCGTTCAGGTTGACGACGGCCTTGGGGTCCAGGCCTTCCAACGCCACTCGGGCCTTGTCAGCCTCCACCAATGCCTTGTCCGTTTCCTTCGCCTGCATATGCTTGTCGGCCACGTCCAATGATCTCACGGCCTTCTTTACGGCCCTCGCCTCCGCATCCAACAAGTTATTAAACAGACCCATCTCCGCACCTATCCTGACTTGAATGGAGCCCAGACGATTAATATGTTTGTTGAGCCCTTCGTTTTTCGTATTGTCATACGTTTATATCCTTTTTGTCTGACCATTGTACTTTTTGAAAAAACGCGGCCAACCAATGGTACGATCCTGTGCTGGATATAGAAAAGATAAGTTATAAATACCCTGTGACACAATAGCATTATTTGTCTGACATAGGTCGGACAGATGGGATGCAAAAATGAGGCGAAACGAGGGTTCGTTCTCGGAACAGATGTACGATGGTCATGCTGTTGAGTGGATGAAGACCCACACCATCCAGGACCTGAAGCTGATGGCCTTTGAATTGGACCAGCAGGGACAGGAGACCATGGAACTGTGGGACCTCATCAATGACCTGAAGATCATGAGCCTGTAGGTTCATACGTTCCTGGAACGACTCTAGTGGAGAGTCCCCCCCTTACACTTTCCACTAGCCTCTACCTTTTTTCTTATCAACCCGGACGCCAGCGATTTTTACATTATGGAAGGGTTAAAATATGGAATTCCTATTATGACGGCACCGCGCAGGTGTAATCTAGCGGTCAGGATTTTAGCCTTCCAAGCTAAACACTCGGGTTCGAATCCCGACACCTGCAC
>DAONGL010000017.1:17490-31164 GCA_035404085.1 Methanomassiliicoccales archaeon | reverse complement strand
CTGGGCGAGAACGTCCGTCCGGTCACCTGGCACGGTCTGAGGGGGGATATGGAATGAGCGATATGCGCACCATCAAGGACATGCCCACGAACGACATGTTCGTCAGCGGCCACGGGGCCTGCGCCGGCTGCGGCATGGCCGTGGCGGTCAAGAACATCATGCGCATTTTAGGCGCAGACACCACAGTCTACGTTCCCGCCTCCTGCCTGGTGGTCATCAGCGCCATGTATCCCACCAGCAGCTTCCGCACGCCGTACCTGTTCACCGCCTTCGAGAACACCGGGGCGGTGACCACAGGAATACGTGCCGCTCAGAGGCGCCGCGGCCTGAGATCGACGGTCGTCGGGTTGGCCGGAGACGGCGGAACCTTCGATATCGGGCTGCAAGCCCTTTCCGGAGCGGCGGAGCGAAACGAGGACATACTGTACGTCTGCTTGGACAACGAGGGATACATGAACACCGGCATCCAGAGGTCCGGGGCCACGCCCTTCGGGGCCTGGACCACCACCACGCCGGTGGGCTCCAAGGTCGAAGGGAAGAGGGAGTTCAAGAAGGACCTCATGGCCATCATCGCCGCCCACGACCCGCCGTACGCGGCGTCGCTTTCGATCGCCCACTTCAACGACTTCATCAGGAAGGTGGAGAAGGCCAAGAGCAAGAAGGGCTTCCGCTTCCTGCACGTGATGACACCATGCGTACCCGGCTGGCGCTCCGATCCGTCCATGACCGTGGAGATATCCCGGTTGGCGGTGGAGACCGGGATGTGGACGCTGTACGAACTGGAGGACGGGGAGGCCCGGACCACGTATCGACCGCAGACCATGCTGCCGGTGACGGACTATCTGAAGGTCCAGGGGCGGTTCCGCCACATGGACAATGACGACGTGGCGAAACTACAGGAGTGGCTGTGCCGCAAGTGGTACCTGCACTATGGCGGGGTCGAGCAGCCGGTCTGCGCCAACTTCGAGAAGGTCAGGCCGGTTAGGCAGCCGCACGAGGAGCAGCTGCACTTCATCTGAGGTCTATCCCGATCGGGTGAGAGAGGAGGCCAGCTCCTTGGTGTCCTGTAGGCGGTCCTTCAGGACCTGCAGTGTTCCTTGCCGTTCCTCAAAACGGAGCTTGAGCCGGTCGGCCATGTCCTTGGAGCTTTTCTGCAACGCCCTCGCGTCGCCTACCCCGGTGTCCACGTGGAGGAGCCTGGAATAGCCATCGAACAGAATGCCCAGATACCATTCCGAGTCCACTCCCAGTTGCTCATGGTCCGGCATCTTGCTTTCGAACTCCTTCTCGAAATAATCCGTCCCCATCTCGGACATGAAGGGAATGGCGAACAGGGTGCCTGCGCAGACCTTCTTCTCCCTGGCGTACTCTTCGTTGGTCAGGAGGGCGCCCACGCAATCATCGGCCTCGATGGTGACCGTAGGGACGACCAGCTCCTTGCAAACGTCCTTCAGGGAATTGCAGGTACCAAACACCAGGAAGACCGCGTCCACCTTGCCTCGCAAAGCGTTCACATGATCGATGACCGCTATCTTGAGGTCCTGAGGGTAGGAATGCAGTCCGAACTCCAGGTATTCCTTGTGCACTATGTCCGGGTCGCCCTCGGTGAGCAGGTCCATCTCCTTCCGGAAGCTCTCGCAAGCCACAACGCCGATCTTCATTCTCATCACCTGTTGCATCATCGGACTTAGTAATATTTTAATATGTCTAGGTACTAATATTCTATTACTCATGATCGAGGGAGAGAACGAATTGTTGAGAAAGATCGAGGAGCTACGTCAGGGTCTGGACTCGCTCGGGCGTTCGGTCACCTCGTTACGCAAGGACGGGATGGAGAACGCATTCCATGAGCAGATCGGCGCTTCCTACCTGGAGAACAATCGGGACGCCGTGCGCGCGGTGATCCGGGCTTCTCAGGCTCCATCCCATCCCATCGTGAACGAGATTTCCGATCTATACGACGTCGCGATGGAGCGCTATGAGATGAACGATCTGGACAACGCCCTATCCGCCTTGGACCGGGTCCGCGACCTGGTCGCATCGTCAGCAGAAGAGGAGATAGGCGCCGATCTGAGGACGGTCCTGCTCCCGGTCCTGGACCGGAGCAGGGAGCAGATGGCCATGCTGGAGACGCTGCGCTTCCACACCGGCCGCCCCGGGGTGCGAAGGTCGTGCGACAGCGCTTATGCCGGCATCGAGCCGGAAAGTCTGGAAGGATTGTTGTCTCCTCTGTCCAATGCCATCAGGCTAAAGATACTGGCCTTGCTGTACACGAACTCGCGCAACTTTTCCGAGATGGTTTCTGAGCTGCAGATCCAGAAAGGGCACCTCCAATTCCACATAAGAAAACTGGTTGACGCCGGATATGTCAAGGTGGACCGCAGGACGCACCTGTATTCGATAGAGGTAAAAGGGTTGATGGCCGTTGAAGGCTTGGGCCAGCTGTTCGCCAAGTTCTAGGCCGGTTCCATCTTAATCTTCGCTCAAGGCCGCTATCAGGAGCAGGATGACCCCGATCACGCCGATCGCCACCGGGGTGATTATGGCGTCCCGCTCGTAAGTGAAAACATCGGTGGTTATGAAAAGCACGGTCTCCTCATGCATCGCGGTCATCATGTAGTAGGCGAGTCCGTTGCCCACGAAGGCCAAGACAGCTCCGATTCCAGCGAATATCTTTCTGGATAGTGGTAGTTTCATTCAATTACCCGTCCCAGTAAAAAATTTCATTTTATTAAAATGGTCCGTGAACATTCTGGAATCAAGAGAGGGACGGCTCGCCGTGGGAATAATTGACCCGTCTGGGTACTCCCCTTTCGCCTTTGGATAAGCCTTTTATAGGACCACTCCTTTGAGCGTTCCTGCTCTTATGAGCCCATGAATAATGAGGATGTTAACGCATCGGAAGGAGGTATAAGTTTGGCAAAAGCAGTGTTCGTTAGATTTGAGATGCCCAAGGAACTCAAGGACAAGGCCTATGAGGTCGTAGAGCTGGCCCGGGACACCGGCAAGCTGAAGAAGGGCACCAACGAGGTCACCAAGATCGTAGAGCGCGGAGAGGCAGTCCTGGTCGTTCTGGCCGAGGACGTTCAGCCCCCGGAGATACTGGCGCACATGCCAATGCTCTGCGAGGAGAGGAACATCCCGTACGTCTACGTTGACAGCAAGGCTCAGCTGGGCGCATCCTGCGGATTGGAGAAGCCCACCGCCTCCATCGCCATACTCGACGCTGGAAAGGGCAAGCCCATACTGGAGGCTTTGGTCGACCAGGTCAAGAAGATAAAGGGCTAAAGGGTGTCATAGATGGCAGACGAAGATAGCATTCCTTCAGAGGTTGTGGAAGTTATCGGCAGGACGGGCATGACCGGGGAAGCTACCCAGGTCAAGGTCCGCGTGCTGGATGGCCGCGACAAGGGAAGGATCATCACCAGGAACATCATGGGGCCGGTCCGCATGGGCGACATCCTGATGCTCAGAGAGACGTCCAGAGAGGCGAGGAAGCTCTCCCTGAGGTAAGGAGGTCATTCATATGGTCGAGCAACATTTATGCGTGTTCTGCGGAGAGCAGATCGAACCCGGGACCGGCAAGATGTACGTCAGGAAGGACGGGACCACCTTGATGTTCTGCACCAACAAGTGCTACAAGAACATGATCGAGCTCAAGAGGGTGGCCAGGAACACCACCTGGACCAAGGCCTATGCCACCAAGAAGGGCATATCCATAGCGGCCAAGGAGAAGTCCGATGCCAAGGTCGAGGAGACCGAGGCGACCGCCGAGGCCAAGGTCGAGAAGAAGTCCGAGCCCAAGACGAAGACGGTCAGCAGGAAGAAGGCCAGGGCCGCCAAGAAGGCTGAGGCCGCGAAGGAGTGAGCCCCGTGATGGAGCGCACCTTCGTGATGCTGAAGCCGGACGCCGTGCAGCGCGGTCTCATGGGCCAGATAGTCTCTCGGCTGGAGTCCAAGGGCTTCCGCCCGGTGGCTATGAAGTTCATGCGCATCCCGCGCGAGCTGGCCGAGAGGCATTACGGTGAGCACAAGGGGAAGGGCTTCTTCCCCGGGCTCATCAGCTACATGACCTCCGGTCCGGTGCTCGTAATGGTCTGGGAGGGGGACAACATCATCTCCGTCATGCGCGGTATGATGGGCAAGACCAACCCGGTGGAGGCCGCACCCGGCACCATCCGCGGGGACTTCGCCCAGCAGACCGGCCGCAACATCATTCACGGCTCCGATTCCTCGGAGTCCGCGAAGCGCGAGATCGAGCTGTTCTTCAACGACTACGAGCTCCAGAGCTACGAGGCCTGCAACAAGGTCTGGCTGTTCGAGTAGGACCAAACGACTTCCCGAAACCCACTTTTTTATTTTTCCATCTCCAGATGTTTCTCTGACCCCGCGCGGCTCCGAGAAAGATACTAATAGGCATTGTCAAATCCGATGAACATGACCATCCGTCAACCCATCGTCAGCGTGCTGGGCCACGTGGACCACGGCAAGACCAGCCTGCTGGACTACATCAGGGGAACGGCGGTCATGACCCATGAGGCCGGACGGATCACGCAGCACATCGGGGCGACGGAGGTTCCGTTGGACCACGTCAACAAGGTCTGCGCCAAGCTGCTCGGCAGCCGGAAGTTCACCGTGCCCGGACTGCTATTCATCGACACCCCCGGGCATCATTCCTTCACCACCCTCCGCGCCCGAGGCGGTTCCCTGGCGGACATCGCCATTCTGGTCATAGACATCAACGAGGGCCTGAAACCTCAGACCCTGGAATCGATCAGCATCCTGAAGCGCTTCAAGACGCCTTTCATAATCGCCCTGAACAAGATAGACCTGGTGGACGGCTGGGTCACTCACCCGTCCGCTCCCTTCATAATTTCCGAGAAGACGCAGAGCGAGGAGGCCCAGGCGGCCCTGTCAGAAAAGCTGTACCAGGTGGTTGGACGGTTGGCCGAGGAGGGCATGTCCTCGGAACGTTACGATCGCATAGAGGACTTCACCAAGAACATCGCCCTGGTCCCAATAAGCGCCCGCAACGGCGAAGGCGTTCCGGACCTGCTGCTCGTCCTGGTGGGATTGGCCCAGCGTTTCCTGGAAGAGCACCTGAAGACCGAGCTAGGTCCGGCGAAAGGAACCGTCCTCGAGGTGAAGGAGGAACGGGGCCTAGGTCAGACCATTGACGTGATTTTGTACGACGGGGAACTGAGGCAGGGGGACAGCATCGCCCTGGGCACCCGGGGCAAGCCCCTCCTGACCAAGGTCAAGGCCATCCTGAAGCCGAAACCCCTGGACGAGATCCGTGACCCGCGGGACAAGTTCGACCGCATGAAGGAGATCACCGCTGCGGCCGGTGTGAAGTTGCTCTGCCAGAATCTGGAGGGGGTGGTGGCCGGCGGTCCGCTGCGCGCCTACAAGAACAATCAGGACCAGGTGCTCAAGGAGATCGCCGAGGAGACCAAGATAACCATCGAGGTCGCCGACAACGGCCTGATGATCAAGGCGGACGCCCTTGGTTCGCTCGAAGCGTTGGCGTACGAGTGCAAGCGGGCCGACATACCGATACGCAAGTACGAGACGGGGGACATCTCCAAGCGGGACATCATCGAGGTTAGCGCCTACACCGATCCGCTGCACAAGGTGGTCCTAGGTTTCAACGTCAGCATGCTTCCCGACGCCAAGGACGCCCTGACCACTCACGAGTCCAAGGTGTTCCTGAACGCCGTGGTGTACGGCCTCATCGATGACTATCAGAAATGGGTAGGGGAGCAGAAGCGCCTCGCAGAGGTGGAGAAGCGCTCCCTGGTGGCCTTCCCCGGCAAGATCCGGGTGCTGCCCAACTGCGTGTTCCGGGCCAGCAAGCCGGCCATAGTCGGCGTGAGGGTGCTGGCGGGACGCATACGCAACAACCAGAAGCTGGTCGCCTCCGACGGAAGGGAGATCGGCAGGATCCGTTCCCTGCGTACCGGCGAGGACGTTCTGAAGGAAGCGATCGTAGGTCAGGAGATCGCCGTGGCCATCGAAGGGGCGACCGTCGGTCGCCAGCTGGACGTGGAGGACATCCTCTACGTGGACATCCTGGAGTCGGAGATCAAGAACCTGCAGGACTACGACCTGAACCTGGACGAGAAGGAAACCCTGGAGCAGCTCCTGGTGATCAAGCGGAAGTCGGACCCCTTCTGGGGAATGTGATCATCTTTCCTTTCCGCAATATTGGCAGTACTCCCCGTCGGATATCGACACCTTCCCGCAATTGGAGCATCTTTTCTTGCGCTCCTCGTCCACCCGCAACATGCGGTGCTTGACCCACATGTTCAGGAGGAGCAGGAACGCCACTCCCAGCAAGGCCACGAGCACCATGAGGGCGATGAACAGGTCCCAGCGGGTCTCCTTGGGCACATCCACGTTCTGCGCGTCGTACTCGTAATGCACCTTCAGCTCCGCGGGGGTGTAGAAAAGGCCGCCAGCATCGGTATTGTCGATGAGCAGGACGTAATCCCCTTTATCGAACAGATACACCAGATTATAGGCGGGGACCACCCCGGCGTTGTTCGATCCCCAGTCGATGACCAGTTGGTACGTACCGTTGGAGATGTATTCCTGATAGGTGTCCGCGGTCATCACGAAAACGTCGAAAGAGTCCTGCATCGAGGCATCATCCAGATACACGAGCCACCGAACGTTCCCGGCGTTCGCCGGATCGTCCCAGTGATCTTCAGTGACCGTGAAGTTAAGCAGGACCAGATGCCCCCCGGCCGGGATAAGCGCCTCACCGCTATCGGTCTCGGCCGCGGCGGGCGCCGGTATGAAGGCGGCCATGAGGACCGTTAGGGCCATGAGCAGGACGAAGGACTTGCGCATGCCCGAAATATCCTCTTCAACGTAGATAAACCATGGTCAGGTTCATCTACGCTTAAGGCGTTCCAGGGAGGATGAGCCGCCGACCAATAATCCATAAGTCCAATCCAGCCACCCTTGAGCACCTGGGGGACGTGGAGTGCGTCCTCCCCGATGAAGTACCGCTCATGGTGGAGTCCTCCCGGAAGGCCCAGGCCGTCTGGGGCAAGGAGACCCCGGCCAACAGGTCAAGGACGCTGCGGAAGGTCCAGGGCATACTGGCCAAGAGGACGGACGAGTTCGCCATGCTGGTATCCCGCGAGACTGGCAAACCTTTCATGGAATCCCTGGCCACGGACGTGATGAACGCCCTGAGCGTGGGGGACTTCGCCGCCAGCCAGATAGAGCACGTCTTCCGGGAGTCGAAGGTGGACTTCGGTACCCTATCATCGATGTTGCGCTACATGGGCCGCACGTCGCATCTCATCCCCCGCCCGTTGGGCGTGATCGGCATAATCGCCCCCTGGAACTATCCTCTGGCCATTCCGTACTCTCAGGCCATGATGTCCCTGGCCGCCGGGAACGGGGTGATATTGAAGCCATCATCGCACACCCCGCTGACCGCGGTTCGAATGGCCGAGGTGTTCAAGGAGGCCGGGCTCCCGGAAGGGCTGTTCCAACTGGCCGTAGGTTCCGGGTCCCAGGTCGGAGAGGCCATGGCCACATCCGATGTGGACCGCATCATATTCACCGGTCATTCCGACGTCGGGCGCAGGATAATGACCCTGGCCTCGCAGAGGCTGACCCCCATCACCCTGGAGCTGGGCGGCAAGGACGCCATGATCATCTTGAAGGATGCGGACCTTAAAAGGGCGGCCAGGGCGGCCTGCTGGGGTGCGTTCGTCAACAGTGGGCAGACCTGCGTGGCCGTCAAGCGCATCTACCTCGATAAGAGCGTGGAGGGCAAGTTCACCTCGCTGCTGCTGAAGGAGGTGGCCGCCATCAAGCAAGGGTTCGACCTGAACGATGCCAGCATATCCATGGGGTCCATGATATCCGAGGGGGCGGTCAAGGAGATGGAAGCCCAGATGTCCCGGGCCAGGGAGCAAGGGGCGGAAGTGCTGGCCGGTGGGATGCGGGTGGAGCGCCCGGGCTGCTTCTTCCAGCCCACCGTGGTGAAGGCAGAGCAGCACTTGGACATCGTACGCAAGGAGACCTTCGGTCCGATCGTGGCCCTATTGACGTTCCAAGACGAGATGGAGGCGGTGAGGTTGGCGAACGACAGCCCGTTCGCCCTCAACGGCAGCGTGTGGACCTCGGACCTGGAGAAGGGAAGGAGGATCGCCACCCAGCTCCGCTCGGGGACCATAACCATAAACAACGTGGCCTACACCTATGGATTGGGAGCGACCCCCTGGGGCGGTCGGGGCGACAGCGGTTTCGGGCGCACCCACGGCGACGCCGGCTTCGAGGAGCTCATCGAGCGGCAGCATGTGCATATCGATCGCGGAAAGTTCTCCTCGGAGATATGGTGGCCTCCCTACGGCGAGGAGGGTATGGAGGCCATGCACGACTTCACCGGTCTGGCCTTCAACGGGGAGAAGGACGGCCTGCTGCAGAAGCTGCTCAAGGCGAGGCGCCTGATGCGGCGCTGAGGAGAACGGGCGTTTATTTATAGCCAGGCGGCATTTTGGAACGTGCACGGTGGCGCATGATGAGGAGCAGGGGATGGAACCACAGGGCCAAGCTGTACTTCTCCCTGACCATCATCCTGATCATCGCCGCATGGACCTATACCTGGTTCTCCCGCGAGGTGCCGCTGCACCATCATCTTCTCATTCCGTTCTCCTTCGTCACCTTGGGCATGGCCATCAAGTATGGCGACCAGGTGTTCGACCTCAACATAGGCAGCAAGCGCAAGGCCGTTCTGCTCTCGGTGCCCATCGGACTGCTCATGGGAGCCCTGATATTCTTGGACGAAGGCTCGGCGACCATCTTTATCGGGTTGCTTCTCGCTCTGCTGATAGCGTCCAAGTACGACAACATCGCCTTCAAGCTCGGTTTCATCGTCGCCGGCTCCATAGCCGTGCTGGCGGTGCTGAACGGCAACCCCTTCCATCTGGTCGGGGCGCTAGCGGTCATGCTGGCCGCCTTCGCTGACGAGATACTCAGCGATCGGGGGGACAAGATGAACGGTGGGACGATGTCCTTGGTGCTGAAGGAAAGGCCGGTGCTCAAGGTCGCCGTCCTGGTTCTTTGCCTAACGGGGGCGCTGCCGACCCTGTTGTACTTCATAGCGTTCCTGGGTTTCGATACTGGGTATTCTTTCGTGGAGCAGATCAGTCTGACAGGGGGGATCGGCCGTCGAGAGGCATGATGTGATGATCATCGGCTCCGGACCGGCCGGGGCCGCCGCGGCCTTCTTCCTGTCGTACCTGAGCGATGGTAAGCTCAGCGTTCTTTCCCTGGAGAAATTGGATAGGAACTACGATAGGTATCATCGCATGTGCGGAGAGGCGCTGAGCAGAAAGGCCTTCAAGGAACTGGCGCCCCTGGAGCCGCACGCCGTGCAGTTCCAGATACGCCGGGCGGTGGAGCATTGGCCCGGTGAGGTGGTCATCGAGACGGAGGCGGACGGTGTGATAGTGGACCGTCCGGAGCTCCTTCGTCACATGTTGCAGAGAGCGAAGAAAGAAGGAGGCCACTCCGAGTGCGCAGCCGCCGTGGACGTCACGAAACGAGGGGACGATCTCCTAGTAAGGACCAGGGACGGACGGGAGTTCTCGGCAAAATATCTGGTAGGGGCGGATGGCTGGAACTCGCTAGTGCGGCGTACCATCTTCCAGGGCGGCCCGCGGCTGCTGTGGGCCGAGCAGTTCATCACCAGCGGAACGATGGACCGGGACGCCATGCACTTCTTCTACGATCAGAGGTACCAGGGCGGTTACCGCTGGGAGTTCCCGCATGTTTCCGGGAAGCGGGTCGGCTTCACCCGCGGTGCGGACGAACTCCCGGAGTTCCTGGAAAGGCAGGGACGGCCGATACCTTACGGTTACGATAAGGTGGTGGAAGGCAACGCTTGTTTGATCGGGGACGCCGCCGGTCAGGCCAATCCCATCACCTTCGGCGGGATCCGCACGGGCATGGTGGCGGCCAAGATGGTCGCGGAGGCCATAGTGAATGGGAGCCTTGAGGGATACGCGCGGCAATGGCCGCGCTCGCCTTACGCCTCGTCCTCGTACGTCAGGGCCTTCGATTCCCTGAGGGGAATGGACAATGCGGAGCTATCTCGTTCGGTGAGGCCGTTCCGGAAAGGTTATGGCACGAGGTCCGGGATCAAGGCCCTGCTGAACGGTAAAAAATATCGGGAACTCTATCATGCCTATGACCTTGGCGCGAAATGGGGCTGGTGAAATGAAGGAATATGACGTTCTGGTGGTTGGTGCCGGCCCGGCCGGCAGCGGGGCGGCCCGCGCCTCGGCGCTTGCGGGCGTGAGAACCCTGATGGTCGACAAGAAGAAGGAGATCGGGACGCCGGTGCAATGCGGCGAGGTCATCGGGCTTGAGCTCGTCAAACGCTCGGGAATGAGGATCCCGGAGAACGCCATAGTCGCCCGGCACCAGTTCACCCGCTTCGTGCTCGGTAGGGAAGTGGTCATCGATAACGCGGAGGCCTATTGGCATGCGGTGACCGTTGAGCGTAAAATATTCGACAAGCATCTGGCGTTCCGCGCGGCCCGCGCCGGGGCCGATGTGCAGGCGGACACCAAGCTCCTGTCGGTCAAGATGGACGGCAGCGCGGTAAAGAGCTGCCTGCTCAGCCACCAGGGGGAGGAGGTCGAACTATCTCCGAAGGTCATCGTCGCCGCGGACGGGGTGCATTCCACCCTCTCCAAGGAGCTCAAGGCGGAGTTCTTCTCGCCGCAGGACGTCGCTCGCGGCGTGGAGTTCGAGCTGGTGGCCAAGAAGGACATCCCGCAGTGCATGCAGATATTCATCGAGCAGGAGATCGGCCTTGGCTATGGGTGGATAATACCCAAGGGGAAGAGGAAGGCCAATGTCGGCCTCGGCCTGGTCGGGGTGAACGCCTCCCGCCGTTCCTTCTTGGAGGATTGGATCACCGGGCATCCGGTGGTCTCCCGCTACTTCGATGTCGACAAGGTCCTGGAGGTCAAGATAGGGGACGCCCCGGTCCCTGGATTCTTAGGAGGGCCGGTACGCGGAAACGTGCTGTTCTGCGGCGACGCCGCCGGTCAGACCCTGGCGTTCGTGGGAGAGGGGATAATGCCGTCCTACATCTGCGGGAGCCTGGCCGGAAAGCACGCCGCCATGCTCTCCCAGGGCAAGGGGCAGAGGTACGAGGAGGAGCTGGTGGAGAGCATGGCCGACCAGCTGATGATGGGCGCGGTGCTTCGTGATACGTTGGTGGAGCTGTGGTCATCGGACGGGCTGGACGGACGGATGCGGTCGTTGCTGTCCGGAGCGGTGATGAACGAACTGGTCTCGCCGGACGATATGATGCATTCCCTGAACGCCCTGGAGGATGATCCGTTGAGAGCTTTCAAAGGGCTCGTCAAGGGCAGTGGAAGGGACATAAAGGTCAAGCGTTGCTGAGGGCACGCCACACACCCCCGCCGCCACCAATAATTATTTAAGCGGTACTACATTAGGGCGCAATACTCATAACGCTCAAAAGGTGTTTGTAATGGTTGAATTCAAGGCCGTTGTTAACGACATGAAATCCGGCAAGTCCTACAATGTCCCGGTGTCTGGACATCACGCCAACTCCCTGATAGGGAAGAAGATAGGCGACACCATAGATGGCATATTCGTAGGATTGCCTGGCTATAAGCTTACGATCACTGGCGGAAGCGACAAGGACGGTTTCGCCATGAGGAAGGACCTACCCGGACCGCGCCGGAAGAAGTTATTGCTTACATGCAGCACCGGCTTCTACACCACCGAGGGCGGCCTGCGAAGGAGGAAGTCCGTGCGCGGCCACTCCGTCGCCACCGACACCGTCCAGATAAACATGAAGATCGTTTCTCAGGGCCCCAAGCCGGTCGAGGAACTGGTCCCGAAGAAAGAGGAGAAGAAATAATGAAGGTGTCCCGCCAGCCTGAGGTCAACATCGGGATGATAGGCCACGTGGACCACGGCAAGACCACGCTGACCAAGGCCCTTTCCGGTGACTGGACCGACCGCCACTCCGAGGAGATCAAGAGGGGTATCTCCATCAGGCTGGGTTACGCGGACGTATCTTTCTACAAGTGCAAGAAGTGCGAGGAGACCTATTCCAACTCCACCACTTGCAAGGTATGCGGCGGCGAGGCCGAATTCGTTCGGTCCGTATCCTTCGTGGACGCTCCCGGGCACGAAACGCTGATGGCCACCATGCTCTCCGGGGCGGCCATGATGGAAGGCGCGTTGCTGCTCGTGGCGGCCAACGAGGAATGTCCTCAGCCGCAGACCAAGGAACATCTAATGGCACTCTCCATCATCGGGGTGGAGAACATCATAATCGTTCAGAACAAGATCGACATCGTCACTCGCGACGAGGCCCTGGCCAACTACAACCAGATCAAGAAGTTCGTCAAGGGGACCATCGCCGAGAACGCGCCGATCATACCAGTTTCTGCTCATCATGACGTCAACATCGACAAGCTGATCGACGCCATCCAGAAGTACATCCCGACCAGGAAGCACGATGAGAAGAAGGCGGCCAAGCTGTTCGTCGCCCGCTCCTTCGACATCAACCAGCCTGGAATGGACATAAACGAGCTCAAGGGCGGTGTGCTCGGCGGTACGCTGATGCAGGGCGTCCTGAAGGTCGGGGACGAGGTCGAGATCTCCCCCGGACGCAAGGTGGAGCAGCCCGGTGGCAAGTTCACCTGGGAGACCATCACCACCACCATCGAATCGTTGCACACCGGCGGAGGCCCGGTCAACAAGATCCGGCCCGGCGGTCTCGTGGCCATCGGCACCAAGCTCGATCCCTCTTTCACCAAGTCGGACGGTCTCACTGGGCGTGTCGTAGGCAAGCCCGGGACCTTACCTGAGGTCCACTTCAAGTTCAAGATGAAGACCCATCTCCTGGAGAGGGTCGTCGGTACCACTGACGACATGGTGGTGGAGAACATCAAGACCAACGAGCCCCTGATGCTGAGCATCGGGACGGCGACGACGGTCGGCCTGGTCACCAGCGCCCGCGGCGACCAGTCGGAGGTCGCCCTGAAGATCCCGGTCTGCGCCGAGATTGGTCAGCGCGTGGCCGTCTCCCGCAAGATCGCCAACAAGTGGCGCCTCATCGGCTACGGCATCGTAGAGTGAGGCTTCATGCAAAAGGTGGTCCTGGATACCAACGCGCTCCTCATGCCATTCGAGTTCAAGATGAACTTGGACCTCGAGCTGGCGAACCTTTTCGGGGAGTTCGAGGCGTACGTACCGGGGCCGGTCATCGGCGAACTGAAGCGTTCCGACAGCAAGCACTCCAAGGCGGCTTTGATGCTGGCCGGCAAGTACATCCGTTACGAGACGTCCACGCAGGGTGACGCCGGGGTCATGGAAGTGGCCAAGGCGTTAGGCGCCATGGTGGTCACCAACGATTACATTCTGAGACGAAAGATGAGGCAGGAGGGCATACGCGCCATATTCCTGCGCTCCCGAAAGCGTTTGGTCATCGAGGAATGATCATATCAACGGCCGGGCGGGATCGTCCGGTCCGCTCTTGGCTTCCTTGTTGATCTGCTTCAAACGCATCTCGCAGATCTCCTTTCCCTTATCGGTTATGGCGAACACCGGGACCTTGGTCCCCACTTGCATGGCGCCGAGCTTCTGACCGAA
>DAONGL010000017.1:15140-17390 GCA_035404085.1 Methanomassiliicoccales archaeon | reverse complement strand
AGCGGGGTGGTCTCCACCATGCCGGATATCCTGCCGCCTATGCCCTGGATGATCTCCGGATCTTCGACCACGGCCGTTCCGGAGCCGTCGCATACGCATACCGAGCAGTCCAGTATGCCCTTGGTCACGCACATGCTCATTATTTCCGAGATGCCGAAGCTCAGGAAGTCCTTCATGCGCATCTCCCGGCGTTCGGTGAATATGCCGAAGTCCCTTATGCGGAACTCCACGTTCCCGCGTATGCTCTCCTTGGTGAGCTTCTCTATGCCCCGTTGCTTGTAGAACAGGGGACAGAACTCCACGCGCGGCTCGCTGACGTCCACGACCACGCCGTTCTCCACCACCACCCTGGACAGTCCCAGGACTTCCATGACATGCCGGTCCTTCGTCATAAGAGGGGAATGAACGAAGGCGATATTTATCATCCGCCCGCCTAGTAATCTATTAAATGGAAATAAGCGATAACCAGGAAAGTAATCGGTTACGGATTACGTAGTAGCAGGTCGGAGATGTTACCTTTGCAGCCAGAGAACGACGAGAAGTTCGTTACCGCCCTCAGGCGCATCGCGCTGATGGGGGGATTGCACGATTACGTCGCCCTATCGTCACGCGAGCTCGGAGACATGCTGGACATGTCGCAGCAATCGGCGTCCAAGCGCATCCTGGAGCTCCTGGACGGGAAGCTCATCGAGCGCGATCTCGGCGCCAGGCGCCAACGCATCCGCATCACCTCCAAGGGGTCGGACATGCTGCGCAAGGAGTACCTGGAGTACCAGAAGATCTTCGAGATGAAGGACGAACTGGTGATCAAAGGTACCGTAGTGGAGGGCATGGGCGAGGGCCAGTACTACGTCACGCAACCGGGCTACATGGAGCAGTTCGTCGAAAAGCTAGGCTTCAAACCGTACGAGGGAACGCTCAACGTCAAGCTGCTCACGACGGAGCATCACAAGCTGGACACCCTGCGCAACGGTCGGACGATAGACATCAAGGGGTTCGAGCGCAACGGACGGACCTTCGGCGACGTGCACTGCATCCCGGCCAGCATCCAGAACATCGAGTGCGCTGTCGTCCTTCCGAGACGCTCGCACTACGAGGACGTCCTGGAAGTGGTATGCAAGTTCCACCTGCGCCGCACGCTCGGCCTGGAGGATGGAGACCAGATCGAGGTCCGCATCCACCTCAACCTTTGATCACTTGACGCTCTTCACGGCGGAACGGAATATGGACAGCCCATCGCCGTCCTCCTTTCGCTTCGCTCGGGTCCAGTCGGGATGGGTCTCCCTTTTCAGCACCCGTTCCGGGTGGGGCATCATGCCCAGCACGTTCCCGGCGGGATTGCAGATCCCGGCGATGTTGTAGAGCGAACCGTTCGGGCACCAGGGGTATCCGGCGTACTCCCCTTCCGGATCTACATAGCGGAACATGACCTGGTCATTGTCCAGCAGCCGCTTCAGCATCTTGCTCTGTCGGGAGTGGGGGAACATCAGCTTGCCTTCGGCGTGAGCGGACGGGTACATGAGCACCGAACCGTTCGGAATGTTGGAGGTGAAGACGCTCCTTTGCCTCTTCTCCATCCGGAGCAGGGTCGGCCGGCATTCGAAACGGCCTGAATCGTTCGTATAGAGCGCCGCCTCCGGCGCCTCGGACATGGTCTCGTCCATGGCCGGGAGCAATCCCAGCTCCACCAGTATCTGGAATCCGTTGCACACTCCGAGCACGGGCTTGCCGTCCTCCACGAAACGAACTATCTCGTTCTTCAGCCCGCTCTTCATGCGAGCGGCGAATATGGCTCCGGCACGAACGTAATCTCCGGCCGAGAAACCGCCGGGAAGCATCAGGATGTCGTAGCTTCCGAGGTCCCTCCTCAGATCGGATGGGCATTGTCCCAATAGCTGCTTCAGGTGGACCTTCTCCGGGGATGCGCCGACCGAGGCGAAGGCTTGAGCCGCTTCGTCCTCGCAGTTCGTACCCTCTATCCTTAAAACACAGACCTTGACGTCCTTCATCAGTTCACCCCATCAGCTTCGGGAGCGCGCCGCTCCAGGCCTTTCTCATCTCGCTCAGGCTCAGGTTCACCAGCATGCAGCGGTCCTTGATGCGCAGGGACTTGCCGCCTACCTTGCCCAATTCCAGGACCGGGACCGTCATACTGGAAAGGAACTCCTTCTTGTTGGACGGTTCTATCTCCACGATCCAGCGGGTGCTGCTCTCGGAGAACAGGTACCAGCGGTCGTAGCCGGTGCTCAC
>DAONGL010000017.1:4869-15040 GCA_035404085.1 Methanomassiliicoccales archaeon | reverse complement strand
TCCAGCGGGTGCTGCTCTCGGAGAACAGGTACCAGCGGTCGTAGCCGGTGCTCACATCGGCGCCAATGTTGCCTCCCAGGCACATCTCGGCTACCGCCACGGCAATGCCCCCGTCGGAGACATCGTGGCAGGACCTGATCAGATCCTTCTTCATGACGGCGTGCATCTCGTCCATGGATTGCTTGAGCCGCTCAGGGATGACCTCCGGGACCTCTCCTCCCTTTCCGCCGTACCTGCGGTAAACGGCCGAACCGCCGAACTCCTCCTTGGTCTCCCCAACCAGGTAGAGCAGGTTGCCTTCCTTCTTCAGGTCGGTGGTGACGCACTTGCGCACGTCCTCGACTATTCCCAGTCCGAGCACGGTGGGCGTGGGAAGCACAGAGCCTCTGGCGGTCTCGTTGTACAGGGAAACGTTCCCGGAAGGGACTGGCAAGTTCAGGAATCTAGCCAGGTCGCCCATTCCGGCCACCGCCTGCTTCAGCTCTCCCAGGCGCTCCGGCTTCTCCGGGTTCCCGAAGTTGAGGCAATCGGTGAACGAGTCCGGATAACCGCCCACGGCGATGATGTTGCGGCACGCTTCGTCTATAGAGGCCATGCCGCCCCGGTAAGCATCCAGTCCGCAGAACCAGGGGTTCACGCCTATCGCCAGCGCCAATCCCCTCTCCCTATCCGGCAAAGGCTTGATGACCGTGGCGTCCGACGGGCCACCTTTATTGATCACTCCGGAGGAGGGCTTGACGACGGTCCCGCCGCGCACCTCGTGGTCGTACATGCGGAACACCCATTCCTTGCTGGCGATGTTGGGGTCGGCCAGCAGTTCCAGGAGCACTGTTTTAGTGTCCGGCAGTAACGGGCGCACTTCCTTGATGGTCTTGGAGGGGGTCTCGATCTTGCAGGGACGGCAGTACTCCGGCCCCTTGGTTAAGAACTCCAGGTCCACCTGGAACACCTGCACGTCCATCCATTTCAGGGTGACCTGCCTTCCCGGGACGACCTTACCGATGACGGTGGCGTCCACGTCCCACAGGGCGAAGAGGTCCAGTATGCGTTCCACATTCTCCTCGGACGCCGCCAGCATCATACGTTCTTGTGATTCGGAGACCCACACTTCCCAGGGAGCCAGCCCGCTCTCCTTCAGTGGTACCTTGTCAAGATCGACCTCCGCGCCGCATCCGCCGGACAGGGCCATCTCGCCAACGACGCATGAAAGCCCGCCACCGCCCAAATCTTTCATTCCATTGATGAGGCCGAGCGAGTTGACTTCCAAACAGGCGTGAATGAGCGGTTCCTTGGTTATCGGATCTCCGAGCTGCACGGCACCGCGGCTCTCGTCCTCGGACTTCGAGCTCAGCTCGGCAGAGGCGAACGTCACTCCGTGAATTCCATCACGGCCGGTACGACCGCCGCAAAGGATCAGGTAGTCGCCGACGCCGCCCACGGCGTTGTTGCGTAAATCTTTCTTTTTAACGATTCCGACGCAACCCACGTTCACCAGGCAGTTGCCCAGGTATGATTCATCGAAGTAAAGGCCGCCGCAGACGGTCGGTATCCCGATGCGGTTGCCATAGTCCCGTATTCCGGCCACGACGCCAGACACCAGGTACTTGGGCGTCTTGGACCCGGCCGGAAGCTCTCCCTTATAGTCGATAGGGCCGAAGAACAGCGGATCGATGAGGGCTATCGGCTGCGCTCCCATGCACAGCACGTCGCGGACTATTCCGCCTATTCCGGTGGCCGCGCCGCCGTACGGCTCTATGGCCGATGGATGGTTGTGGCTCTCTATCCGCAGCGCGTAACCGTACTCGTCGTCGAACTCCATGACCCCGGCGTCGCCTCTCGACAGAACTTTGCCGTTGTCAATGCCGAAGATATGCTCGCGCAGGATGACCTTGGATGATTTGTAACAGCAGTGCTCGCTCCAGGCCTGGGCTATCGACTCCAGCTCCACGTCCGTGGGCCGGCGTTTCAAGGAAACGAAGTGATCGCGGATGCGCTTCATCTCATCCAAGGAGAGGGACAGTCCCATGTCCTTGCTCAGGACCTTGAGCTCATCGTCCTTGGCCTTGGCCAGGTCTATCTCCACCAGGTGGAATGGCACGTCGCGCTTGAAGAATAAGTGGTCCAGAGGCATGACCTTCACCTGAGGTCTACCCTGAACTTCTGGATGACCGGGTTAGCCAGCAGCTTGCGGCACATCTCCTCGCACTCCTTGCGGGCGACGGCCGGGTCGGCGTCCATCTCGATCTCGAACATCTTGATGGAGCGCACTCCCTTGATATCATTGAAACCAAGCAGTTCCAGGGCCTTCTTGGTGTTCTTGCCCTCCGGGTCAGCCACTCCCGGCTTGAGCTCTATCCTTATCTCTGCCACAACCATAGATGCACCGGCTGAGGAATCGTCCTCCAGTAATTAATCTTCTGCCTTTCACTCAGATGCCCCAATAGTGGGACACCGCCTCGAACGTGCCAGAGAGTATGAACTCCACGGCCATGGCGGCCAGCAGAAGACCCATGATCCTGGTGAAGGCCATGGTCCCGCTCTTGCCCATGCGGTTGAACAACGGATCGGCGTACCTCAGCAGGAAGAACGATATCACCACCGTGACCAAGATGCCCAGGAATATGAAGCCGAAGTTCACCGTGGGGTCCGGCGAGTCCAGGGCGTAGGACACATAGATCATGACCGTGGTTATGGCGCCCGGTCCGGCGAAGAGCGGGATGCCTAGCGGAACGACGCCGACCTCCTCCTTCTCCGTGGCCTCCTTTTCCTCCTCATCGGTCATCTTGGCCTTGGTCAGCTGACCCTTGGTCATGGTGAAGGCGATGGAGAACAGCAGAGCGCCTCCGGCGATCTTGAAGGCCGGGATGGTTATGCCATAGATGTCGAAGATGTAGTTGCCGAAGAGGGCGAAGATGATCAGGATGCCCCCGGCCACGATGCAGACCTTGTTGATGACCTTGCGCTTCAGCTCCGGCGTGTAGCCTTCGGTGATGGCCACGAAAACCGGGATGTTGCCCACCGGGTTCATGATGGCGAATATGGAGGCGAAGGCGGTTATCGCGAAGGCCAGGTCCATGGGACTGCGAGATGTTATGGGATATTTAAGGGTTAAGAGAACGGCTCAAACGGACACCTTGCGGGCGAACACCAGGTATCCCGTGTGGCCCAGAGTTTCGTACGAGGGACGCACCCCCATCTCGTGCACCACCATCTCCCGCTGCATGTTCTCGTAGCTGCGGATCTCCACGAATCCCTTGTTCCGCAGCTTGCGGACGATCTCCTCCAGCTGATTGGTGTTCGGCACGTAAGAACAGAAGCGCCCGCCATTCCTGAGCATCGAGGAGACGTTGTCCAGGGCGTCCCAGGGGTCCGGCATGTCCAGGACGGCCGCGTCAGCCAGTATGTCCAGGCGGTCCTTTCTCACGTCGCCTATCTCCAAACGCCAGGCGTCAGCGAGGCCGGCCTTGTCCACGTTCCGTTTGCCCTTCTCAGCGAACTCCGGGCGGATCTCCATGGATACGACCTTGCCCCACGGACGTACCTGGTTCAAGAGCGCTATGGTCAGGGCGGCGGAGCCGACCCCCGCCTCCAGGACCGTATCGCCGGACTTCACGTTCAGCTCCAAAAGGATGGTCGCGGCGTCCTTGGGGGTTATGACCTGGGCTCCTCGCTCGACCGAGGTCATCATCTCCGAGGCGCCCGGAACCAGTATCCAGAAACGTTTGCCGGCCAACGTAAGCTCGGAACCGTCCTCCGCCGCCAGCAGCTTGTCGCCGTCGACCACGCCCATGGCGCCCAACTTAAGCATTCCCTTGTTGAGGACCAGCCAGGTCCTCTTGCCCTTTTCGTCCAAAAGATAGATCAAGGAGCCCTCGGGAAGCATGCCTAGGCATCCTGCCCGGGGATAAAAAGTGTTTCCTCAGTCCTTGAGCTTGGCGCCGCAGTCCCGGCAACGGACGTCGGAAGAGGATATGGCCGAGCCGCACTCCGGGCAACGGGGAATGCCCTCGATCTGCTTGACCTCCTTCTTCTTCGGTTCCGGGGTCGGCTCCGGTGCCGGCACCGGTGTCTTCTCTTCCGGGGCCTTCTCCTTTGGCGCCTCCTCCTTGAGCTTGTACTCCGGAGGCTGGTAGCTCTTCGGATCAACGGCCTTGTCGCGGTCCTTCTCCTTCATGGAGCGTGCGCCGATGAAGGCCATGAGGCCGAGCACGGAGAGAAGGAAGCCGATGACGACCCAGATGACCTCCACCTTGCCTTCCTTGTCCATGAGCCGGTAAAGGTAGAAAGCGATCCCCGCGCCGATCGCCAGCCATATGATTATTGGTATCCAAAGGTCCAGTTCCATCCCTTCCTGATGGCGAACATCGATTTACCGATATATCAAAGTGATTTGAACGGGACTAAAGACGGAGAAAAAGTGGACCATTGAAGATAGTCCGTTGAAGAATGAATGATATTGTACGACGGACGCCGCTCCTCACCGTCCTAATTGCCTGTACGATGAGGATAGGGGCATGATAGGATCACAGGAAAGTTCCGATATTGATCATCGGCGATTCCACCACTAAGACGACCCACAATTAATTGTACACCAAAGCGATTAATAGTCTCGACCAGAATTCTTTCATGAACCGGCCAAGGTGAAATGAATGGAAATGTTATCCCTGAAGAACGAGCCGATCGAGCTGAAGATTGCCATTTTAGAAAAAATGGGATATTCCTCAGATGGGACGTTCATATATGATTCCAGTGGAGATATGATCATCGATCCTTACATAGATGAGGCCGTCAGGATCGACAATATGGTCATCCTTCAGGGCAGCGAGATCATCCTCGACAGCAATCCCCTCAGCTTTGCAGGATATTTCGAGGACCACGGAGAGATCTTTTAGGAAAGCTGCATGTCCGACGAAATCCCGTCGAACACCGATGTTCTAGCGGGCATCACCAAAGGTCTGCTCGAACATGCCGAGGAGAAAGCTCTGGCATGGGTTGAGCGTTTTCGAAACCACGAGATCGTTTTTGTTGAAGATTCCGACACCATCGATCGGGTGAAGAAACAGAGGAAGAGTCCTGAATGGAAAATTCTCAGCGATGTCCTTAAGGATAAGAAATTAAGGCTCTTGGCGCAAATGGGTCTAGCCCTTAGGGAATTGGAGAACGATCAGGAAAGGACACAGTCATTGAGAAACAAGATCCATCATAGGTATGGTCGAGACGGTCTGCACATCGCAGAGGCTGTGCAGAACAACATCATCAGTAACTTCATCGGCCTCGAATCACCTAACATAGGCGAACCGGTCGATCTTACCATACGAGTGGAGAATCTGCTCAACAACATCGAAAAATACATAGTGTTCATCGGCCCGGAAGATAAAGAAGAGGTTCTGGTCAGACGGGTATGCATCAGGCTTGATGCCGATGTTCCCGACACTTTGATATTGTTCGGTGCATACAAAGCAAAACGGGTAGCAATTTCCGTTAGGGGCAAAATTGAGAAGGCGTTCCCGTCATACGCTACCTCTTCCATCGAGACCAAGATAAAAATTATAATTTTTATAAATCGATTAAATTAACTCATCGATCGTCAGCATTTGATCATCGGATAATTCTGGCCAACGGATCGACAGTTGTTCCTCACAGCTCTTCGGAAGAAGATTTTAATAGGCCCACCACGTTTGACGCCCGATGGCCGAGCAAGCCTACCCCAAGAAGGCTGTAACAATATTCTCCCTGCTCCTCGTGGTGGCAGCGGTGCTGTTCTACTGGGCGTGGGGCGTCACTTATGGAAGCTGGAACATCTTCGCTGCCGATAATATGGGCGTATATTCCATCTTCATCATCCTGCTCGGGTTGGGCGTTTTCGGTCTGCTGCTCGCTAAATACAAGCAGTAGGCGGCAACGGAAGCATTATATCAAGTCCAACTGAATATTGTCCAGAGGCGGAATATTTGAAGAAGTTGGGCAGTTGGTTCTTGCCGCATCTAATGGGTCTTCTGATAATGTTCGAAGGGGTGGCCCTGGTGGTACTAGCCCGGGAGATCGAGCTGGTGGACGCCCTGGTCATGGACCAGATGATGACCATGGCCCTGGGGGCGGTCCTACTGGTGCTCGGTCTTCTGCTGTTCATCCCGCTCTTCCCGCAGCTGCGGAGGATCAGCGAAAGGCTGATGAAGCGCCTGCAGGTCATGGCCGCGATCGCGGTCCTGGCCATATCCCTGGTGTTCCTGGTCATGGCCTCTCCGGCGACGATCGAGGACTTCGGCGGCATCGGGAAGAGATGGGTGGCCCTGGCCGCCGGCCAGCTGTTCCTACTGGGGGTGCTGGCCTTCGTTTACCTGTACTACGAGCCGCTGGCCAACCGTCGCCTGGCCTGGCTGGAGTGGCTGGGAATGTTCTCCGCCTGCCTGGTCATGACCGAAGGTGTGGTCATCTTCGGTATGCGCGGCGACCTGAACGTCCACGGAGAGCTGAAGGCCGAACCCACCTTCATGATCATGATCGGAGTAGTGCTGGCCGTATTGGGGCTGTTGGAGGTAGTGGTCTTCAACCGGCGCCGCGAAGGACAGTCGGAGAGGACCCTGGAGATTCTGGACTGGGTCGTGATGGCGGTCAGCGTGACCATCGGCGCCCTCGGGCTCTTCGCCCTGTACATAACCACCTCCATGACCCTGGATGGGATGAACTACGGATACCAATGGCTGCTGATGGCCGGGATGGTCCTGGCTTTGTTGGCTCCCCTGCTCAACTACACGCAGACGGTGGTGGCCGGACGCGAGGGCTGGAACATGGACATCGGGCTGATAGTCACCATAATCCTGCTGGTGGCCATACCGTTCGCCGTCATCCTTTGATCACATGGAGCGGGCGGCGTAGGTGGGGTTCTCGACGGCCTTGGCGCAGACGATGCACTTGCCGTGATAGTCCTCTTTGTTGTACGGCGAGCCGAGCATCTTGAGGCCGGTCCTTTCCTCGAACTTGCGGCCGCATTCCTCCTCGCCGCACCATCCGAAGCGGACCACCTTCTCCGGCACCTTGTCCAGAGAGTCCAGGTCCTGTATGGCGCCGTTCGATGCCGCAAGCGCTTTAGCGCGCATGTCGTCGGATATCTGGTTGAGGGTATCCCTGACCTGTGAGACGACGGTCGCGCGGTCCAGCGAACCCTTCGTGCCGCTGTCCCTACGGGCGTAAGCGACCTTTCCTCCCTCGATGTCCCGCATTCCCATCTCCAAACGGAGCGGGACGCCGCGGATCTCCCAGTTGTGGAACTTGCTGCCTGGGCGTTCGTCGCTGTCATCCAGCTTGACCCGGATGCCGGCGGCGGTGAGCTCCTGCTTCAACTTCTGGCACTCCTCGGCCACCTTCTCCACGTTTCCCTTGGCCAAGATCGGAATGAGGACCACCTGGAAGGGGGAGATGTCCGGCGGAAGCACCAGTCCCTTGTCGTCCCCGTGCACGGCGACCACGGCGCCGACGAGCCTTTCAGACATACCAAAAGTGGTCTGGTGAGCGAACTTGTGCTCTCCCTTTTCGTCCTCGTACGTTATGTTGAACGGACGGGAGAAGTTCTCCCGGTAGTGATGGATGGAACCCAATTGCAGGCTGCGCCCGTCCGGGAGCAGAGTGTCCACTCCCACGGTGTAGAACGCTCCAGGGAACTTGTCCCATTCCGTCCGGCGGAGCAGGAAGTAGGGCAGGCAGAGGTGCTTCATGATGTTCTCTAAAATTACGAAATCCTCCTCCACCTGGAGCTGCGCGTCCGCCTCGTCCACGTGACAGGTGTGCGATTCGAAGAAGTGAATTTCCCGCACACGGATGAAGGCCCTGGTCTGCTTCGTCTCGTAACGGAAGGTGTTGACGAGCTGGTAGGTCTTCAGGGGCAGGTCGGTATGCGAGCGCACCCACAGGGCGAAGATGGGGTACATGGCCGTCTCGCTGGTCGGTCGCAACAAGAGACGAACGTCCAATTCGTTCAAACCGGCGTGGGTGACCCAGTACACCTCGGCGTCGAAGCCCTTGATGTGGTCCTTCTCCTTCTTGAACTCCGTCTCCGGAATGAGCAATGGGAAGCAGACCTCGTCATGGTCGGTGGCGTCGCACTCCTCCCGGATGTAGGTGTCGATGAAGCGCATGATCTTCCAGCCGTAAGGCGTCCAGACGTTCATGCCCTTGATAGGGTAGCGCTTGTCGGTGAGGTTGGCCAGTTCCACGATCTCGTTGTACCACTCGCTGAAATCCTCTTGCTTCCTCATGTGCTGCACCCTGAGTACGGAATGATTCGAAATGAACAGTATCGCTTTAAGACTTTGCCGCCCTCATTCCAGGATGGCCTTGGCCACTTCCGGCGCCACGGAGATCTGCGAGACCTCCGATTCCAGGGTGTTGGCGCAGGCCAGCTTGTCCACGTGCTTCTTGAGGTTGTCCAGGGCGTTGCCGACGAAAAGGCCGTGAGTACAGGCAGCCATCACGGTCCGGGCGCCCAGGCGCTTCAGTTCTTCCGTGGCCGCCACGATGGTCCCGCCGGTGGAGATGATATCATCCACGATGAGCACCTTGCGGTCCTTGGCGTCGATGTTCTTGGGCGTCATGTGCACGTGCGTGCCCGACAACCTAGTTTTAACCAGATAGTCCCAGTCCACGCCCAGGCGTTCGGCCGTCCAGCCGGCCCGCTTCAGCGCGCCCTCGTCCGGAGCGAGAACCAGGTCCACTCCGTACTCCTTGAAGAAGTCCCCGACGCAGGGGGCGGCGTGAACGTCCTTCACCTTGGCCTTGGTGAACCAGTCCATGATCTCCGGGTTGTGGATATCCACCAGAATGACCTTGTCCGCCTTCATCTGGATGTGCTCCACCATCACCCGGGCCGATAACGGCTCGCCACGGTTGAAGCGCTCGTCCTGCCGAGCGTATCCGAAGTAAGGGATGACGCAGGTGACCTTCTCCGCACCCAGTCCCCAGGCGGCGTCCTGCAGCAGAAGCAGCTCCACCAGCTTCTCGTTGGGATAGGAGTTCTGAACGATGACCACTTCGCCGCTCAGCGACTCGCGCTCGATGCGGGTGTAGATCTCGCCATCTGGAAAGACCTTGTTGACGGCCTGCACGTATTCCGCGTTCAACTGCTTGGCCAGGTCCTTGGCCAGATTCGAGGAGGCGGAGCCGCCGATAACTATCATCGCCTGGAGATTAGGTTTCCGATAAATAAGTGATTCTGCCCGGCTGGTCGCGCATGATGCCTATGGGAATCATGTTATTCGAATCGTTCAGCATATCCCCAACTTATTTATCGTGCACGCCTTATATCATAGACGGATGGGAATGCAAACCAATTCTATTTCAGAGTCCAGCGGTAAAGCCGTCCTTCCTTCCGAGGAAGAGGACGAGGTGCCCGTGGAGGAAGAGATCCTGGATGACAACGTCGAGGACGTCGGCACTCCGGACGAGGTAGTCGTTCATAGGGAGCGCGAGCCCTCCAAGCACACCTTGGAGGACGAGAAGTACGGACACCTGGACGGCGTGGGCATGATCTACGGGAACGTCGGCGCGACGTCCTTCCACCTGAGGGTACTGGGCGACCTGCAGAAGATGGATTACATTCAGGTGGTCCATCAATCACATGGCTGGGTGCTCGGTCAGGTCGCGGACATGGAGCGCAAGACCGACCTCACGCTCGAACGGGCGAAACGCCTCAGCGAGGGCATGGACGTGGAGATCGACGAGATCGTCATCGCCCAGATCACAATCCTAGGATACCGGGACGAGAGGAAGCTGCTGCAAGTGCCGCGTTCTCCCTTCAAGGCTGGGGACATGGTCTACCGGGCCAAGGACCAGCTCATCAAGGACGTCATCGGCCTCAAGGAGGGCACGCCCACCGGGGCGTACCTAGGCAAGCTGTTCGGCTACGACATCAACGTCGAGGTGGACATCAACGCCATGGTCCAGAAGCACGTGAGCATCTTGGCCAAGACCGGCGGGGGCAAGAGCTTCCTGTGTGGCGATCTGGTCGAGGAGCTGATGAAGCACGACGTCACCGTTCTGATACTCGATCCTCACGGCGAGTACGGGGCCATGCGCGACGTCGGCACCATCATGCCGGGAAAGCGCGACTTCGGCATCGAGCCCGCGGGCTTCAAGGACAAGATAATGGAGTTCGCGACCGATACGACGATCAACAAGG
>DAONGL010000017.1:0-4769 GCA_035404085.1 Methanomassiliicoccales archaeon | reverse complement strand
ACCGCCATGTTCGAGCTGCGCAAGCTCGGCAAGGTCCCGCCGATGATGATGATCGCCGAGGAGGCGCATAATTTCTGTCCGCAGCAGGGCGTGACCTCCTGCTCCAAGATATTCCGGACCATAGCGGCGGAAGGCCGTAAGTTCGGTCTCGGGCTGACGATAATATCGCAGAGGGCGGCCAAGATCGATAAGAACGTATTATCGCAGTGCAACACCCAGATGATACTCAAGGTCACCAACCCCAATGACCTGAAAGCGATCGTATCGTCCGTGGAAGGTCTGCAGGAGGGCATGGACCAGGAGATACAGCGGCTGCCGATCGGCGTGGCGCTGATCATGGGAGGCAACATCCAGATGCCTCTGTTCGTTGAAGTTCGTCCCAGACAGAGCAGGCACGGCGGCGAGTCGGTGGAGATCATCCCCTCCAAGAGGCTATGAGATGAGGGACACCATCTCCCAGGAGCATTTGGAACGGTACCTATCGATCACGAAACGCGCTTTGGAGAAGGTGACCATATCCGCTCCGGAACGCTCCTTCAATAGAAAGCTCGCAGATTCGTTCCTGGAGATGGCCCGGACGTACTTCTCGGACGCCAAGCACTTCGCCGAGCAGGGCGATTACGTCAACGCGTTCGCTTCCGTCAACTACGCGCACGGCTGGCTGGACTGCGGCGCCCGTATCGGACTTTTCGACGTGGGCCAGGACGATCAGCTTTTCACGTTATACGAGTGATCAGAGCAGTCTCGGCCCCTTCTTGTCCACCGAGCATCGGTAGACGTCACCGAACTGCGTAAGCGCCTCTTGCAACAGCTCCAGGTCCGGACCGGTGGCGAAAATGGAGTTGCCGATCATGGCCTGACTGGCCCAGCCCCATTTCTTTGCCTCCCAGACCGCCCTTCTGATCTCCGGGGTCGCCAGTCCGGAACCGTCCATGAACTCGTTCGACAGACGGAAGAAGTTCTCTAGCGTAGGTTCCTTCAACAGCGAATCGACGCATCGGGAGCCGACGGAGTTGATCTTCTCCAGTCTCTCCCGGTCCGAAAGCATCTCGGCCGTCGGAATCGACGGACCGACGACGGCAAGCACGAGGTCCATGTTCCCGTTCATGCGGTCCACGTGACCGATCGGCGGCAATCCCGGCTTCTTGCGCAGCTCGATGCCGCCGCGCATTATTCCCGAGACGTCTCCCATTCCCGTGCGGTTGATTATCTCAGCGGAATGCGCTGCGGCGTAGGCGTCCTTCTCTGGCAATTTTAACAAATGGGCGAGAGCCCAGGCGGCGGATATGGAGCCGGCGGCGCTGGTCCCGAAGCCCTGCGCCAAAGGCAGTTGCAGTTCGTTGTGCACCTTGACGTCCAGAGGACGGTCGCCAAGTAGGCCGCGCACCGCGCTCATGGTCACCGGCGCGTCGGCCTTGAGACCGTTCAACCAGATGTCCACCTTGCCCGTTCCGTCCGAAACCTCGACATCGCTGATGACGCCCAGCGAGATGCTGAGGCCGGCCCCGCGGGAGCCGCAGGTCATCACGTCCTGGTGCTGGCAGACCTGGAATAGTCCGGTTATATGTCCGGGGCAGAATGCCTTGGCCCTCATAGCTTGGACGCCTCCTTCATGAGCTGGAGCGCCACCTCGGACTTGCTCCCTTCCATGCTTATCTGCGCGTCGGAACTGACCAGAACGACCTTGGTGCGGCCTTCCTTGACGTCCTTCAGATCGTTAGCCACCACCGCCAGCAGGTCGTTCCTTTTCAGGGAGGCCAGAGCTTCGTTCACCAGTTCCTCCTTCTTAACGTTGGACTCGGCCTTGAAACCGATGACCTTGTCACATTTTTTGCGGATTAGCGGCAGCATCTTCGGCACGCTCTTGAGCTGCAGTTTGGTCGCCTTGGCCTCGGAGGGTAGCTTTCCATTCTTACTGTCAAAGGTGAAGTCGGATAGCGCCGCCGGCACCATGACCAGGTCGTGGTCGATGTTCGGTATGAGCTTCTCCAGGTCGGCCAGGCTCTCGAAGCGCTTTATTGGAACGAAGGGCGGCAGCGCAACGGTGCAGCGGCCCATCCACAGCTCGACGTCCGCCCCTTCGTGATAGGCAGCCTTAACGAGTTCCAGGGCCGTTTCGCCCGTGCCCTTGTTGGTCACGATGCGCATGTCGTCAATGCTCTCTGCCGACGAACCACCGATGATCAGAAGACGGCGTCCTTTCAGCTTACCATCGGAAAGCTTGCGGATGACGGCGTGCACGATCTCCTCGCGCACGGCTATCTTTGCTTTCTTTCCTTCCATGCGGGGGCCGACGAACTCCACGCCGGCCTTCTTCAGTCTTTGAATGTTCTCGGCCACCATGGGATTGTTGAACATCGCTCCGTGCATGGCCGGGGCGATGACGATGGGAACGCCGGAGCCTAGTGCGACAGTGGCCATGGTGGTCACCGTAGTATCGTCAATGCCGCAGGCGATCTTGGAAATGGTGTTGGCTGTCGACGGAGCTATTAGTAAAAGGTCCGCCCTTCCCGCCATATCACCCATGAGGGTCACGTGCTGCACCCTGCCATCCAGTTCGGTTATTACCTCTTGGCCGGTGGCGAAGTTCATGGCGTACGGCGTCACTAGCTTCTGCGCCTCCGGCGTCAGCACCGGAACGACCGTCGCCCCGTGGCGCATCAGGTCCCTAGCCAACTCGAAGCACTCCACGGCGGCTATGGAACCGGTTATGCCCAGCACTATCTTCTTCCCTTTCAGCAGGGAGGACTGGCTACCGACGATAGCCTCGGAGGGGTGCATGCTGCTAAATTCGGGCGACTCGATTTAAACGTATGCCTGTACGGCCTTCTTCACTGCTTCCAGCACGTCCGCGAGCTTCCCGTTGGAGTCGACGACGGTCCATTTGGCCTCCTTGGCCAGTGTCAGATAGATCTCCTGCACCTGGTCAAGATATTCCTCGCGCTCGAACTTGCTCAGCTCTCCGCGGTCACCGACGCGGCGCATGGCCAGCTCGGGATCGCTGGTCAATAGTATCGTAACGTCCGGGTGCCTTATCACCGGGCCGTTCAGGTTCAATAACCAGGAGACGGCGTTGTCGCCCATCTCCTTTTCCAGAGCCACGCCCTGATAGGCGACGGTCGAACCGTAATAGCGATCGCAGATGACCACCTTGCCCTGCTTCAGTTGCTCTTCGATACGCAACGTATGCTGGCAACGGTCGGCGGTGAAGAGCAAAGATTCCGTGCGGGGGTCGAGGTCCTCTTGGTTGGCACGGCGTACCGCCGCTCCCAGCCAATCGTCGGTCGGTTCCGCCGTGAGGACGACCTCTCTCCCCTTCTCCTCCAGGAAGGCCTTGAGCTTCTTGGATAACGTGCTCTTTCCCGTGCCGTCGATACCTTCCAACACGATGAATACGCCTTTCGAGCTCATTTCAGTCCCGCCTTGCGCTGATATATCCTCCAGCTTAGGATGAGCTCCTTCGCCGCGTACACCTCGTCCACGCGCGATATCGACGTGGATATGGGCGCTTCCTTAACGGTAGCCGGATCTCCGTTGGCGATGTTCAGTAAAGCTTGGGCGAAGCGATCCAACGTTTCCTTGCTCTCCGATTCGGTCGGCTCGATCATGAGCGCCTCTTCGACCAGGGAGGGGAAGTAGATGGTGGGGGACATGAAGCCCTGGTCCAGTAACGCTTTGGCGATGTCCGTGGCGTGTATGCCCTTCTCCTTGGCCAACCTCTTGGCGGAGATGACGAACTCGTGCTTTCGTAATTGAGCGAAAGGCATCTCGTACGTGGGAACGACCTTGCTCTTCAGATAGTTGGAATTGAGCACCGCTTTCTGCGATACCTCCTTGAGACCGTCGCCTCCCTGGGCGATTATGTACGAATAGGCTCGCACGAGAACGGCGAAGTTGCCGAACATGGAGCGCACCTTGCCGATGCTGTCCGCCCGTTCGTAGTCCAGACGGTATTTGCCGTCCTCGGAGACGATGCGTGGTACGGGAAGGTACGGCTCCAGGAACTGCTTGACGCCCACCGGTCCCGCGCCCGGCCCGCCGCCGCCATGCGGCGTGGCGAACGTCTTGTGCAGATTGAAATGAACGATGTCGAAGTTCATGAGGCCCGGGGAGGTGATGCCCATGATGGCGTTGAGGTTCGCTCCGTCATAGTAGAGAAGGGCGCCGGCGGCGTGCACCATCTCCGCCAGTTTCGTGATGTCCTTCTCGAACAGCCCGAGGGTGTTGGGGTTGGTGACCATCACCGCGGCCGTCCGTTCGGATAGCGCCGCGCCTAGCGCCTCCAAATCAACGCAACCGTCCGGTCCGGACGGGATCTCGATGACCGTAAAACCGGCCATGGCCGCGCTCGCCGGGTTCGTACCGTGCGCCGAATCGGGAACGATGACCTCGCTGCGTATATCCTCGCGGTCCTCGTGATACGCCTTGGCGATGAGCATCCCGGTGAACTCGCCGTGCGCGCCGGCGGCCGGCTGTAACGTTACCGCATCCATGGAGGAGATGGCGCACAGCGCCTTCTCCAGATCTCGCAGGAGATGCAGCGCTCCTTGAATGGAATCCTCGTCCTGGCACGGATGCACGGACGTGACGGTCGGTAACGACGCCAACTTGTCGGCGTACTTGGGGTTGTACTTCATGGTGCACGAACCGAGCGGGTACATTCCGTTGTCCACACCGAAGTTCATCTGCGAGAGGTTGACGTAGTGGCGAACGACGTCCATCTCCGGGACGTTCGGCAGGCAGAGGTCCTGGCGCTCCATTCCCTCCGG
>DAONGL010000016.1:23164-31684 GCA_035404085.1 Methanomassiliicoccales archaeon | reverse complement strand
CCATCTCTGCCGGGGGTCTCCGTCGCGGCTCAGTCCGACCAGCACGTCCACGGGCAGGAATATGAACCAGAACATCTTCGGAACGTTCCTGACCACCGCCTGGGACAGGGTCATCGGACCTTCCTTGGAAGCCACGGTCAATCCCAAGATCTTCTTGCCCAGGGAGGTGCCGGTGCGCGCCTCGGAGATGACGGAATAGAAGAACCACCCGAAACCGGTCAGGGTGCCGGTCAAGATCTCCCTTGGTTCCAGCCCCATCAAGAAAATAATGAGCGTCACCGGTATGAAGACGACCGCCGCATCCAAAAGTCCGGCCGCCAAACGCTTGAGCAGGTGCATCCGGAAATCGTGGTTGTGCTCTATCAGATCGTACCCGGTCGGCATCTCCATCCCTATACGCTATATAAGGCACAGAATATTTTATTCTTATGCCATTAAATTAATTTCACCACTCAGCTCGCCCGTCTCTCATCACGAATCAGAGCTGGGTTTATCATCATCGTGGCGTTAGCGCATCATACGCCCTGAACATAAATGTATCTCGAAGGAAGGAAGACTATCGAACGTCGGAACCAACGGCACCCTCCCTTATATTCGGGAAGGCGATATCCGAACAGTCACGATATCATTAGGTGTCCCGTACCGGCCCGAGGATACGGGCCGTCACTGACATCCGCATCAGGTGTCAAATAATGCTGAAATCGAATGTCGATCCCCGAGCGATCGTCGGAGGGCTGCTGGCAGCGGTAGCGGTGCTCGGTCTTCTGCTCGAAAGCACCTGGTACATCTGGTTGCTGCTGTTGGCCGTCGGTGTCGTTCTCATCGTCGTCACCATCACCGACCGCTTCGAGTACGAATGTCAGAAATGCCACGGCCGGTACAAGCTCGGGGTGAAAGGGATTATCGCCTCCAAGCACGGGCGGGACGCCAACGGGAGCTGGGCCATCTCCCGCTGCCCTCACTGCAGGGCGATCACCAAGGCCAAGGAGTCACGATCATATGGGAAGGAGAAGGTTTAGAGACACCGTATCAAGGAGGACCATCCTCTTCATCTGCATCGGGAACGCCTCGCGTTCGCAGATGGCGGAAGGTTACGTGAACGCCAAGATGGGCGATAGGTATCAAGCGAGCAGCGCCGGCCTGAACCCAGAAAGGGTGAGCCGCAAGGCCATCGCGGTCATGAACGAGATCGGCATCGACATATCGGAGCACCGCTCCAAGAGCGTGGAGGAGTTCTACGGCAAGGAGTTCGATTATGTGGTCACCCTATGCGACGAGGCAGAGGACGAGTGCCCGCACTTCCTGAACGGCAAGGACTATATTCACAAGGGCTTCCCGGACCCCTGCAAGGCCCGGGGTACTGACGAAGAACTGTTGCTGGTCTACCGCAAGACCCGGGACGACATGATCAAGTGGATCGACAACATCTTCGGTTCGGACGCATGAGCACCGTTTACGTTTACGACGAGAGGGATTGCGACCCCAAGAAATGCACCTCCCGCAAGATGGTGAAGTTCCAGCTGGCTAAGGAGCTTCCGAACCTCAAGGCCGTGCCCTATGGCGTCGTCGTTCTGGACCCCTTCGCCCAGAAGGCCGTGTCCCGCGAGGATTCCGAAAGAGTGAAGGCGCACGGGGTTCTGGTCATGGACCTCTCTTGGGAGAACATCGAGCATTTTCCCACAGTTCGAAGGGACGCCGCGCACCGCGCGTTGCCGTATCTGTTGGCGGCCAACCCGGTGAACTGGGGAAAACCCATGCGATTGACCAGCGCCGAGGCGGTGGCGGCGACGCTATATATCGTCGGAGAGAAGGAGCAGGCTCATCAGGTTCTCGCCAAGTTCAACTGGGGGGAGCAGTTCCTTATCCTGAACCAGGAGCTGCTGGAGCGTTACTCCTCCGTGGAGACCAGTCAGGAGGTGGTGGCCATCCAATGGGACTACTGTGAGAGACCTGAGCCGGACGGGCAGGAGTAAAGGTAAGGCAACGATATTTGTAAATCCGTCCGATAAGATACCTTGTTTCCCGAAGTTCCATTACCTGAAACCCCTTAGGACCACGGAGTGATGGTTTTGCCGATCGATTACACTGATGAGGACATAGTCGCGCGATGGGAGGAGTTCCTGGAGGCCGAGGAGAACCGCCTCAAGCTGCTGGAGCTCACCGACCGGCTTCCCGACCTGAGGAGCTTGACCGTCACCTATTCGGAGCTGGACCGATTCGATCCCGACTTCGCCAGCTTCATCCTGAGCCACCCGGACCGGGCCCTGAAGAAGGGCGAGGACATTATCAAACGCCTCACCAACACCGCCCGCTCGACGGCCGATGTGCATCTGCGCATACGCGAACTCCCAAGGGACAGTCGCATCGATATTCGCGATCTGAGAAGCGAGGACCTGGGCAAGCTGATCTCCGTGGAAGGTCTGGTTCGCAAGGCCACCGAGGTGCGCCCCCGTTTGATACTGGGCGTGTTCAAATGCATGCGCTGCCCCGCCCGTATATTGGAACCGCAGGAAGGGCTGTACTTCCGGGAGCCCATGGAGTGCTACAAGGAGCAGGAAGGCTGCGGACGGACGGCGGGAAGCACCAAGTTCCAGCTCCTCACCGAGGAGTCATTTTATGTCGACACCCAGAAGGTGGAGATGCAGGAATCGCCGGAAGGCTTGCGCGGAGGGGCGCAGCCCGAGCGTCTCGCCGCCTTCCTGGAGGATGATCTTGCCGGGAAAATATCGCCAGGCGACCGTGTCGTTCTCAACGGCATCCTGCGTAGCCAGCAGAAAGGGGACCGCATAAAATCCACGTTATTCGACATCGACCTGGCGGTCGTGTCCACGGAGTTCGAGCAGCACGAGTACGAAGAAGTGGTGATCTCGGACGAGGATGAGGCGCTGATCAAGAAGGAGGCGAAGGACCCCGAGGTCTTCCGCAAGATCGTGGGCTCCATCGCCCCGGCCATCCACGGTTACGACGAGGTCAAGGAGAGCATCGCGTTGCAGCTCTTCGGCGGCACCGCCAAGCTTCTGGAGGACGGAACCAAGATCAGGGGGGACATTCATATTCTGTTGGTCGGAGACCCCGGGGTCGCAAAGTGCGTCACCAGCGACGCCAAGGTGCTCATGGGCGACTGCACCGAGAAGAACATCAAGGAGCTCGTGGACCACTGGCTTTCGGTCAACGAACCAAAGGAGGTGGACGATGGGGAGTACGCTGACGCTGAGTTTGACGTGATGACCTTCACCTCCCGCGGGCGCATCGAAAAGGGTAAGGCAGTCCGCGTCTGGAAGAGGGACTCGCCCCGGCGGCTGATACGGTTCACCACCGAGGGTGGAAGAACTCTGACCGTCACTCCGACGCATCCGCTGTTCGTGCAGAACGCCTATTACATGGCGCAACGGTCGGCCGACAAGATCCTGGAAGGTAACTATCTGGCGATAACTTCCGATAAAGGTCCGGACGGCAACTTCTGCGGCTTCGACCGTGGGTTCGGCTGGGACCAGATCGTGAAACGAGAGGACGTGAAACGCGAGGAGGAGTTCGTTTACGACATCGAGGTCGCCGACACGCATATCTTCGTAGCGAACGGCATACTCTCTCACAACAGCCAGATATTGCGCTACATGTCGGAGATGGCTCCCCGCGGGATCTACGCCTCCGGAAAGAGCTCCTCGGCGGCCGGTCTTTGCGTAGCACCGGAATCGCTCATCGAGGTGGACGGAAAACAGATGCCGATAGGCGACTTCGTCGAGTCGCGCATGCGCTCCCCGATGGAGATAGAGCCGGGGGTTTGGCGACAGGAGACCCGGGTGAACGGAGTGGTCACCGTGTCGGCCGATCGTCATATGGATGTCCGACCGGTCGTTTCGTTGTTCCGCCTGCGAACCCCTTCATTTCTTGTGGAACTCTCAACCGACGCTGGTAACAGCGTTCGTACCACCCCCGAAACCATGGTTCGAACCAGGAACGGGCATCAGGACCGGTGGGTCAAATCGTCTGACATCGTGGTCGGGGACACGGTGCTAACAGCACCATCTGGCTCATCGAAGGGAGAGGTCTCCCTGAGCAAGGTCGTCAAGGTCGCGGAGGTGCGGGAGAACCTTCCGCCGCACGTGTACGATCTGACGGTCGAGGGGGCGCACAGCTTCGTCGCCAACGGATTTCTTGTGCACAACACCGCCGCCGCGGTGAAGGACGAGTTCGGGGACGGGCGTTGGACCTTGGAGGCCGGTGCCCTGGTCCTAGCGGACAAAGGACTGGCGGCCATAGACGAGCTGGACAAGATGTCCGATCAGGACCGCTCGTCAATGCATGAGGCCATGGAGTCGCAGAGGGTGAGCGTGGCTAAGGCCGGTATCACCGCGTCATTGCAATGCCGCTGCTCCATGCTCGGGGCCGCGAACCCGAAATTAGGGCGTTTCGATGATGCCGAGCCGTTGGCGTCTCAGATCAACATGCCTCCGGCGCTGCTATCCCGTTTCGATCTGATATTCGCTCTGACGGACAAGCCCAACGCGGCCAAGGACCTGAAGATCGCCGAGCACATCCTGAAAGGGCACGTGCGCGGCGAACTTCGGAACGTGCCAAACCCGGAGTCCATCAAAGGCATCGATTATCAGCGCATCATGGAGGAGACCGGGGTTCTGCGGCCGATATACGACAGGGAGTTCATGCGCAAGTTCGTTGCTTACGCCAAGCGATACACGCCGGTGCTGACGGACGATGCCAGGCAGATGATAATCGACAAGTATCTGGCCATAAGGAAGCTGGGAGAGAAGGTCGGTTCGTCCGTGCCCATAACGGCAAGGCAGCTGGAGGCCTTCATACGGCTTTCGGAAGCGTCCGCCCGTATACGCCTTTCTCCGATAGTGGAGATCGAGGACGCCGACCGGGCCATCAAGATCGTGGAGCATTACCTGAAGAAGATGGCCTCCGACGAAGGGACGATAGACGTGGACAAGCTGATGACCGGCACCACTCGGAACGAGCGAAACCGCATCTCGCTGGTGAGGCAGCTCATACACGAGCACTCCGACCCGTCGTCCGGAGCGTCCGAGGTCACCCTGATCCAGAGGGCGGCCGATCGCAACCTCTCGGAGGCGGAGCTCAAGACCGCCATCAGCAAGCTGAAGCAGAGCGGGGACATCTACGAACCGAAGCCCGGTCACTACAAGCTGACGTCCCTGAACTGAGGAAAAGGTTTATCATCATGCCTCTAGACTCAGGTCTGATGAGCGACATCCGGGTGAAGGTTCACAGGCACGGAGGCAACCTGCTGATTGCGGCCTGCGACAACGACCTTATAGGTCGCAAGCTCAAGGACGGGGTGCTTCGTCTGGATGTCAGCGACGAATTCTACGGAGGCGACCGCGGGGACGAGGAGATGCTCCTGAACCGACTGAGGATGGCCACCATGGCCAACCTGGTCGGGGAGAACGTTTGCCGCATCGCCGCCGAGCATGATTTCATTGACCGGGAGTGCGTGATCACCATCGAAGGCGTTCCGCACGCCCAGATGGTAAGGTATTGAAATGTCCTTCTGCGTAAAGTGTGGGGTGGACGGTCCGACGTACCGTTCGTTGTGCGAATCATGTTTCCTGGAGGGCAAGGTGTTCACCGCCCTGCCGGACCACGTGGACGTGTTCCAGTGCGGCCACTGCGGTGATTATCTTTTGGACGGCAAGTGGGTGGACATCGAGGCCCGCGAGGAAGTGTCAGAAAAGGCCACGGAACTGGCCTTGCAGATCACCAAGGACGCCGAGCCTGTTAACATAGCGTTGCACGGCGAGAAGATCGACGAGGCGAACTACCACGTCGGCATGACCATCGCCATGACCGTGGAAGGCCTGGAGGTGAACGAGGCCAGGACGACGATCGTCCGCTTCAAGAACACCTCCTGCCCCCGATGCAACAAGCTGATGGGCAATTATTACGAAGGCACCTTACAGGTCCGAACCAGGGACCGCAAGATGTCCGACGAGCAGCGCGAGGAGATACTGGACCGCATCCTCAAGATGATGGACGAGCACACCAAGGACAACCGCGAGTTGTTCATTTCCAAGATCAACCGGCTCCACACCAAGGAGGGCGGCCTGGACGTCATCCTGTCGTCGTCCGTCGTCGGCAAGCACATGGCCCACGCCATCGCGGACCAGTACGCCGCGGAGGTCAAGGAGACGGCCAAGCTGGTCACCCAGAAGCAGGGCAAGGACCTTTACCGCGTTACGTTCGTAGTACGCCTACCGGCGTACCGCTTCGGCGATATCGTGCGCTACGAGAACAAGCTGCATCTGGTCGGGGCGCTGCGTTCCAACTCCACCAAGCTCACCAACCTCAAGACCTCGCAAGGGCTCATGGTCAGCAACAGCGACATGATTTCCGCCAAGGTGGTCGGGCGCAAGGAGGACATCATCGAGGCCGTGGTCGTCACCGAAACGGACCGCGAGGTGCAGGTCATGCACCCCACCAACTTCAAGGTGTTCGACCTGAAGAAGCCGCCGAAGTTCGAGCGAAAAGGAGATACGGTGAAGATATTCCAGCTGGAGGAGGAGTTCTTCCTCCTGCCGTTGCAAGGTTGAGATTTTTTAGGTCCTTACGAGACCATCTCCCTTCTCTTGAACAGGTACATCCCCAGCCCCAGGCAGACGGCGATGTACACGGCCAAGACCACTAGGGACAGACCCACCTCAGGATAGTAGATCCAGTAGTTCATGATCGGTTCCATGACGTCGGTGGGGTACGGTTCGATCATGATGGTGCTTATCACGCCTCCGCAGAAGGTCAGCATGAACCACGGTTTTATCTCTCCGATGGGCAGGAGCTGGGCGATCAGCGGCAGGATCATCAGCAGGGTGAAGAAGGTCAGTATGAGCGACCCCGTGGACCCCTTGAAGATCGAGGATATCAGGAACCCCAACGCCGCCGCGGCCGCGCCGTAGACGAAGGCGAAGAGCATGGAATATACTGCCAGCACGGTACCGCCGCCGGTCATGGCGAAGGTCAGCAAGGCCGCAATTCCGTAATACACGACCAGCATGAGTATTATGATTCCCAGGGTGGAGAGGTACTTCCCGATGAATATCGTGGAACGCTTGACCGGGTTCGGGAAGAGCAAGTATCCCGTCCGGGATTGGAACTCGGACACGATGGCGTCCCCGGCGAACATGGTCGCCCCGAGGACGATGAGTATGTCCACCCAGCCTATGAATGCCGATATATAGTCGCTGGGATCCTCCGCGGCGTCCGCCCCGAGGGCGATCGGCAGTCCGAACGTAAGGCCGAGCAACAAACCCTCCAGCACCAGCAGGCCGAGCAGCCTCTTGGAGCGCAGGTGCTTCAGGACGTCGTACTTGGCTACGGTCATGACCTGCTGCAGGTCGGACGGAAGCCGCTCACGGTTGTTTACTACGTTGGCGCTCTCCATGATATCACCTCGACTCCATGATCAGGGACATGTACAGCGATTCTAAGGCTAGACCGGACTCCTTGAACGAGACCACCAGCAGCCCCAGGTTCTGCAGTTCGATCAGCAGACGGGCCTGGGCGTCCTCCTCCCCCTCGAAGTCGATGGCGAAGGTCAGCTCCCCGGTGATGCTGAAGCCCTTCACCCCGTCGACGGAGCGCAGACGGTCGAACATGTCCGGCGTCAGCGGTCTCCTGGTCTGAACATCTATCTTTCTGGCCTTGACCTCGTCCAGCAGGTCGGCCACGCTTCCCGAGCGCAGAAGCTTGCCCCGGTTGATCAGCGCGACGTCGGTGCACACCTCCTGCACCTCGTTCAGAAGATGGGAGGACATCAGAACGGTCACGTCCATCTTCTTCAGGTGCTTGAGTATGTCGCGGACCTCCACCATGCCTCGGGGATCGAGGCCGGAGGTCGGCTCGTCCAGGATGATGATGGACGGCTCAGGGAGAAGCGCCTGGGCGATGGCCAGGCGTTGTTTCATCCCTTTGGAGAACTTGCCCACCCGCTGGTCCTTCCACTCGGTCAGCTTGACCATGTCCAGCAAGTCCCGTCCCCGGTTGGTGCTCTCGGTGACGGTCATACCTCGCAAAGCGCCGAGATAATGAAGCGTCTCCATCGGCGTCAGGTAGGGATAGAACTCCGGAGTCTCCACCACCGCCCCGACGTCGGCCAGGGCGGTCTTGGGGTCCTGCATGACGCTGACGCCGTTGATGACAGCCTCTCCGGAGGTGGCGGTCAGCATATTGGTGATTATCTTGATGGTGGTGGTCTTGCCCGCCCCGTTGGGGCCGAGGAAGCCCATGAATGACCGGTCGGGAACGTTCAGCTCCAGAGCGTCCACCGCTCGGAAGCCGCCCCCGTAAACCTTGGTCAGTCCGTGGACCTGGATAGGTGCGTCCATGTGGATCGGGCGATTATTCTCGACGGACTATAATTCATTATTGACATTACAATCCTTGGTGACCAGGACCGGGCAGGCCAAGGATTAATTCCCCCTGCGACAATCCAGACGGCAAGATGTACTCGTCGTCACTGATCGAGGAGACGGTGGTCAGGCTTCTGCG
>DAONGL010000016.1:20326-23064 GCA_035404085.1 Methanomassiliicoccales archaeon | reverse complement strand
ACGGCAAGATGTACTCGTCGTCACTGATCGAGGAGACGGTGGTCAGGCTTCTGCGTGACGCCGAATGCCGCCTGCCGCCGGACGTCCACGCCGCCCTGCGCCACGCGCTGGATATAGAAACGGAAGAGATGCCGCGTTCCCAGCTCTTGGTCATCCTGAGCAACGTGGACAAGGCTTCGGAACGTTCCGTGCCCATTTGCCAGGACACCGGCCTCCCCGTGTTCTTCGTGCACGGGCGCTGCGATGAGCGCATCGTAGAGGCCATTCGAAAAGGGGTAGCCAGAGCCACCGAGGAGATACCGCTCCGACCGAACACCGTGGACCCGGTATCCCGCGAGAACCTGGGATCGAATCTCGGCGCGGGAATGCCGCCCATGCACCTCGATCCGGTGGACCAGGACCACCTCGATATCGCGGTACTGCCCAAGGGCGCCGGCTCGGAGAACTGGAGCGCCCTGCGCATGCTGAACCCCTCGGAAGGGATGGAGGGCGTCCGTCGCTTCATCATCGAGTGCGTGGTGAAGGCCGGTTCCCGCCCCTGCCCGCCCGTCATCGTGGGCGTTGGCATAGGAGGCACGGCGGACATGGCCTGCGTTTTGGCAAAGAAGGCCCTGCTTCGGAAGTTATCGTCTCATAGCGACGACGCCATACTCGCCGATCTGGAATCTCAGCTGCTACTGCAGATCAACTCGCTGGGCCTGGGCCCCATGGGCCTGGGGGGAAGCACCACCTGCCTTGGTGTGCTTGTTGAGAAGTCTCATTGCCACACGGCCAGCCTGCCAGTGGCCGTCTCTCTCAATTGCTGGGCCGCCCGCAAGGCCTTCGCCCGCATCTACCCGGACGGCCGGGTAAGGTTCTCCCAGGAGGGCTTCGATTGAAGGTGAGGAAGATCGCAAGCCCGTTGGACGAGAGGCAGGCCCGCTCCCTGCGGGCCGGGGACATCGTCTCTCTCAGCGGGGAGCTTCTGACGGCCAGGGACGAGGCGCACCTTCGCATCCTGGAACTTTTACGAAAAGGACAGGAACTGCCGTTCCAACTGGAGGATATGGCCGTCTACCATTGCGGTCCGATAATGCGGCAGGATGTTGGATGGAAGGTGGTGGCGGCCGGACCGACCACCAGCGCTCGCCTGGACCGCCTGGCTCCGGAGGTCATCAGGAAGTGCCGACCGCGCCTTATCATCGGCAAGGGCGGCATGTCCTCTGAAACGGCGGAGGCCATGAAGGAGGTGGGATGCGCCTATCTGGCCTTCCCGGGCGGGGCGGCGGTGCTGGCCGCCGAGGCGCTACCGGAAGTGCTGGGCGTTCACTGGCCGGACCTGGGCATGCCAGAGGCGGTATGGCATCTCCGGGCGAAGGATCTCGGACCGTTGGTCGTGGCCATGGACTCCCACGGACGGTCGCTGTTCAAAGAGGTCGAGGACGCGGTCAAGAAGCGATCAGTCCTGCTCTGAGTCGTCTTGGTCCAACAGCTCCGGCTTGCGGCGGATCTTGTAGTTGACGTAGATCCCAATGATCAGGACGGCGATCGAAACGATCAGGCCGACGACCATCAGGGAGTGCGCCAGATCGAGACCTAGAAGGAACGTCTGGGTGTTGTTGGCGGTATCGTATTCCATCTCCACATTAAGCTCTCGGACCTCGAAGGGTGTCAGTCCCACGTTCATCGTCCGGCTCAGGAAGGAATCCTTGCTGAAGGTAACGGTATAGGTCCCGGAGGGCACCTGGGAGAAGGTGTAGTTACCATCCTCGTCCGTCACCGTCTCCGCGTTGAACAAGGGGCTGGACAGCTTTACCGTCACCCCTTTCAGGCCGTTCCCGTCGTATTCGACCTTGCCGCCCAGATCTGCCGGCTGCTCCTGCAGGACGAAGTCGAGGCTCTTGGTCTCGCCCCTGATCAGAACGACCGGCGGTTGGGGATCGGAAGCATAGTACCCGACCTTGCTGGCCACCACGGTGTACATGCCCGGCTGGACCTTCGATATCTCGTACTTGCCCAGAGGGTTGACCGAAACATTGGAGTAGGTCCGCTGTTCGTTGAACAGCGTGACCGTAGCTTGGTAAATTGGGGTAGTACCGTTGGTGATGTACCCGGTAAGCTTGCACAGCACCTCGAGCATGGTGAAGTTCAGTCGAACGGCCTGGCTGCTGTTGACCTGTACGTTCGTATAACTTCGGTTAGCAGTATGATTGATGTAATTGGCGGTGACGTTGTACGTTCCGCTCAGGAACGTATAAGGCATGGTGTATTTTCCATCGGCCCCGGTCACGGCCTTGAAGGTGGTGGTAGGGTTGTTCACGTCTACCACCTCGACCTCCACGCCCGGCATGGGCGCTCCGGTCTCGTTGACCGCCTGTCCGAAGATATCGGTCCCGCTGGCGTTAGCGGACGATCCGCGGTCAGGTATGTACCCGGAACATAGAACCAGGGCTAGGGCCAGCAGCACCACGGAAAGCTTACGCATGCGAGTAGAGCAAGGTCGAAGCATGGATTTAACATTAATCAGGGTACGACGGCCACAGGGGGCCGCTCTCCGCTATCACCGAGGCCAGGAACATCACCCGGAACGCTATGAGGAGCGAGCAGGACCGCAACGTCCTTTCCCTCCATATCCGGACGTCCTTCATCTCGAACCACCGACCACCGCTCAGGCGACCGTCTATGTACAATCTTCCCTGGCGGATGAACTGGCGCTGATCTGAAAGCACCGCCTCCAGATCGTCGGTGGAGGTCCAGTC
>DAONGL010000016.1:0-20226 GCA_035404085.1 Methanomassiliicoccales archaeon | reverse complement strand
TGAACTGGCGCTGATCTGAAAGCACCGCCTCCAGATCGTCGGTGGAGGTCCAGTCGCTCAGGGTCAGTTCGGAGCGCAGGAATCCCATTCCCTCCCTTTCCTCTTCGTCCAGGAAAGGCGGGACGTTCTCGGCGCGCATCTTGTCCAGCATGTTCAGCGGAAATGACAGATGGGTGTTGGCCTCCGCGGAACGCAACGGAATGTCGTGCCCGGCGGCGATCATCCCCGCCCAGAACAGCCTGAGCAGCTCGGGACCCACCACCCTTTCCAGGGCGTGCCGCAGCGAAAGAAGATCCTGGCGCAGGTCTTCGCCTATCGGCCAGATCACCTCGCTGGGTGGCTCCCAGATGCCGGTGGCCTTCTCCGTCCATTTCTCCTGCAGAACGTAGCGCAGCTCGAGCAGACGGTCCTCCTCGATCTCGTCGAGCATGTGATGCAGGATGTGCGCGAAGGCGGTGATGGTGTTCCTGGCGTCCTTCTGCGGAGGCAGCTTGGCCGCCCTCATGCATACGCGGTAGGTTTTCTCGCCCAGAGCCATGCTGGCCAGCATATCCTCCGGGTCCTTGATGGCCTTCTCCCACTCCTTCCATGGCATCCTGACGCCTTCCTTCCCCGGTATGAACCACCTCATCGAAGCACCGTTCCTCATTTCCACTTAGACCGACTTATAACCTGCGATGTTCCCTCATTTTCGATAGTCTGATGCTAAGCTAATTATAACCCGGCAATAGATAGAATACGCTTTTCGAAGGTTGGAACATGCAAAGGGTGAAGAACAAGGCTAGCAAGCAGGAGGTGCTCTCCCTGCTCGATCCGCTCATCGCGGAATGGTTCGACTCGCGGTTCGACGGTCTCACCGAGCCGCAGTCCTACGCCATTCCGCTCATACACGAGCGCAAGAGCGTGCTGGTGTCTTCGCCCACCGGTTCCGGGAAGACCCTCACCGCCTTCACCTCCATCATCAACGAGCTGTTCAAGTACTCCAAGGAGGGCAAGCTGGAGGACCGCATCTACGCCGTTTACGTATCGCCACTGAAAGCATTGGCCAACGACATCAACAAGAACCTGGAGGAACCGCTGGCCCAGATGAACGAACTGGCCAAGCAGAAAGGGTATGAGTTCCCCAAGGTGCGCGTGGGCGTGCGCTCCGGCGACACCTCTCAATCGGAGAGGCAGAAGCAGTTGCGGAAGCCGCCGCACATCTTCATCACCACCCCGGAATCCTTGGCACTGGTATTGGCCGCCCCCAAGTTCCGGGAGAAGTTCTCCCAGGTCGAATACATCATCGTCGACGAGATCCACGAGATCTGCGATTCCAAGCGCGGCGTGCATCTCTCGATCACCCTGGAGCGGCTGCAGGACCTCTGCCAACGGCCGATCACGCGCATCGGTCTTTCGGCAACCCTGGCCCCCATCGAGGACATAGCGTCGTACCTGGTCGGCTGCCAGGACGGCAACGTGCGTCAGGTCGAGCTCATAGAGGTGCTCACCAAGCGCAACCTGGACCTGGAGGTGGTCTGTCCGACCGAGGATATGACCGCGCTTCCGTACGAGATAGTGAACGCCCGCATGTACGACGGCCTCCGGGACATGGTCAACGCGCATCAGACCACGCTGATATTCACCAACACCCGCTCCGGCACGGAGCAGGTGGTTTACAAACTGAGAGAAAGGGGCATCGAGAGCATCGAGGCCCATCACGGTTCTCTGGCTAAAGAGACCCGCCTAGATGTGGAGGACCGTTTGAAACGAGGAGAGCTGCGCTGCGTCGTCTCCTCCACCTCCCTGGAGCTGGGTATAGACATCGGCTCCGTAGATCTCGTATGCCAGATCGGTTCGCCCAAGAGCGTCGCCAAGGGGCTGCAGCGCATCGGACGCTCCGGCCACTCCGTCGGCAAGACGCCCAAGGGCCGCATGATGGTCCTGGACCTGGACGACCTGGTGGAATGCGCTGTGCTGTGCCGGGCCGCCCATCGCCGCAACATCGATCGCGTCACCATACCGGAGAACGCCTTGGACGTGCTGGCGCAAACCCTGGTCGGCATGTCCCTGGAAAGACGTTGGACGGTGGACGAGGCGCTGGTGATGGTGCGCGGTTCGTACTGTTATCGCAACCTCTCCAAGGACGACCTGCTGCAGACGCTACGCTATCTGGGCAGCAAGGACGACTTCGAGGGTGTCTACTCCAAGCTGTGGTACGATCCGGACGAGGGCGTCTTCGGCAAGAAGAAGGGCGCCCGCATGATCTACTTCCTGAACCAGGGGACCATCCCCGAGGAAGCGTCCTACAAGGTGTTCAACGAGCGCAGCGGCCTGGTCGGCGATCTCTCCGAGAAGTTCGTGGAGCGCCTGAGCACCAAGGACGTGTTCATCTTAGGCGGACGACCGTACGAGTACGTGCGGGCCAAGGGCATGCGCGTTTACGTACGTTCCGCGCCGGGGCGAAAGCCCACCGTTCCCTCGTGGACCGGCGAGATGCTGCCCCGCTCGTTCGACCTGTCCATGGAGATCGCCCGCTTCCGGGGGGAGATGGAATCGAAGCTCGGCGAACCGGAGAAGGAAGTGGTCCAATGGCTCATGGACAACTTCTCCATCGACCACGGCTCCGCGCTGTCCCTTCTGCATTACTTCAAGGAGCAGCAGGCCTCGGTAGGGATACCTAACCAGCGCCGTCTTCTTGTCGAAGGTTACCTGGACCGCCAGGGGAACAGCGGACTGATATTCCATCTCCCGTTCGGTCGCCGGGTGAACGATGCCATGTCGCGCACCTACGCCTTCCTGCTCACCCAGCGCATGGGATGCAACGTTTCGGTCTCGATATCCGACGACTCCTTCCTGCTGGTCGCCCCCAAGCGCATCGACCTGAGCATCATCCCCGGGCTGATCCGTTCCGGAGAGATGCGCGGGATATTGCGCCGGGCGGTGAAGGACTCGGAGATATTCAAGCAGCGCTTCCGGCACGTGGCCGCCCGCTCCTTCATGATACTCCGGAACTACAAGGGGCGGGAGGTTTCGGTCAACCGCCAACAGGTCCGCTCGCAGTACCTGCTCGATTACCTGGCGTCCCTGGAGTCCGTTCCGGTGATCGAGGAGACCTACCGGGAGGTGCTGGAGGACGTCATGGACATCCAGAAGGCCGAGCTCATCGTGCGTTCCCTGGAGTCCGGGGAGATGGTCATGACCACCGTTCCCTATTCGCCGATACCATCGCCGTTCGGTCACAACATCGTGCTGGCCGGAATATCGGACATCGTGATGATGGAGGACCGCTCGTCGTTGCTACGGGAGCTGCACCGCAAGGTGCTCTCCAAGGTCCTGGGCGACGAACAGAAGTTCCAGTTCGAGGAGGAGAAGGTCAACGCCCACTTCCGCGCTAAGAGGGGCATCGCCGAGGACAAGGCCTCGTTGCTGGGCCTGATGGCCAGGGCCGGTCCGCTGCACCTGTTCCGCGAAAAAGGGAGAAGCGTTTACCCCTACTGCCGTCCGACCCGGGACCAGGTGGACGAGTGGGCCTCCGAGCTTCTGGCCGAAGGAAAGGTATCCTCGGTGTATCTGGATGACGTCTACTACGTGGCCACGGAGCAGCTGCCGGTGTACGTCTCGTTGGCCGACCCGGCGGCGGTCAAGGAGGAAGAGAAGGAGGCCTTGGCATTGCTGGACGTCGCTCGAACGTCCTCGGAGCTGGAGAAGCTCATGAAGCAGGAGCGCGAGGAGGTCGGAAAGCTACTGCGTTCCCTGGAGTCCAAGAACCTGGTGGGCCGGGTGGCGTACGTCAAGGGGCGCTTCTCCTACCGCGCGCGAACGGTGGAGCGCCTGCCGAAGCAGAAGGCCATCGATTCCGCGCTGCTCAGGCACCTGGACCTCTGGGCCCCGGCCACCGCCGACGAGGCCGCGTTCGCCATGCATCTCCCGGAGGCGGAGGTGGCGAACGCCCTCAAGCAGATGACCGAGGGAGGGCTGCTGGAGGAAGGGCGCTTCATAGTCAGCGAACGAGAGCAATACATGCTCAAGAGGGACCATCTCCGCCTGAAGCACGGTTCGGAGGTCTTCGACCACCGCACGGTGGACGCGTACCAGAGGTCCAAGCTGGAGCGGAAGTTCGCCAGCATCGAGGAGTGCATCCGTTTCTACGGGGAGATGGGGCTGCTCTATGATATCGGACGAAGGGTGGAGAACTTCGATCTGAAGGAGTGGAGGTCCCTGCGGGAGAGCGGACTCGTGCTCAACGGCCGCTTCGTGCGCGGCCGCGTGCGTTACGTGCTGAAGGAGGACGCGCCCCTCTACGTGAAGGCGTACCGCAACTTCGCCCCCAACGACATGGACGGAAGGGTGCTGCAGAGGATACGCGACCTCGACGGAGCGAGCATGCGCGACCTGGTGCGCGATATGCCGGAGACCAAGGACTCGATCAAGGACTCGCTGGACCGTCTGGACCGCAACATGTACATCGTGCGGAGGTACGAGGAGGGGGAGGACTGGTCGAGGGAGAACTTCTACCAGGCCATTGACGTACCGACCTACGAAGGAGATCCGGTCGACGTGCTGGTGCGCCGTTTCGTTCAAGCCTACGGCCCGGTCCCGGCCATGGCGGTGAGGATGAGCACCGGCCTATCGCCGTTCGAGGTGGACGACGCCCTGGACCGGTTGAACGTGGAGAGGATCACCGTCGGAGAGACGGCCGCCGAGATGGTGATGATGACCGAGGAGCTGGAGGCCCTGCGCTCCTTCGTTCCCGGCGGCGAGGAGTGGAGCGTGGTGAGCCTGTACGATCCGACGGCGCAGCCGCGCTGGGCGGACACCAACGCCCGTTTCGGGGATTCCTGGGTGTTCCCGGTGCTGCGGGACGGGACGGTGGTCGGTGGCGTGGAGAAGTGGGACGCCGGCGGGTGCGTGGACGTGCGGGCCATCGATCTGGACGAACCCTCGTACCTTCCTCACGTCTTGAAAGCGCTGGAGCAGCTGCTCTCGTTCCAGGCCTCCCAGGGCCTGGACATGGTACGCGTGAAGGAGGTGCTAGGTACCCCGGCCGACGATGTCCAAGGGGACGCCGAAAAGGCGCTGCAGGACGCCGGATACGTTCGCATGGAAGGCATGTGGATCCGCGGCGGCGTCGAACGGCAGTTCAGCAAGGAGGACCTCCTGCGCTACACCATGCGCCGTTCCGGGCTCTTGCCGAAGGAGGCCTACCCGAACGTCATGGAAGGGGTGAAGCGCAGCGGCGGTTTCCGCGGCGACCCGGCGGCCTTCGCCCGTTGCCGCGTAAAGGTTCCATTGAAACGCCTGGTGGAGCAGGGGCTGCTCTACTCCGTTACCGGGCTGCCGGAGCAGATGATGTACACCACCATGCAGTACGCGTCGCTGTTCCAGGATGCCAAGGGGAGGGAGCTGAGCGATGACGCCAAGACCTTGGTACGAATGCTGGAGAGGAACCTGCCCATGCCCCGGCGGGCCTTTTTCGAACGTTCGGTGCTCGGGCCGTCAAGGACCCAGGACGCCCTGCGGGAGATGAACAAGGCGACGGTCGTGGCCTACGGTCGCAACAACCGCATAACCCTGGTGCCGCCGTCCGGTCTCACGGTGCGCGAGGCCCGGCTGGAGCATCTGCGCCTGCTGTTCCGCAACTTCGGCGTCTTCACCGCCGAGAACCTCTCCCGCTTCCTGCGCCTGGAGGTCCCCATGCGGGAACTGCGCTCCCTGCTGTCGGAGCTGATCGACGAAGGGCTCCTGGCCAAGGGGTTCCTGGAAAGGGGCGGGGACGCCGTGCACTGGGTGCTGAAGGACGACCTGGACACCCTGGAGAGGAAGCTGCCGGACCGCGACCTGGTGCTGTACCAGTTCGACAACCTCGCCCACTATCTTTACGATGAGGTACGGGAGAAATGCGGGGGCATGGGCAGCCTGGTGATGCGGGGACCGCAGGTCATCGGGTGCTTCCGTTCCAAGCACAGCGGGAAGGACCTCACGATAATCGACCTGCAGGGGGGCAAGGAGGCCAAGGCGGTGGTCAAGGACTTCGTCTCCGACCTGGGCTGGACCGTTAAGGAAAAAACATCCAAGGAGATCCCGGACTGGGAGATCCAGGAGTTCCTCGGAAAGGTGATGGGCGAAGAGGACTGACCTACTTCTTCTTCCTGGCCTTCTTTTCCCGGGCGATGATCATCTCGGCCACCTTCTTGCCGGAGAGGAGCATGCCGCCGAATATGGGACCCATGCGCGGCGCGCCCATGACCGCGTTGGAGGCCATGCCGCAAACGTAGAGGTTGTTGTAGACCTCGACGGTGTTCTCCACGGTCATGTGCTCCCCGACCTCGGCCCACATGGACTTCTCGCCCTCGATCTGGCCAGTAGGGGTGTTCAAACGCCCGACCTTGCGAACCACCACATGGACGACCTCGGCCGGGTGACCGGTGCCGTCGATGACGTACTTGGAACGGATGGCCAGCGGATCGACGTGCAATCCAGCCACTTCCACCGCGGACGAGTTGATGACCACGCCGCAGATGCTGTCCTGGCGGATCATGACGTCCTCCACGGATATGGTGTTGTATAACCGCGCGCCAGCGGACACGGCCGCGGCGATGAGCTTGGCGGAGGCCTCAACGGAGTCAGCGGTAAAGTAACCGTCACCAGCGTCCCGGAGGCGCACATCTATCTCTTCCAGAAGGCTCTTGCTGCTTTCCTGCACCACTATGATCGGGAAGGTCATCCCGCCGCCCCACATGCCTCCGCCGGGGGTGAGCTTCCTTTCAAAGATGACCACCCGGAGACCGGCCTTGGCCAGGTAGCGCGCGGCCGTGAGCGAGGATGGCCCCGCGCCGGCGATGACCACGTCGACGTCGATGTTCTCCAGGAACTCCTCGGTATACCTCTCCACTATCTTGCGGGTGACCATTACCTCATCGATCTCCATAATAAGTCCTCTTGAACAATTAACGAATGTTCACGGTAAAGAGCATTTTTTTATTTATACCATGGCCGAAGGACCGCCCCGGGCGAGATGGTCTATCTTCACCCGTAATTGTTTCTTGACATATCCTCCAGTAATATAGCTTACACAATCTTTAATAATCGTTAAGCAGATGGTTGGGTCGATGAAAATACCCTGCGAGCTGATCGTCTGGTACGTGCTGCCTTCCATAAGGCGTGAGTTGGCCAGGGAGCTAGTGCAGAAGCATCACCTGAGCCAGGCGGAAGTGGCTCGCAAGTTCGGCGTGACCGACGCCGCCATATCCCAGTATCTGAAGGCCAAGAGGGGAACCAACAAGGAACTGGAGAACAGCGGAAGGTACGAGGACTTCAAGCGCGAGATCGAGATATCCGCCGTACGAATCATCAACGGTTCTGACATCGTCATCGAAACGTGCCGCATCTGCGAGATGGTCAAGAAGAGCGGCATGCTGGTCGGCATCTACGAAACGCAGACCGGTCTGAAGGCTCCGGCCTGCGTCTGCCCCGAGTGCGAGTGATCAGCGTCCGTACGCGTAGTAGATGTATTCCTGGGCGTAGCCCGCCCAGCGTCCGAACTTTTCCCGGGACAGTCTGTTCACCGTTCTATAGCTGCCCTCCATCCCGTACAGCTCGGCCATGGCCTTTCTGATGCGGACGTCGACCGGGAACGCCTCCAGGTGCTCCAAGGAAAAGACGCTCACGCAATCGGCGACCTTCGGACCGATGCCCGGTAATCTCACCAGCTCCTGGACGCATTCCTCGTAGCCCATCGACATCAGTCCGGAAAAGTCGACCTCCTCCCGCTGGACCAGCCTGGCCATCTCGATGAAGCGCTTGCTCCGGTAGCCCAGGCCGCAGGACTCCGACCGCTCGCAGCGGTCCAGAAGCTGCCCCGGCGTGGGAAAGGCGTAAAAACCATCCATCTCGGTGCCGAAGGTGCGGCACACCTTCTCTATCATCCCCTGTATGCGGGGGATGTTGGCGTTGGTCGCCAGAACGTAGGAGGCCATGCACTCCCAGGGGTCCTGCCGGACCAGCCGCAGTCCTCTATATTTCGTAAAGTAGGAAGAAAGGAGAGCGTCCCCGCCCAGCTCTTGGTAGATCGCCTTCAGGTCGTCGTCCTGCCGGAAGTATCTGGCGAACCGTTCCTCGCTCATTCCGGAAACGCCGATCCGGTCGCCGGTCTGGCGGAGGGTGACCATCCGTCCGTCGACGACGCCCTTCCATTCATCCCCTTCCTTGCGCCAGCGGAATACCTGCCCGCAGCCCAGGGTATGGTCCAGGTCCAGGATCATGATGATCGTTTGGCCACGAACACCATCAGGTCGCTGTTCTTGGTGAAGGGCCCGAAGTTCCAATCGCCGTAGGTCTCCAGAACCTCCAGCCCACAGGCCTTCATGAGATCCAGGACCTCCTGGTAGGAGATGTAGCGGATGGTGAACTGGGCGGTGACCCGGCGCATCTCCCGGTCCTGGCGGGAGATGTCGATGAAATAGTGTACGGTGGTGCGCTGTCTGGGCTGATCGAAGGTCTGCGCCTCGAACTTGGAGACGATCTCCCCGTTCAGCATGGTCCTGGTCCCACGATGCCGCACCAGCTCCTCCGGCCGGTCCAGACGGGGGTTGAAGATGCTCATCACGAAACGCCCGCCCTCTTCCAGGTGCTCGGCGACGTTGCGCAGGGCGGCCTCCTGGCCCTCCTTCTCCAACAGATGCAGGAAGGCGTTGAATGGTACGATGACCAGGCGATATTGGCGCGGGCACTGGAACGTCCGCATGTCGGCGTGGTGCACGCTGGCCCGGGACTGGACCTCATCGTCCAGAAGCTCCATCTTGGCCGTCAGGCGGTCCAGCATGGAATGGCTGCGGTCGAAGCCCCATACCTGGAACCCTTCCTTCACCATCGGTATGATGTTGCGGCCGGTGCCGCACATGCACTCCAGCACCGGGCCTCCGGTCTGCTCCGCCAGGCGCAGATAGAACTGGGTGTCCTCTATCTGGTCCTCGTACCACACATCGTAGTACTTGCCGAGGACCTCGTAGAGGTCCGGCTCCTCATAGCTTGTATCCGATCTTGCGGAGGAATCCTCTTCTTTTTTGTACGTCTTCATCCTGCTCAGCTCCCACTGGTATCTGTCCGTCTATGACGCCTATTATTCCGCGGCCCAGGGCGCTCTCCGCCACCACCAGCTCCAGCTCGTTCGCGGTGGCGCAGAATATGGAGCACACCTCGGGCACCTGCTTGATCCTCTGGAGCACGTTCACTGGGTAAGCGTTCCGCATGACCACGAAGAAGGTGTGCCCGGCGCCGACCTTGAGGGCGTTCCGCAGCGCGCATTCCTTGAGCTCCGGATCGTTGCCCTCCACCCTGACCAGCCGGTCCCCGGACGCCTCGCAGAAGGCCACGCCGAACTTGGCCTGGGGCACGGAGTTCACCATCGCCTCGTAGAGGTCCTCGGCGGTCTTGATGAAGTGCGACTGCCCCACGATGATGTTGGCATCCGCGGGCTTGTCCACCGGAACGTTGTACTGCTTCATGCTCCTCCCAGTCTTACAATCCGCACCCCGATATTTACATTGTGCGCCGCGGCAATTTACTTTATGGCGGTATCTGATTCAGGCTCATGATACGCACCGGTCCGGCCGGATATCCAGAAGGTTCGCGCTCCCCGGCGGAGGCCGTGCGCAAGGTTCGTGCGCTAGGGCTGAGCGCGCTCGAGATACAGTTCGTGCGCAACGTCCTCTACAACCCCGGTAAGGCCGAGGAGGCCCGGCTGGAGGCCCAGGCGAGCGGCGTGCTGCTGAGCGTCCACGCCCCTTACTATGTGAACTTGAACTCCCCGTCCGCGGAGACCCGAGGGAAGAGCGAGGATTGGATATTGAGGGCCATGCGCGGCGCCGAAGCGTTCGGGGCCTGGATGGTCGTCGTTCACGCCGCCACCTACGGCCAGGACGCCCGAGGCTCGACAGGCAACGTGGTCAGCTCCCTGAGGAGGGTCAAAGAGGCGGCGGACGGCGAATCGTTGAACGCGGTCATCGGCCTGGAGACCATGGGCAAGAGGGCGACCTGGGGCACCGTCCCGGAGATATTGGAGGTGATGGACGAGGTTCCCGGCGTCCTGCCGGTGGTGGACTTCGCGCATCTGCAGGCCAGGGGCCCGCCGCTCGATCCGGAAGGGCTGCGAGCGCTGCTCAGTTCGTTATCGGACGTACCCCGTCTGCACTGCCATCTCAGCGGCATCGAGTTCACCGCCGCCGGGGAGAGGAAGCATCTCCGGCTGGGGGAGGGGTTGGACCATCTGATGGTCCTCGACGCCCTCCGGGATGCGGGAACGGAGGCCACCGTAATTTGCGAATCCACCTCTCCCGTGGAGGACTCCCAGATCATTCAACGGCACTTGAGCCAGATAATTTAATGAACAACTTGAAATAAGCACAGAACAATCTAATGCCAGCAGGGTGGGTCACATGCCAGAGGACCGAAGCAAGGCCAACGAGGATGAGATTTTCGAGTTCGATTGCCCCGAGTGCGGAAGGCACATCGTGGGCGAGACGGACAAGTGTCCGGGCTGCGGCACGGAGTTCGTCATCGAGGAGGTGCCGATGATCGAGTGTCCTTCCTGCGGTGTGGTCTGCTCTCTGGAATCCGAAACGTGTTCGTCCTGCGGAAAGGGTCTGGTGGACGAGGGCGAGGACGAGATGCGCCTGGAGTTCCCAAGGCTCGTCGCCGAGGTCAAGCCGCTGCTGATGTTATCCAAGGACTACGAGGTGGAGGTCGGAGAGGGCCGGCGCCTCATAGACAGGGCGGTACAGGCCGGCAAGCAGAGGGACCTGGCCACCGCGGTGCAGATGGTCAAGGAGGCCCGTTCCTCCATCAAGGCGGCCCTGGATGAAAGATTGGTGATGGAAGAGGGGAACCTGGAGAAGCTGGTGACGATCGTCTCCCGCTCCGGCATCGATCCGAAGGAGGTTTCCGAGTCTCTCACCTCATTGCGCAACCTGCGGGAACAGGGGGACATCGAAGGCGCCTTGCAGGCGGCGGCCAAAGGCCGCAAGGCCGCGGAGCGCTCTTCAGGCAAGTACCTGGAGGCCAACGACCTGGTGGAGTCGCTATCTCGGCTGATCGATGTGTGCGACCAGTTCTACCTGGACGTCAGGGAGGCCAAGCGCATGCTGCACGAGGCCCGGGATGCCGGGAACCATGGTGACTGGGGCATGATGGGCATACTCGCCCGAAAGGGTCGTGAGCAGCTCATGCGGGCGCTGCCGGAGGCCACCAAGGGCGAGATGCGGAAGGCCAAGAACCAACTTCTGGACGCCAAGGCCGAGGGAAAGGACGTACGCACTCTGGTCAAGGTGCTCAAGGACGCGGGCGTGGCGATGAACCGCGAGCGCCACGATCTGGCCTTGGAAGGCCTATTGGACTTCAAGGACGAGCTGAAGCGGCTCTAACGCTCGCGCACCAAACGCATCTCCCGCTCCAATATCGAACGTTCCTGGGCGCTGAGGCTGGCCGGGTCGATCGAAAGAAGGAACAGGGCCTGGCGTTCGCTGATGCGGTCCACCAAGGACCGTATGAAGCGCAGCGCCCCCTCGAACGAATTGCTGCTTATGAGATATTGCAGATCGTCGATGAGTATGACCACCTTATCCTCCTTCTCGATGAACTCCTCCAGCACCACCACGATCTTCTCCAGGGACGGGGGTATGGTCCTCTCCGTCTCCGACTCATGGTCTGTGAGCCAGATCAGCTCGGCTTGAATCTCGTTGTAGGATTTGCGCAGAAGCCGCGGGTTGGTGCGGGATATCGCCATACCGGCGTAGCCCTTGGAAAGGTAGCCGACGAATATGCCATGCGAGAAGTCCCGGGACTGTTCCTCCACCAGGTAGCTCTCTCCCTCGTCCAGTTCCAGTTCCACGTCCCGCAGGTCGCGCTTCCCGGCCATCTCCAACGATTTCTCGCGATGATATTTCATGATGGCCTGCTTGAGCTCCAGGATGCTGGTGCCTTCATCAAGCCCCTCGCCGGCGCTCGGCAAGCGCAGGTTGTCGCGGTAGAAGTGCATTATGAACTCGGTGAGATCGGGAGCCCGGTCCTGCCGGTAATCATCTATCATCGACGCAAGTGCGTTTCGATCTCCGACCTTCATCAAGGTTATCGAGGTATCGGGGAAAATCGAATCGCCCAGGGTGAACTCCGCGGCCCTCTCGCCGCGGTACATCATCTCCACGCTGTTGTTCCCGGAGGGTTTGAAGCTGTACAGGGCGACCGTCGGCGAGCCCTGATCGAAGACCAGCACGCCGTTGGACGAATCCCCGTCCAGGGTCAGCACGGTCCGCAGATAGCCGGTGAACGCGCCTTTCTTGATGGTGTCCAGAAGCTCTCGGAGCGAGGCCTGCCCTCCCTTGCGCTCTTCCTCTCTCTCGGCGGACGGCAGACGCATCTCGGAAATCATGTGACCCTTATGACGAAGGGGAATGCCAGATATTATAATTGTCTGAATCCCGGAAACAACAAATTTTAAATGGCCGTAGCGGTTGATGTCGGCCTAGCGCCACTGTAGCTCAGCGGTAGCCCCTTCACGGGGCCGCTATAGAGCGGCGGTTTCGTAAACCGCAGGCCGGGGGTTCAATACCCTCCAGTGGCTCCATTTACTCTTCTAGGTACTTCTGCACCAACTTAATGGCGCATACGTCCCCGCACATCGAGCAGCCCTCGTTCTCGGCGGTAGCTCCACGCTTGCGGTACCGGCGAGCCTTCTCCGGATCGAGCGCCTCGTCGTACATCGCCTCCCAGTCCAACCGCTTGCGCGCCCGGGCCATCCGCTCGTCCCGTTCCGCCCCGCGCCCCAACGCCAGGTCCGCAGCGTGCGCGGCGATCTTACTGGCGATCACGCCTTCCTTCACATCCTCCACGTCCGGAAGGGAGAGATGCTCGGCCGGCGTCACGTAACAAAGGAAGTCCGCTCCGGCGAAGGCGGCCACCGCCCCGCCGATGGCCCCGACGATGTGGTCGTACCCCGGCGCGATATCGGTGACCAGAGGTCCTAGCACGTAGAACGGAGCGTTGTCGCAGACCCGTTTCGCCAGAAGGACGTTCGCCTGTATCTGCGAGAGGGGAACGTGACCGGGGCCCTCGACCATGCATTGCACTCCAGCCTCGCGGCAGCGCTGCACCAGCTCGCCGAGGATGATCAGTTCTTGGATCTGGGCGCGGTCGGTGGCGTCGGCCACGCATCCGGGGCGCAAACCGTCGCCAAGACTGAGAGCGAACTCGTATCTGTTCGCCATCTCCAGCAGGTAATCGAAGTTCTCGTAGAGCGGGTTCTCCGCCTTGTTGTGCAGTATCCAGGCGGTAAGGAACGACCCGCCGCGGGATACGACGTCCGTCAGGCGCCCGGCGTTCCGTAGACGCGAGACCGACTCCAAGGTGATCCCGCAATGTACGGTCATGAAGTCCACGCCGTCCTTGGCGTGGCGTTCGATGCCGTTGAACATGTCGTCCTCGTCCATGTCCACCACCGCGCTGCGGCGGGCGGCGCGCAGCCCCTCCTGGTATATCGGGACGGTGCCCACAGGCACCCGGACCTCCTTTAAGATCGTCCGGCGTATGGCGTCCACGTCCCCGCCGGTGCTGAGGTCCATGATGGCGTCCGCGCCGTAACGGATGGCAACGCGAGCCTTCTCCAGCTCCGGTTCCAGGTCCGGAAGGTCTCTGGACGTTCCTACGTTGGCGTTGACCTTGACGGCAAGACCTTCCCCGATGGCGCATGGTTCCGGCGAATGCACCGGGTTGCAAGGGATGACCGCGCGACCGGTGGCCAGCATGCGTCTGATCCACTCGGGGTCCGCCCCTTCGGCCTTGGCCGCCCTCTTAATTTCCTCTGAAAGGCCGGCCCTCGCTTGGAACATTATGCTCATCGTCGCCACCAATCCTTTGTCCTGATTTATTGGTTGCCTTTCAAGCCTGGTCGGATATGAAGGTTTCCCCGCTCCCGAAATGGGTCAGAAAGGCAAGGAAAACTGGTCCAAAAAAACCCTCGTTTGCTTATATAGCCAGATGGTAATCCCATGGTATTAATACTTAGATGCCATACGCTTACTCAGCGGATGGGATGCGGTCGAACTCATGGTCTCGACCGAACGGTATCGCATTCATCGATTCACAGAGGGTATCCAATATGGAGGACGCGAGCTACAACGCCAACAGCATACAGGTGCTGGAAGGCCTGGAGGCCGTTCGCAAGCGGCCAGGCATGTACATAGGCAGCACCGACACCAGAGGTCTTCATCATCTGGTCTACGAGATCGTGGACAACGCCATCGATGAGGTGATGGGGGGCTACTGCAACAACATCGACATCTCCATCAACCAGGATGGCAGCGTCACGGTCGCCGATGACGGTCGTGGGATCCCGACCGGACTGGTGCCCAAGTACGAGAGGTCGGCGGTGGAGATGGTCCTCACCGTTCTGCACGCCGGCGGCAAGTTCGACCGCAAGAGCTACAAGGTCTCCGGGGGTCTGCACGGGGTCGGCATGTCCGTGGTGAACGCCCTCTCCGAGTGGCTGGAAGTGAAGGTTCACCGCGATGGAAAGGAACACTTCCTGAGATGCGAGAGGGGCATAGTCACCGTTCCCTTGAAAGAGGTCGGACCCGCTGAAGGCAGCGGCACCACCATCACCTTCATGCCCGACAAGACCATCTTCGAGACGGTCCTGTTCGAGTATGACACCCTGGCGGAGAAGTTCAAGGACCTGGCGTACCTGAACAAGACGGCGGTCATATCGTTCAAGGACGAGATCGTCGGGCGCCAGGACCGTTTCCACTACGAGGGTGGGATCATCGAGTTCGTGGAGGACCTCAACCGCAGCCGGGTCAAGATGCACGAGAAGCCCATCTACCTGATGGGGGAGAAGGAAAACGTGATCGTCGAGCTGTCCATGCAGTACACGGACGCTTACGCGGAGAACATCTACTCGTTCGTCAACAACATCAACACCGCCGAGGGCGGCACCCACATGGTCGGTCTGCGCTCCGCTCTGACGCGGGCCATGAACGATTACGCCAAGGAGCATAACATGCTCAAGGGGATCGACGCCCTGAGCGGCGAGGACGTGCGCGAGGGAGTAACCGCCATCTTGAGCATCAAGGTCCCCGAACCGCAGTTCGAAGGCCAGACCAAGACCAAGTTGGGCAACAGCGAGATCAAGGGCATCGTCGACAGCCTGGTGTTCGAGAAGCTGACCGAGTTCCTTTTGGAGAACCCGAAGGTCGCCACGGTGTGCATCGACAGATGCATACTGGCCGCCCAGGCCAGGGAGGCCGCCCGGAAGGCCAGGGACCTTACCCGCCGCAAGGGCATCTTGGAAAGCGCCGCCCTGCCGGGAAAGCTCGCCGATTGCAGCGAGAGGGACCCGGCGAAGTCCGAGATCTATATCGTTGAGGGGAACAGCGCCGGCGGATGCTTTTCTGGAGATACTAAAGTCTCGCTCTTGGATGGAAGGGAGCTGACCTTCGAGGAAATGGTAAAGGAGCAATCCGAAGGGAAGGAACACTTCTGTTACACCATCCGGAAGAACGGCACGATCGGGGTCGAAAAGGCAATAAACGCCCGGAGAACCAAGGAGAACGCACCGGTCATCAGAGTGACCCTGGACAACGGCGAGGTAATCACATGCACTCCCGATCACCAGTTCATGACCAGGGATGGCAACTATGTGGAGGCGCGGGCTTTGGACGCTGGAGTCTCCTTGATGCCCCTATACAAGGATGATGAAGGTGCGGTCTGGTGTCCTACCTCAGAACAATGGTTGTCTTTAGGTTGGTCCGGACTGTACTCGTCCGTCCAAAATCACAAAGCCGCAGCATTCAATCACCAGGTCGTCAAAGTAGAAGATATCGGCGAAAGGATGGACGTCTACGATATAGAGGTCCCACATAGCCACAACTTCGCATTGGCGAGCGGTGTATTCGTTCATAACAGTGCCAAGATGGGCCGCAACCGGGAGTTCCAGGCCATACTTCCGCTCAGAGGCAAGATCCTCAACGTGGAAAAGTCCCGCCTGGACAAGATCCTCAAGAACCAGGAGATACACAACCTGATCACCGCCATCGGGGCGAACATAGGTCCGGACTGCGATCCGAGCAAGGCCCGGTACCATCAGATCATCATGATGACCGATGCCGATGTGGACGGCGCGCACATACGGACGCTCATGCTCACGCTGTTCTACCGCTACATGCGCCCTCTGATCGACGCCGGCTTCATCTACATCGCCCAGCCGCCTCTCTACAAGGTCAGCAAGGGCAACAAGGAGGTCTACGTCTACGACGACGAGGCCCTAGCTAAAGCAATGGAAGAGATGGGCAGCAAGAACGTCAGCCTGCAGAGGTACAAGGGTCTCGGCGAAATGAACCCCAAGCAGCTGTGGGAGACGACCATGGACCCTGAAACCAGGACGCTGAGGAAGGTGACCATCGAGGATGCTATGAAAGCGGACGAGATGTTCACCATCCTGATGGGGGACGAGGTGGAACCGCGGCGGGCGTTCATCATGTCGCACGCCAACGAGGTGGAGAACCTGGACATCTGAGGTGACCAAAATGACCGACGAAGACACCAACCAGCAGGCCCCGGAACAGAACGCGGGGGACGCCAAGGTACCGGACGCGGGGACGCATAAGGTAGTTCTCCAACCGATCGAGAACGAGATGAAGAAGTCCTACATCGACTACTCGATGAGCGTCATAGTGTCCAGAGCGCTGCCGGACGCCAGGGACGGGCTGAAGCCAGTTCACCGCCGCATTCTGTACTCGATGTACGACATGTCGCTCAACCACAACAAGGCGCACAAGAAGAGCGCCAGGGTAGTGGGTGAGTGCTTCGTGGCTGGAACGAGGGTACTGACCGAAAAAGGTCTTATCCCGATCGAGGAGGTGAGTATCGGTGAAAGAGTCTTTACTCAGAGTGGGAAATCACAAGTCACCGAACTATATGAGATGCCGGAACGAGAACTGGTTAAGGTTACTTTAGAGAATGGAATCTCGGTAACTGCAACATCTTCTCAACTTTTTAAAGTGATAAATCGTGAATTTAAATATGAATGGAAGGAAGCTAAGGATCTGTCTCCATCCGATCATCTCGTGATGCGACTGGATTATCCAGATAACATACCATACTGTAAATTACCGGACTGGCAAGGTAATAATAAGAAGCTAAATGAGGATCTAGCATACATTATTGGTCACTTCTTATCTGATGGGCATATCGAAAGAATGCGATCCGATCGCTCCAATCATAAGGGGGTTTTCAACTTCTTCTCTACATCCACTGGTGTAATCGAACACATACGGGATGTGCTGAAAAAGGAATTTAATTATGAATCGACTATCTTATCTCAAAGTACCAATCCAGATGAATTTATTCCAGGTCAGCCGGTGATGCATCGGATTAGGATATCTGATACCGAACTGAATGATTATTTAGCAGAAAGTTTTGGAATAGATGGAAGCTGGCGAGCACAATCAAAGCGTGTTCCAGAACTATTCTATAGGTCACCAAAATCAGTCATTGGCGCATTGCTATCTGGCTTGATAGATGGCGATGGTTCAGTTCATAAAAATCGCAATGTGGTCAATTATTCAACGATCTCTGAGAACTTAGCCCTCGACGTTCAATTATTAATGCAACAATTGGGCGCGGTTGGTAAAAGATACACTCAGGATAAAACCCACGAGACACAATTGGTTAGGGGATACGTATTAAAACGAAATGGACCACAGATATCAATAGAGATTGAGGGGCGTTTTGTCAAAGTACTATCTAAATATGTCAATTTATATAACGAAATCAGAAAAGAAAGAATGGAGAGGATTATAGGCTCTCCAATAAAAACATCGTCTTTTGACAGGATTCCATACGCCTCAGAAGCTGTATTCTCAAATCTGTCTCAGCACCATATTGGTGGAGGTTGGTTTGAAGATTCCAATGGTAAAAAATTCCGTACGGGAATATCTTATCCCAGTGGGAGCAAGATACGATATAGTTCGGACATTAAAACCAATGCTTTAGGGCGCACACAATTGGTTGAATGGGGCATAAAATCGAAATTAGAAATGATTGGTTCCGAGCTAGCACCAATCGTCAATGATATTGTAAACAACAACATATTTTTCATGCAAGTGGGAAAGATAGAGGTGGCGCCCCCTGAGCCCACCTATGACCTGCAAGTGGCAGGTGCGCATGAGTTTATCGCCGATGGGTTAGTAGTTCACAATTGTTTAGGAAAATATCACCCGCACGGCGACACCGCCGTCTACGACTCGATGGTACGCCTGGCTCAGGACTTCTCTTTGAGGTACACATTGATCGAAGGTCAAGGCAACTTCGGTTCCGTCGACGGCGACGAGGCCGCGGCCATGAGGTACACCGAGTGCCGCATGCAGGAGCGCGCCGAGGACATGCTGGCCGACCTGGACAAGGACACCGTGGAATGGGGAGACAACTTCGACGCCTCTCTAAAAGAACCATTGGTCATCCCGTCCAAGCTTCCGAACCTTATAATCAACGGCTCGGCAGGCATCGCGGTGGGAATGGCCACCAACATGCCTCCCCACAATCTGTCCGAGGTCTCGGATGCCATCGTCTATCTGGTCGACCACCCTGAAACGGATGTTCTGGACCTCATGCAGTTCATCAAAGGTCCCGACTTCCCGACGGGCGGCACCATCTACGGCCTCTCCGGTATCGTGGAAGCCTACCAGACCGGGCGCGGGAAGATCAAGGTCCGCGCTAAAACCCACTTCGAAGAGGTAGAGCACCGCAAGCGCATCATCGTCGACGAGATACCGTACCAGGTCAACAAGTCCATGCTAGTGGAGAGCATCGCCGAGCTGGTCAAGGACAAGAAGATCGAGGGCATAACCGACCTGCGCGACGAGTCGGACCGCGACGGCATGCGCATAGTCATCGACCTGCGCAAGGACGTCATGGAAGAGATCATCCTCAACCAGCTGTTCAAGCACACCCAGATGGAGGTCACCTTCGGCATAATCAACCTGGCCCTGGTGGACAACCAGCCTCGCGTGCTCACGCTGAAGGAAGAGCTGGAGATATTCATCGAACACCGTCACAACATGGTGGTCCGTCGAACCAAGTTCGATCTGGCCCAGGCTCGCAAGAGGGACCACATCCTGCAAGGATTGGTCAAGGCCATCAGCGCTCTGGACGAGACCCTGCACATCATCCGCTCGGCCAACTCCCCTGAGGAGGCGCGCAACGGCCTAATGGCCCGTTTCGAGCTGGACGAGGAGCAGGCCAAGGCGATACTGGACATGCGCCTGCAGAAGTTGACCGGCCTGGAGCTGGAGGCCATACAGGCCGAGTTCCAGGAGATCGAGAGAATGATACGCGACCTGGAGGACATACTGGCCAACGAGTCGCGCATCATGGGCATAATCAAGTCCGAGACGCTGGAGATGAAGGAGAAGTACGGCGACGAACGCCGCACCGACATCGTCGCTCACGCCCTGGACATGGACATGGAGGACCTCATCCCCAACGAGGAGATGGTGCTCATGATCACCCAGGACGGCTACATCAAGCGGATGCCGCTAGACACCTACAAGCAGCAGCGCCGCGGCGGACTAGGGCTAATGGGCATGGAGACCAAGGAGGAGGACGTGGTGACGGACCTCTTCGTCAGCATGACCCACGACCACGTGATGTTCTTCACCGACCTCGGGAGGATGTATTCGCTGAAGGCGTGGCAGATACCGGTCGGCTCCCGCCAGTCCAAGGGCAAGCCCATCGTGAACCTGCTTCCCAAGCTGGAGGACGGCGAGAAGATCATGGCCACCCGCCCGATAACGAAGTTGTCCGGTGACCACAACCTGGTGTTCGCCACCCGGGCCGGGATAATCAAGAAGACGCCGCTGGCCGCCTACGCCAACATTCGCTCACGCGGCCTGATCGCCGTCGGATTGAGGGACGGCGACAAGCTGGTCGACGTGAAGCTCACCGACGGTTCGAAGGAAATAATCCTGGCCACCCGGAAAGGCCTGGCCGCCCGCTTCGATGAAGGGCAGGTGCGGTCCATGGGCCGCCCGGCGCACGGAGTGATAGGCATCCGTCCGGAGGAGGGCGACGAGGTGGTCAGCATGGCCATAGTCACCTCCGATTCCCATCTGCTGACCGTCACGGAGAACGGCTACGGCAAGATCTCGGTGGTCGGGAAGAAGGATGCCGACGACGAACGGGATACGTACCGCAAGACCC
>DAONGL010000015.1:15240-31970 GCA_035404085.1 Methanomassiliicoccales archaeon | reverse complement strand
CCATCGCCAAGATCGACGCGCTCATCGGCGAACGGGCGAAGAAGGCCGGGCTCATTCACGTGGACGGCAAGAAGGAGTTCGCTTATGACGAGAAGCGTCGCTTGATGATCGTGGACACCTTCGGAACTCTGGACGAGGACCGCTGGTGGGATGCGGCGGAATACGAGAAGGGCAATTGCGTCGAGCTCTCGAAGGAGATGGTCCGCCAGCATTACCGGGAGACGGGCTATCACGAGGCTCTGTATAAGGCTAGAAAGAGCGGGGCGCCGGAGCCGGACATTCCTGCCTTACCGGACGAGGTCCGCGACCGGGTCAGCAAGCTCTACATCGACATGTACGAGCGGATGACCGGGGAAAGGTTCTGAAGGACCGAACGCCGCTCCGTTCGGGCGTCACACGCTATGATAATACGACATGTCGGTTATCCAGATGATTATCGAGAGCAGGGTGACGAACAACATAAGATAGCCGATGTAGCGGGGAAGCATCCGGGTCTCCTTGTCCGGCACTTCGCTCAGGACAGTGATCGACAGGGCGCCTAGTATCAGCGACACGACAGGCACGCCGATAAGGAAGAAGGTACGATACACCGTGACGCCCAATTCCCGCAGGTCGTCCGATATCCCAGTTACATCCATGCCCAGGAAGTAGAAGAGGATCACTGGGATTATGTAAAGGATGAATAGGACCGTCACTGCCACGATGTATATTTTGAACAATGTCCTATCGCTGCATCTGAAGTGCATCCCCGACCACCGTTGGTCAACTAGTATCGACGATGATAAATAATATCCTATGCCACCAACGGCCTTGGGTGAACATAGCGATCGATGAGGATCGCATCACCATGTTTCCGGATTACTGCAGGACCACCCTCACCAGCTTCTTGCCCTCGGCGCACTCCACGTCCCCGACGATCTTGGCGATCCGGGCCTTGTGACCCTTGTCTATGCCGAGGGGATGGCACAGGCGATAGCTCTGGCAGCCGAGGTTGTCGCACTTGATCACCTCATAGGTGACGGTCATGCCTTCCAGGGCGCCCTTCTTGTTGATGATGCCCTCCATCCTCTCCTTCTCGACCTTGATGACCCGGACGCCGTCCTCGTGCACCTTGCATTCGTGCTTGACGTCACGGACCTCCACGATGCGGTAGGGCGCACCAGCGTCCAGATTGAAGCATACGCCCTTGAGCTTGCACTCCTTGCACTCCGTCAGCGGCCCCAGGTAGATGAAGCGACCATCTACCTTGGCCTGTCTCTCCCCGATGACAGTGATCATTAGACAAACCTCCTCGACTAGATGACGCGGGTGATGGTGGCTATCCGTTCGGCCGCTTCCCTGGTGAGCCCCATGCCCAGTATGGTGAAGCGGTCCTTGCGGATCTGATGCGCGGTCACCAGAGCCTCGATCACCTGCTCCTTGCTGACCCCCAGCTCCTTGGCCGAAGTGGGGGCTCCTATCTTCGTCAATGCCTCCCGGATGCGCATCCAATCGCCTCCGTGAAGGTACATCATCATTATGCAGCCGACCCCGCACTGCTCCCCATGCAGCGCCTTGCCAGGCGCTATGAGGTCCAGGGCGTGCGAGAACATGTGCTCGCTACCCGACGTAGGTCGTGACGACCCGGCCACGCTCATGGAAATCCCGGAGATGATTATCGGGCGGATGGCGATCCACACGCTCTCCTCCAGGTTGGGCCGGATAAGGTCCGCGTTCTCGATTATTGTCTGCGCCGTATAACTGGCCAGCGCGTACGCCGAACGGGAGAACTCCTCGTAGCGCAGCCTACGGGCGAACTCCCAGTCCATGAGGGCGGTGGCGTTGCTTATGACGTCAGCGCACCCCGCGGCCAATAAGCGGTATGGTGATTTGGCGATTATTCCGGTGTCGGCGATGACCGCCAACGGAACTCTGGCCTCGTGTGAGATGGGTCCGGAAACGGACCGGATGCTCGCTCTCCCGGACGCAATGCCGTCATGGGAGGCGGAAGTGGGAATGGACAGGAACTCCTTGCCCAGGTTGGTGGCGGCCATCTTGGCCAGGTCGATCTTGGAACCGCCGCCCACGCCCAGTAAGAAGTCGGCCTGGCACTCGTGCGCGGCCTTCATCACTATGTCCAGGTTGTCGTTGGTAGCCTCTCCCACGTTTACGATCTGCACCTCGTAACCGTTGGCGACCAGTCCGTCCCGGACGGCGTTGCCGGCCACCTTCATGGTCTTGTCGCCGGTGACGATGAGAGCGGTGCCGCTAAGACCGAAGTCCTTGCAGGAATCGGGCACCGTGCCTATGATGTCGTGACCCGCCAGAACCTGCCTCGGAAAAAGCATCGAGCGAGCCTTGGTGAAATCTCCATCGTCCAATACAAGCACCCTGGTAGCGCCTATTATCTCGGTTGCAGTTTTTGTAGTTATCGGTATTCTGGCATCACGCCGGTCAACTGGCCTATTGGCCCCGCATCCGCTTCAAGGCCTCTCGGAAACCGGCACCGCCATCGAGGTGTCCGTCCCAAACCTCTAACAGCACCGGTAATCCCCGCAGGTAGGGAAAGAATGACATGTCAATCTCGCCGTCCCCGATCATGACCCCCTCCACGTCCGGCCTCCGGGCGTCCGAAAGATGAACGTGACGCACCGCCTCACCAAGCTCCTGGAACATAGCTCGTACGTTGTCATTGCCGTTCTTAGCAACTCCAAGATAGGCGTGGGACACGTCCACCGTGAAGCCGGCCACCAGGGCGTCCACCTGTTTCATCTCGGACGGGGTGCGCATGAGGTTCGAGCACAGCGTCCGTCCGCGGTGATGATAGTGCATGGGCATGTTCTCCAGCCAGGTGTAATCAGGAAGCGCGTCCAGCGAAGCCTGAAGGCTGGTCATGATCCCCGACACGTCGTCCAACGGCCTCTCGGTTATTCCTCCTGGATGTATGACCACCGGACGGGCCGTGCCCTCCCCGGCCTTGGTGACCTCCCGCACTCTACGCACGCTCGCCTCCCTCCATGATGGATCGAGGGAACTGAGGTCCAGCAACCTGCCGTCCGAAAACTCCTCCGGCGCGTGCAGGATCAGCTCCCCGTCGAAGCTTTCGCAGAACGAACGGATCGCCGGAATATCGTCCCCGGGAAGCACCAGCAGCTCCAGGAAGTCCACCTTCAAGGCGGATATCATCTCGTGGTCCCGGAGCGTGGCCATGGCTCCCAGGCGCATGGGGGAGTTCATGAACGGGGAACGTTGCATCGCTAGATAAAACAGGTGACAGAAAAAGAGGCCCGGCGAGGGATGCAAGGTGGAATGTTACTATTCTTTAGGAGGAGAATAGTGGGGGGTCCCTCGCTCGGGCGCTCTCTAATCGATGCAAATAAGATTTACTATATAATCATGTTGATTCATATGAGCATTGTCACGATGGATATGTATTCATTTCAAAATATTATATATTAACATCTCTGGATATTTTCACGATGTTCAAATTATTGCAGCGCTGGACGACTCAATTATTGGAAAAATATTCTTATCGGACTTCAGCGAACAGCGAACCCGAACAGGGACATCATATTTCCGTCCATGCAACATTCAAAGGCAATAATTCATAACTGAACAATTGATAATCCAAGGGAAGGAAAAAGGGGTGCATGGTTCAGCATGAGCTTAGAGGAGGGCGGAAGGCTGGGGGATCGCGTCGGACGGACCATGATCTGCACGTTGGACCTCAACGGCCGATTGAAGTACTACAACCGCACGGTCGAGGCGCTCCTGGCCACCGACGAATCGCGTCTCCTGGGCACCGCCCTGGTCTCGCTCTTGCAGAACGGCACCGCTCCGCTCATGGACGCCGCCTTGCAGCAATGCCTGCAGGGCAGGAGCAACCGCGAACGTTTGACGATGGAGCTGGGGCAGGCCCGATTCCTGGTATCCGTGACTCCGGTGAAGGAGCGCGAGGAGATAGTGGGCGTCAGTCTGATCGGTTTCCTGACGGACGACGATAAACGCGAACTGACCTTGGACCTGGTGTTGGACATCTTGCAAGACCACGACCTAATGGTCATGGTCTATTCGCGGGACGGCTATATCGTCAGCACCAACTCCCCCTTCCAGAGGTTCCTGGAGGTCGACCGCGACATCCTGGACGGCAATGAACTGACGTTCGTGCTGCACGGTGATGAGGAGGAGGCCAAAAAGGTCGCCAAGGCACTGGTGCAACCCGATCTCCCTTCGTTCGCGACATTGACCATGAAGGTTCAAGGGCGCGCCGTCAAGCTTACCTGGTCCCTGCATCCGTTCCTGCGGGACGGCAAGGACCTGGTCCTGGCCGTGGCTGACCCGCCCATCCTGCGCGGACGATTGGGTCCCGGCAACGAGGCCTTGATGTTCCTGGCCGAATCGTCCACCGACCTGATCTCGGAAGGAAATCCCAAGGACACGCTCCAGAGCGAGCTGGACAATCTTCTCCGGAGGGAAGGTCTGGACTTCGCGGTCATGCGGCTGCTGGGCTGGGACGGCCGGCCGCAGCTGTTCTGTTCCGGAATAGATTTCAAGCAGGCCCGGGAACTGTTCGAGACCCAGGTGGGCGACAGCTCCTTGGCGGTGAAGATGGCCAAGGGCGAGAGCTGCACCTGCTCCGCGCTCAACACGGACTGCTGTCAGGCCACGAGCGATCTGGGGTTCCAATCGTTGGTCTGTCTGCCTCTGCGCTTCCGCGGCGATTTCGTCGGCGCCGGGCTGTTCGGAAAGAAGGCGCCGATAGAGGACCTGGAGACGCGAAAGCTCACCTTGCAGGTCTTCTCCAATCAGATGGCCATGATCTACTTCTACTCCCTGCTCAACCAGCACTATCAGCGCGTGGGCTCGGAGTTCCAGACGCTGTTCGAGATCTCGCGCCTGGTGTCCGGAACCCTGGATTATCGTGAGGTGCTGGACATCATCCTCTCCAAGTCCCGGGAGCTGGTGGAGAGCGATAATTGCATCATTTACGGGTTCGACCGAGGAGGCACCCGGCTGATCCCTTTGACGTACCTGAGCAAGTACGAGGTGGACCCGGAAGCGCTCGCCATCGACGTGGGGGAGGGCATAACCGGCGACGTCGCCCGAACCGGAAAAGGGGAACTGGTGGAGCGGGCCGACCTGGACGAGAGGGCCAAGCAGGTGGACGGCACGCCGGAGGAACCGTCCTCGCTGATCTGCGTCCCGCTCAAGATCGGGGACGAGATGCTAGGGGTCATGACCCTGGAGAAGGTGCCGGGAAAACCTTTCACCCAGGACGAGTACCGGCTCATGGAGCTCTATTCACTACATGCGGCCATGGCCCTCAAGAACTCCGGGCGCTTCCAGGACATCAAGTCCAAGGTCTCCGCCCAGAAGATATACAACATACTGCTGACGCACGACGTCGCCAATTACAACGTCCCGATACACGGCTTCCTGGAGATGCTGATCAAGGACCCCAAGTTGGACGAGAGGCAGCGCCGCTACGTGAAGAGCGCCCTGGCCCAATCGCAGAACATATCCAACCTGATCACCGACGTGCGCAAGCTGTGGAACATCCTGGAGTCGGACGCCTCGGTGGAGCTCGTCCCGGTGGACCTGGTCCCGCTGCTGCATGACATAGTGCGGGAGATAAAGACCTCCTACCTGTTCTCAGACATACCGCTGGAACTGCAATACCCGGAGGGCGAGGCCCTGGTAATGGCCAATCCGCTGGTCCGGGACGTGTTCTTCAACGTCATTAACAACTCCGCGAAGTACGGCGACATGAAGAAGGTGGAGGTCGTGATGCGCCCGGACCACATCGGGGACGTCGGCTACTGGAGGGTGGAGGTGCGGGACCAGGGCAAAGGAATACCCGAGGAGCGAAAACCGCAACTGTTCCAGAGGTTCGAGAACCTGGACACCGGGATGGCGGCCGAAAGCCACGGTCTGGGCCTATCGGTGGTCAAAGCTCTGGTGGACCGCTATCAGGGCAAGGTCTGGGTGGAGGACCGCATCAAGGGCGATCACACCAAAGGTTCGATATTTGTCATAATGCTGCCCAAGGCACGATAATGATAAATATCCAGGAATATTAAACGGGTCGAGGGTGTGCAATTGAGTCAGAATGCCAGGCTCTCCGTGCTGATGGTGGAGGACAATCCGGCCCACGCCGACCTATGCCGGGAGCATCTATCTCAGGAGGAGTTCGAGCTGTTCGTGGCCCGTACTGGTTCCGAAGCATTGGCAATGGCCAAGACGCGTCCCTACGACGTGGTCCTTCTCGATTACCTTCTGCCGGACACCAACGGCATGGACCTCCTTCCGCGGGTGAGGGGGTTGCAGCCCAATTCGATCATCATGTTCGTCAGCGCGGTGGACGATCCGGACCTCAGCTATCAAGCCATGCGCGCCGGGGCGTCCGACTACGTCATCAAAGGTCTGGGATACTTCAAGGAACTCAAGGTCCGCATCCGAGAGGCGTGCGAGGAATGACCCTGGTCATCGGACTGAACGGGTCCCCGCGCCGCAACGGGAACTCCGCCACGCTTCTGGACCAGGCGCTCGATGCGGCGCGAGATTCGGGGGCTGAGGTGATACGCTACGACCTGGCCTCTCTGAACATATCCCCGTGTCAGGCCTGCGAGGACTGTTTCATCAACGGTTCATGCGTGATCAGGGACGACATGGACGCTCTGTACGATTCCCTGGAGGAGGCCGATGCGGTAATCGTCGCTTCTCCCATCTACTTCTCCGGCATGAGCTCGCAAACCAAGATCGTCGTGGACCGCTGCCAGGCGTTATGGGCCAGGCGGAAGGTCTTGCAGGACGGAAGGAAGCCTGGTGTCGGGGCGATCATATTGACCGGGGCGCAGCCCAATGCCAGGTTCGACAACGCCGTCTCCGAACTTAGGGCGTTCCTCATCGGTATCGGTATCGCTCCAGGGCCAGTGCTCAAGGTGGCCGGGGCGGACGGCGCCGCTTATTCGGCGGAACATCCGGAAGTACGGGCCAGTGCGCGGGCACTGGGAACCGAGCTGGTCAGTTCCATCTCCGGTCCATGATCCGCAACCGGCGGCGCATCCATAGGAACATCCCTATCGCCAGTACGGTCGATGATACCAGTCCTATTATCGGTATGGCATAATGGTCTACGACCTCCCCGGCCACCGCGAAACCGTTGAAGAGCCCGTGGAGAACGACCGCCGCCAGGTAATAGGGGAGATATCCGGTGCGCCTCCCCTTCGCCCCGTTCAGGTACTTGCGGGCTATCCCGTAACCCAACACCGCCGAGGCGGAGGCGTGCAGCAGCGTGGAGGCCACCGCCCTTATCAGGGCCGTGGTCAGGAAGACATCGAACCCGCCGACCAGGGCGGAACTGTTGTAGAAGATGTTCTCCATGGCGGCGAAGCCCAGACCGGCCGCCGCGCCGTAGATGAAACCATCCTCCGGCTCCCGGATCTTGTTGCGGACGGTCATCACCCCCCATCCCTTGGTCCATTCCTCGACCAGAGGCGCGATGACCACGGCCAGGATGACTATCTCCAGGGTGGGGTCGTAAGGTTCGTAGGACCAGAACCCTCCGGAGAATATGGAACCGGAAGCGTAGAACAGGCTGATGGCCACGCTCTCCAGTAGAACCGCGGCGATGATCGAGATGATCGCCCCGAAGAGGAAGACCGAGAGTACGTGCATCCACCGCTCCCGGTTGTACTTCTCCGAGTTGCGTATCCACACCAGGTAGATGAGCGACGGTACCACCGCCGCCAGGATGACCACTGCCAGCTCCCAGATCTCCATTCTATTACCTTCCCACCAAGGCGGTTATGGCCATATCAAACTGTTGTCTATCTTCTCATCCGTCGATGCCGAAGCCGCGAGGGCTCTCTCTACTGACCGGTGTCGGCAACGGCTCGTCATCCGCAGGCACGCCTTGCGAGGCTATTAGACTCCGAAGCACAGGCGTGTAAGGTTCCAGCAGTCCTCCGACCGCGCCCTTGTCCCTCAGCTCGGGCAGGTCGGGTTCGCGCACTCCGCCACCGAACAGCATCTCCAGGTCGGAGGACAACGCCAGGTCCAGGAGATCAACGTCATAACCGTCTTTGCCGCCCAGCCGTCGCAGGTCCAGCACGGCCGCCTTGTCGAAGCCCAGGTCGGCCAGCATCCTGAGCGATGCCGAGAGGTCCGAGGGAAGCTGTTTTCCGGACCACAGCACCTTTCCGTCATAGTACAGCAACGGGATGCTCATATCGGACAGTTCGATGACCTCTTCCAGCATCGACTTGGACGGGCAGGTCAGGCTCCCCAGGAGCACGTTCTGAGCGCCCAGGGTGAAAGCGTCGAACAGGTCCTGCACGTTCCGGACGCCCATCTCTAGCCAGACCGCGTACTTGCGTTTCATCAGGGCCTTCAACGCCTCAAAGTTCGGCCGGGCGTGCTGCATTCCCGCCAGGTCCATCAATAGCACGTCATCCGCCCCGTAGCGCTTGGAACCGACCGCCTTCCAATAGTCGGCGAACGGTACGCCCCCCGGCCGGACGTTCCAACCATCCCTCCACTCCACCTCCACGACCTTGGCCACCTTGACCACCGGTATGTCCAAAAACGGTATGTTGAACAGGGCCCAGGTATCCACCGGGACGATCGGGATATGCAAGAAGTCCTTTCCGGCGCTCTGCGCATGGGCCACGAAGTCCTGCCGCTCCGTCTCCCCCTCGAAACCGAGCGGTACCAGCTCGCGGCCGCAGTCCAAACAGATGTAGGAACCGTCCTTGTTGTCCACTCCGGCCATGGGACCGCCGACCAGTACCTTGGGCACGATGCGGCGCGAGCCGCAATGCTGACAGCCTACGACCTCTTCGTCCATCTCACTCCGGGAAGATGAACTTCTCCATCTCCTTGAGCGTCTCCTGCGCATAGTAGTTATCATCCAGGTCCACCCGGTTCCTCGTGCCGGAAACGATGAACGTCTTGACCTCCTCGAATCCCAGGTCAAGACGCAGAAGCTTGTCGAAGCGGCCGTGCATGAAGCCGTAGACCATGTGACCGTCCGCCAGGCCGCAGGTGAACAACGCGATCGCCTTCTTGCCCCGGGCAAGGCGCTTCTGGGCCATCAGATAATAGAGCCTATCGACGAAGCACTTGGTGATGCCCGTCTCCACGCCCATGTAGATGGGTGAACCGATCACCAGCATGTCAGACGATTGGATGAGCGAATAGGCATCGGTCATGTCATCGTCCTTGTGGCAGCGTTCCTCGGTATCGCAACGGTAGCATCCGTCGCAGTCTTGGACGTCCTTGTCCACTATCTCGAAGTAGGCGACCTCCGCCCCGCGCTCCTTGGCTTTCTTGGCCAGGGCCTTCATCATGGTCCCGGTGTTGCCTTCCGGCCGGGGGCTCCCGTTGACGAATACGATCTTCATGCTAACCTGGGTGCATCATGTATCACGGTCATAATGATTCCGTCAATCCTGATAGCTTATGCCCCGTCCCGGTCGTACCAGTAGGGCGATGATCAGCCCGACCACGGCGAAGGCCGCCCCCACCGCCCAGCTCACCACGTACCCTTCCTCTGAAGTGTATTCCACAGTGTGGAAGGGAAGAACCACCATCACCGCGTATCCGGCCATGACGGCGGATGCCAGCACCGGGCCGATGGAACCTCCGACGATGCGGAAGAGAGAGTTCATACCCGAGGCCACTCCAAAGTCCCCTTTCGGGGCGGCCATTCCGACGACGTTTATGAAGGAGACCATGGCCAACGCCATACCTATGCCTTGCACGCCCATGGCCACCCATATCATCCAATCCTCGGAATGCCAGGCGATCAACAGGCCTATCCCGATGGCGAACACGGCCATCCCGGCGATCAGTACCTTGTCCGCACCATATTTCTTGGACCAGGACCCGGCGGCAGGCGCGAAGACCAGCTGGGTCAGGGCCATAGGCACCATGTAAAGTCCGATCACGAAGGTGTCGGTCAGGGCGAACCCGCCAAGGTTCTGCGGGGAGCGCAGGAAGAAAGGTATGGTCTGGGTCAGAAGGAACATGGCCACTCCGTAGAAGAGGGCGACCAGGTTGGCGCCCAATATCCCCCGGTTCAGGAGCAGGCTCATCTGAATGATGGGATTGGAGGTCCTCCTCTCCCAGATGGCGAAAGAGGCGAAAAGGACTATGGACGCAACGACCATGCCCACGGTCCGCAGGTCGGTAAAGCCCCATTTTTCGCCTTGGGTCAAAGAAACGAGCAGCAATAGGACCGCCACTCCCAGCAAGGCCGACCCTGCCAGGTCCAAACCGGCGCTGCAATGCTTACGGTCGTCCCGGAGGGTCCTCCAGGCGATCAGAACCATGATGACGAAGAGGGGGGTGATTATTAGGTAGCTCTCCCTCCAGGAGAAGGTCTGTATGATCAGGCCTCCTCCCAGTAGCCCTATCGAAACGCCCACCGAGAACATGGCGCTTATCAACCCCAGGGCCATTGGTATGACCTTGGTCGGAAAGGTGTCCCGCACGATGCCGAAGGCCAGAGAGAACATGCCCATTCCCAGCCCCTGCACCGCCCGGAAGGCGATCAACGAGGGTATGGACCAGGCAAATGCGCAACCCAACAGCCCCAGCATATAGAAGCTCATGGATACCAGGAGGATACGCTTCCTCCCGTACATGTCCCCCAGCCTGCCGATGAGAGGGGTGGCCACCGCTCCGACGAGCATATAGGCCGCCAGGACCCAGGCTATCCAAGAAGCGTCCTGTGGAAATTCCTGAGCGATCAGCGGCAGGGCGGGCACCAGCATTATCTCCACGAACATGACCATCATGGCCATCATGGCCATGTTGAGCAGGATTATGCCGTTCCCTTTAAGGGTCAGCTTATCAATGGGTTCGCCGTCGCAAACATCCGACATCGGTCGACCTCTTTCGGCATCGTACGCCTGGCCCGTTTATAATTATTGCGAAATGGCGAGCGCCCCCCGCTTCGCATTTGGGAGTAAATCAATAAATTCGCCAAGGCGATATGACGGGCATGCACAGGGTCATGGTCATCGGCGCCTCGGGACTTCTGGGACAGTACATGATGAGCGCCGGAACGCAACTGGGACTGGCCATGGTCGGGACCTACAACACGGTCAAGGACGGGAGCCCCAGTGCCATGCACATGGACGTCACCGACCCTGATTCCGTCTCCCGCGGGATATCGGCGGCCAGCCCCGATCTGGTATTGCTGCCCGCGGCCATGACCAACGTCGACCAGTGCGAGCGTCAGCCGGATGCCGCCTACAAGGTGAACATGGAAGGGACGTTGAACGTGGCCGCCGAATGCCGTTCCGCAGGTATCAAGCTGGTCTACGTGTCCACGGACTACGTGTTCAACGGTCTCAAGGGCGGGCGATATCACGAGTTCGAGCCCGCCGATCCCCTGAGCGTTTACGCCCGCAGCAAGCTGGAAGGAGAACGCGTGACCCTGGACGCCGGGCGGGGGAACCTGGTGTGCCGGGTGTCGGTGGTGTACGGTTGGAACCGCATCGGGAATAAGAGCAACTTCGTCACCTGGATAATCGATTCGCTGCGCAAGGGTCAGGGGATACGCCTATACGACGACCAGTTCGTCTCTCCGACCTACGCCCCGTCGGCGGCCAACGACATACTCCAGCTGGGCCTGGGAAAGTTGAAAGGGATATGCCATACCAGCGGGCCGGACTGCCTGAGCCGCTATCAGATAGGCACGGCGGTGGCGGAGGCCTTCGATCTGGACGACTCGTTAATAAGACCGGTGAGGACGGAGGACATGCCTCTGTTGGCCGTGAGGCCGAAGCGCTCCTGTCTGGCGGTGGACCTCGCCGAATCGGAGCTAGGCCGCCCGATGACCGATCTGAAGAAGGGTCTGGAACTTATGAGGGCGAGCGAGATCTGAGAACCTCACTTATCGATGAGGGCCAGGCATTCCTGTACCTTTTCGGACGCCGGGCCTTCCCCGGACTCGTTCTCCAGGAGCTGATAGTAGACCAAGGCCAGACGGAAATTCTCCATCTCGAAGTGCTGCTCGGCCTTCAGGGCCGCGGTGCTCTCCGCCTCCTCTCTGCTCAAGGGCCGGAGGAAGTTGAAGATCCCGATCTCCACCTCCAGGTCCTGATGGAAGGTCTCTTGCAGGAACGCCAGCACCATCACCAGTTTCGGGAAGTTCCATTCGCGCATCAGCTGCTTGCGCGCCTCGTACATGATGTTCAGGATTCGCCGGCGATTGAGCCCCAGTCCTAAATTGTCCAGGAAGATGTCCGCATAGTTGTCAATGATGTAAAGCGCCTGCTCCACCACGCTCAGGTCATCGAAGTTAACTTTGTCGGTCATCTTCCCTCTTGGCACGAAATGCCAGTTTTAGGCCATCTCTCTCCTGCCAATTGAACGTTTCCCTGCCAAACTTTTTTCGACCCTCTAAAACGGACACAATCCTAATATCCGTAATCCTGCAATTCCATGCCTAGTGAAAGCATGAAGAAGACCATCGAGAACCTAGCCAAGGCCTTCGTGGGCGAGAGCCAGGCCCGCAACCGTTACACCTGGTACGCGAAGACCGCTAAGACCGAAGGGTACGAACAGATATCTGCCGTTTTCTTGGAGACCGCCGAGCAGGAGAGGTCCCATGCCAGCTCCCTGTGGAAGATGATCCAGAATCTGAAGAAGAAGGAGAACCTGGGCTTTGAGGCGATGCACTTCGAGGCCGAGTTCCCGGCCGTGCAGGGCTGCACCGCCGATAACCTCAAGGCCGCCATCGCCGGCGAGAACTACGAGACGGAGAGCATGTACCCGGAGTTCGCCGATGTCGCGGAGAAGGAAGGATACGCCGATATCGCCGTTCGGCTGCGGGCCATCGGAAGGGCGGAGAAGCACCATGAGACCAAGTACCAGAAGCTTTTAGCCCTGGTCGAGTCCGGCAACGTGTTCAAGGAGCAGAAGAGCACCAAGTGGGTGTGCCGGGAGTGCGGTTACGAGCACGAGGGGACCGAGGCACCGGAGAAGTGCCCGTCCTGCGAGCATCCCCGCTCCTATTTCCAACGCCGCTGCGTAGACCTATAAACCATAAAACCCGAACCTTCTCGATTACGAAGGTTTCGGGGAAACCTATTTAACAAAAGAGCAAGACTTTTCTCCCTTCGTAGTTCTGTCTGGAGGATCATCGGATGAGCAAGGGTTCACAGAGAATGGGCATCTACATCTGTCGCTGCGGCGGCAACATCGACAACAGTCTGGACACCGGCAGGTTGCACGAGGCCGCCAAGAAATTGACCAAGGTGGCGCACACCGCCGTGGTGGACTTCGCCTGCTCCCCGGCTGCCAGGGAACAGATCGCCAAGGACGCCAAGGAGCACGGCATCGATCGGGTGCTCATCGCCGCCTGCTCTCCCAAGCTCTATCTCAAGGAGTTCCAGCAGGCCCTCGAGGAAGCTGACCGCAAAGGGTGCATGCTGGAGATGTGCAACATCCGTGAGCAGTGCGCCTGGATCCATTTCAACGACCGCGAGGCGGCCACCAGCAAGGCGGAGGACATGCTCAGGATGTCCCACGACCGCCTGCAGAACCAATCCATGACCGAGAAGGCCAACGTCGCCCAGGTCAACAAGTTCCGCTGCACCGGATGCGGCATCTGCGAATCGGTGTGCAACTTCAACGCCATCCACCTGGCTCCGGACAAGGATTATCAGGACCACAAGAAGGCCAACGTGAACATCAATGCCTGCGAGGGTTGCGGGGCCTGCGTCGCCGCGTGTCCCACGGCCGCTCTGGACCAGACCTGCTTCTCCAACTTGCAGATGCTGTCCCAGATCGAGACGTTCCTCAAGGACAGCAAGATGGGTTTCCCCAAGGTCGTGGTGTTCTCCTGCCACTGGTGCTCGTATACGGCGGCCGATGTGGCCGGCCTGAAGCGCATGGCCATGGACCCCCACTTCTGCGTGCTGCGCACCATGTGCTCGGCTCGGGTGGACCCGGAGTGGGTCTTAAAAGCATTATCCAAGGGTGCGGACGGCGTTCTGGTCCTGGCCGGGCATCCCGGTAGGTGCCACTACGAGATCGGGAACCTGCGCACCAGAAAGAGGATGACCCTGCTGCATACCTATCTGGGGCAGATGGGCTTCCACCCGGACCGCTTCCACATCGATTACATCGATTCGGAGGAGGTCGAGGGTTACGTCAAGGCGGTGAACGGTTACATCGAGAAGGTCAGACAGCTCGGTCCGAACCCCATAGACCCGAACACCCGGGTCTCCCCGAAACGCCTGGAGATGCCCTGGCTGGACATCAAGGCCGAGAAGAAATGGAGCGATGACCTGAAGCTCTGAAAACCTCTTTTTCATTTTTAATTGGAAAGGATGTTAAAAGGTTTGGGAAGAGGCATCGCGATCAGCTCGTTGCGAGCGCGACCTCCTGCTTCTTCTTGTCCAGCAGCGACACCCCGATGGTCACCGCGAAGCCGGCCGGTATGCTCACTATCCCCGGGTTGTTCAGGCTGAAGAACGGGTCGGCCATCAGGGTCGGGCTGATGACTATCAGAACGATGGACAGCACCAGGCCGGTGAATATTCCGGTCACTATCCCCTTCTCCGTCGCCCCCTTCCAGAACAGCGTGCATATCAGGGCCGGTATGTTCGCCGAGGCGGCTATGGCGAAGGCCAGTCCCACCAGGAAGGCCACGTTCATGCCTTCGGCCAGTATGCCTAGCAGAATGGCTATGACGCCCACGCCCACCGCGGTGAGCTTGGACACCCGCAGCGCCGACCTCTCGTTGGTCTTCTTGCCCAGGATCTCCGTGTACAGATCGTGAGCGATGGCGCCCGCGGCGGCCATGATAAGACCGGACACCGTACCAAGGATGGTGGCGAAGGCTATCGACGAGATGATGGCGAAGAACACCTCTCCCCCGGCGAAGTTCGCTAACGTTGGCGCCGACAGGTTGCTGTCATTGATCAGGAACTCGCCCTGTCCTGCGAAATAGTTCGCACCTAGCCCCAGGAACAGCGTCATGATGTAGAACGCCCCGATAGCGATTATAGCCACCACGGTCGATTTTCGAGCGTCGGAGGGCTTGGGCACCGTATAGTACCGTATCAGGATGTGCGGCAGGGCGGCCGTTCCTAATATTAACGCTAAAGCCAGCGAAGCATAGTCTAGGGGATTGGTGAACTTGATCCCCGGCGCCAGGAACACGTCCCCCGAATGGGAATAGAGCCCGGTGGAGGGATTGGACGCTCCGTTCTCCAGGAAGTGGGTTATGAACTCCAGCGGCCCGAAACCGGAAAGCACCAGCACGGCTATGGTCAGACCGAGCGCGGCCACCAGCAGGAGCAGTCCCTTTATGAACTGCACCCAGGTAGTGGATACCATTCCGGCGGTGGCGGTTATCAGGATCACGATGCCGCCGACGATCACCACGCCCCACGCGTAGTCGAGGCCGATCAGCGGCTGCACGATCGTCCCCGCGCCTACCATCTGCGGGATCAGATAGAACACGCTCACCACTAACGTCGATATGGCGGCGGCGAGCCGAACGCGCTTGCTCTTGAACTTGTGGACCAGGGCGTCAGCGAAGGTGTACTTGCCCATCACCCGTAACGGTTCGGCGATGAGGAAGAGCGCCACTATCCAACCGGCTAGGAATCCTATGCCGTACATGAAGCCGTCGAATCCGCTGAAGGCTATCATACCGGCCACGCCCAGGAAGGAGGCCGCGCTCAGATAATCCCCAGCGAAAGCGATTCCGTTCACGAACCATTTTACTCCGCCTCCAGCCACGTAGTAATGTCCGGCTGTCCTCACTCGGCGGGAGAAGTACACCGATATGGCCATGGTGGCTATGGTGATCAGCATGAAGAGGGCGAAGGCTAACGGTTTGAAGCTGTTGTCAAGTACCGCGGCCATTTACTGCCCCTCCTTCTCGACCTTCACGGCGTAATAATTGAAGGACACCGCCATGACGATCGCCAGCAGGATCACGGTCATTCCCATGATCAGCCCTACGTTCAGCCCAGCTAACCTGGTGCCCATGATATCTCGTCCGAATGTGCCTAGCACGGTGAACGTGGTATACAGCACCCCGTAGATGCCGAACAGCCCCAGTCCGACCTTGAACTTGCGGGAGCGGATGATCGAGCGTAACGCATTCTCCTCCGGCGTAGGTAAGGGCGTCTTGGCCAGCTTAAGAGCCATTTCGAGGTCCTCCTCGGTCGGCTTTACAATGTACACCGACACCTTGGCCCGCTTGGTCACCGCCTCGGCCACGTTGCCTAGGTACAATCCTGCAAGGCCGCGAGGGTTGGAGCTGCCCATGACGATCATGCTCACCTGGCATTCCTCGGCGGCTCGGATGATCTCCCCGGTCACCGCGCCTTCGCGTTCGATGATCTCTGACCCGACTCCGGCCTCAGCAGCCAGGGCCTGGGCGAAGATGACCCCGTCAACACCGGTGCCGCCGCGAAGCCCGAGGTCCTCGCTGACCTGCTCCAGGTACATGGCCGGGTCCTGCTCGACCACCTTCAGGATGACCAAGGTAGCTCCTTTCTCCTTGGCCAGGCGGACCGCTTCCTTGGTGGCCACCAGAGCTGGCAACGAGCCATTGGTCGGCAGGAGGATGCGGTGGTTCATATCCGTCCCTCCCCAAGCTCATAAGTGTTCGACAGCGCCCTTCCGCTCATGGTGATGGGCGGAGCTCCCGTCTCATTCCCCCTTGCCTCTGACCGTTCGGGGGCGGCGCCCGCGGGAGGGCGCCGGATATTCCT
>DAONGL010000015.1:13151-15140 GCA_035404085.1 Methanomassiliicoccales archaeon | reverse complement strand
CTTCGGATGTAGCCGTTGACAGCGTCCCGAACGGTGCCCTCTTCGTCCATTATCATCCGGATGCCCAGGTCCTGCATCTTGGCCCTGCCGTGCTCTCCGGCGTAGCCTGTCAGCACGGCATCCGGCTTGAGCTTGGCCACGTTCTCCGCGGTCATAATGCCATGGCCCATGTCCGTCTGCTTCTTGATGTTCTCGTGAGCCTCGAACTCCCAGGTCTCCGGGTTGACGATGATGAGGTAACGAGCGTGTCCGAAGTCCTCCTCCACCAGGTCGTCAAGGGTCGGACCTTCCGCTGTGACCAGTAACCGGACCATCTACTTCCCCCCGTTCACTTTGGCTAGTACCTTCTCGGTCATCTCGTCGAAGGCCTTGGAGGCCGGGTTCGACTTGTCTTGGAGCACGATCGGGGATCCATCGTCCCCGCCCAGGACGACGTTCGGGTCCAACGGTATGCGTCCCAGGAAAGGCACGCCCATCTGCTCGGCCGCCCTCTCCCCGCCACCGGTCTTGAACAGGTCGATGGTGTTGTGGCAGTGCGGGCAGATCAGGCCGCTCATGTTCTCCACTATTCCGATTATGGGCATTTTCAACGCCTGGGCGAAGGTCACGCTCTTGCGCGAGTCGAGCAAGGCCACGTCCTGAGGCGTGGTGACGATTATCGCGCCGTCCGCGTCCTCCAGGAGCTGAGCTATGGTCAACGGCTCATCCCCAGTTCCCGGCGGGAGGTCCACGATCAAGAAGTCCAGGTCGCCCCACTTCACCTCGGCCACGAACTGACGCAACGCCCCCATCTTTATCGGACCGCGCCAGACCACCGGGGTGTCCGGATCTTGTAACAGGAAGGCCATGGACATGACCTTCATGTGCGGCGGCACCAGCACCGGCAGCAGCCCATCCTCGTCGGAGATTACGTCCTCATGCTCGATATTGAGCATCTTGGGGATGTTGGGGCCGTGTATGTCCGCGTCAAGTATGCCTACCTCGTAGCCGCGCATGGCCAGGGCGGTGGCCAGGTTCACGGTCACGGTGCTCTTGCCTACGCCGCCCTTGCCGGACATGACCACGATCTTGTGCTTGATCTTGGCCAGGGACTTCTTGAGGCGGTAGTCCTTCTCGTCCATGGTCGTTACCTCTATCTTGTCTGAATCATCCATATCGAACACCTCACATCTTGGTCCGGAAGTACTCCCGGATGATGTTCCGCTCTCCACGCTGCAGTATCTCGCCCATGGTGGAGGTGGTTACATCAAAACTCTTGGCCAGCTGCTGCAGGCTGACGCCCCGAGGATAATCATAATAACCGTTCATCAGGGCGGCGTGCACTACCACCTCCTGCCTCTTGGTCACGAAGCTGGTGTCGTCCAGCGTTTTCTTGGACCGCAGAGTGATGGCGCATCCGTTCTTCTTTAGTTCATCGATGAGAGCGCCCAAGGCGGCCTCGCGGCTAGCGATGATCTGCCACTCCACCTTGCCATTGCCTATCGTTTTCGCCGAACGCAAATAGCAGTCGGACCGCATGACCGCTTTGCAGGCCCGGCACTTGGTTAGTAAGGCGATACCTCTCATCCGGCCATCCTCGGCGATGGCCGGCTCCCATTTGCACACATCCGGGTGCTTCTCTATGGCCCGGGACACGATCTGTTGCATCTCAGGGTCGTTGCACTCCAGTTCCACGAAGGAGCGCGCACCATGTTCGCCGAAGTGTATGCAGTCCAGAATGCGAACCGGCACGTTAAAGTTGGCCGATATATCGTGGACCCAGCTGTCCGGTATATCCACTTCCAGAACTGCCTCGATCATCCTTCAGCCTCGGTCCAGCCCATAAACGGGGGTATAGAAAAGGTTACCTCTGATTCCTTCGTTCCTGGCAAATGGTGATTATCCGTCCGCCGGCGCCGTTCTCACCCAGAGGGCAGGTCCATCCTCCTTTCCGGGACAGCATGGAACGGACCCCTGCGATAATTCTGGATGGGTCGGTCCCCACCACCA
>DAONGL010000015.1:0-13051 GCA_035404085.1 Methanomassiliicoccales archaeon | reverse complement strand
GGCAGCCCCTCCGCCCTCAGATTTCGGGCGGACATCTCCGTGGGGGCGAACAGAAGGTCGGAAACGTGATCGGCCATCACCCGGTTGATCTCCTCCGGCATGGTGCGATCGAAGGAGCGGAGACCGGCCTCCACATGACCGACGGTGATGCCTAGTTTAACGGCCGCCAACGCTCCCGCCAGCACCGTATTGGTGTCCCCCTGCACCAGCACGACGTCCGGCCGGGTCTCCTGAAAGAACCTCTCTAGACCGGCCAGCATCTTGCCGGTCTGGGCGCCATGCGTCCCGGAGCCGACCTCCAGGTTTATGCGCGGTTCGGGCAGCTCCAGGTCCCGGAAGAACACCCGGTCCATCTCGAACGAGTAATGCTGACCGGTGTGCACCAGATCGAAATCGAGACCGCGTCGCTGCAGCTCGCGGACGATCGGTGACATCTTGACGATCTCGGGCCGGGTGCCCAGTACCACGCTGAACCTCATTACCTCACGTTCCTCAGGAACTCCTCGGTCTTCTTGATTATCCGTTCCCCGGTCTCTCTGGGGAACAGGCCTAGGAGCTCTGGCTTCCTCTCCACGATGTCATCGCAGATCACGAAATCATGGTAGAGCAGGGTCCGCTGCTCGGAACGCCGTATGTCCAAGACGGTTATCGGGTAGATGTGCGCCTCGTCGATCATCCTCTCCAGTCCCCCGTCATCGGGGTACTTCCATCCGATGAGGTGCATGCCCATGCAGCAAGCGTAACGAACGACCTCGCTGGAGAACTTGGTGTTGGTCACCAGCCATGGTTTTTCCACATTGTTTGTGTCCTTGAGGTCCAGGAACCTCCCCCAGGTGTACAGCGCTTCCTGTATCGAGGACTTGGTGCCCAGGGCGTTGTGGAACTTGCATTCGACCGTGGCCTTCTTGCCATCTTTCACGATGACCACGTCCACCTCGTGGGAGACGCACCTGCCCTTGAGGATCTGGCGCACCAGCACCTGGTATCCCATCTGCTCGAACACCCTTCCCATCAATGATTCGAAGGCGTGCCCTTCCGGACCCAGGAGCATTATCGCTTTCTTGAGCGAGTACTGCTGGGCCTGAGGCGCGGGCAGCCGCGAGCGTATTCGCCGATAAAGTTCCTCGGTGGTCATGCCGTCGTACAGGTACGGTTTGACCGACTCCAGGATCGCCTCGGCCTCCTCGGGCGACGTCCCGACCCTCAAGATGGCATTGATGGCCTTGGCCGGATCAAAATCCTCCAATTCCCCGGAACGCTTGACCACGCGCATGTCTAAGGTCAAAGTTATGGCGTCTAATCAATCTTCCTAATCATCAGTCAGAGAAGGCGCTGTCAGCTTCGGCCGTCAGAAGGCTCACGACCTCAAAGGGGCACTTATCCGCGGACGGGGGTACCAAGTCCTTGCGGAACTCCTCGTTGGTTCCGTTCTTCCAGGTGACCCGGAGCACGATGATGGTGTTCCTCATCTCCAGGTGCATCTCCTTGAGCACCGAGGTGTAGGCGGCCGCCTTTCCCCGTCCTCCGTTGCGACCGTTGCCGCAATAGGCGACCAGACCCATCTTGTCCATCTGGTAGATCAGCTTGTAACAGGTGGCCGCCGGAAGGTTCACCACCGGGGCCATCTCAGAAACGGTAAGGCAACGCCTGGATGTCGCTGCCAGAATGAAGAGCACGACCGGGTCGATCAGAAACCTGGCTATCTGATCGCGCTCCACTCCTCGCATGGTCTTAAGGGCGGTATGCACCGCGGTCTCGACTTGCAATTCGTTACCAGCGAACAATAGGCATTACCGCGCAGGGATGGTTATACGGGAGATTAATACTTTGGTTCTTTGAAAAATAAGGTAAATGGTTTGTAAGATTTCGTCCTAGGAACCGCGGACGTCGGTCTCCTGCAGGATCTTCTCGATCTCCGCCTTGAGGTGGTCCGGAATTCCCCTGATGCCTACGTCAAGGAAGCCGCGGACGATCATGCCGACCGCCTCCTCCTCCGTGAGGCCACGGGACATCAGGTACTCCACCTGGTCCTGGGCGATCTTTCCGACAGCGGCCTCATGGGTCATCTCCACGTCCGGGACTCGGGCTTCCAGTTCAGGTATGGCGATCTGCACTCCCTTGTTGTTGAGGATCAGTCCCTTGCATTCCAGGTGGGCCTTGATGCCCGGGGCGTTGCCGACCAACTGCCCCCTGGCGATCACGGTGCCGCCAGTGGTTATGGTTCGGGAGATGAGCTCGGCCTTGCAGCCCGGGGCGTTCAATATGGCCCGGGAGCCAAGGTCCATGACGCTGCCCGGATGGGCCACCGCCACGGAGTTGAAGCGGCAGATGCCGTTCGCCCCGTTCATGTGCGCCGTCGGATAGGTCTGAATGGTCTTCACCGGTTTGAGGGCTACGTAATTATTGATGAACGTGGCGCCCTCGTCCATCAGGATGTTGGTGCGCGGGCGCACCCCGATGAACTCCGACCAGTTGTGGACCATGGTGAAGGTCAGCTTGGAGTTCTTCTTCAGATAGAACTCCGAGATGCCCAGGTGCAGTCCCTTCTCCACGCCCTTGGTGGTGGCGCAGCCGGTGACCACCTCCACCTCCGAGCCTTCCTCGGCAATCAGAACGTTATGGACGTACTGCTTGGTGTTGCGGTTCTTCAACAGCAGGCAGGTCTGCACCGGCATCTTGACCTTGGCGCCAGGCAACGCCCGAATGAAATAGCCGTCCGCCTTCGCCAGATACGTCTCGGCGGTGTACTTGTCCGCGTCAGGCTGCACCGCCTTCCAGACATAGTCCTTCAACCAGTCGTGCACCTTTAGCGCTTGGCGAAGGGGCATGAGCTCCACGCCCTCGCCCATTATGGCCGAGTGCACCACGCTGTTGTCCATCAGCAGGAAGTTACCGGAGCGTCCCTTCCCGGAGGGCGTGAGTCCGGAATCGTGCATGGTCTCTTTGGTGTCCTTGGGAAGGTCCTCCAGGGACTCCATCTCGGCGATGTCCCTCTTTCCATCATGATAGCTGTCCAGGTCAATGTCCTCGCCGAACTTCGCCTGCTTCTTGAGGGCATCCTTGGCCCGGTTCTCATCGTTGCTGGTCATGTTCAGACCTCGGAGATGGCGTTCTCTTTTATCTGTACGGCCTTGTTGACCTTGCAACTTATGCACTCCTGGTATCCCATCTTGCGGATCTCGGCCAGAAGCTCACGCGGGTTTCCGGAGCAAGCGACGGTGCCCTGGCACATGACGTAGCCGCGGTCCGCCTCCACGTAATCTAGTATCTGTCCGGTGTGGGTTATGATCAGGGCCGCCTTGCCGCTCTTCTCGCGCCATCCGGCGCAATGGGTCGGGCCGGTCAGCAGATCATGGACCTTGGCTCCCAGCTTCTCTATGGAGACCATGTCCACTCCGCTCTCCGGCTCGTCCAGAAGGACCAGGCAGGGGTTCTGGGCCGTCAGCTGAAGGATCTCCGAGCGCTTGATCTCCCCGCCGGAGAAGCCCACGTTGACGTCCCTCTCCATAAAGCGGGCCATGTCCAGTTCCTCGGCGACCTTGTCGGTATCGACGTTGCCTTTGCTGGTGACCCGCACCAGGTCCTTGAGCCTGACCCCAGTAAGGTTCGGCGGCCGCTGCATCATCATACCGATGCCGCGCTTGGCCCTCTCGTTCACCGGCATGTGGGTGATGTCCTCCCCATTAAGCAGGATGCGACCGGACTTGACCTTGTACCCGGAAAAACCCATGATGGTCATCAGCAAGGTCGATTTTCCCGAACCGTTAGGACCGAACAGAACGGTGGTATAGCCGGTCATGACGCTCAGGGACAGGTTGTGCAGGATCTCCCGTCCGCCAACCTCCACGGTAAGGTTCTCTATCTCCAGCATTGGCTCATCTCCTCTATGCGATTGTTACCCATGGTAGTTAAGGATATCGAGTTTCATTTCCTATAGCGATCAGGGTGCTCCAGCACCATCAGCTCGTTTCCGTCCTGGTCCAGTAGAACGGCCATCAGCCCGCCCCAGGGTTGCTTTTCCGGCTTCAACTTGAAGACCACGCCCTCGTCCACCAGCCGCCGATGCATGTCGTACATGCTGTCACAGGAGAACACCACGCCGCTCATGCCGCCAGGCTGGCGTTCCCCTTCCCTCGGTACGTACAGCGCCACCTTTCCCATCGGCTCGCCCGGGCCAAGTTCCGCCCAGTTGCCGTCCCTACGTCGCAGTTCAAGTCCCAGTTTCTGCATGTAAAAATCCAGGGCGATGTCCAGGTCATTGACGGGAACACCGACCATCCACACTCTGGTCAGCCTTCCCTTCTCCTCTCTGGGATCGTTCGAAGCCATAGGATCTCCGATGGGCATGTTTGTTCTATCGGAACCTGAATATTTAATTGTAATCTCCTGGCGGAGAAGATAGATAATCCAGTTCGTTGTACGGTACTCCATGAAGAAGGTCGTGGCCATCATAGGGCCGTCGGAACGCTGGATGCCATTATGCCGCGAGCACCGCCAGCTGGCCGATTTTGTATGCGCGTCACCGTTGCGCGCGGAGCCCAACGACGATTCCAATTTCTCACTGTTCCTGATCGACATGTTCTCTGGTCGGTTCGACGTGCTTGTGGCCACCTGTCCCACGGCCATCGAGGCCCTGGTCACCATGGCCAAGCGTAGAAAAATGCTGGACCGGGCGAAGGAGGCCATGGGAAGGGCGGAACTGGTGGTCATCGGGGACCGCACGGCGCAGAGCGCGCAGAGGCACGGTCTCAAAGTGTCGTCCATAGCCCCGGAATCCACCACCGAGGCGCTGGTCCAGCACCTTGGCTCCCAGGCCCGAAGGGGGACCGTGGCCTTGCTCCGTTCCGACCAGGGCTCCAAGCGCCTGGTGGAGGACCTGAAGGCCACCGGCTGGAAGGTGGAGGACGTTCCGGTGTACTCCCTGCTGCTGGACGAAGGGGAGGACATGCAGGACATCATGGAACGCCTGGACCGCGGCGACATCGACGCCCTGGTGTTCCCGACCCCGGCCCATACCCAGGCGTTCCTGGTGCAGCTGGAGGAACGAAGCGGAGAGGATGAGGCGCTGTCCCTGCTGGAAGGACTGACCATCGCGGCCATGGGACAGGAGACCAGGGAGAGGCTGGAGGCCTACGGGATCGAGGTGAACGTCGTTCCGGAGAAGGCGGAGCCATCGGCCCTGCTCAGAAAGCTGATGGGCCATCTGGACGTTTGACAGTCGTCTCTGTTGGTCTAAGGGTCCTTAAGACGGACGCTCCTTGGAAATGAGGGCGGCAATCGCGGCGACGATCATTCCGAAGAGCATGAGAAGCCAGACCGCGCGGTATTCGGTCAATGAGCTCTCGCTCATCATGAAGCCGGCGATCATCTGTAATACCGCCCCTCCGGCGAAAGGGAATATGTTCAGGGCGGCCAAGGAGGTCCCGGACATCGATCGGGGGAAGGCGTCCTTCACCTGCCCATATATCGGCACGTACCAGCCGGCGAAGAACCCGAAGAGGAAATGAACGATGGTGTATGCCATCTGATCGTTCACCCGGCCGGACATCAACCAGAGGATGCCCCACATCATAGCGAAGGCCAGGGTGCCGGCGACCACCACTTTACGACGGGACCGCAAAACGCGGTCCGATAGATAGCCAGAGACGGGGCAGCCGGCGATCATTCCCAGGCCTACGAAGGTAAGGGAGAAGCCGTACTCCGCCTTGTCCCAGCCCAGAACATCTCGGAAGTACGGTCCGCCCATCAGACCCTGGTAGACCATCAGACTGCCGTACATGAAGAAGAAGATGATAGCGAAGGGCCAGAACCTGATCCCTGAGCTGAACACCTGGCGCAAGGCGCTTCCCATCGGGATCCTATCTTCCTCCTCGGTCCGCTCAACGGCCGGTAGTCCCACGTCCTGCGGCCGGTCCCGGACCAGGAGCCACATCGACCAGGTAAGCACGGCGGTCAGAACCGCCAGGACCAGGAACACCTGCCGCCATCCGACCTGATCGGACATCGCCGCCAAAGGCCCGGCCGCCGCCAAACCTCCGGCGTTGCCGATCATCAACAGAACCCCGGTCATGGTGCTGAACTCGTCCTTTCGGAACCAGGAGGAGAGCACCTTCAAGGTCGGAACGTACACCATGGCCACGCCAAGTCCGATCATCACCCGGCCGGCTACCACCATCTCAAAACTGCTGGCCAGAGCGGTCACCAAGGCTCCCAGGGCGGAAAGGGCGGTGAAGGCGCAGACGGTACGGCGCGGTCCCCAGCGGTCGGTGAGCACCCCGCAGGGCAATTGCATCACCATGTAGGCGTAGAAGTAAGCGGAGCTGAGCAGGGCGACGGCGGTCAGACCGACCCCGAACGATCCCTGCAGGTCGGTGGCGAGTACCGCCGGCGATACCCGGTGAAAGTACACTAGGAAATAGGTGAGGGCCATGACGCCGAAGATGGTCCAACGATTCCACAGAAGATGTGCCTTCCCTAACCCGCGTCTGATCGGATCCACCTCCCGGTCCCGGTTCGTCTAAAAAGGGATATGGAACGTTCGGTGCATAATAACAATGACCCTTCAACGGTGAGTTCGTTGCTATCCCCCACCCATCCCGGACGGGTCCATCCGTTCTCAACGTAGGTTGGCCTTGAGCACTTCGAAAGCCTCCTCGACCGTCAGCGGCGGCTCGAAGTCGCCATTGGTATGCTGTTTGTACATCACCATCAGACGGGAGAACGATGGCAGCTCCAGATTGGCCTCCTTCAGCACGTCCGGTCTCTTCATGAGGTCCCGGAACGTACCGTCGAAGAGCACCTTCCTCTTCAGAACGATGGCACGATCGGCCAGCTCGAAAGCCACCGTCAGATCGTGAGTGGCGATGACCATGCTCTGCTCCAGTCCGGAAAGGACGTTGACCAGGTCTCGTCGTCCCTGCGGGTCCAGGTTGGCCGTCGGCTCGTCCAACAGCAGCACCGGCGGGGACATGGAGAGCAGGCCGGCCATGGCCACCCGCTTCTTCTCTCCCAACGAGAGGTTCTGAGGCACACGCTTGGAAAGGTGCGTTGCGCCTACGGCCTCCAGCGCCTTATCGACCCTTTCTCGTACCTCCTCTTCTGCCAGTCCCATGTTCAGCGGTCCGAAGGCCACGTCCTCGTATACCGAAGGCATGAACACCTGGTCGTCCGGGTCCTGGAATAGGAATCCGACCTTCTTGCGGGCCTCGGCCGCCGCGCGCCTCTCGACCTTCTTTCCTGCTATGTATACGTCTCCCTGCTTGGCGAAGTCCAAGGCGGCCATTAAATGCAGGAGCGTGCTCTTCCCAGCTCCGTTCGGGCCGATCAGTGCTATGCGCTCCCCTTCCTTTAGCTCGATGCTGATGTTCTCCAAGGCCTGGATATGTCCGGGGTATTCGAAGGAAACATCACGAAGGGAGATCACCACCATACGTACCACCCCATCTGCTGAGATAACGAAAAGCCACCGATGATGACGAAGGCCAGGCCCAGGCCGGCATCCCTGAGGCGGACCCGGAACGCGCTTAACGTGCGTACCTTCCCATCGTACCCGCGGGAAAGCAATGCCATATACACCCGGTCCGCCCGACGATAGGAACGGATGAAGATCATGCCGATGGTGTTCGAGAGCACCTTGAACGCCTCGCGGTCCAGCAGCGAGCGGCCGCCCTGAAATCCCCGAGACCTCCTGGCCATACGCATCCTTTCCGCCTCATCTAGCATCACGAATATGAAGCGATAGGTGAACATGATCATGTCGCTGAGCAGGGAGGGCATCTTGAACCAGCGCATCGTCCAAAGAAGGTCCATGAACGGGGTAGTGTAGACCAGAAGGAGGAGAAGGAGGACCGAGGTGCTGACCCGCAATCCCATGGCCAGGGCGGTCTCGGCCCCGGAGGTCAGCAGCATGGTCAGCGAGGCGAAGGCGATGAATGGAAGGGCCATCAGTAAACCCCGTAACAGGTGGGTCATCGATACTCGGGAAAGTAACATCAGGACGATGGTGAAAATCAAGGCGAGGACCAACGCATTCCGGTCGGTGAACGTTGAGATCAGCACCACCAATGCGAAGATGCAGACCAGCTTGACCCGGGGATCGAAGCGTGACAAGGCGGAATCGCGAGCGTGGCCGTCGGCATGTTTTTGCATAATGAATCCCGGGTGTTACGAATCTGTGAAAAATAAGAATGGAGTAAATGGTTTATTATGCCTTCTGGCGGGACCGCATCCCTTTCAAGTACAGGAACACCAGCAAAAAGGTCAAGGCGAAACCGATGAGACCGGCGATGAGCGCTCCGGCCCAGTTCTCGCCATAGCTGAGGGGAGCGGTCCAAACCTGTTCAGCCTCTTCCACGTGGTTATCCTCCATGACCTTCTCCAGACCGTCCGGAAAGGCCGCGGAGAAGGCGAAATAACCGACCAGGCCTATGGCGAATAGGACCAGTATCACCGCCGTTGCCTTGCCATAGCTCTTCCAGTTCAAACGACCGCCTCCTTGACTTCCTGGTTCTTTCCCATCTCCAGCATCTCCGGGGCTACCCGGCTGATGAACACTACTACCCCTGTGGTTATGAGCGCTTCGCCAATGGCGATTATGGCGTGCCATCCAGCCATCGCCGGGATCGAGACCGAGGCGACTATTCCGAAATCCCCTCCGGATATGGTGTAGCTCAATGCCAGCAGAAGGCCGCAGGCGAGTGCTGCCAGGAAGACCGAGGCCCAGGCGGCCAACGGCACAGCCAATGATTGGTGCTTCTTCAGCAACCTGAGCACTCCGTATGACACCAGAGGTGCGATGACCGCCATGTTGAGCAGGTTAAGTCCCAGGGCGGTTAGGCCTCCATCACCGAATACCAGGCATTGGATGACCAGTATTGTGGTCAATACCAGAATGCCCCCGTAGAGGCCGAGGAGGATCACTGCCAGGGCCGCTCCCACCAGATGTCCAGTGGTTCCTCCCCCGACGGGGAAGTTCAGCATTTGAGCAACGAATATGCCGGCAGCCAAGATGGCCATGAAGGGGACCATCCTCTCGTCAACTTTCTTATTCAATTTATAAACTGCCAGGGCGATGAAGGGCAAGGCGATGGCCCAGCCCAATCCCACCACCACCGGGTCCATGAGTCCATCAGGAATGTGCGTGTTAACTTCCCCCAGTAACAAATTACTAATGATTTCGTGTTACGAATCATTTTTTAGTAATACGCATTGAATCAGGACGAATAAATAGTTAATGTTTTTTAGCCTGGTGCCTACGAACCGGTCGTGAACGATCACAGCGCCATCATTATTCGTAACCCGAGAAGGATGACGATGCTGTTGCCGATCAAAATGCTGGCGGTCATGAACCGGGGTGTAAGGTGCTTCCGGGCCAATGCTCCGACGGCGGCGAGCAGAGTTTCCCAGGATAGCGATGCCAGGCCGACCCCAGCGATGAACCACAGACAGTCCCCGAATGAGAATGACCAGCTCGCTCCTTTTCCAAGGATCAGCGCCAAGAAATAGGCTACGGTGAAGGGGTTAAGCAATGTCAGGGCCACGAACTTACCGTAGACGGTGATCTCTCCGTCCTGGTTCCCGGTATCTGGAACGCTATCCTTCACCCTTCTCCGTAACCGTAGGATGCCATATACGCCCATGGCGATGAGCGCGATCCCGCTCGCCACTTGCAACGGTCCGGAATAGGGCGCGATGAAAGCCACCGCCGCCGTCCCGGCGAATACGGCTAAGGCGGCGCATAATAGGTCCACCGTCGCGGTTCCCGCTCCGGCCACGAGGCCTAGCCGGAACCCTCGGTCGAGAGCGGTGTTGACTATGAGAATGGACACCGCCCCCAGGGGAATAGCGATACCATATCCAGCTATCAACCCCTCCCAGAACGCTCCCATGGTCGCCTCTCCCTTCAAGGGCTGACGGATAAAAGAAAGCATTGGTGATCGGAAAAAAAGAAAAACGATAATATCGTGGGCAGTATTGGGATGTCGGAGATATCATGAAAGTAGTGGCGTTCAACGGAAGTCCAAGGGTCAACGGCAACACCCATCAGGCCTTAGAGTTCGTTCTACAGGAACTGAAGAACGAAGGTTTCGATACCGAGCTGATTGACATATGCCGGGAAGATATCAAGCCCTGCCGGGCCTGCGGTTCCTGCGGTAAGAATAAGGACCAGAGGTGCGTCATGGCCGAGGACCGTCTGAACGAGTACGTACAGAAAATGAAGGCGGCCGACGGGATGATAATCGGCTCGCCAGTGTACTTCGGCAACATGACCGCTCAAACGAAGGCTTTCCTGGACCGGGCCTTCTACGTCGCCCGGGCCAATGGCGACATGTTCCGCCGGAAGGTCGGGGCGGCCGTGGCGGTGAACCGCCGCGCCGGAGCGCTTGACACTTTCGATGAGATTAACAAACTATTCCTCATCAGCCAGATGATCGTGCCCGGAAGCAGTTACTGGAACACCATCACCGCCCTGAAACCAGGCGACATCGCCATGGACGAGGAAGGCATCAGGACCATGAAGACCCTGGGGCAGAACATGGCCTGGCTGCTCAAGAAGCTGGACTGAGATGGACGACATCGGACTGGTCCACGTATACACCGGCGACGGCAAGGGGAAGACCACGGCTGCGTTGGGCATGTGCGTCCGAGCGGTGGGCCACGGCTACCGCGCGCTCATCGTCCAGTTCATGAAGACCGCCGGTACCTACGGGGAGAACTTCCTTGATCTGCCTGGATTGGATGTAGTGGCGTCCGGCAATGACTGCCTGGTCTTTTCCAAAGATATAACCCAGGCCGACCTGGACAGGGCGGCCGAGGGCCTGGAACTGGCGGCCGAGGCGCTGAGATCGGGAAGATACAGGATAGTGGTGCTGGACGAGGTGAGCGTGGCCATCAAGTTCGGGTTGGTGAACGTCAATGAGGTGGTCAAGGCGATAGGGGGGCGCCATCAAGGGGTCGAGGCGGTGATCACCGGTCGTCACGCGCCGCCGGAACTGCTTGATATGGCTGACTATATCAGCGAGGTCGAGGCGGTGAGGCACCCCTACCAAAAGGGGATCACCTCCAGGAAGGGCGTGGACCGCTGACCAGAGGCCAAAACCCTTATCTAGCGGCAGCTCAAGAGCAGTTCACGATGGTTGAGGCCAAGCCCAGGGAGGGCAAGTCCAAGTGCACAGTGTGCGAATCGTTCGATCTCAAAGGCACCTGGACCTGCGAATGCGACGCCGTCAACATCTCCCGCGATGCAAAATGCTGGAGATGCGGAAGGCCGCGCTTCGATAACGAACGTGTTTAGAACAGCTCGTCAAGCTCCTTCATGGTCGAGCGTAACTGTATAACATCGCCCACCACCGCCACCAGGTCGGTGGAGACGTTGATGATGATCGGTTTGAAGAGCTTCTTCTTTATGTGCAGCTCCTTGGCCGCGTCCTTGCTCACATTGACCAGGATATGCAGGACCGTCCACTTGCCGGTATCTATGGTGCTGCCATACAGGACGCCGAGCTCGCGACCGTCCTTGCTGATGACCCTCTTCTTGTCCACGCTGCTTAGTTCCATTGAGGAAACCCCATCCAACATGGCTATCGACGGAGATAAGGATTTGCTAATCTAGCCACGGCCACGATGATGGCCACGACCAGGAAGGCCGCTCCGGCCAGTAGACCGCTCCCGGTGAACATCAGTACGAAGATGGCCGCTACGATGGCGGTGAAGAACTTGATCAGGCTGCTAACCACTATGACAAGAACCAGGATGCCAATGAGCACCAGGAACACCGCCAGTATCCAAAGCTCGATGATCATCGCCCGTCCATTACGATTGTCGGTCAAGTAATTTGCGTCGTTCCCTCGGTTCGACGCAGAAGCATTTAATGGCACGATTGCCGATAAGTGAGGTCAATGGGCAGGGATTGGGAGAAGGAGTACCGGTCAAAGATCCTCACCGCCGAGGAGGCGGTGCTGAAGATAGGTCCAGGAAGGACGGTGTTCCTGGGCACGGCCTGCGGGGAGCCGCAGGCGCTAGTGAAAGCGCTGCTAGCCAAATCCTATGCCATGATCGATAGCGAGGTCATACAGACTCTGTCGTTAGGCCTGACGTTCTACGCCGAGGACCAGTTCCGGGACCAGTTCCGGCTCAACGCCTTCTTCATCGGTCCCAACGTGCGGGGGGCGGTGAACGAGGGGAAGGCGGATTACACTCCGGTCAACCTGTCCGATATCGAACGTCTTTTCTCCAGCGGGCTGAAGCCGGTGGACGTGGCGTTGATCCAGGTATCACCGCCGGATGACGATGGATATTGCAATCTCGGCGTGTCGGTCGACATAACCATGTCCGCGGCCATGCACGCTGACGTGGTCATAGCGGAGGTCAATCCCAACATGCCTCGCCTGGGCGGGAACAGCCGTTTGCACATGAGGGAGATAGACCACTTCGTGGAGAACGACCAGCCGATCCTGGAGTTCGTCGGGGAAGGGGAGGTCTCCCGCACCGCGCCGCGCATAGGGAAGAACGTGGCCGAGCTCATTCCGGACGGGGCGACGATACAGATCGGTTATGGCAACGTCCCGGACGCCATCCTGGCTTACTTGGATGAAAAGAAGGACCTGGGCGTGCACACCGAGATGTTCTCCGACGGCATCATAGACCTGGTGGAGAAAGGGGTCATCACCGGAAGGAGGAAGGGATTCCACGACGGCAAGATCGTCTCGTCCTTCTGCATGGGCTCCAAACGTCTCTACGATTTCATAGACGGGAACGAGATGTTCGAGATGTACCCGTCCTCGTACACCAACGATCCGTGCAACATCTCCCGCAACAACAACATGATCGCCATAAACTCCGCACTGGAGGTGGACCTCACCGGTCAGGTGTGCACCGACCAGATCGGCCATCGGTTCTATTCCGGCATCGGCGGTCAGGCCGACTTCATGCGAGGGGCAGCGCGTTCTCCGGGCGGCAAGGCCATAATCGCCATGCCGTCCACCGCCCAGCATCATACCATCTCGCGCATCGTTCCCACGCTATCGGCCGGAGGGGGCGTGACGACGACGCG
>DAONGL010000014.1:30247-35316 GCA_035404085.1 Methanomassiliicoccales archaeon | reverse complement strand
AGGTTCCAGATCTTGGTGCACAGCTTCTTCCCGTGCACCACGTCACGCTCGCGGAAGGCATGATCTTCGCCGAGGGAGCAGGTGCACGCGTAATAGCGCAGGGCGTCCGTCCCGTAGGTCTCCAGCAGCGGCATCGGGTCGATTACGTTCCCGAGCGACGTATGCATCGGCGTTCCGTCCGGGGCCATGATGAACCCGTGTATCATGATGTGGTCCCAGGGCTTCTGTCCGGTGAGCAGGTGCTCTCGTAAGATGGTATAGAACGCCCAGGTCCGTATGATATCGTGGGACTGCGGTCGCATGGACATCGGATAGAGCTTCTTGAACTTCTCCTCGTCCCGCTGCCAGAAGGTGTTGTACAGCGGCGATACGGAGGAATCCATCCAGGTATCGAACACGTCCGGGCATCCGACGAGCTCGCCGTCGCACTTCGGGCACTTGTCAAGGTACGGTTTCATGACCGTCGGGTCGATGTAGCAATCCTTCTCCTCCGCGGGAAGAACGAAACCGCAGCTCTGGCATTCCCACACCGGGATCGGCGTGGCGAAGTACCTCTGACGGGAGACGACCCAATCCCACTGCAGCGAGTTCACCCAGTCTGCTAATCGAACTTTCATGAACTCCGGGAACCACTCGATCTCGTCCGCTTTGGCGAGAACTTCCTTCTTGAAGTCCATGATGCGGATGAACCACTGTTTGACCTGCAGGAACTCGATCGGGGTATGACATCTCCAGCATATGGAGCGGTTCTGCTGCTGCTCCTCCTGCTTGATTATCAGTCCTTGCGCCAGAAGGTCCTCGATTATCTTGGTCCGGGCGTCCTTGACCGGCATTCCCTCGTACGGTCCGGCCAACGCCGTCATCCGTCCCTGCTCGTCAAGACCCTTCTCCAGCGGAAGCTTGTACTTCATGACCCATTCCAGATCGGTCTTGTCACCGATGGTGCAGATCATCACGATACCGGAGCCGAACGCGGGGTCCACCTTCTCATCGGAGATGACCTTGACCTTCTTGCCGAAAACGGGGGTGATGATGTCCTTGCCCACCAGGTCCCGGAACCTTTCGTCCTTGGGGTGCACGGCAATGGTCTGGCAGGTGCAGATGAGCTCCGGGCGCGTCGTTGCGATGACGATATGTCCCGTGCCGTCGGCCAAAAAGAACTTGACGTAGTTTAGCTTCGTAAGGTTCTGGTCGTATTCCACTTCCGCGTCAGCGAGTGCGGTAATGCAGCGGGGGCACCAGTTCACCGGGTACTCGCCCTTGTACGCCAGGCCCTTCTCCAGCATCTTCAGGAAGGAGATCTGGGTTATACGGCGATAGTACGGCGCGTCCGTCTGATAGTAGACGGAGGGGTCCATGCTCTCCCCCAGTATCTCGAACTGCTCCTTCATCGACTCTATGAACGAGTTGGCGTACTCCTCGCACAACCTGATGTACTCCTGCCGGGGCAGGGAGTACTTGTTGATGCCGTACTTCTTTTCCACTCTAACTTCGACCGGCGTTCCGTTGACGTCGAAGCACAGGGGGAACATCACGTTGAAGCCCCGCTGCCGGTGGTAGCGGGCGGCGAAATCGATCAGCGAGTAGCCAGTGGCGTGCCCCAGATGCAGGGAGCCGGAGGCGTACCTCGGAGGGTTGTCAACGGAATAGACCGGCGCGTCCGAATCCTGATCGAACTTGTAAAGCTCCCAGTCCTTCCACTGCTTCTGCCACTTCCTTTCGGTCGTTATAGCCTCGTATTGCGCCATGGACTGGAAAGGGAATGGGAAGTGGTTTAAAAAAGGTTGCTGAGCGCCTCAGACCTTTTTATGCAGGTTCTTCTTCATCCGCACGTCCAGGTTATGCTCCTTCTTGTCCTTGACGATGCGGTCCAGGTTGTTCATCAGTTCGACCGTCGCCTGGCCCAGCGACCAATCGACCGCCTTGGTCATGAAGTGCGAGTTCTCCGTGCTCAGCCGGCCGATCAGGGAGTACTTGGCTCGGTTCCCGGTGTTGTTGTACTTGCTCACATGGATGGTGAACAGCAGCGGCCGGGTGAACTTGGATATCTTGACCAGGCCGGACTGCATCTCCTTCTCCATGATTTCCAGGGAGAAGCGGTCCTCCTCGTCCAGTCCGGAGATCTGGGTGTAGACCATGTCCCTGTTCCGTACGGACGCCACCAGCTCCAGGATATCGTACTTGGTTACTATTCCGACCATGCGGTCGCCGGAGACCACGGGTATGGTGGAGATGTTCTTCTCGACCATGGTGTTGATCGCTTTCGTAAGATCGTCCTCGGCGGTCATGGTTATCGGCGAGTCATGCATTAACGAACGAACCTCCATCTCCACCGGGTTGTTGTTCCCGCCCTTGTCCTGGCGTCCCATGGCCTGGGTACCGGGGCCGGTCCAGGAGTACTGCACGATGTCCCTGATGCCGATGATGCCGACCAGTCGGTCCTGGTCATCCACGACCGGAACGGTCCGTACCTCCAGGTCGCGCATCAGGCTCATGGCGTTCTTGATGAGGTCCTTCTCGTGTATCGAGCGCGCGCTGTCGCTCATCACGTCAGCTATCTTGAGCGCCTTGATCTCCTTCAGCTTCGGAAGGACGGATATGACGTTGGCGCGGGTCACTATGCCCAGGAGGGCCTTTCCCTTGGTCACCGGCAGTTGCCGGTAACCGGTGGAGAGGAAGTGCTCGGCGACCTCGGTCAGGGGAGTGTCGATGTTGATCTCTGGAGTGGTCTCCACCATCGTCTTGGCCTTGGTGCCGATGACCAGGTTCTTCTTGCGGATCACGGCGCCGTAGCTGATCACCCCGACCAGCTTCTTGCCGTCGACCACCGGTATCTCGTGCAGGTCGGACGACTTCATCTTTGCCACAACGTCGGAGAGAGCGGTCTCCGGGTCAACGGTCTCGAACTTTTTCCTCATCAGGTCGCCAACCTTGTTGGCGTCAATCAGGGACCTGAGCAGTTCCCTCTTCTTCATTCCCTCGATGCTTTCTCCAACCATTTTAGCTCACCTTCGTAGTACTGTAGGGTTTGTTCAGCAAGATAGTTTGCGTTTGAGCTTGTCCTTGATGAAATCAACGACGTCGTCCGCCGATATCCGGGTCTGCTCTGACGTGTCCCGGTCGCGTATCGTTACGTCCCCCTTCTCCAACGTATCGTAATCGACCGTCACGCACCACGGCGTGCCGGCCTCGTCCATTCTGGCGTACCGCCGTCCGATGGAACCCGAGTCGTCGTAGTAGGTCACCATGCCCTCCTCGCGCAATGCCAGGTCCAGGGCCTTGGCCACCACTTCCATGCCGTCCTTGGCCATAAGAGGGAACACGCCCACCTTTATCGGGGCCACGGCCGGTTTCAATTTGAGCGTCACATAGCCATCCTCCTTCTCGGAATAGGCATGCTCCAGGCAGCTGTACAGGATGCGGTCCAGGCCGTGCGACGGCTCGATGACGTGCGGTACGACCCGGACGCCGTTCACCTTCTCCTTGACCCGTACCACCTCAAAATACATTCCATCGAGATCTACAGGCTGGCCGTCGATGGTGACCGTCACCAGTCCATCATGAACGGCCGAGGCGTCCATTCCCTCCAGCTGCTTCTTGATGTCTCCCGCCGCACCTTTGAAGCGCGGGCCTAGGGCGCCGAACTTAGGCTTTACCACGTCGCGCTCCACGTCCCGAGGCTCGTCGAAGCGCTTGAACGCCGTGAGGTCGGCCTTGGAGAACTTCATGTGCTGCGACAGGTCCCAGCAACCGCGGTCGGCTATGCCGACTATCTCGGTCCAGCCGAAGCTGATGAGCGTCTCGGCATCCCAGCAGTCGGCGGCGTAATGCGCCATCTCGGTCTTGAGATGCTGGCGGAAGCGCAGCTTCGCCGGATCGATACCGGCGGAAGTGAGGAAGTCGTAGGTCACCCAGATGAAGTAGCCGAGCGTCTGGTTGCCGATGGTACCGTTCTCCACCGCCTCACCGATGGTCATCTCCACTTCCTTCTCGTCAGTGTTCGGCACCAGTCGGACGACCTTGTCCTTGGCGTCCTGGTAGCGGGGCCACGATTTGTCCTCGGGATCGACGAACAGCTCCGCCTCCATCATGTTGAACTCGCGAAGCCGGATCACGCCCTGACGGGGCGATATCTCATTGCGGAACCCTCGACCAACTTGGATGCAGCCGAACGGAAGCTTGTCGCGGCAGTGACGATACAGATTGGTATAGTTCACGAATATGGACTGGGCCGTCTCCGGACGCAAGTAACCGGTACGCCCGCCGCCTGGCCCGATCTTGGTCTTGAACATTAAATTAAATTCTTCCACGTCCGCGAACTCGCCGCCGCATGGGCACCGCACGTCATTGTCGCGGAGCACCTTCTGCAGCTCCTCCTTGGAAAGCGAATCCGGGTTAGGATGCAATCCCTTTGCCAGATGGTCCGCCCGGAACGATTCGCCGCATGACTTGCACGTAACGGAAAGATCGGCGAAGTTGTCCACGTGCCCGGAGGCTTTGAACACCGCTTCCGGTCCCACGTTGTCGCCGTCTATCTCCACGAACCCTTCCTGGAGCGCGTAGATCTTGCGCCACAGGTCGGCGATGTTGCTTTTCAGCGCTGTCCCTAGGGGACCGTAATCGTAAAGCCCGGCGATCCCGCCGTATATCTCGTACGCGGGGTAGATGAACCCGCGTCTCTTGCATAGGGAGAGCATCTCCCCGGAGCTGACCTCCTTCATTATTGTCTACTCCTTCACTAGCACGGAGATGATATCGTGATCGTATATCATGGCCAGTAGGCGATCCTTGTTATCGCGGACCGGCAATTGGCCGAAGTCGTTCTTGCGCATTATGCGGGCCGCCTCGGAGATGGCGGTCTTCTTGAACACGGTGGTCGGGTCGTGGACCATGAGCTCCTTGATCAGCATCCCCGGAAGCTCGACCTTCGACACCTCGTACCACAGCTTCATGACGTTGCTCAGGCCGTCCCAGGACCAGTGGTTCTCGTCATCCCCGAAGCCCAGGGCGGCGGCCGCATCGGCACCGTCCAGATAGGCCTTGTTGAAGATGTCCCTATCGGTAATTAT
>DAONGL010000014.1:27826-30147 GCA_035404085.1 Methanomassiliicoccales archaeon | reverse complement strand
AAGATGTCCTGGCGGGTTATCATGCCCGCCAGGGAACCGTCGCTGCGGCGCACCACCGGAAGACCGGTGAGGTTATGCTGCACCATTATCTTCAGGACTTCCTGGCGAGAGCCAGGTACCTGGGCGACTATCGGATTGGACGTCATCACGTCCCCTACGGTGGTTGGCATCTAGTTCTCCTCCCCGGTGGCCCTGACCACGAGGACGGGGCATTTGGCGAAGCGAACCACGCGCTCGGCGACGCTACCCAAGAGCAATTTGGAGAAACCGGTCCGACCCAGGGTGCCCATGACCACCAGGTCGTGCTCGGCGGAGAGATCGACTATCTTGCGGGAAGGGGAGCCTTCCTCGATGCGCGTCGTTAGCTTGACGCCCAAGGCCTCAGCCTCCTTCTTCACATAGTCCATGGCCTCCTCGCCCTCTTTCTCCAGCAGCGTATAAACGCTAACGATGGTGGAGTCCATGGGGAAGTTGATGAAGGAGGTCTGGTCCACGACGTAAAGTGCGGTGACCTCGGCGCCGGTCGCCTTGGCCATCTCCAATCCCTTGGTAACGGCAGCCTTGGTGTATTCGCTCCCGTCGGTCGGGATCAGTATCTTCTTGAACAGAGTCATCCTATCATCTCCAGCAATTCTTACCTATGCATACCAGCTCAGGCGCGTCAGAGGCGCTGCGCAACACGAGGTCGGAGACGGGGTCCCCGCCCCGCTGCCTGAGCACCATCAGCTCGCAGCGTGCTCCCGGTTCTATACTTAACGGTTCCTGGCGATTTAATAATTTTCTTCCGTTCATGGCCATGTCCAGAGCGTCCTTCGCTCCGTTCCGGCCCTGCGAACGCAGGAGGCGGGCGGCCACTTCCATCTCGGCCAGCATGTCCGGTAGGCATATCATGGCGTTATCAGTTCCCAGCGCCACGATCAACCCGCTATCCAACATCCTTGCTAGCGGGGGCGTCTTCCCGAAGAACAGGTTCGAGCGGGGGCAAACGACGATGGGAACGCCGGCCTGTGCCACCTTGCGCATGTCGTCATCCGTCGCCTCCGTCATGTGCACTATGTACGAAGGTTTCAGGTCGAGCACCTTGTCGATGTCCTCCCGTACGCGCTCGGAAGCGTGAATGGCGAAGGGCTTTCCCTGTTCACGCGTTTCCTGGGCGAGCTTCTGCAGTTCGGAGTAATCCCAATCGGTAATCGAGGAGACGGCGATGCCGTCAGCGACCTTCAGCAGTCGTCGGGCCCCGGAGCGGCAGAACTCCAATAGCTTCGGCCTTCCCATGATGATCGAGTCGGCCCCCTCGCCGTCCAAACGCCGTAGGTAATCGGAACCATCATAACCGCCCTCTCGGAAATCCAGAAAATGCGATACGCCCCGACGGGCCATGAAGCGCTTCATGGTCAGCATACCGCGCATGATATCCTCAGGAGAGGCCTGCTCCAGGATCCGGTGCTTCAGACCCTTGGGCGGGGCGACCAGATCCTCCAGGGACATCGCGGGGTCCACGGGAACGATGTAATCGGCGATGTGCGTATGACCGTTGACGAAGGTGGGGACGATCAATCCACGGGCATGAGCGTTACCCTTCTTTCCGCGTCCGATCTCCGCTATCACTCCGTCCTCGATGCCCACGTGACCCGGAAAAAAGCCGTTCTGGCCTAGCACCAGCCCGGAGAGATAACGCATATGCGCTCAAACGCTCTGTCCATATATCAATCGCATGGTGGTAAAGACCAAATTGTTGTTCTGCGTTCGCCGTCGGGAAGTGCGCAAGTGAACGACCTCCTGGCCCTGGCCTTCCTGATGTTCCTGGCGGTGAGCGCCCAGCTGATAGCCTCGCGCTTCGGGCTGTCGGCGGCGATATTCGAGATATTGCTGGGGCTGGCGGTCGGACAAGTTCTAGGCCTTCGTTCTCTGGAGATCGAGTGGTTCTCGTTCCTGGCCGTTCTGGGCGGAATCGGCCTGACCTTCCTGGCCGGGACGGAGATGGAGGTCGAGCGCGTGCGAAGTCAATGGAAGAGCAGCTTGCCCCTCGCCCTGGCCTCCTTCCTCTCCATATTCATCACCGTGCCGTTCGCCCTGCACTATCTCGGCGGATGGTCCTGGGACTCGTCACTTTTAGCCGGGATCGCCCTATCGGAAACATCCGTGGCCATCGTCTACGTCGTTTTGGTGGAGGGCGGTAGGGCGCGGACGGACACCGGTTCCGTGATATTGGCGGCCTGCTTCCTGACGAACCTGATCGCCTCCATCGCTCTGGCGGTACTGTTCGCCCCTCCCGGATCGGAGGTACTAATTTTCATATTGGCCGTGCTTCTTCTCGTGCC
>DAONGL010000014.1:19933-27726 GCA_035404085.1 Methanomassiliicoccales archaeon | reverse complement strand
TTCATGGTCTCCCTGTTCTTCCTGGCCGCCGGTTCCAATGTTTCCATGGAGGCGCTGCTGGCCGGCGTGCTCATCATCCTCGCTCTGGGATTCGGCCGCGTCCTGCTCAAGATGCTTTTCGTGCTGCCGACCGTCAGCGCTTCTTTTCGCAAGGACCGGGTGTACATCGCCCTGCTGATGTCCACGTCGTTAACTTTCGGAATGGTGTTCCTGCAGTTCGGATTGGGGCAAGGCCTCATCGACACGACGCAATTCTCAATATTGGTCGGAACAATAATCATAGGGGCGCTCGCGCCGACGCTAGCCGCCCAGAGGTGGTTCGATCCATGGAGGAAAGTCAATTGAGGCTGTTGGTGGCGGTGGACGGTTCGGTCCATGGGGAGAAGGCGCTGCGAAAGGCGGCCTTGCTTGCTCTGTCCGCACCCTCCTACGAGATCGCCGTGGTCTGCGTTGTCGAGGTCCGGGAGTTCGCCTCCTTGATGGCCGAGGTGGACACCGAGGAGATGGAAGTTCGCGCCAAAAAGATCCTGCAGGACTCCCTGGAGATACTGACGTCCGAAGGCGTGGCCGCAACGGCCCATCTTCTGCACGGCCCTCCGGTGACCAAGATACTGGAGTTCGCCGAGTCGTTCGGACCGGACCTCATCGTCACCGGCAGCCGGGGAATGGGAGCTGCCAAGGGCGCTTTGATCGGAAGCGTATCATCATCCCTATCCAAGCGGGCCAATACCTCGGTCCTTATCGTTAGGTGATATGCAATCCAGATAAGGTAAAGAATAAATACCGTAACTTTTCTTCCACCCTTCCATAGGTGCTTTACAATGGCTGTAAAGGTAAATGTTGACGAGTGTGTTGGTTGCGGACTTTGCGAGGATGTTTGCCCCAGCGGGGCAATTACCGTTGATGATGTCGCCGTCATCGACGCCAAGAAGTGCACTGAGTGCGGCGCTTGCATCGACGAGTGCCCCAACAGCGCTATCTCCAAGTAAATTCCAGTTGGTCTCCGACCACCGGATAAACCCCTTATCCCTATGTTTTCATTATTTCTTAAAAGAGCGATCGCTGAAGATTTCTATACGAACTCAGGAGAGAAGGTTCGAGAGAATTACGCTAACGTCCTTGGCCGCCCCTTGAAGTTCGGGCGACAGTCCTTCCCCGAAGTCGGTTTCCAACGGCTCGATCAAAAGCAGGGCGATCTTCGCCCCGGTCAAAGTAAAAACATACTCGCAGAACACCCGTAACGGTAAAGTGTGCGTGGAGATGCTGGTGGAGTTCACGACCTCCTCCACATCGTAGAGGTGCGCGGTACCTGGGGCAAGCCCTAACAGAGCGGCATCGATGAGCAGGACATGGCTCGGCGCCACATCGATTATCTCGTCCACGAAGCTCTCCGGCACCGTCTCGCACTCGATGAGGTGAACGTTCTCGGATACCATTCCGACCAGGTCCTGTACGACCTTCACTCCGACGAAATCGTCCCGACGGATGCCGTTGCCTATTCCGGCGACGACGACCATACTGGCGCCTTCCAGCCAAACGCGGAGCTCGTCCTCCAGTGGGATGGTGTGGTCCCGCACGCCTCTCACTCCTTGGCGACAGACATCAACGGCTCAACTGGCACAGTAGCTCCTTGTGACGACCGTACACCTTCACTTCCAGGGGCATCTGACCTATGGCGAAGTGCGTGGCGCACCCGAAGCACGGATCGTAGGCCCGGAAGGCCATCTCCACCTTGTTGAGTATGCGCTCGTCCACCTTACCATTATGTATGAGACCCTTGGCGGCGTCTCGAATGCTCATGCATATCGAGGGGTAGTTGTTGGTCGTCGCGACGATCATGTTGACCTTCTTCATCAACGCGTCGTCGTCCAGATGATAATGGTGAATGAGAGTTCCGCGAGCGGCCTCGACGATGCCGACGCCCTCGCCCGGCTTTCCAGGTCTGTTGCGAACATCGGTGGAGGTGATCTCCGGATCGGATGCCAGCTCGACGGCGTGCTCGGCCGCGTAGAGCAGCTCTATCAGCCGGGCCCAGTGGAAGGCCAAGGTGCTGTGCACCGGTTTACCGAGCAGGGAGAACATCTCCTGGTACTCCTTGTTCGCCAGCGGCGTGGACATTCCCTCCGCCACGTTCAGCCTTCCCAGCGGCCCGACGCGGTACGCTCCGTTATTCGGCCCGTCGACGAATCCCTTCCAGCCCACCTTGCGCAGGAACGGCAGCTTCGAATACGTCCACTCCTCCGAACGCTCCTCGATGTGCTGCTGATAATCTTGAGCGTCGAACTTGGCGAACTCCTTGCCGGAAGGATCGACGACACGTATCTTACCATCGTAGAAGTTGACGTGATTGTTCGAATCGACCATGCCCATGTAGTACGTCCGCTGAGTGTACATCTCGCTCTTGATGAGGTCCACGTACGCCGGGTTGTCGAGCACGATCTGATGGAATATCTTCAGGGTGAACTGCGCGAAGTTCACCAGCGACTTGGACATCTCCAGTATGGCCAGGCGTGATTCCTCGCTGAGCGGTTTGCTCATGCCGCCAGGAAGACCGCTGACGGGGTGCGTGGCCTTGCCGCCTATGATCTCCGTGATCTTCTGACCGTAGGCGCGGTGCTTGATGACCTCCTTCGCCACGTCCAGGCCGGCCTTCTCTATCACGCCCAAAATATTCCGCTTCTCCGGAGGGGCGTCCGGACCGACTATGAAGTCCGGTCCTCCGAGGTAATAGAAGTGCAGGGTGTGGTCGTAGCAGATGTAGCCCATGTACTGCAGCTCCCGAAGTTTCTTTGCGGCCGACGGCGGGTCCACATGGAACGCCGCGTCCAATGCTTTCACGGAAGCGTAGTGGTGCGACACCGGGCAGACGCCGCAGATGCGCGTGGTCAGCAAGGGCATCAGCTCCGCCGGGCGGCCGACGCAGAACGATTCGAACCCTCTCAGTTCGGGTATCTTGAGATAGGCGTTCTCCACCTCTCCCTGGTCGTCCAGGAATATGGAGACGTTGCCGTGGCCTTCCAAACGGGTTATGGGATCGATGACGATCTCCCTCTTCATTTCATCACCTTCCTTCTGAGTATGGACGCCGGAAGGCTGTACATGTAGAATATCCCAGCCGGGTCCTTGATCTGCGATATGAGCTCCATCACTTCTTCCTCCGTATAGGTCCCGGGTTCCTTGTCCAAGTTCAATATGGAGGCCAGGGCGGTCATCATTCCGGTGCCGATGTCCGATTGGTTCGGGGTGGCGCCGCCGCAACCGGTGCAGGGCATGTCCACCTTAAGGCATTGCGCGCCGCAGCCGCTGCGGGTGGCCATCCCCATGCAGATTATCCCCTGTTCCATGAGGCATCTCTCCGGATCGGGGACGATATCGTAGACACGGTGAATGGCGGTGATCTTCTTGTTCTCCCGCTTGCGCGGGCACTCGGCGCATACCGCCGGCAACGGGGCCAGTATGGAACCCTTCGGCGGCAGATTGCCGGAAAGGATGGCGTCCAGGGCCCTGTTTATGAGGTCGACCGGCGGCGGGCATCCGGGCAGATAATAGTCAACGTCCACGGTCTGGTTGAGCGTCTTAACGGTGTCGTAGAAGGTCGGGATGTGCAGGGTGCCTTCCTTCACCTTCGAATCGGGCTTCGGTACCAGTGAATCGTTACCGCCGTCGCCGATCTCCCTGTAGACCTGGTTCAGTATCTCCTTTGAATCATGCAGGTTCGCCAGTCCGGGGACGGAACCCTCGCAGGCGCAGGCGCCGAACGCCACCAGGGTCTTGCTCTTGGCCCGCAGGACCTTGGCCATGTGCTCCTGCTCCGAGTTCCTTATGGAACCGTTGAGGAACGTGATGTCGATATAGCCGTCCGGGAAGGCCTCGACATCCTTGTACTTGACGTCCATGGCCACTGGCCAGAACACGATGTCCACGTGCTGTACCAGCTCCAATATCCGTTCGTTGATGTCCAGGACCGCTATCTCGCAGCCGCCGCAGCTGGCCGCCCAGTAGAATGCCACCTTCAACTTGCTCATTCGCGGTCCCCCTGCTTGTCGTTCATTAGGTAATCGTGCATGGCCTGAGCGGCTCGTTTTCCGGCCCCCATGGCGCTGATGACCGTCGCCGCTCCGGTAGCCACGTCCCCGCCGGCGTAAACCCCGTCCAAGCTGGTCCGTCCGTCATCGTCCACGATGATCGTGCCGTTCCGGGGATTGGTCTTCAGTCCGTCGGTGGTGCGCTGAATTATCGGGTTCGGAGTTTGACCGATGGCCACAATCACCGTGTCCGTTTCGACATCGAAGTCCGAGCAGGCTATCGGCGAAACGCTGCACCGTCCACGGTCGTCAGGCTCGCCGAGCTCCATGTTCGTGCAGCGCATGGTCTTCACCCACCCTTTGTCGTCGCCGAAGAACTCCACCGGGGCGTTCAGGAAGTTGCAGATCAGCCCCTCCTCCTCGGCGTTCTCGATCTCCTCGCGACGAGCGGGCAGCTCGTTCCGGGAGCGGCGATAGTTCAGGCAGACCCTGGCGCCCAATCTCATGGAGATGCGGGCGCAGTCCATGGCCACGTTCCCGCCGCCGATGACCACCACATGCTTGCCTATTCGTATCGGCGTGTCGGTCTCCGGGAAATCGTACGCTTTCATCAGATTGACCCGAATGAGGAACTCGTTCGCGGAGTAGATGCCTCCCAGGTTCTCCCCGGGGCAGCCAGTCCACTGAGGAAGCCCGGCGCCGCTGCCGATGTAGACCGCGTCGTAGCCTTGGGCCATCAGCTCGGGGATGGTGTGGATGCGTCCGATGAGATTGCCAAGGCGAAGCTCCACGCCCAGGCTCTGGACGTACTCCACCTCCTTCTGGACGATGGCCTTGGGCAGGCGGAACTCGGGAATGCCGTACATCAGCACCCCTCCGGCCACGTGCAAAGCTTCGAAGAGAGTAACCTCATGACCCAGCTTCGCCAGGTCCGCGGCGGCCACCAGCCCGGACGGGCCGGCGCCGACTATCGCCACCTTCTTTCCGGTCGGGGCGGGACGTTCCGGCACCTTCATGCCCTTCTCCCTTTCCCGGTCGGCCAGGAACCTCTCCAGGCGGCCGATGTTCACCGGGTCGCCCTTCTTTCCGCGTATGCAGTTCTTCTGGCACTGGTTCTCCTGTGGGCAGACCCGGCCGCACACGGCCGGCAGGGCGTTCTTCGATCTTATGATCGATATGCCTTCGTCGTAGTTTCCCTCGATGATCTTCTCGATGAACTGCGGTATCGGGATGTCTACCGGGCAGCCCTTGCGGCAGGGAGGGTTCTTGCACTTGAGGCAACGCGCCGCCTCGGCTAGCGCCATCTCCTCCGTGTAACCGAGGGCGACCTCCGTGAAGTTCTTCACCCGGTCCTCGGGCTCCTGGCGGGGCATCGGGACATCTTCGTCCAGAGCTTTATCGTTCCGCTTCCGGGGCTCACTTCCTTCCACAGCGGCACCCCCCTTCATGCTCATGCTCCCAGAGCATGGAACTGAGCCTTTCCTCAGGCAGCATGGAACGCTGCCTCTGTATAAGCTCGTCGAAATTGGTCTGGTGGCCGTCGAACTCCGGGCCGTCCACGCATCCGAAGAGCATCTTATCGCCGACGGTTACGCGACAAACGCCGCACATCCCCATTCCGTCGATCATAATCGGCGTCAGCGATACGATGGTCGGAACTCCGAACGGTTTCGTCATCTCGCTGACCTTCTTCATCATGACCACCGGCCCGATCACGGTGCAGCGGTCGAACCTCTCCTTGGCCAGGAGATCGTTCAGGAAGTCCAATCCCTTCTCGCCGACCGTGCCGTCGTCCGATGCCAGGTATACGCGGTCGCTGAACCTCTCCGCCTCCGCCTTCTTGAACAGGAACTCCTCGCTGCGGCAGGCCAGAACTGTGACGACCTCGTTACCGGCTTCCTTCAAGGCCTTTGCTTGGAGCAGGGCCGGAGCGATCATTATGCTGCCCCCGACGCACAGGACCTTTCCGTAGTTCCTTATCTCGGACGGATTTCCGAGCGGCCCGGTGACGTTGAACAGCTCGTCACCCTCATTGAAGGTGCCCAGTTCCTTGGTGGTCCTGCCGACCTCGTGGAAGGCGAAGGATACGGTACCTTTTTGCCGGTCGTAAGCGCAGATGCTGAGCGGAACGCGTTCACCTCCTTCCTTGGAGATGACGATAAGGAACTGCCCGGCCTGCGCCTTCGCGGCGATCTCCGGAGCGTTCACGGTGAACAGGGTGTGCTTATGCGCCAACCTTTCCTTGGAGACGATGCGGTACATTCAGCCCACTCTCCTCTGGCATTCGTCGGAGTACATATCGGAGATCCGTTCGCAGAACTTTTCGAACACGGCGTTGAAATCGCCGCCGCATCGAGGCGACATCTCGTGCAGCTCGAAGCGTTCTGAAAGACCAAGCTTCTTCAGCGCGCCGTACAGTACGTCCAGCTGCCTCACGGCGTTATCGCCGCCCTTCTGGAGCTTGCAGTCCTCCGGGGCGCACACCACGGCCAGCACGCCGTCGAAGCCGTTGCGCAGCGCGTTCACCACGTGTACCGGGTCCAATCCCTTGAAGCACGGCACCTCTAACAGCATGGCGTTCTGTCCGCGCAGCAACTTCTCCGGATCGTCCAGAGCGGAGAACTCGGACCACTGGCAGCTGAACACCAGTATCGATGGCCGCTTGTCTCTCTGGCGCAGGCGAGCCGCCGCCTCCTCGTACGAACGGAGGACGGAGTAGAACTCGTAGCCCTTGACCTGGATGGCATGGTGCGGGCATACCGTCTGGCAGGCGCCGCAGCCTACGCACTTCTCCTGGTCCACCCTGGGCGAGGATATGGAATCGGCGCTTATCGCCCCGTACGGGCAGACGAAGACGCATTTGTCGCAACCGACGCAATCGTGATTGATCCAGACGGCCTTGCGGGAATACTTGACGACCTGCAGGGAATCATCGGGATAGCCGAACTGCCTGATGACCGCCTGGCCGAGCAGCAGTCTGCGGGTCTCGATGCGGGTGCCCTCCTTCATCCGGCAGAAGCCGTCCTGGCACTGTATCGATATGATGTTCCTGATACCGGACGACAGCGCCCGGAATATGAAATCGGTGGGAACCCGACCAGCGCACGGTATCCGCAGTGGAATGTAATCCTTGGTGTCCAGTCCATGATCGGCCAGGATGTCCTCGACCTCCCCGCCGCTCGGTGAGTTGCCGCGGCACATCATGACCAAGGTACTAGCGGAGGGGCTGGCGTTCCGAACGAAATCCAAAAGCCCGTCGTAATCGTAGTAGGCCATCTCGATGGCGGACGCCGGGCAGGCGCTATAGCAAATGCCGCAGACCTGGCACTTCTGGATGTCGATCTCGATGCGCCCGTCCTCCTTCTCTCGAATGGATTCGAACGGACAGAGGGAGTAGCACACCTTGCAACGGCTGCACAGGTCCTGGTTAATCTTTACGGTGGCGAGGCAACTATCGTTCATCAATGATCACCCGGCGGTCCCCAGGAATTCGCTGCGTTCGCACCGTCCCGCTTTCATCGAGGGCGGGCATCGAGCGGCCGTCATCCAGGGACCTTAATGGTACATGTCCACTACGACCTTGATTGGATAATGGCCTTATTATTTAATGCATATGCTCGATAGTTCGTAAGCTGAACATTTACTCGAACCGAATGCCATTTTCAGCAATAAAATCCAGCAAATGTACAATTATTCAAGAAAAATTAGATGAAAAACGCAAAACACAGATTAAATAAGACAACCTCGTTCGCCAACCCCGTCGTCAAC
>DAONGL010000014.1:15707-19833 GCA_035404085.1 Methanomassiliicoccales archaeon | reverse complement strand
CTGCCGATGGGCGGTGCCAAGGGCGGGGCGGACTTCGATCCCAAGGGAAAGTCCGAAGCGGAGATCATGCGCTTCTGCCAGGCCTTCATGGGCGAGCTGTACCGCCACATCGGCCCGAACACCGACGTTCCGGCGGGGGACATAGGCGTCGGGGGGCGCGAGATCGGTTACATGTTCGGTCAGTACAAGAAGATGGTCAACCGCTTCGAGTCAGTACTCACCGGAAAGGGCATCAACTGGGGCGGTTCGCTGGTCCGGCCGGAAGCTACCGGCTACGGCTGCACCTACTTCTGCGAGGAGATGCTGAAGACCAAGAGCACCAACTTCAACGGCAAGACCGTCGCCATTTCCGGCTCCGGAAATGTCGCGCAGTACGCCGTGCAGAAGGTCACCCAGCTCGGCGGAAAGGTCGTCACCCTTTCAGATTCTGACGGTTCCATATACGATCCGGCGGGAATTGACGTAGAGAAGTGGAAGTACGTCATGGAGCTGAAGAACGTCAAGCGCGGCCGCATGAGCGAGTACGCGACGAAGTACGGATGTGAGTTCTGGGCCAACGAACGGCCGTGGAAGGCCAAGTGCGACATCGCCATGCCCTGCGCCACCCAGAACGAGCTGGACAAGAACGACGCCCGGAGGCTGCTGGATAACGGCGTCATCGCCGTTTCCGAGGGAGCCAACATGCCATCCACCCCTGAGGCGGTGGAGCTGTTCATCGCCAACGGCGTTCTGTTCGGCCCCGGAAAGGCCGCCAACGCCGGCGGCGTCGCCACCTCCGGCCTGGAGATGTGCCAGAACCACATCGGCATCTCCTGGTCCGCGGAAGAGGTCGACCGTCAGCTGCACCAGATCATGGTCAACATCCACAAGAACGCGGCCGACTCGGCACGCAAGTACGGCAGCCCCGGCAATTACGTGGTCGGAGCGAACATCACCGGCTTCGTCAAGGTCGCCAGTTCCATGATGGACCAGGGCCTGATCTGAAACATCTTGATCAATTGAACGTCCCGGCCGGACCGGGCGTTCCTTTCACTTTTTCCAAATTTCGCTCAGAACTTGCCTGTCGACCCGTCAATCCTTTATCCCTTGTAGCACCTGTCGATGATTACTAAGGGGTCATCATGAAGATTCTAGCTATCAACGGGAGCCCGCGCAAGGACGGGAACACCGCCAGATTGTTGAAGGAGATCACCAAGGACCATGCCGACGTGGACCTGGACTACGTCGATCTCAACGATCTCAAGATCAAGGACTGCCAGGCCTGTTACTTCTGCAAGAAGAACGACGCCTGCGCCCTCAAGGACGACATGCAGCGACTGTACAAGAAGCTCAGGGAGGCGGACGCCTTGGTCATCGGATCCCCGGTGTTCTTCGGAGTGGAGACCGCGAACGTGAGAGCGTTCGTCGACCGTCTCTACGCGCTGCTGGCCTTCGGTGACGGACCAGGCAAGTACGTCCCAAGGTTGAAAGGAGATAAGATGGCCATATCCTTCGTCAGCTGTGGCAGCGGCAAGGGCAAGGAGGTCTACGCCAACATCAAGGACCGTCACTTCGCCATGTGGGCCAACCTGGGTTTCAAGAACGTCCATACGTTTGTGATCGCCGGGGCCACCCCGCAAGGCAACGTGTTCGAGCTGGTGGACGCCCAGGAAATGGTCAAGGAATGCCAGAAGCTGCTGGAGGGATGATGAGCTTCAGATCGTTCATCGCGGTGGACGTGGAATGTGGCGAGGTCCTGCGGGACGCCATCAACGAACTGCAGCATTTTGGACGCACGTTGAAACCGGTATCGCCGGATAACCTTCATGTCACCCTCAAGTTCCTCGGCGATACGGATGAACGGTGCGTGCCGCAGCTGAAGAAGGTCATGAAGGAGGCGGTGAAGGACGTCACCCCGTTCGACGTGAAGCTGGTGGGCACCGGCGCCTTCCCCAACTCCCGAACCGCCCGGGTGATCTGGGTGGGGATGGAGGGCGCGGAGCCGTTCCAGGACATAGTAACGAAATTGGAGGACGGGTGCGACCTGATGGGCTTCGGCCGGGACAAGCAGGTCTTCTCGCCTCATTTGACGTTAGCGCGAGTGAGAGAAGGCTTCAACGCCGATCTGGGCGATTTCATCAAATACGGTCATGAGAAGGACTTCGGTTCCTTCACCGTTAAATCTTTGAAGCTGAAGAAGAGCGTGCTGACACCGGAAGGTCCGGTATACTCGGACATGGCCGAGGTTCGCTTCTAACGGCCTACGCCTTCGAATAACGAGAACTCGGTGGTCTTCAGCAGGTCCTGCGGCAAGTGGTCCTTGACGTAGTCTATGCTGTAGTTCCCGGCCCGGAAGTCCGGGTTGCGCACGACCAGGCGGTGGTACGGTATGGTCGTCTTTATGCCGGTGACCGTGTAGCGGTCCAGGGCGTCCTGGCCTCTGATCAGCACCTCGTTCCTGGTCTTGCCGGAGACGATGAGCTTGGCAAGTAAATTATCGAACTCCGTTGGTACGACGTAACCCTCGTAGGCGTGGGAGTCCACGCGGACGTGCTCGCCGGCCGGCTCCATGTACTTCTCGATGCGCCCCGGAGCGGGGAAGAAGTTGTTGAACGGATTCTCAGCGTTGATGCGGAACTCCATGGCGTGACCTTTCGGCACTACTTCTGATAGCACGTCCTCCACCGGAACGTCGGAACCGATCTTGAGCTGCATCTCGACCAGGTCCAATCCGGTAACGAGCTCGGTGATGGGATGCTCGACCTGAATTCGGGTGTTAGCCTCCAGGAAGAACAGGTCCCCCTCGGCGGACATCAGGAATTCGAACGTTCCCAGTGAAGTGTAATTGGCCCGCTTGACCGCCGCGATGCACAGCTCGGACATCTTGGCCCGAAGTTCCGGGGAAACGGCGCAGGAAGGCGTCTCCTCGATGATCTTCTGGTGCCGGCGTTGCACGGAGCATTCCCTCTCCCCGAGGCAGTAAGCGTTGCCGCGGGAATCGCCGACCACCTGGAACTCGATGTGCCTCGCTTTCAGGAGAGCCCTTTCCAGGTATATCGTGGGGTTCTTGAACGCCTTGTCCGCCTCGTTCTTTGCCGAGGTCAACGCGTTCTCCATCTCCGAATCGTTATGGACCAGGCGCATTCCGCGCCCGCCGCCCCCGCCGGATGCCTTGAGCAGAATGGGATAGCCGATCTTGTTGGCCTGTTCGATGGCTTCGTCCGGGGTCTCCAACGGGTCCAGGGTGCCGGGCATGATCGGAACGCCGACCTTGGACATGAACTCCCGGGCGGATAATTTGGAACCGAGGAGCTTCATCGCTCTCGGAGATGGTCCCAGGAAAGCGATGCCCTCCTCCTCGCAACGCTCGGAGAGCTCCGGTTTTTCGGAGAGGAAACCATAACCGGGGTGGATGGCGTCCACCTTCATGCGGTTGGCCACGTCTATGATGGCATCGATGTCCAGGTATCCGATGCTGTTCTCGTCGGTCTTCAGCTCGACGCTCTTGTCCGCTAGCGAGACATGCTTGCAGTGCTTGTCCGAGGGGGTGTAGATGCCTACGGTCGGCACTCCCATCTTCTTGCAGGTGTTGATCACCCGGATGGCGATCTCCCCTCTGTTCGCTATCAGCACCTTCTTGAACATCTTTTTAACCTCAGGCGCAATGGCTCCGCATGCGACTGCGTGGCAGGGAATGTAACTTGTTTTTATAATAATTTCGATTAGCATTGCCAAGAATTTCTTTTGATTTCGGACGGAATATTCGTTTTACAATAAGAATCAGCAATATTATTGTTTAAAATCGTTTTTCGGTTGACGAATGCGGTCCGCTAGTTAGTCTTACTGTAAACGAGCACCAATAGACACCCCTCAGCGTTCCCTATTTCGGAGATAAAATGAGGTTCTCAAAGAAACGTATGAGCGGGGATCGGGACGGCGGCATCGAGGGTCTGCCGCTGCAGCTGATGATAATGGTGATCGTGGCCGGTCTCGGGACGGCCATCCTGGTGGGATGGATGGGCGGGCTCTCGGCACCGGAGGCCATAGCATCCGTGAACGGCAGTCCTACTGAGATCCTTCTCTCAGATGGGGATGGCGACGGCACCTTCGAGAATGACGACGCGAAGCTTACGATAATCGTACGCGA
>DAONGL010000014.1:11831-15607 GCA_035404085.1 Methanomassiliicoccales archaeon | reverse complement strand
TCAAGGCGGTGAAGATATGATGGAGTTCTTCATCTCCAAGTTCTGGGCGTTCCTGGTGTCCATCTTTATCATGGGCGTATTGGTCCAGGGGATACAGCTCGATTCCCGTTCCGAACGCGACGAGGCCCTGGTGGACCTGGCGGACGATCTGGAAGTGATGTTCAAGGAGTTCGCTGCGGCCGGTAAGGGAATGGAAACGACGGTACACCTCGACCGCTCTTTGCCTTCCACGGTGACCTTGACGATTTTCGCCGGTTACGCGTCATTGCAGGACGGGGACCGCGAGGTTCGCTTTTCCATTCCGCCGTTCACCATGTGGATGGAGACCGAACAGGGCGAGCTGCTAGGGGTGGACAGACTGGTGCTAGGCCCGACCGATTCGCTACGGATGCGCAACGAGGCCTCAGGATCGACCTTGATAGCGCTCAGTCGGTGAACTTTTCCGATAGATACTTCACCGCGTCAATGAACGTACGAACCTCTTCCTCGGTGTTGTAGAGATAGAAAGAGGCCCTGGCGCATCCTTCCAACCCACGCGACGAGAAGTAAGGGTGAACGCAATGCATTCCCGAACGGATCAGAACGGAGGCGATCTCGTCCAGGATCATCGCCACGTCGTGCGGGAGCATTCCTTTGAGGTTGAAGGAGAGTATTCCGCCCTTACGTCGCGGATCGGACGGGCCGAGCATCGATAGGTTCCTGACGCCCTTCAGTCCTTCGGTGGCGACGGCGTTCAGGCGCTGCTCGTGCTCCGCGATCTCATCGATGCCTATCCTCTCGAGATATCGAACCGCCGCCCCGCTGCCGATGATCCCGGCGTAGTTCTGCAATCCCGCTTCGAACCTTTCCGGTATCGGCAGAATTTCAGCGGTATCGTAGGTCGTTATGGACACTCCGCCGCCACCTGTGACCAGTGGCGTTACGTCTTCCAAGAGGTCCCGCTTCCCGTACAGAATGCCAGTGCCGGAAGGGCCGAGCATCTTGTGCATTGACCAGGCGTAGAAGTCAACGTCGGTGTCCGTGAGGTCCAACCGGTTGTGAGGAGCGAACTGGCATCCGTCGGCCATGACCAACGCGCCGTGGTCATGCGCCAACTCCACCACATCCTTCAGGGGGATGGTGCTTCCGTCCACGTTGTTGGTATGCACCACGCTCAGGACCTTCACGCCCTTCTCCAGCTCCTCCTTCAGAGGTTCCAGGTTTCCCTGTTCCAGTTCCTGGAAGGAAAGGTATCCGCGGCGGATGCCCTTCTCCTTGGAAAGTAGCACCCAGGGCACATGGTTGCTGTTATGCTCCATGTCCGTGGTCACCACCCGGTCACCTTTCTTTAGGCGAAGTCCTTTGGCCACGGTGTTCAAGGACTCCGTGGCGCTTTTCGTGAAGATGACGCACTCGGCATCCTTCACGCCGACGAAAGAGGCAACATCCTCCCGCGCCTGGTCCAGGCGTATCGATACCTCCGTCGCCAGGCGGTGAACGGAACGCCCGCCGCAGGCCGGAAAATCGTAATAGTACTCGTTCATCGATTCCATGACCTGGCGGGGGCGCAGGCTCTGGCACGCGCTGTCCAGGTAGATCGGCGGCTTCTCCTGCTGAAGGAGCGGGAAGTCCTTACGAACGAGTTCGATATCCATTCCAGTCGGGCTGGGAACGGTTTCTGCTTTATTTAAGGTGTCGTAGTTACTGGATAAAACAAATTCATGCAAATATCATTCTGGTTAATTTACAAGCGGGAAAAAAATATTTTATAATGATTTTTAAATCATTGATTGTAGTGACAAACATCAAATAAAGTATAAATCATCACAAAATCTCGATGATGAGGGGTCTCCAATGAGCGTTGAGTCGATAGATGTCGCTGTTCATCCTATTGCAGCTCTCGACAACATTTCTGGCATTTTCAGCACAATTGCCATGCTCAAGGCTCCCCTAACAGGCATTCCCGACCGTCAGATTAAGGTGAGAGGGCTAGTCAGAACCAATCTGAAACAGATGTCTAATATCAACAAAGAAGAAATGGAACGTTTTCTGGATGGAATAACCGATCTCTTCTCCACCCGAATGACCGTTGAAAGAATGAAAGAGATTTCAAAAAAGATCGGAAATTTGGATCACCTGGGAAAGACATTGGAAAAAATTCAAAACAACTACTCCAGTTTAAGCTCTCCTGAACGAGTCTATTACATTAAAATCGCTTCTGGCGTTATGATTGGGGATCTGGAGGAACTTGAGGCCAAGATATCGTTAGAGGCTATCAGATCCGACGATATCGATAAGTTCCGATATCTGTTGGTTTCTCAGACCATCATCCAAACAATCCTCGATCACCTGAAGAGGACAGTGCGAGACAGTCACTCCCTGGCTGATGATGTCATAGAAAAACAGGTTAACGACATCATCTCTTTGGCGTTGTTCTCCATCGTCCGGATCGAAGCCTTCCGCAGGGGAAAAATAGACCTTGAAAGTCTGAGGGACACACTATCTTCAATAGTCGCCCACTCCACCATCCAATATCATTTTCCTCCTATCACTCTTCCTGATGAAGTGATTACCGAGGAGTGAAAATGGTCGATCACACACCAGATACGACCATCATTCTAGGTAGGATCCTTAATGACCGGCACGGCTCAAGGTCGAGTGCGGTTCTGAACGAGATACCGAATTCAAGGATTCGCTTACTTAACGAGGTTTATTTGGAAACACAATCGGTTATTGAAAAAAAGGCTGAGTTTGCTCTGTCTTACCTGCAAAGGGCTTTCAAGGAGGTTTCCACTGAAAAAGGTATTGATCCTGCCGATCTGGCTTGGGAAGATGTTCCAGAGATATTGAAAAAGGCCAGATTCCTGGCTCATGATCGCAATGAGGGTTTCTTTGACAGCATGGAGGAGTTCATCGATTTCGTCAAACAAAATATGGTGTATCATCCCTACGATTCTCTATCTGCGGCATATCAAAACATAATCAGGTCAAACAAGGAGAAGATCAGAACGATCTTCGGAGTGCAGAAAATCGATCAGATACTAGTGAATGAGGAAACCATTGAGGAGGACGAGCTGCGCATGGAGGTAGAGTCTCTCTTAAAAGGGCAAATACCCTCGCTCTCTGAAAAAGAGAGGGACAGAGACCTCAGGATCGTATGCCAACTTTTTGCATGTTCGAAGAAAGCTCATGAATCGACCTTCAATTTCATCATCATCGACAAACAATTGAAGGTAGAGATGCCATCCGTGATATCTATTGTGAAAGAAAATTTCCGCGAAAGAACCGGGCGGGTCACGGTTCAAAACGCATGAAAAAAATGGGAAGAGGTCACGCCGCCATGACGTGGTCGACGTACCTCTCCACTTCAGTGACAAGGTCCTTGGAGACCTTTCCGCCGCCGAAGGCCATCCGGTAGTCCAGGAAGTGGGTCACCGCTCTCTTCTTGGCCTCGGCCTTCTTTCCGGGGTACGCCCTCAGGTACTCTCGGACAGACCTCGCTAGCATCGCCTTACCGTCCTCGGTCAACAAGTTAAGAACCCCCAGTTTGTTTCTATTGTCACGACACCTATTAAGGGTTGTCAGTACTTATACGGAAGAAGGTCCGGGTCAGGTACATGAACTTCCACTCACTAGTGCGAAAACCAACGGGGGTGCAAGGCATCATCATGGCCCGTCGAATGAACCGGAATCACCGGGGGATGATGGACTGGGCCTTGGGACAGATCGACGTTTCCTCGATGACTAACGTTCTGGACGTGGGCTGCGGCGGCGGAGGTCCGATGTTCCAACTTTCC
>DAONGL010000014.1:0-11731 GCA_035404085.1 Methanomassiliicoccales archaeon | reverse complement strand
GTCCAAGAGGCCTGGGACGCCCCGCAATGGCGCGAACGTAACGAATCCTGGCAGAAGGGCTTTCAGATGCGGTTCTGCCGTTTGGAAGAGTACCGATCTCTCCTCGAAGGGGCTGGTTTCACCAGGGTCACCACTACCACCGAGGAGGACCAGGGCTGGTTCGTGATGATCGCCGGAGCAGAGGGAAATTAATATTCCCGTACGGCATGCGCTGAGCGATGACATCTCTGAAGGTGGTCCTGGCCGGAGTGGAGATGGAGAACCCCACCATGCTGGCCTCGGGCATCATGGGTGAGACGGGAGGCGCTCTCCTATCGATGGCCAAGGGCGGAGCGGGCGCACTGGTCACCAAGTCCATCGGCAGCGTTCCACGCCAGGGGCACAAGAACCCCACGCTGGTCGAGCTGGAATATGGTTACGTGAACGCCATGGGACTGCCTAACCCGGGCATAGAGGCCTTCAACGAGGAGATGTACGTCGCTTCCTCGGCAGGGATCCCGATAGTGGGGAGCGTTTTCGGTTCGTCAGCGGAAGAGTTCGCCATGCTGGCGAAACGAATGCAGGATTACGGCGCGGAAGCGGTCGAATTGAACCTCAGCTGTCCGCACGCCAAAGGGTACGGAATGGAGATGGGCGTCGATCCGGACGTGGTCGCCAATATCATCAAGGAAGTGAAACAGGCGGTCGTGGTCCCAGTCTTTGCTAAGCTGACCCCTAACACTCACAATCTCATCGAGGTCGCCAAGGCCGCGGAGGACGCAGGCGTGGACGCCATCGTGGCCATCAACACTCTAAAAGCGATGAAGATCGACGTGGACGCCAGGCGCCCGGTGCTGTCCAACCGTTACGGTGGACTTTCGGGTCCGGCGGTGAGGGGCGTCGGCGTGCGCTGCGTCTACGAGCTGTTCGATGCGCTGAAGATACCGGTGATAGGCGTAGGCGGGATCGAGGATTGGCGTTCCGCTCTGGAATACATCATGGCCGGGGCGGTGGCGGTCCAAATAGGCAGCGGCGTGGGCCGCAACGGGCCACAGGTGTTCGGGGACATATGCTCCGGAATAGCCGCCTACATGGCGCAGAACGAGATCCGAGACATCACCCAATTGGTGGGGGTAGCTCATGACTGAGAGGTTCATGGTCACCACGACCACGGTGAGGATAACGTCACGGACAGAGGAGGCCGAAGGCGTGGTCACCCTACGCTTCGATTGGGACGCCCCGGCATCGCCCGGACAGTTCATCATGGTCTGGATACCCGGGGTGGACGAGGTCCCCATGTCGCTATCCTATCTCGGCGATAGGAAAGGGATCACGGTCAAGAACATCGGCGAGGCCACCAAGGCTCTCACTTCCCTGCAGGTCGGGGACATGATCATCGTTCGCGGACCTTACGGGCACGGTTACCGTATCCCGAAGGGAAAGATATTGGTGGTCGGAGGGGGGACCGGAATGGCCTCCCTGCTGCCAGCCATGGAGCGCATAGCCGCCGTCGACGTTCACACGGCCATAGGCGCCCGGAACGAGAAGGAACTGCTCTTCGAGGGCCGGGCCAAAAAGACCTCTTCGAACGTGCGCGTCTCAACGGATGACGGAAGCAAAGGCCTCCACGGCAACGCCGTTCAGCTGGCCAAGGAAATGATGGCCGAGACGAAGTACGACCTGGTGATCGGCTGCGGTCCGGAGAAGATGCTGTTCTTCCTGCACCAGCTGTGCATGGAAAAGAACATCCCTAGCCAAATGTCCCTGGAGCGCTACATGAAGTGCGGCGGCGGACTGTGCGGTTCCTGCGCCATCGACGGAAAGCGGGTGTGCCGCGAGGGACCGGTGTTCTCCGGTGACGAACTAAAGGAAATGAAGGAGTTCGGGAAGCAACGCAGGGACGAGTGCGGCGGCCGGCTCAAGTTGTGAGCACCGGTCGAATGACGGAAGCAACGATCTCGCGGAACTCGAGGTCGCCGACCCTTCCCTTCTTTTCCCCAATTACCTTGACCCGCTCCAGTATCTCCGAGAGCTGCTCATCCGTGGCAATTAGCCCGATGTCGTCTACCCTCTTCCGGATGTAGTTCAGTCCGCTGTGCTTTCCCATCAGGATATGCCTTTCGTTGCCGACCAGATGAGGGTCGATGCTCTCGTAGGTAAAGGGACAGGCCAGAACCGCAGCCACGTGAATCCCGGACTCGTGCGAGAAGGCGTGCTTGCCGACCAGGGGCTGGTTGACCGGTTTCCGAAGCCCGGAGAACGATTCCACCATCTCCGAGATCTCCATGAGCTTCGTGGTGTCGATGCCCAGGTCCTTGCCGTACATGAACTTCATGGCCGCCACGAACTGCTCCAACGGGACGTTTCCGCAGCGCTCGCCTATGCCGTTGACCGTGGTCGTGACCGCGTCAGCACCGGCCTTCACGCCCTCGATGGCATTGGCGAGCGCCAGTCCGTAATCGTTGTGCAGATGCAGCGACACCGGAATGCGCACCGCCTGCTTGGCCTGGGCCACCAGGAATGATATGGCCTCTGGGGAGGCGCATCCCAATGTGTCGGTGACGCCCACGCGGTCCGCTCCCGCCGCCTCGGCCACCATGTACACGCTGAGCAGGAAGTCCAGATCCGTTCGCGTGGTATCCTCGGCGCTCATGGAAACCTGGACCCCGCGGGACTTGGCGTACTCGATCCCGTTTATTATCTTGTCCAGGACGAACTTACGGTCCTTGCGGAACTTGTGCTTGATGTGCAGATCGGACGTACCTATGAACAGAAGCACCATGTCCACCCCGGCGTCCACCGAGGCGTCGATGTCCTCCTTGGTTATTCTCGACAGAACGAGAATGCTGGCGTCCAGTTTCTCGTCGCATATCGCCTTGACGGCCGCCTTCTCTCGTTCGGAAACGGCCGGAAACCCGGCCTCGATCTGATGGACGTGCATCTCGTCGAGCTTGCGGGCGATGGCCACCTTCTGCTCCAGACTGAAGGTGACGCCGGGGGTCTGTTCTCCATCGCGGAGGGTGGAATCGTAAACTATGAGGTCCCCTATGTCCAGCTTGGGATTGTAGGGGCTGAGGGCTAACTCGTCCATATGTGTTGCAATTGACCTGAAGTTAAAAATGGTTTCTATTTGCGCCGTCCAACCACAGGAACATCGGCAATCGTCATCTTTTTTAACCGGACGGTAATTGCAACGGCATGGCGGAGGAGCCCAAACGCAACCCCAACTTCATAGAGGTCAGCCACGGGCATCTTCTGGTCAACGTTCCTCTCACGGCGTACGAGGGAACGACGTTCCACATCAAGCCCGAGGAGGCCGAGAAGCTCAAGAAGATGTTGGCGTCCCGATATCCATGGCTCACGCAGAACGCCCTCAAGGTGTTCATCGAAGAGGCGGAGCAGGCCATGCACGACCGCATCCAGTCGCAGCTCGGTTACATGGAGAAGGCCAGGCACGCCATGCATTCCGGTAACTATCAAAGGGCCAAGCTGATGGCCGAGCGACACATCGAAGTGGTGCCGGACGATGCGGATGCCTGGTACGTTCTCGGCGAGTCGCTTTGCAAGCTCGGCGAGACGGAAGAGGGTTTCGTCGCTTTGACGAAGGCGCGCAGTTTAACGAAAAAGAGATAAGGCTACGGGAAGAGCGCCTGCAGCGCCTTCACCACGTCCATCATCGTGGCTCCCCAGGGTACGGAGGCTACGTTCCCCTCGATGGTGCAGCCCTCCTTGACCTTGCAGCACTTTACGATGGTCGGCACGCCATCCTTCGGAGCCAGGTTCTGCGGGCAGATGTCCAAGCTCTCGACGGGGCGCCGGTAGATGTGCTGGAATATGCGGCGGGACAGGTCGCAGCCTATGAGCGTTGATTCGACATCTATCTCCGGCGTCTCGTCCAGATAGAAGATCTTCTTGTTCGATCGCAGTCCAGAGGCGCGGCAGGGGAAGATGACGCCCGGAGTGGTGACCAATCTCTCCTTCTCCATGATGTCGATGTTCACGTACTCGGGAACGATCGGCTTCTCGAACAGGCCGGATGATAATGCCCGCTCCACCAGAACGGACAATTTGGATGGTGACGGAGGAACGACGTCTAGCACGCGCAGGTCCAGGAGCTGGTCGGTCTTCAGGAATGAAACATGAGAGAACATTCCGGATACGACCACGGTCTTTCCGCCGTTCTTTCGGACCAGCCGAGCAAGCTGCGAGACGTTGAGCACGTCCACCTCCTCGTCGTGGATGAAAACGGTATCATCGGGAAGGGAGATCACCTCCAGACCAGTTACCGGCCGGAAGAGGTCCTTGCCCTTCTGCTTGGTGACCTTCACCGTAGCGGTATCGTCACCGTTCCTCAGGATCATGAAGTCGGTACGGGTGTAGGCGATCTTGTCCTGATAGTTCGATAAGATGTTCTCTTTCGTCAACGGAAAATCCACATGGCGCAGGGATACGTCCTTGCAGTGGTCCGGAAGGCTCGGCACGAAATCGAGTTACGTTGCCGAGCATATATAATCGAATCGAAAAACCTAGAGCGTCAGAGTTAATTCTGACCTCGAAGTCGCAATCTTATAACCCTACCAATCCAATGCAACCCTCATGACCGACTGTCCACTATGTGGTCGCTCAGGTTTGGAGGTCGAGAAGATCACCGTTGCCGCTCATGCCAAGGAGATACTATGGCCCCTGGGCGATGACCAATACTTTCATTGCCCGACTCCCGGCTGCGACGCCATCTACTTCACCACCACTGGAAGAGTGCTGAGAAAGGACGACGCGAAGACCAGGGTGACGTTCAAGGAAAGCTCTTCCCCAAGACCGTTGTGTTACTGTAAGCAGGTGACGGAGGAGGATGTTATCAAAGCGATCGATAACGGCGCTCGCACCTTCGAGGATGTTAAGCAAGCCACGGGAATCGGGGGCGGAGGTCAATGTAAGGTGACCAATCCGGCCGGAAGATGCTGCTCCAGGAACTACCGTCCCTTCATAGACGGGGAGCTGGCAAAAAGGGGATTGCTGAAGCAGGCGCCGATACAACTGGGTCTTTGAAGCGTTCCCCAGACGAAAACGAAAATCTAATTATACGGGTTATAGAATCAACCTTCAAGGCTGGGATGACAGAGCGGCCATGTGGCGGACTGCAGTCCACCAAGGCGGTAATCCGCACACCCGTGTTCAAATCACGGTCCCAGCTCCATCAACTCTCATTTTTTCGATGAGTTCGATCCTGGTATGATATCCTGTTTAAGCCGGGCATGCTCGACCTGACCATCACGTGAACATCATAGCTGGGAACGATCAGGCACGATAGGGCGATCCCCGCAGAGAGATGTGGCGCAAAATGCCGATGTAGATCCTTCCAAAATCCGATCGTTGGAATTACGAGATCGTTGACGACCCGGGCTTCATTCTCGTTTTTGGTCACATTCATCGACCTGTCGTCCTTGACAATGATCTTTCGATGGTAGTCCCTGCCCGATATGCTCGAACGACCACTTGAAGCGTAGATGATCGGCCAAATAAGTTTATTATGGATGGGCTTGGTTTGGTACCCCATCGTTTATCTACTGGGGGAATCGATTATCGCATCTATCGCACGTACCAGATTTAACTACACGCTCCTGACCGCCCTCATGATCGGCCTCATGCTGATGGTGGGCGTCCAAATGCCATTCGGAATGGCCATGGATGGGGACAATGACGGAATGGATGATGATTGGGAGGTCCTAAATGGTCTAGACCCACTGTTGGACGACTCGGGTGCGGATGCGGACGGAGATGGTCTTTCCAATGTTCTGGAGTTCGTTCTAGGTTTCGATCCCCGGAATGGTGACTCCGACTCCAATCAGACCTTAGTGGACGAATCCAATAACGGGTTCGGGGACCTCCAAGAGGACCTCGACGGGGACGGTCTGAACAATTTCTACGAACTACTTTTCGGTATGGACCCTCTCGAACCCGATTCGGATAGCGACATAACGATCAACAACGAGTCTGGGAATGGCATCCAAGATGGGAATGAGGACCTCGACGGGGACCTGATGGACAACCTGTACGAGATAGTCTATGGTCTGGACCCCCTATCGCTTTCCGATGGCGCTCTGGATATGGATGGTGACGGTCTCCGCAACTTCCAGGAGTTCCTGCAACACCTGAGCATATATGGTCTCTCCACGAACCCTCTCGTAGCCGATAGTGACTCCGACATGCTGGACGATTATCAGGAAGCCATACAATATCTCACGAATCCCAATTCCCCCGACACGGACAATGACACGGTGCCAGACCTTGAGGAGATCGAGGCCGGTGCGGATGGTTACGTGACCGACCCGCTATCAGCAGACACTGACGGTGACATGCTTTCTGATGGGTCGGAAGGAGGATTGGCCATTGGCAGGCTATATGACACCAGTCCGGTGGTGGCCGACTGCGATGGCGATGGTCTCACGGATGGTGAGGAGGTCTTTTTCAGTCACACCGATCCACTGGATCCCCACTCGGACGATGATTACATCGATGACGGCAGGGAGTTCCTACTCTACGGAACGGATGGCTCGCTGACCGACAGTGATGGCGACGGGCTTACGGACATAAGGGAGATATCTCACGATGGGGACCGTCTCTCCTACCTGCCATGGCCTCTGGGGGGCGACCTTAACGCTACTAGCCAGGACACCGACCACGGAGGGGTGAGCGACTACCAGGAACTGGTTAACGACAGGACGGATCCACTAGATCCTTCGGACGACCTGATCGATACCGATTCGGATGGCCTTTGGGACTTCGAGGAGGACCTGGATTTCGATGATCTGTACTCACCTACCGACCCATCGAATTTTGACGATCCTGACAGCGATGATGACGGCTTGAGCGACTGGTTCGAGACCGTGGTCCTGCACAGCCTGCCCAATGTAGCTGACACCGACGGCGACGGTCTTAGCGACCTGGAAGAATCCCAGCTCAAGACCAGCCCGGTCCTGGCCGACACCGACGGAGACGGTCTGAGCGATGGAGAGGAAGTACTTGGTTACTATGGACCCCTGACCGACCCCCTCGATCCCGACACCGATGACGACGAACTATCTGATCGCGCCGAGTTGCTAGTACACCTCTCGAACCCCAATGAAGCTGATACCGATGGAGGCGGGGTATTGGACCCGGTGGAGGTTCTGGAAGGCACCGACCCATCTGATCCCTCTGATGACCTGGACAGCGACGGCGACGGTCTCAGTGACAGCTTCGAGGTGTCGATCGGTAGCGACCCATCGATGATGGATAGCGACGCGGACCATCTAATCGATTCCGAGGAACGTTTCAATCTCACTGACGGGTACCGCACCTCGTGGCTCGACGACGATACCGATGATGACGGGGTAATCGACGGGTGGGAGGGCGCACTGGGTACCTCGCCAGTCGACATTGACTCGGATGGAGATGGCCTTACGGACGGGTTGGAGATCGGTCTTACGTCCCCGCAGGGCATGGATACCGATCCTGGTCATTTCGTACCTGACTCGGATCCATCCAGAACGACCGATCCGGCCGAAAGGGACACTGACGGGGACGGACTATGGGACGGGATCGAAGATGGGGACCATGACGGCAGGTTTGACAGCGAGGAGACCGACCCCAACGACGCCGACACCGACGGGGACTCTCTTCCGGACGGATGGGAGTCGTCCAACTCGTTCGACCCCCTGAGCTCGGCCAGCCCTAACGGACCAAGCGACGATCCGGACGGGGACGGACTGAGCAATCATCAGGAATACCTCTCAGGAACGGATCCCAACGATCCGGACACCGACGGTGACGGTCTCAACGACTACCAGGAGGCCGTGACCTATGGCACGGACCCCCTGGACCCGGACACTGACGACGACGGAATAATCGATGGTATCGAAGTTCCCAAGGGTGACAGCGACGGTGACGGCATAAACGATGCCCACGAAGTGGACTCCGATGACGATTCGATACCGGACCGGTTCGAGGACCTGGACGGGGACGGAGCGGTGGATCCGGGCGAGACCGACCCAACCAAGGGCGATACGGACGATGATGGGCTCGGGGACCTCATGGAGATACTGACCACTGGTACTGATCCCCTGAACAATGACACCGACGGCGACGGGCTCAGCGACGGTCTGGAGAGGAGCAGCGGCACCTCTTATTTCGATAAGGACACCGATGGTGACGGTCTTTGGGATGCGATCGAAGTTCTATACTGGGGTTCCAACCCCCTCCTTCGCGACTCTGACCGGGACGGGCTTCCCGACGGGGCTGAGGACGACAATGACGGTGTGTTAGGACCCCACGATACCGATCCCACCGACTTCGACACCGACGACGATGGAATATCCGACGGAAAAGAGCTGCCGGGCGCTTCCCGGGACGCGGATTTTGATGACGACGGTCTGAGCGACGGCTACGAACTACTGCTGAAGACCGATATGTCTGACAACGACACGGACAACGACGGGCTCCTTGACGGGCAGGAGAATGGGAACACTACCGGACTTCCGGACACCGATCTTACCAAATTCCGGGCGGACTCCGACCCGACCACACGCACCGACCCGCGCGACTCGGACACCGACGATGACGGGATAGGGGACGGGGTGGAGGACGCTGACCTGGACGGCCTGGTCGATGCGACGGAGACCGATCCCAACGATCACGATACCGACAACGATCTCCTTCCGGACGGGCTCGAGATCGGCCTTACGGCATCCACCAACGATGCCGGAACCAATGAGGCCAGCCCCAACTGGAGGGCAGACTCGCAACCGGCCAGCACCACTGACCCGTTGGACGACGACAGCGACGACGACGGCATACTGGACGGGAATGAGGACGCCGACCGCGACGGCCTCCGTGATGGTACGGAGACGGACCCCAACGACGCGGACACCGATGGTGACCTGTTGTTCGACGGCACGGAGATCGGTCTGACGGAACCTCAGGGAACCGGCACCGACCTGATAGACGGTCATTTCGTCTCGGATGCGGATCCCTTAACCATCACCGACCCCTGCGACTCGGACACCGACGATGACGGGATCGGGGACGGGGTAGAGGACGCCGACCGCGACGGCCTCCGTGACGGCACGGAGACCGATCCTTTGAACCATGATACCGATGGTGATATGCTTCCCGACGGGCTCGAGATCGGCCTCACGGCATCCACCAACGACCCGGGGACCAATGAGTCCAGCCCCAACTGGAGGGCAGACTCGCAACCGGCCAGCACCACTGACCCGCTGGACGACGACAGCGACGACGATGGGCTGATGGATGGCTACAATCCATCCCAGCCCAGCAAGGGCGAGGACGTCGACCGGGACGGGGAGAGGGACGCCACCGAATCCGACCCCAACGATCATGACACGGACGGCGATGGTATATTCGACGGTACGGAGAGGGGCTTGACGGCTCCGGCATCGGGGACGAACCTGGCCGCTGGACATTACACAGCAGACGCTGATCCGGCCACGGTCACCCTACCCTACGACAGCGACACGGACGATGACGGCATCAATGACGGGATCGAGGACCTGGACAAGGACGGTCGGATGAGCACGGTCGCGGGAAGCCTTGAGACCAACGCCGCCAGCCACGATACCGATGGCGACGGGCTTCCGGACGGATTGGAGAACGGATACAACGAAACATCCAACGACCCGGGGACCAATGAGGCCAGCCCCAACTGGAGGGCCGATCTTGACCAGTCCACCCGCACCGATCCACGGGACTCGGACAGCGATGGGGACGGACGCAGCGACGGGGCCGAGGACGCCAACCGGAACGGGCGCTTTGACGCCAACGAGGCCAACCCATTGGACCGCGATACCGATGACGACGGGCTCCTCGACGGCTACCGCTGGGAGTGGACCGGGGATTCCGACGGTGACGGCACTGTCAACGTCCGTGATCCGGACTCGGACAACGACGGTCTGCCTGACGGTCTGGAGGCCGGTTTCGCCACCCCGCACTCGGCGGGTACGAGCGACTGGCTTGGCATTGCCTACCTTGGTACGGACACCTCGTCCCCCTTCTATGCCGCGGATGCGGACACGGCCACGATCACCGACCCGACCAGGGCTGACACCGACAACGACGGTCTCAGCGACTCCTCGGAGGACGCCGACCGCGACGGCCTGAGGGACGGCAGCGAGACCGACCCGCGGGACCGCGACAGTGACGACGACGGCATAATGGACGGGGATGAGGTCAGCGGAACACTAGGTTTCGTTACCGATGCCATCGACTGGGACACCGACGATGACGGACTGAGCGACGGTCTGGAACAAGGAGTGACCGTTGCGGTCGCCGCACACACATACAATAACATCATATCTTTCAGCAACCCCGGCACGAACCTCGCCTCACCGCACTTCATGATCGATGCGCAGCCGGGGTCCAACACCGACCCGCTGGACGACGATAGCGACGACGACGGTATACTGGATGGTAATGAGGACTCCGACCGCGACGGTCTGAGGGATGCGACCGAGTCGGATCCCAACCGGTTCGACACCGACGGTGATGGACTGAGCGACGGTCTGGAGATCGGACTGTCCGCTCCGCAGGGAACCGATACCGACCCGATCAAGTTCCTTGCGGACAGCGACCCTTCGACCACCACCATGGCCTACGACGCGGACACCGACAATGACGGACTCCCCGACGGATTCGAGGACCGCGACAAGGATGGATCGGTGGATGTCGGAGCATGGAACGCTGGAAACGGTCCTGGGGAATGCGATCCCAACGACCCGGACAGCGATGACGGAGGGGTTCCGGACGGTTACGAAGTCAACAACTACATGGACCCTCTGAACCCCATCGATGATACCGTAGACTTTGACGGGGATGGGCTGAGCAACGAGGATGAGTACCAGAACGGCACCGACCCCAACGATCCGGACACCGACGGTGACGGTCTCAACGACTACCAGGAGGTCGTGACCTATGGCACGGACCCCCTGGACCAGGACACTGACAACGACGGTCTGAACGACCACGAGGAGATCGTCCTTGGCACCGATCCCCTGGACCGCGACAGTGACGACGACGGCGTGCAGGACGGAATGGACATCTGGCCAATGGACCACGACAACGACGGGATCCCTGACGCCACCGACCCGGACGACGACAACGACGGACTTCCCGATACCAGCGATGCCCGCCCGTTGGACCACGACAACGACGGAGTGAACGATCAGTACGATCTCGACGACGACGGGGACGGAATACCTGACCTGGCGGAGCTTCTGCCCAACGACCACGACAACGACGGAATACCGGACGCCACCGACCCGGACGACGACAACGACGGGATCGCCGACATTCTGGAGGATGTCGATCAGGACGGTGTTCTGGACGCTGGCGAGACCGGACGGATCGATCCGGATTCGGACGATGATGGTGTGAACGACGGTGCCGAGGTATCACTGGGCACCGATCCCCTGAATCCCGACACCGACGGCGACGGGCTCAATGACGGTGCCGAGGTATCACTGGGCACCGATCCCCTGAACCCCGACACCGACGGCGACGGGCTCAGTGACGGTACCGAGGTATCACTGGGCACCGACCCCAACGACGCGGACACCGACGGCGACGGATCGAACGATCTTGCTGACCTTCTGCCACTGGACCACGACAACGACGGGATCCCCGACGCCACCGACCCGGACGATGACAATGACGGGCTTCCCGATACCAGTGATGCCCGCCCGTTGGACCACGACAACGA
>DAONGL010000013.1:17945-35465 GCA_035404085.1 Methanomassiliicoccales archaeon | reverse complement strand
AGGGGCATGGGACGCTCAGTCCCTGACGCCTTCCTCGGTCACGTTGATGACCACTTCCGCTTCCGGCCGGTCCGGGGAATCTATTAGCCTGGCGATCCTGCGGGTGCCCTTGCTCTTACGCAGGTACACGCGGTAGGTGGAGGCATGACCTACGATGTGCCCTCCCACCGGTCGGGTGGGGTCACCGAAGAAGGCGTCCGGTTTAGCCGAGACCTGATTGGTGACGGCTATCGCCGCGTTGTTGACCTCGGCAAAGCTCAGAAGCTCATGCATGTGCTTGTTGAGCAGACCCTGTCTTTCGGCCAAGGTTCCGCGACCGACGAACTCCGCGCGGAAGTGGGCAGTTAGCGAATCGACTATCAATAAGCGGATCGGGTGGATCTTGCCGACATCCGCGGCCTTCTCCACTAGCAGCATCTGGTGCGACGAGTTATAGGCCCGAGCGACGTGAATGCGCTTGAGCACCGCATCAGGGTCCAACCCATGGGCGTTAGCCATCTGGACTATCCTTTCCGGACGGAAAGTGTTCTCGGTATCGATGATAACGACATCACCGTCCAATCCCCCTTTCTCCTTGGGCAGGGTGGCGTTCACGGCCAGCTGGAAGCATATCTGGGTCTTGCCGCTTCCGAACTCCCCATAGAACTCGTGTATGGCCTGGGACTCCAGTCCTTGACCCAGCAGTTCATCGAAGGCCTTTGAGCTGGTGGTAAGCCGGTCGAGGTTCTTTCTCCTCTCGAATATGATGTCTCCAGATTCGAAACCACCCACGTCGGCGGCCCTCTTGGCGGCATCTATGATCTTGATCGCAGTGGCCTCTCCAATATCGCAGGTGTCGGCCAAGGTCTTGGGCGACTCCACGGCTATGGTCATGAGATTTGTGTACCCTGCTTCTCTGAGCTTATCGGCAGTTGCGGGTCCTACTCCAGGCAACTCTTCAATGTTCGCGTTCGCCATGTCTGCACCTATCCTTCCTTATCCTTGAGCTTATTAAAAAGGTGTTTGGGGGTTGACCGAAAGTGAATCGGTAGGATCGAACACGCCGCACCGGAGATTAATCGATGACGGTTACAGTCGGTGTTCCTCGAATCAAAAGAGTTTATTACCGAGTTATTATTAGGGAAGTCCATGGCCCAGAAGAAGCGAAAAGAGCCAGAGGTCAAGGAGGAGTACAGCTTCACTCCTCCAGACTTCAACGAGAAGGAGTTCTTGGAGAAGGACATCACGGTCACCAAGACGGTCCTGATCAGTGCGCTCCTAGCTGCGGTTTTCGGCGTTGTGGCCTACTTGACCACCAACCTCTCGTTCGTCATCGGGTTATTGATAATTTTGATCGGAGCGGTATCCCTGAAGTACATCTTCAAATTCCTGCCCTTCAACCTCAGTGTGGTGGAGAACAAGACCTGGTTAGGGAACGGTGCCATGTTCTTCTTCTTGGCTTTGGGTATATGGATATTGCTCCTGAACCCTCCGTTCGGGGACACCGTGGACCCGCAGATAAACGATCTGGAGGTATGGGCCGGAGAGATCCAGTACGACAGGCCTTACAACAACGTGCCTTTGGGGGCGGTCACCTTCAACGCCACCGTCATTGACAACGGTGAGCTGTCCAACGTTCAGTTCAGCTTCACAGGCTCCAATCCGCAGACGTTCGACATGGTGAAAGGCGATGACGGCCGGTACGAGTTCACCTACAACTTCACTGCCCAGGGCACCTACAACTTCGCGGTGATCGCGACCGATGGATCTGGCAACACTCATACGTTCTCATCCTCGGTCAACGTTAAGGCCTAGACCCGCCAACCTTCCCTTTTATCCAACAGGAGGGTGAACGCCCTCCGGTTCTCTGTCCTATAGGCGCTCTGACCAGAGAAGCACTTCTGTCCTTTCAACTCTCGAAGGTCGTTCCCCAGAGCCGCCTCCTTACCCTTGGCTCGGATAAGGGTGACCGGGTCGCGGTGCTCTCTTCTGGCGTAGACCATCCACTTGCCGTCGAGAATGAAAGGCTGGCCTATCCCGGACGCCCTCCACTTGCTGATGAAATCGTCAGCGTTATCCGTGCATGCCGGGGGACCCTGGTGCAATCGTGATGGTGGTAGGTCCGTGGACACCATTTCGAAGACCATTCGAATATCCTTTCCGACGGAATATTTCATGTCTAGCACCTGGAAGTCGTTCATCTCCAACAGCTTCCTGAGGCCCAGTATGCTCCTCTGGACCTGCGGGTAGAGGTTGTCGTCCACCAGGTCCGGACGTTCCAGGACCACCGAGAGCGGGGAGGTCCCCCGGTTCCGGAAGGTGGCCTCGATGGTATCGATGTCCAGCAAAGGCCTCTTTCGGGGGAAGAAGAATCGTTCGCTAGGTCCCCGCAGATACTCGCGGCTGGCGTGCACGAAGAGGCAGAACTGGTCTAGAGACAGGGCGGAGGAAACGTTCCGCTTGGCGTCGACCGGGTCCCAGAACGTCAGCGGGGCGCCGCCCCCTGCCTTCTTGATGGTGTTGACGTCCATGATGATGCCAGGTCGCCATCCGGAGGCGGCCTTGAGCACGCTGAGCAGGTCACCGAACTTTATGATCAACAGCTCCGTAAGGTAACCAGAGAAGCCTTGCACTCTGGCCTCCGCGCCGTAGACTCCCACTCCCTTCATGAACTGCTTCAGAAGAAGGACCTGCTCTCGCTTGGCCGCGTCCAAACTTGATAGCACGAACCTGGTGTGGAAAGGCGTACGGTCCACCGCCGATCTGATCTTCGAAGCGTCCGGTAACGCGTAGCAGGGTACAAGATCGACCTCGAACCCTCCGATCTTGCCGTGGGTGTATGGGTGCTCAGCGTATCTCGTTTCACCGCCCAGCACCTCCTTTCCTATGCGCAGGCCTATCTTTTCCAGGTCCTTGCGTTCCACCGATTCCGGGAACAGTACGAAGAGGTCTATGTCCGGCTCGCCCACGTAAGTGCCTTTGGCCACCGAGCCCACCAGCATGGTCTGAAGGTCCATCCCGCTACGGGATATCGATCCATCGGTCAGGCACCGGAGCTGCTCAACCGCCTCATCCAGTCTCCTGATCGTTCCGGCCTTCGGCCTTATCTTGCGAAGGACCGCATCCTCCAAGGACATGGTCCGGACATTAGGTATGTGCATTATCATCTTTTAGGAAAAAATCGCAGCCGGCCGGGGTGGTGGGGGTTTCTGAACTAATAGGAGGAAGATCCCCGGCCTATGTGCGCTGCACTATATACTATGTAAGCGCTACTATATAATAATAACTGTTTAAGACCCAGAGCGGTGGATTCGAATTACCTTACCCAGCTGTACGCTCATCAGGTCGTCCGCGGCGATGGTGCGAACTCCGGTTCCCTTTTCGATCATGCTCGCCTGCCTCTCCGCCCCAGCGTGGATGAGCTTGGCGCCGAAGTGGGTCAGGATGGTCATTTCCGGTTTCACCATCTTAACGAACTCCAGGGCGTCCTCGGTACACAGGTGGTTCGGTATCCTGGCACCCCAAGGTCTGGTCAGTGGTAAGATGAGCAGTCTGCTCCCCTCCTGCTCCCTGGCGACCTTGTCATCCAGCTCGGTATCGCTGACATAGGACACCAGTCCGTTTCGCGTCTCTATGGAGAATCCGACCCCGGTCGGGTCGCTGTGCCTGGTGCTGGTGAATTTGATCTTCGCGCCATCGACCTCGGTGCTGCCGCCCGGCAAGGCCATCTCTATGCGGTCCAGGAGAGAACGGTGATAGTTGGATATTGCCGGACCATGCAGTTGATGGCCTTCCAGGACGGAACGAGAGGCGAGCAGCGTACCTCTTTTCTTCAGGCCGCCGCGGGACATGCCCTCGATCATGACCTCCGCGTCCGTGTAGTGATCGGGATGGCAATGGGAGACCAGCACCGCATCGGTCTTGGCCGGGTCCAATTGATAGCGGTGCATCTGGTACGCCGCGGACGGACCGGGATCGATGTGCATGTTCACCCCGTCCATCAGATAAAGTCCGCCGGTGGCCCTTATCTGGTATATGGTGGAGAAACGCCCACCCCCCGTTCCCAGGAACACCAATTTGGTCATCACAGCTCCGTATCTTAACGATGTGAGGACCCATGCGGGAACTGTAAAATTAAACTTGCGACCCCGGCATACAATTATAATCGCCGGAAAGCCTTCCTGGGCCGATGGCAAGAAGCGTCCTCATCAAGAACGGAACGATCATCACCCAGGACCAGTCCCGCAGGGTGTTCGTCGGTGACATCCTAGTTGAGAATGGTATCATCGCCGAGGTGGGGAAGGTCCGCGGCGGCGCCGATGAGGAGATCGATGCCCGGGGCGCACCGGTCCTTCCGGGGCTGATCAACACCCATTGCCACGTCGCCATGTCCGTCATGAAGGGAATGGCCGATGACCTTCCGTTCGGTGATTTCCTCAACCGGGTGTTCGCCATCGACTCGGACCGCCAGGACGAGGATCTGCTGGCCGGCTCCCGTCTGGGATGCCTGGAGATGCTCACGGGCGGTACGACCACCTTCGTGGACCTCTACTATTCCCAGGACGTCATCGCCCAGGCCGTGAAGGAGGCGGGGATGCGCGGAGTGCTATGCTGGGCTGTCCTAGATCAGCAGTTCACCACTCAGAACGGTGTTCCTCTGGACAATTGCAAATCCTTCCATTCGCGATTCGCCGGCGACAAGAACATAGTGCCGGGAATAGGGCTGCAGGGCGTTTACGTGTGCTCAGAGGAGACCTTCATGGGTTCCCGGGAGTTCTCCGACCGCACCGGGGCGCTCATGACCTTCCATCTGTCCGAAACAAGGGGAGAGGTCTACGAGCACAAGAACAAGACCGGGAAGCGACCGGGCGACTGGCTTTCGTCCATCGGCTTCTTGAACGATAAATGCCTGGCCGCTCATTCCGCCTGGCTCACCATCAACGAGGTTCGAGCGCTGGCCAAGGCTGGCGCGTCCATTTCCTCATGTCCGGTCTCTAACATGAAGCTGGCCACCGGCGGTGTGGCGCCGATACCGGAGATGCTCAGGGAAGGCGTCAACGTGACCATCGGCACGGACGGTTCGACCACCAACAATTCCATGGACATGTTCGGAGAGATGAAGACGCTGGCCTTGTTGCAAAAGTCCAGCCGCTGGGACCCCACCGTGGTCAAGGCCCAGGAAGCGCTGGACTTCGCGACGGTGAACGCCGCTATGGCGTTAGGATTGCAGAAGCAGATCGGTTCCATCGAGGTCGGCAAGCAGGCGGACATCGTGATCATGGACTCCCGTTCACCGACGCTCCGGCCGCTCACCCTGGAGAACGCAGTATCCAACGTGGTCTACTCGGCCAGCCGCGGTGATGTGAGAACGGTGCTGTGCTTTGGCGATATCATGGTCAGGGACCGCGTTCCACAGAACTTGGACATGGATTCGGTCATCGAGGACGGGCAGAAGGCCATGGCCACCATCTCGGCCAAACGGAAGTAAAAGGAATGGTCCCGACTCCCGGATTTGAACCGGGCACCTGCTGATATCGGCGGCTGAGGACCGGCAAGCCGGGATCCCACTACAGTCAGCCGCTCTAGCCAGACTGAGCTAAGTCGGGTGTAAGCCACCATAATACAGATAGCGTATTTATCAATTATCGTGTGCCCCAAGCGTACAAATCGTCCAATATTTCGGTCTGGGTAGGGCGAGGTCGTTCAGGCACCTTAAAAAACTTTTATATATGAACCAAGTCATAGTGTTGTCGGACAATAGAGGTCTAACAGACCTACGTTGTCAGGAAGCACGATGGAAGAAGGCGACCTGGAGAAGGTCACATTGCGATTGCCGGCTAGGCACATCCGGGCTCTGGATTTCCTAGTTCAGGTAGACGACTTTCCCTCCAGATCAGAAGCCATAAGAGCTGCCATCAGGGACTTCATATACGCTAGGGTCGACCTGGTCGCCGACAAGATGAAAAAGATGGAAGAGGCCGAGAGGGTCCTAGCCGAAATGGAAGCCTACGAAGAGCGGTATATGAGGAAATAGCCTGCCAGGAAGGGATGGGATGCACCTAGTCAGGCCCAAGGTTCCCCCCCGGAACCTTCCCTCTTTTTTCTTTTTTTAAAATTAAAATGGTTTAGCCGATGTAGCCCAGGTCCTCGCGCTTGGGGACGTCCGGGGTCTCGGCTTCTTTCAATTTGTTGGCGATGAGGTCGATCTGTTCGGCCTTGTCGGTCAGGGCGGTGAGGTCCAGCTCGATGTGCATAAGGGACATGAGCACCCTCAGCACCGCCTCGGCTCCCTTGGGGTCGACGAAGTAACCGGACGTCTCACCCATGAGGCAGACCGCCGGGATCCCCTCTATCTTGCCCAGCCCGAGCATCAGCCCGGAAGCGCCGACGATGCCGCTTCCCGGTTCCCCCTTGGAGAATATGACGCCATGCTCGGTCATCTCCTCGCACAGAGAGATGTCCGTGACCGCCCCCAGCACCCGGGGCTTGTCAACGATCTTGCCGACCCCGTAGCCGCCCAAGGTGTAGATGCGACTTATGCCCAGGTCCTTGCAGAGCTGGATGGCGTGGTATGATAGTTCGTACTGACCGTCGGGCGTCATGCCCTGGTAGTCCCCGGTCATGATCACGATGTCCGGCCGTTCGCCCTCGCCACGGTAATAGTGCAGTTCGTTGTTGACCAGGCGGATCACGCCATCTTCGTCCAGTAGGACCTGCGGCGGGAAATGCTTCGAATAGATATCGGCGAACTTGATGGCCTTGACCTGTTCCACCAGGTGCTCCGCCGCCAGCTTACCGACGTTGCCGACCCCTGGCAGTCCCTCGATGAGAATTGGGGAGCGCAGCTCGGGCCTCTCATGCATGATGGTTATGACGCTATCCATGTGAATCACTTGTTCTCCTGGCGCGCCCTCCGGCGATATTCTCCGTATCGATCGTCCGGAGAGAACCTCGGCGGTATGGGCGTGGAGGTCTGGGAACCGCATCTGGGGCAGGTATCCTTGAGAGTATACTCCCGGCACCTTTCACATATCCTCAGGGTGGTCTTCATAGTCCTATCGCCTGCGGACCAGTATAAGCCTAGACCTCGATAAATCACTTTGCCGTACTATCACTTGGCGTCACGGTGGAACGTTCCATCCCCACCGTTGTCCTTGATCTCGGCAACTACCAGATTGGTAACTTCCTTCAAGGCCTCTTCCGCGGTCTTGTAATCAGGGGCGCTCATCACCAATCGGTAACGGGGAGCGCCGATGTACTGGATATGCATCTCCTCGGTGGATGCTTCCAGACCTTTCTTGAGGGCGGCCTTGATGCGGTCCACTCCGTCCGGAGCGGGGGAGCGGAGCTCCAATATCCCGGCTATCTGAACGAAGGGTGGGGTGACGTTCTCCTTGGCCACCTCGACGAACGCATCCTTCCAGTCTCCGGAGATCTCCGCCTCTTCCAGGACGGCCTCGTCGATGGCGCAGCTCTCGAACGCTCCATATAGAGTGCCGAATGCGTCCACCAACTGATATCCGAACTCTTCCCAGCATTCATCGGGGGTCTTTTCCAGGCGGGTGGCCACGATCTCCAGAAGCTTTTCGGCCTTGGTCTCGTTCTTCCACTGCTGGACCTTCTCCCGGCGCTGATGCTCGTTAACTGATTTTAAAGAAAGATCGATATGTCCCTTGGTCGAGTCCACACCCAGAACCTTTGTGACGACCTTCTGGCCCTCCCTCACGTAGTCACGGATGTACTTTACCCATCCAGTGGCCACATCGCGTACGTGGATGAAGCCTTCCTTGTCGCCATACTCATCGAGCGTTACGAACGCTCCGAAGTTCTTGACGCTCTGCACAGTGCAGACCACGAGCTCCCCTTCCTCGGGGAACTCGCCGACCCTTGACATTAGTCGACCACCTCAAGCAGCTCTCCCCTGACCTCGCCCTCGCCTCCGCGGGACTTGACCAAGGTAGAGCCGCACACCGCGCAGGCCACGTTCATGGCCGGCTTCTTGTAGGTGATCTGCTCGTTTCCGCAATCCTGACATTTTACTTTTATGAACTTACCGGTGGTGGCCATTCAAATCACTCCGTCAGCTCGAACTTCTTGGCCCGGAAGCATGTCTTCTGGTGGGCCTTCTTGCACTTCTTGCAGCGGTATCTGAGAGCGATCCTCTTGGTAGGCTTCTCGCGTCCCTCAGGCTTTGGCCTGGGGAAACCACCGTAACCGGCGGTAGCCCGGCGGAACCTTCTCTGACCCCACTTCATCTCGCTGGCCTTCTTCTTCTTAACTCTCTCGACCTCGTGATCGGTGTGAGTCTTGCAGGATGGACAGTAAGTCTTGATAGACCTAGGCATCTTCATAACATTCATCCCATTGGAGCAAAAAAGCCCTAATACTCAATCTCTATTTAAACCCTTAGCATGGGAAAAAACCCCACCCCAGCATACTGGGTTAGCTAACTCAACCGTTCGCATATCGGTTAGCATGCCAGTTCGTCGATTGCTATAACAGATCGTCGGTGAACAATTAATTTTCAAGTTAAATGATCAAATCAATCAACATTCGTATCCATAATTTGATCACAGGACAGTTATGATCGAGAGCCCCGAATTAACTGTGCTACACCTTATCAATCGTAAAATAATAATCGAAAGCTTATAATAGGGCTGCATTTCTCGGGGGATTCCCGAACATAATATTTGCTGATGGCCATTAAAGTTTAACAGACCTTAAAAAGTGTGAGCCAGTGGTATGTTCAGCATAATAAAATATTATGTGAATAGAAAGGCATATATATCAATCAAATAATAATTGATACGTATCTATAAATTAGAAAAAAGGGTGATGCATAATGGCCGACAAAGGCTTCAACAAGAAGGACGAATCTCTCGTCGAACTGCTGGTAAACACCGGAATGCCCAAGAACGTAGCGAAGACCTTGGCTTTCCTACGCAAGAAAGAGGAAACGACATCTGTCGAAATTGAGATCATGACCGCACTACGTCAACCCGAAGTTTCCATCGCCATGCAGGAGCTTCGCCGCCGCAAGTGGGTCATCAAGAGGGACATCAAGAAGGAGGGCAAGGGCCGGCCGGTGCACTCCTACAAACTGGCAATTCCCTTCGACAAGATCATAGAGACCTTGGACAAGGAAGAGCGTAAGCGGATGGAGTCGATCGAGAAGAACATCGATCAGCTCAAGGCGCTCTCCCTGAACCCCTGATCAAACCCTTTCCATCACCCATATCCCGGGGTCGGAAGCCACGATCACCTTTTTGGCCATGTTCAGGAACAGGCCGGTCTCCACCACTCCCGGAATCTCTTTTAGCTTATTCTGAAGTTCGTAAGGGTCTTTGATCCCTCTCTCGAAATGCAGATGGTAGATGTGGTTGCCATTGTCGGTGATGAACGGTGTTCCGCCGCCTCGCAGCTCGGCCCGGCATCCCAGCTCCTCCAGGTAGGTCTTGGTCCGGGCGTGGGCGAAAGGAACCACCTCCACTGGCAGGGGGAACTTGGTCCCAAGCTTGGAGACGATCTTCGAATCGTCGACCACGATGACCTGAACGCGAGTGGAGTACGCCACGATCTTTTCCCGGAGCAGGGCACCGCCCATTCCCTTGATCAGATCGAGGTTTCCGTCCACCTCGTCCGCCCCGTCTATGGTGATGTCCAAGGTCCCGGCCTCTTCCAAGGTCGCCAAAGGAATCCCCAATTCCCGGGCCTGTTTCTCGCTGGCCAAGGATGTCGGTACGGCCAATATCTTATAGCCATCCTTCACCAGGCGCCCGATCGCCTCGATGGCGAAGTAAGCGGTGCTTCCCGTTCCCAGTCCTACCTTCATGCCGTCCTGCACCAGCTCCACGGCCTTCTCCGCTGCCAGCCTCTTCTTTTCGCTCATGCTAACCCTCAAAGTTCTGGCGTACCAGGTCCGTCAGCGCCTCGATCACGAACTGGTTGACGAACCTGCCCTTCTCCTTGTTCGCCCTCCTGGCATCCCCGCCGAAGCCCTGCGGCAGGCAGCACTCGGCATCCGCGCGCACCATGAAATGAGTATCCACGAACTCCCCGGCGGTTCGTTCCTCTTTCACAAGGTCCGGTCGGATGTCGATGATCCTGGACGTCTCTATTATGCCCCCGTGACCGTCAGGCTGCCCCTCGCAGACGTCCGGTTTCTTAAGATACGCCAGCTCATAATCGCTGAGGAACATGACCTTCAGCCCCTGGCGGGCCGCTCTCTCGCAGGCCAGCTTTATGGCCGAGCGGTGCACGGAACCCAGGTGACCGGAGACTATGACCACCTTCTTGATGCCATTGCGCTGGAAGGCGTCCAGGATGTCCATGACCAAGGCACGAATCGTATCAAAGCTGATGTCGATCGTTCCGGGAAAGTTCCTGGTGGAGGAGTGTTGACCGTAGTTGATGGTGGGGGCCACGATACCGTTCACGTTGTCGCTAACGGCCTTGACCACGAACTCCGGCTGGAAGGTGTCCGTGCCCAGGGGCAGATGCGGACCATGGGCTTCCATGGCGCCCATGGGTAGGAAGACTATGGGGTCCCTCTTCACCTCTTCGGCGAACGAGGCGGAGCTCATCTCGTCCATCCTCAATGGCTCACCTTCTTCTCCGTATCTATCAAGGGCGTCATGCATACCGGGCACAACCCTCGCCTAAGAGCGTCGTTGTTATAGGTGCTCATTAGCCGGGCGTCGATCTCATCGACCTTGGCCTTGTCGATGTTCTTGTTGCAGCGCGGACAGTGTAAAGCCATTCTCGTACCGCAGAGGTTATGTTCGGAAATCAATTTCAATCCTTGCCCCGCATGGGTTAAATCTGCCGAGGCGATTCACGGTTCATGCGCTTGGCCTGTCTCTTCTCCGGTGGAAAGGATTCCACGTACGCCGCCCATCTGATGGAACAGGCTGGGCACGAGGTGGTCTGTCTGGTCACCGTGGTTCCGGAGGACCCGCACTCCTGGGTGTTCCATACTTTGAACCTGGAGCATCTGCCGGAGATGGCCAAGGCCATGGGCAAGGACCTTATCGCCGTCCCCTCCAGCGGCGAGGAGGGGGCCGACCTGGCGGCCCTGGAGACCGCGCTGTCGGGTCTGGACGTGGAAGGCGTCATCACCGGGGCCATCGCCTCCGATTACCAATGGGACCGGATCAACGGCGTCTGTCACAAGCTCGGGCTCAAGGTGTTCTCGCCGCTGTGGCGCATCGACCAGCTCACGATCCTTAACGACATGCTGCAGGCCGGGATGAGGGTGATGATGGTCGGGGTGTACTCGGACGGTCTGGGCCCGGGATGGTTGGGCAGGATGCTGGACCGCGGCACGGTCGATCAGCTCTCCTCGTTGGCCAAGGCAAGGGGCATGAACGTCTCCGGGGAGGGAGGGGAGTATGAGACGCTGGTGCTGGATTCGCCGATGCACTCCTATCCGCTCGTTCCACAGGACCTTCAGGTCGATTTCGAACGTGATTCAGGGCAGCTGCGTATCGGCCGCCTCATCGCTTCGCGATAGCCGACGCCTCTTGTAGAAGGGAAGGCACATCGGGACCGACGTGCGGGTTAGGCGGTATCCAACGGTAGCGGACCATCATCTCCCGGTCGATTATGAACGCCCCCCGACAGGACCGGTTCTTAAGCCAGGCGTCATCGTCACAGGACATGTGCCATTCCCTGGTGACGGTTCCGTCCTCATCTGCCAGCAACGGGAACGGTAAGCGCATCGACTCCTTCCAGGCCGCGTGCGACCGGACGCTGTTGGTGCCTAGCGGCAGAACGATCACGCCCGCGGAGACGAACTCCTGGTGAGCGTCCCGCAGCTCACCCATCTGTATGCTGCATATCATTCCGAAATCGGCCGGGTAGAACAGCAGGAGAACGACCCCTTTTCGGCTCAGCTCGCTAAGGCGCAGCATGTTCCCGGCATCGTCCGGCAGTAGGAAATCAGGCGCCTTCTGACCGACCTTGGGCATCCTATCGAGGTCCATGACTATCTCCCCTGGTCCTCTTGGCGATACTCCTCGGCGATCTTCCTCGCTTCCAGTAGTATCGCGTCGTAGTCCGGCTCCCAGTTGGAGTCCGGGGGGATGTGCGCGTAGCGAATTATCCCCTTGCGGTCGATCATGAACTCGGAACGCTTCGGGAACCCCGGCCACGGTCCGTCATCCGCCTCCATGGCCTTCAGGCTCCTGGACATCCTGGCTCCCTCGTCGCTCAGCAGGTGGAAGCCGATGTTCAGGTTCTCGCTGTAAGCGCCCAGTGACCGTTGGCTGTCGTTGCTGACGCCGAATATCTCACAGTTCGCCTCATCGAACGCCTTCTTCATGGCGGTGAAGGTCAACATCTCCAGGTTGCACACCACCCCGAAGGCCGAGGAGAACACCAGCAGCAGAACGGTGCGGTTGGCCCAGCGGTCGCTCAGCTTGACGTCCTGGTCCAGCTCGTTCCTCATGGTCCAGTCGTGAAATGGCTTTCCTACCAGGTCCTCGGTCACAGGATATGGAGGGTTGGAACGGATAATAATAGGTTCGTCGACCCGTTCAAGGCCAGGATGGCCTCGATATAGCACAGCGCATGCTCCGCTCGTTAATGGAGAAAAAGTGAGGCCGTCCGAATTTGAATCGGAGTCTCAGGCTCCCAAAGCCCGAAGGATGGACCAAGCTACCCCACGGCCCCTCGGCGGCGGAATTGAACGTCCGGTAATAAATAGTTGCTTACCTGGCAAGGAATATATAATCAACAATCTCAAGCACCTCTCATGAAAAAGGCCTGGGTGGCGATGGTAATCGTGGGAGCGGTGGTCGCCATGCTCCTGTTGTACTATCTGTTAGGAGGCTTCGTCCAGGACCCCTCCGGTTTCCAGGAGGACGATCTCCAGGCTCCGTTCGTCAGCGACGTAGTGCGGAACGATGAGTATCCAGGTCCACTGAGCGGATCGAACTATCCCATGCACGTTCAGCCGTCGGTCAGCTACGGTCTTCTGGTCTACGCTGATTTCGGAGGGGTGCTGGAACTTTTCATGGAGAACGAAGGGAGCAACGAAGTTTACGTTCACCACTACTATGTCTTTTGGGAGGGTGGCAATGAGACCTTTCAGGTCAACTGCTCCCGCCTGATATCCTCCGGTGAGGTGAAAGGTCTGGGTGAGCTTTATTTCGCCGGACCGGGCGAACCCGGACCAGCCACTCTGGAGGTATGGGCCGAGGTTTGGACGTCCTCTCCCAACGGTATGCTGTGGGACGACCAGGGCGAGATGCTCATCAGCACCATCGATCTCAATGTGGTGGAGGAGGGATCGCTGCGCGAGTGGAAAGTGGAGCGGAACCCTGTTCAATACTACAATAAGGTGAACGGATTGATCGATCTGGAAGTGGTATCGTCGATGGCTAGCGATGTTCGTTCCGCGGTCCCCGGCAACTACAGCCTTTTGCAGGTGATCGAGGCTTACGAGCTCATAAGCCAGAGTATCGATTATGCCGAGGACGAGGACAACCACTGGCAGTCTCCCGCCGAAACGATCGCCCTAGGTTCCGGCGACTGCGAGGACCACTCCCTGCTGATGGCATCTCTGATCACCGTTCTAGGCGGCAACTGCCGGGTGAACCTCATCGCCGGGCACGCCTTCCCCTCCGTTTACGTCGGCAACGACTCGGTCATCGGTGAGGTCATCGAAACCATCCAGGCCTATTACGGTAATCCGGTGCCGGTGCACTACACGGTGGACGATCTGGGCTATTGGATGATCGTCGATACCAATGGGCTACCATACGTCGGCGGCTATCCGGCAGCGTCGTCACCTGCCGGAGGTGCCGGTGGGGTGAACTGGAGCTCCGATGACGGCGACTGGATCAAACTGATAGATGTGACCGGGGAGACCGTGGACACCCTGTTCTAGGCGCCGCGGCCGACTATCTCCCGCACCGCCCTCTTGATGGCCTGGGAGCTGTTCATGGTCGGCTCCCAGCTGTACGATCGAAGCTTGTCCGAGGATAGCAGCATGTTCTTCACGTCCCCGATCCAGCCCCGCCCGCCCTGCACGCCGCCGGTCCATTCGTAACGTACGCCGCGCAGACCCATGACCTCGGTGACGGTGTCCGCGATGTCCTTGACCGACATCCGGTCGTTCGAACCCAGATTGAACATCTCGATCTTGTTCCGAGCGTACTCCGCGCCGATGATCATACCGCGCACGCAGTCCTCCACGTGCACGTACGACTTGGTGGTACCTGGTTCGGAGCCCAGTATCTCCAGCCGGCCGGGGTCGGCCTTGAGCTTGTTGGTGAAGTCATGAAGGACGTTATGCGTGCTTCGCGTCCCCACCACGTTGGCGAACCTGAATATCACTCCGTTCATGTCGAAAGAGTAGGCGTAGGAGCTGATCAGCGCCTCGCAGGCCAACTTCGTAGCGCCGTAAACGGAGATGGGCACCAGCGGACCATAGTTCTCCGGGGTCGGGATAACTGTCGGTTCGCCGTACACGGTGGACGTTGACGGGAACAGGATGTCCTTGACCCCTGTGTCCTTCATGGCCTCCAGCACTCGATAGGTGACCTCGATGTTCTGCTGGTATAGCGAGAGCGTGTCCTTGGCGCCGGAACGAACGTCCGGATTGGCGGCCAGGTGCATGACCGCGTCGGCTCCCTTGAATATCGGTCTCAGGTCATCTTTCAGCAGGTCGGCCTGCACGAACCGGAAGTCCGTATATCCCTCGGCGTTCTCCATGAACTCCCGGCGACCGGCGCTGAAGTTGTCCACGCCTACCACGTGGTTGCCCATGGCCAGCAGCGCGTCCGTCAGATGGCTTCCGATGAACCCGGCGCAGCCTGTGACCACGATATTACTTCCTCTGATCTTCATTTTATTTTTCCCATCCTTCTCTTGATCTCTGAGGCCAGTAGAACCATGGCCTTGCCCCGGTGAGACAGCTGGTTCTTCGACGCCAGGTCCATCTGGGCGAACGAAAGTTCCCCGCCCTCCGGTACGAATATGGGGTCGTAGCCGAAGCCGCCGCTCCCCCGTTCCTCGTAAATTATGCGTCCCGGCGATACACCGGTCACCGAGAACTCGCCAAGCTCGTCCGAGCACACGCCAATGCAACACTCGAAGCGGGCCTTACGGTCCAGCCCGTCGATCAGGCGCAGCATGCCTTGGCATCCGATGGTGTCCATGACGTAGGCCGAGTACACGCCCGGAAACCCGTTCAGGGACGGCACGAACAGACCGGAGTCATCCAGCATGAAGTTCCGGTATCCCTCGCTCTTGAGCTGGGCGATGCATGAGCGGACCACGTTCTGGAGGGTGTCGGTCTGGATCTCCTCGCAGTCGGCCTGGAGGAGCTCGATGTTCACACCCAGTCGCTCCAGGCCGTGACGGTACTCCTCCAACTTGTGCTTGTTGGAGGTGACAAGTCCCAGCTTCAAGCGTACCGCCCCCTCTCCTCGATGTCCTTGACCTTGGCCAGGACATCTCTTCCGCCGGCGTGCTCACGCACGTACGTTTCAACGATGATTTCGTAAGCGTACATCATGTCGGAATGGGCCGATTGGAACGCCTCCTTGAGCAGATGCAGGTCCACTCCCATCTCCTCCAGGCTGGCGGCCTTACTTCCTAGTGAAAGGTCTATGAAGAAGACCCGTCCGTCCTGAAGTATCATGTTGGACGTCGTCAGGTCGCCGTGGGTCATGCCATGGGAATGGAGCCTGGCGACCATCCGCCCGATCTCCTGGGATATGGCTCGCACCTCCTCCGCGCTGGCGTTCAGCAGGGCGTCCTTGGCCCTCGGTCCGACGATCTCCTGCATCCAGATCTCCGCTCTCTCCATGTCGATGTCGTAGACGATCGGCGTGGGAACTCCGCAGGACCGGGCCTCCTGGAGCAATCTCGCCTCCACCCGGGTGCGATGTGACCGGAGGGACTGGTCCAGGGCGGGATGGCGGTAGGACTTAGGAACTCTGCTCTTTACCAGCACCTGTCGTCCCATGAACTCGTCCCGGCGGATCTCCGCCTCCGCCCCTCTCCTGATGACCTTCACGACTAAGGGAAGTCAGTGCCCGGTTATTATCCTTTCACCCTCCCCCTGGAGCTTCCAAATGCTTTCCGAGGAGGTTCCGAAGAACTCGCTCAGGAGCTCGACGGGATCGCCCTCGGTGAAGCTCAGGTCTGGAGGGATCATTTTCAGCACCTTCCTCTCCAGATATCTAGGGTCGAGCAGCACCACCGCCGCCCGGTCCTCCTCCCTTCGTATCGCACGGCCGCAGGCCTGCAGCACCCGGCTCAACGCCTCGTACGTTTCCAGATCGTGCCCATCACCGATCTTGCTGGACGCGCGGAACAGCATCTCCTTTCGCTCCAGGCTCGGCGGGGTCAACGGCAGGCCGGCGACCATCACCGCCGAGAGGCATCCAGCGGGAAGGTCCACCCCTTCCGAGAAGGAGCCGCGGATATTGCAGAGCATGAGCACCTCCCGTTCGCCGCCTAACAGGTCGGCCAGGCCGTCCCGGTCCGCTTTGCTCATCAGGGGACTTTCGGACAGCAGCATCTTGCGCTGACCGAGCCGCCGCAACGTGCGGTGGACGGCGCTCATGTAAACGTACGAAGGAAGGAACACCATCACGTTACCCGGTACCTGTTCCGCCAGCTCGCCGATGCGCAAAGCCATGTCCATGGTGGTCTGGTGGCAGCGATCGCGGAAGCGAGTGCCGACATCCGGTATCGCCAGAGCTAGCCTGCGCGCCGGGTCGAACGGAGAGGGATAGGAACGGCACATCGCCTCCGCCAAACCCATCCGGGCGGCGAACACCTCCGGCGGGTGGAGCGTGCCGCTCATGAATATGGCCCCTTGACATTCCTGGACCACGTTCCTCACTACCAGGTCCGGTTCGAGAAAGCGCAGCGATATCCTGTTCTCGATGGGGTAGGCCACTCGCACCGCCGAATCTCCCAATCGCATCCAATCCCCGACCATGGGGTCCGAGTCCTCCAGCTCCTCCGGCTCCGGTAATCCGAAACGGTCCAGCAGGGAGCGCAGCTCGCCCAGAGGAATGAGGCGGTGGCCCCGGGACAGCATCTCCTTCCAAACCGCTCGCAGAGGATCCTCCGCAGCGGGGTCCAGGACCAGGTCCTGGCTGAAGGCGTCCATTATCCTGACCGGCAGGTTGTGCGCCTCGTCCGTCACCAGATGCTGCTTCCTGGACGACGAACGGAAGCGAATGACGTCAGGCAGGTTACCGAACACCCTGGACACGTCGCCGACCACCAGTTCCGCTCCGCTCGAGGCCATCTTGGCCGATATGTAGGGACAGGCTCCCCGCCTCAGGCACAGGGCGACGGCCTCCTGCGCGTGCATCGGCCGGGCCAATATCTCCTTGGCGCATTTTGTGATCTTTCCATCAGCCTGCAGGTGACATCTTCTCCCATCAAGGCATGGAGGGCGAGGGCCGAGAGGGCACATGCTGTCCCTGGACAGCAGGTCTACCGTTGCAATGTTCCGAGGCATCATCTTCACCGTCTCGATGATCGCCCGGTGCTGTGATTGCCTTGGGGTCA
>DAONGL010000013.1:0-17845 GCA_035404085.1 Methanomassiliicoccales archaeon | reverse complement strand
CGTTACGATGAGCCTACGTAATTCGTATACCGAATAAGTGGAAATATCAACAAGTCCGTAACCGTTCTAGGTGAGATAGTGAAGTACACCATCACTGGGGACAACCTGCAGTTCGTCAACGTCGAGTTCATGCCCGGAGAGATGATATACTCCGAGGCGGGAAGCATGATCTACATGAGCGGCAACGTCCGCCTGGAGACCAAGGCCGCCGGGGGGTTAATGGGCGGATTGAAGAGAGCGGTGTCCGGGGAATCCTTCTTCGTGACCAACTTCTACGCCGAGGGCGGACCTGGTCTGGTGGGCTTCGGCGGCAGCGTCCCGGGTAAGTGCATGGCCATCGACCTCCGGGGAGGAAGGCAGTGGCTGCTGCAGAAGACGGCGTTCCTGGCGGCAGAGGCCCAGGTGAACCTGGACATCGCCTTCCAGAGGAAGTTCGGGGCGGCGCTGTTCGGCGGCGAGGGCCTGGTCCTGCAGAAGGTGCAGGGCGAAGGCACGGTGTTCATCTCCGGCTCCGGCGACTTCATCGAGTACAACCTCCTGCCTGGACAGGTCATGAAGGTATCCACGGCCAACGTCGCGGCCTGGGAAGCTAGCGTCTCCTACGACATCCAGAGCCTAGGCATTAAGACCGCGCTGTTCGGCGGCGAAGGTCTGTTCGTGACCACCATGACCGGGCCGGGGCGCATTGTGTTGCAGTCCATGACCATGTCCAAGCTGGCCAACTCCATAGTTCCGTTCCTGCCCAACCGAGGGTGAAGGTACGTCCAAGGCCTCTGACGCCACCATCGTGGCGCTGCTGGTGATAGCCATGATAGGCGTAGCCTTTCTGGCCGTCTGGTACCTGGACTGGGTGTTGGCGGCCATCATCGTGCTGGTGGCCGCGGCCTTCCTCGTGCTGGTGCTGGCGGCCGTTCTGGGCGGGTTGGCCATCATTCCATACTATTTCGCCAAGCGCGGACGGGACACGCAGCCCGGGTCCTACACGTTGGAGCAGGTCAAGGACATCAAGGACCAGGAGAGGAAGTGAACGTGGAGGAGCTCAGGCTGGTCCCCTTCCAATGTCCGCCCCTGGACGAAATGCTGTCCGGCGGCATCGAGAGCGGATGCCTGACCCTGATCTACGGGGAGGCCGGGACCGGCAAGACCAATCTGTGCCTGACGCTAGCGAAGAATCTGGCGCAGGAAGGGCGTAAGACGATCTACGTGGACTCGGAAGGCATATCGCTGCTGAGGCTGCGCGATATCGCCGGGGACGACCAGGAGCGGGTTCTCAAGGAGGTCCTGATCAGCGAGGTGCACAGCCTGGACGACCAGGACCGTATGATCGGCAAGGCGATCAAGCTGGCCGAGGGGAACCCGGACGTTGGGCTCATCGTGGTGGACTCCATGACCATGTTCTACCGGTTGGCGAGCAAGGATGACGAACGAGCGGAACGCCGCGTGCTGGCCGGGCAGAGCGCCAAGCTATTGACGGCCGCCAGGAAGCTGAACCTTCCGGTGGTGGCGACCTCCCAGGTGTACACCGATGTGGAGACCGGGATGTTCGAGGCGTTGGGCGGGAACGTCCTTCATCACAACGCCAAGACGATAATAAGGATCGAGAAGCTAGGCCCCGGCAAGCGCCGGGCGGTGATCATGAAGCACCGCAACCTGGCCGAGGGCCGCTTCGGGGTCTTCTATCTGACCGATAAAGGGATAGAGGCGGAACCTCAGAGCTCCCGGCCCACGGCGTAGTCCACCATCTCCCGCAGCATCTCCTTCTCCTCCGAATCCTTAAGGCAGGATAGCAGGTCCTTGGCGCGCTTCGCGTAATCCAGGGCGAACTGGCGGGCGTGCTCTATGGAGCCGATGTCGTCAAGGAGCTGTACGGCGGCCTTGACCTGCTCGTCGCTGGCCTTGGCGTTTCCCAAGGCGTCCGTCAGCACGTGCCGGCGCTTGTCCTTCTCCAGGCGCTCCAGGGCGTCCACCACGATAAGCGTACGTTTTCCGTTGCGGATATCGGAACCCACGGGCTTGCCGACCTTCTTGGCATCCCCTTTGATGCCGAGGACATCGTCCCAGATCTGGAAGCCTATCCCCAGCAGTCTGGCGTACTCCTTCATGTCGGTGATCTGCTTCTCCGAGCCGTGACCGATTATCGCTCCGCCCTCCGCGGCGCAGGCGAACAGCACGGCCGTCTTCTTCTCCACCATGTCCAGGTACTCCTCCCTGGACACGGTCGGGCGGTCCTCGTTGTCCACGTCGATCTGCTGTCCCTCGGCGACCAAGAACACGGTATCGGAGACCGTGTGCAGCAATCTGCGCAGCCTCTCCCCATCTATATCGGTAGTCGCCAGAACATCGAAGGCGATGGCGAATAGTGCGTCACCGGCAATGATCGCCGTAGGCTCGTCGAAGGCGATGTGCACCGCCGGCCGACCACGCCGCACGGGGTCCTTATCGATCACATCATCGTGGACCAGCGTGAAGTTGTGAATTATCTCCAGGGCGCATCCGAACGGGAGCGCCTCCTTGCCGCGCTTTCCGACCGCTTCCGCGGCGAGGATGGCCATGACCGGTCTCATACGCTTTCCGCCCGCTTCCGGGTAGTGGCGCATGGCCTTGATCAGCTTCTCGTGCTTGCCGCGTTCCACGTATCTCATCAGGGAGCGGTCCACCTCCTTGATGATATCGTTGGTCCTCTGTTGATGGTCCATATGTATCAGTCCTCCGAGGCGGTGAGCCAGTCGGCAGTCCGCCCGCTTACGATGACCCGCCGCTGGCGCAGCTCGTCCACGCTGCCGCAGCCGGTCAGGAACATGGCCGCCTTGAGCTCGGCCTTCATAATATTGATCTTATCAAGCACCGCCTGGCTGGATTCCATGGCCTCTGCCAGGACCGCCCGGGCGCACCCTGCGGCATTAGCTCCGATCGCCAGTCCCTTGGCCATTCTCAGGCCGTCGTCGATACCGCCGCTGGCGATGATCTCCAGCCCGACGTCCGCTTCCAGTACCGCTGCCGGGGCGGGAATGCCCCAGTCGAAGAACGTCCGTCCCAGGGCGGACGCCAATAGGTTCTCCTGGGCTATTGCCCGATGCATCTCCACTGCGGCGAAGCTGGTGCCTCCGACCCCGGAGACGTCCATGCCCCGAATTCCAGTGCCCTTCAGCAGGAGCGCCGTTTCCCTGGATATCCCGGCCCCGGTCTCCTTGACCATGGTCGGCCCCTCCCGGGCTATGGCCCGAATCCCGTCCAGGCATCCCTTGGCGTTCACGTCCCCTTTAGGCTGCACCACCTCTTGCAGGAAGTTCAGATGAACGGCCATGATGTCCGCGCCCACGACCTCCTGCGCACGGAGCACGTCATCCACGGTGAAAGCGCTCTTACCTTTCTGCTTGACCAGCTGAGGGGCTCCCACGTTCCCGATGACCAACGGCACATCGTAGTCCTTAACCACCGAATAGGTCCCGTCGTCCCCGTTCTCTATGGCCGGTCGTTGACTTCCGACGCCTAATCCCACGCCAGCCTTGGCGCAGGCCTCCGCCAGGTTATGATTGATCTTCTTGGCCAGAGGGAACCCGCCGGTTATGGCCGTTATCACCAGGGGCATTTCCAGCCTCTTACCGAAAAGCGTGACGGAGGTATCGATGTCGTCCAGGTCCAGCTCCGGTAACGCCCGGTGCACGAGTCGCACATCAGACCAGTAATCGTAATCGGGCACTACCTTCTCTTTGAGCGTCACTTCGATATGGTCCGATTTGCGTCTCTGGATGTTCTTCATGAGATCACCTTGGAGGCGATGACGTCCTCACCGCGAATGGCCGCCTCCAGCCTTCCCGGGACCTTTCCGTTGAGGACAAGGCATTCGTCCGTGAGCGCAGCCATGTCTATCATGTAACGTATTTTGGCGAAGATGCTGCCGGTGACGTCCACGTTCCGCTCGGTGCGGGGAAGGGCGTCAAGCACCTCCTCATCGACCGTCTCGATCAGTTTCGCCTTGGGATCTTGGGTGGGGTCGGCGGTGAAAACACCGTCCACGTCGGTCACGAAGATCACCTTTTCAGGCCTGAACTCACCAGCCAGGGCGGCCATGAGCTGATCGCCGGAGCAGATGCCCAGGCCGCGCAGCTCGTCCCTGACCACGTCCCCAAAGGTCACCGGGACCAAGCCCAATTTGTGGTATTCCCTGAACTTGTCCAGGTCCAGATGATGCAACGCGCCGTCCCTCAAGACCGCGCAGGAGGCCGGCGGCAACGGAACGACCGGCAGGCCTTTGGCGGACATTCGGCGACACACCTCCAGGTCCAGCTCCCGCACGTCGGTCATCACCTGGGACGCGCCGAGCAGTTGAGAATCCTCGGTGAGGCCGAGGTGTAGCCGGTGCTCCTTGGCCAACATGTGTCCGAAGGACCCGGCGCCGTGAACCACCATGACGTCCTGCCCGGTCCTGGCGATCTCCTCCGCCAGGCGATCGGTCGTCTCCGGGTCGAAGGTGCGGTACCGGCCCTTGTCGGTTATGACGCTTCCACCCAATTTAACCAGGATCATTTGATTCGCAGGATAATTGGTCTTGATGTATTAATGTTACAGCCTGTGGCCTTCAGGCCCTGCGACCGCATTTCGGGCAGAAGACGTCCCCGTCTCCCATCTCGGCCTGGCAGTGGGCGCAGCTTCGTTTCATAATGATCGGCGCGCCGCACTTACGACAGAACAGGTCGTCGGAATTGACCGTGGCCGAGCATTTTTCGCACTTCGTCTCCGGCTTGGGGATCTTGACGATGACCGCGTCCTTAACAGGCTCGGCGGTGTCTGAGGAGCTTTCACACAATAGGCGGCGTGCCTTCATCCCCTCCTTCAGTGCCTCGTCGTACTTCTTTTCCTCGAAGGACCGCTCGGCCATGGTCAGATGACCCTCGGCCTCCTTCACGTCCATCCCGGATTCGGAACACGACCGTAACCGGTCGCGACAGGAGTTGATGATGAAGCGGGATTCCAGCATATGCGGTTCAAGTTTCTTGACCTCCTGGACGGTCTTCCTCTCCGGATCTGGCTGTTCCACCGGGGCTTCCTGGGCTATCGGCGCGATGGCCACTACCGGCAAGCTGACCAAGATGTCCCGGGCCTTCATCGCCAATCCCTTCGCGGCGGAGAGGTCCTTCCGGATATAGGCGCTCTCGGCCAAGGATAGGATGTTCTCGGCCTCCTTGGTGTCCCTCCCCCTTTGCCTAAGGGAGGAGGCGATGGCCTGGGTGGTGGTTATGGCGTTGTGGACCTCGTCCTTCTCCAGCACCTGTTTTACGTAGTCCTTGTTGCGCGACCGCATGAAGCGTAGTTCGAAATAGATGACCGCTCCAAGCACGATGAGGAGTATGATCAGAAACACCTGGTTCGAATCCAGCTATAACACCTTCGGCCCAATCAAGCATTAGGTTCTTGATGAATAATAATTCTATGGTTCGAATGAAGCTTCCAGGCCGAGCAAGAAGAGAAGAAAGTAATAGAATGGCTGACAGCGTTCGGAGCTTCCCGTGGGCTCGCGCACCACAGTACCACAGTGAACGCGGGCGGGCTTAGCTTCTGGGATCGGACGAGACCAGGCGTATCCCCGCCGCGATGGCCGTCAAACCATTCTGAACCAGTGCACTCCATTCGATTATTTATATTTTGTTCAGATGGCGGATGTCGATGCACGTTAGGCGTGAATTTTCTCGGGTCTAAAAGAGTTACTATGTTCCTATAATATTTAACATGGGTTAATCGGTCCTCATCATCGGAGATATCAGGGCCGCCTCAATTCAAATATTGTTAAATTGTTATAAAAATATTAATCTATGCTGGACTGGCCTTCCGGGTCCGATCTGAATCATCAATACGGTGTTATCATCGATGATAATAATGCTTATATACGCACCCACTAGTAGTTCACATACGACTCGATCGCCCGACAGACGATTTACTCTCTACTAATAAAACTACATCCGCACAAATGGCACCATCTGTCAGGATTGGGTCAAGTAGGGGGGGAACAGGGCATGAGTGCCAGTAACGATGAAGACAAAGGTATCGACATTAAGAAGATAGCTTCAATCTTAATTGCGGTTCTGATGATAAGCGCGGGGTTCGTAACCCTGCTGCAGTTCGCGGCGGACACGGGGTCCGGGGAATCATATCCGGCTGAACACTTCGTAGGCTTTGACCTGGAAAGTGGCACCTGGGTCAATAGCGACCTGGGAAAGGCCTATATGGAAGGGGACTTCGTCTCCTATCAACTTAGATTGGACAGCTCCAGCAAGATCTGGGGCGCCGAGGAGTTCAGCATCAAGTACAACTTCTATCAGGGATCCACCAATGCCATATTCGTCGATGGTTTCGATACGTCCGTAGGTTCTGGTTTCCAATATTCCACGGGCGACATGTTGGCGGATGGCGTACAGGTCCCTTCCTCCGGCTGGGGCACGCACATACCGACCCCTGAGGCCGGCGAGACCGCGGCATTTGGCGATCCGCAGATCGTTAACTACATGAACGTATGGGAGGTCGGCGATCCAGATAGCGAGGCTGCCCCCAACGATATGCGTTACTTCACGATCAAGAACATTCCGTGGGAGGACTTCACGGATGGTCATGTCATATTGTTCTTCAGGGCCCACCTGGCCCTTTCGATCATCTGGAGAAATGACCTGGAGGTCGCCCTTCCCCAAGCCCTAGATGGGAACGAGTTCCAAGGATGGACCGGGGCGAGCCCTCATTTCGGCTCCTCCTACGCCAGCGGTTCCTCACGTCATTTCACCATTGAGTATCCGGGAGTGGGCGGCAAGGCCATACCCATCCCCATCACCTCCTATCCCACCAACCTCATAACCGGGCGCAAGCTGATCAACAACGTTCCTTATGATGGATGGGTCATGAACCTCGAAGGCCGGCTGAGCCTCTGGGGGGGAACCGGCGATGATTACGTCTACATACCTTTCAATCCCCCGGCGGTGGTGACCGGGAACGGGCCTTGGGCCCTAGGTTATTTCGCCTTCGATGGTCTCCCCCGCGGCAATTTCACCGTCTGGGAGGACCATAAGGAAGGTTTCATTCTGGACGTCATAGGCACCAGTCCGTACCTCAATCTCTATGCGCCCGGTAAATTGCCTTACTTCGATGCGGTGACCGAGTCATGGATGGACAATCCCGATGCGAATGAAAGGGTCCGTTTCGATCTCGATCGCGGCACCAAGGTATCCCCCAAGGTGCAGAACATCGACTTCTACAACTTGCAGGTAGGCAACCTATCCGGTTACAAGGTGCATGATATCGATGGGGACGGCAGCATCGATGATGGAGATACCGGACTGGCCGGATGGAGCATCGAGCTATGGGAGGAGGACGGCCTGTCCCCGGTGAGGGTGACCACCACCGACGACGATGGATACTTCGAGTTCAAGGATGTCGTCATCGGGAACTACTCCGTCAAGGAGGTCATGCAGGACGGATGGTTCAACACCACCTCCGATTCGATTAGCGTGCGCGTCGATCCCGGTTCAGATATCGATGATCTGCTCTTCCTCAACACCATGTACTCGTCCATATGCGGATACAAGGTTCAGGACATCGATGGGGACGGGGTCTGGGACGAAAACGACCCGGTCATCTATAACTGGGAGATCCAGCTGTTCAAGGGCGATAAGCTCATCGATACCACCTGGACGGACGAGAGCGGAAGGTTCTGCTTCGACGGTATAGTGCCTGGGCATTACACGGTGACAGAGGTTCTGCCATCGAACTGGTACTGCACCGATGAAATATCTTACGCCTTTGACATCGAATCGGGTGACCACGAGGACGTGGTCTTCCTCAACAGCAATATGGTGTCCATCAGTGGCTACAAGTACGAGGACCTGATGGGCGACGGCGTTTACGACGATGGCGAGGACCTCGGGATCTCGGGCTGGACCATCTATCTGTACGAAGGTGCGATCGAGCCTGACGAGGCGCCCATACGCAGCAACGTCACTGACGCGAACGGCCGCTTCTCCTTCACCGGTCTGGAGGTTGGAACCTACACGGTGGTGGAGGAGAGTCGTCTGGGCTGGTACAACACCACTCCAGGCCAGATAGAGGTGACCCTGCTATCCGGTGAGTCCGAAGAGCTGATGTTCCTCAACACCGAGTATGCTGAGATATGCGGTTACAAGTACGAGGACATGAACGGCGACAGCCGGCTCGATGACGGCGATCCGGCCGTCCAAGGCTGGGAGGTCGAGCTGTGGTTCGACGGGGTCTATCAGGAAACGACCTTCACCGACGAGTGCGGGCGCTTCTGCTTCGACATGATAACCCCAGGGACCTATGTGGTGAAGGAGGTCATGCAGGAAGACTGGTACGCCACGACCCCTGAGGAAGTGGAGATCAGCAAGGTCTCGGGCGGAGATGATGGCACGGTCACCTTCCTCAATACCCGCTACGGCGACATCTGCGTCTTCAAGTACGAGGACCTGGACGGCGACGGGGAGTGGGATGAGGGCGAGCCGGGCATGCCCGGAGTGACGGTGGAGCTTTTCGAGCCGCTCATGGAACGGGCTCTGTCGTCCGAACCAACACCGATCAGGACCGGGGTGACCAATGAGACCGGAATGGTCTGCTTCCACGGTCTGTTCCTAGGGACCTACCTGGTCGTGGAGTATCCTCCGCTAGGCACCTATCCCAACACGGAAGGGACGTCCAAGCTGGTGGAGATAACCACCTCCAACCAGTCCGTCCCGGTGACCTTCGGTAACATCGAGAACGGGAAGATATGCGTTCTCAAGTACGAGGACATCGACGGGGACGGAGTCCTTGACGAGGACGAGACCACCCCGCTGAGCGGGGTGCTGGTAACTCTGTACGACGCTCAGATGGTGGAGATCGCCAACGGCACCACCGGGGAATGCCCGTGCGGCTGCGGAGGCATATGCTTCAGCGGGCTGGCCCTGGGCACCTACTTCGTCAGGGAGACCGTGGCCGATGGTTGGTTCAACACCACCCCGGCTCAGGTCCAGGTGGTCCTGGACGTTTCAGGGGAGACCGAACAGGTGTTCTTCCTGAACTCCGAATATTCCTCGATAAGCGGCAACAAGTATCAGGACCTGGACGGCGACGGCTTCCTGGACCTCGATGACATGCCGGTGGAGAACTGGGAGATCCAGCTGTGGCGGGACGATGTGTATGTAGCCACCAACTGGACCGACGATGAGGGATACTTCTTCTTCGGCGACCTAGTTCCCGGGAACTACTATGTCATAGAGATCATGCAGGAGGGCTGGTACGCCACCACGACCACCGAGGTCTACGTTCGCATCGACTCCGGGGTGCATGTGGGCGACGTCCTGTTCCTGAACACCATATACTCCTCGGTCTGCGTATTCAAGTACGAGGACCTGAACGGAGATGGCCAATGGACGGACGATGAGCCGGCCATACCCGATTGGGAGTTCAAGCTCTACCGCATGGCGGACGAGGTTCCGACCTTTGTACAGATGGTCGGAGGCTGGGTGCTGGTAGCGACCAACAGTACCGACGATAGCGGGAGGTCCTGCTTCACCGGCCTGGTGCCTGGACTGTATAGGATCGAGGAGGTCATGCAGGATGGCTGGTACAACACCACCGAGGCGAGCCATGTATTCGAGATAACCTCCGGCGACCGGGAGAGCTTCACCTTCCTCAACACCGAGATGGGCCGCATCTGCGGCTACAAGGTGGAGGACCTCAATGGAAACGGCCAACGGGACGAAGATGAGGTTGGCGTGGAAGGATGGCACATTGAGCTGTGGAAGGATGGGGAGTTCTACTCCGAAACCTGGACCGCTGCTGACGGAAGCTTCTGCTTCGCCAACCTATCGCCCGGTGACTATGTGGTGTACGAAGGCGAGAACAGCAGCTGGTACAACACCTCCGCGGACTTCGCGGAGAGGGAGATATCCTCCGGTACCGTTGTTGATGACATCGTCTTCCTCAACACCAGATACGGGCAGGTCTGCGTCCTCAAGTACGAGGATGAGAACGGCAATGGCGTACGGGACGAGGGCGAGGATGTCCTGGTGGACGGGGTGTTCATCGAGCTGCTACTCGGTCAAACCGTAATAGGCTCTGGATACACTGGTCAGTCCGGGAGCGGAGCGATATGCTTCACCGGTCTGGAACTGGGCGACTATATGGTCAGGGAGACCCTGAACGAAGGGTGGTACACCGTGGGACCGCTGGAGCAGTCCGCGGTGATCGATCTGTCCGGGGAGTCCATCGAGCTGACCTTCGTGAACATTCGCCTGGGCCAGATATGTGTGTTCAAGTACCATGATCTCGACGGGGACGGCCTGCGCGATGGCAACGAACCGGTGAAGGCCGGAGTGACCATCGAGCTGCTCTACCCCAATGGAACGCTGATCGAGAGCGCGGTCACGGACGAGTGCGGTATGGTCTGCTTCACCGGCCTGGTGCTTGGTGATTACGTCGTCAACGAGACCGTGCCCGAAGGATGGTACGCCACCAACGGCACCAGCTTCGAGGTGTCCGTGGAAACCTCCGGGCAGTACATCGAGGTGGAGTTCCTCAACACCGAGTTCGGACGCATATGCGTTTACAAGTATGAGGACCTCAACGGGAACGGTGTCCTGGACGAAGATGAACCGGCGGTGTCTGGCGTGTTCATCGAGCTGCTGCGCGACGGTAAGGTCATCGCCAACGGAACGACCGATGATGATGGAAGGATATGCTTCACCGGGCTGTACCTGGACGAATACCTGGTCAGGGAGACGGTTCCTGAAGGATGGTATAACACCAACCCGACCGAGGTTAGCGTCACCATCGACCAGTCTGGAGAAGGGCAAGAGGCTACCTTCCTGAACACCAGGTACGGGCAGATCTGCGTATTCAAGTACGAGGACCTGAACGGCAACGGTGTGAACGATGACGAGCCGGTCGTGGAAGGCGTGTTCATCGAGCTTATGCTTGACGGGGAGGTCGTAGCCTCCGGATGCACCGATTGCTACGGCATGATCTGCTTCACCGGACTGAAGCTCGGTGATTACACAGTGAACGAGACGGTCCAGGAAGGTTGGTATGCCACCTCCCCGACCTCGGTCGGTGTGTCCCTCGCCGCTAGCGGCGATCACAGGTCCGTGGAGTTCCTCAACGCCCGCTACGGCTCCATCTGCGTGTACAAGTACGAGGACCTGGACGGCGACGGGGAGTGGGATGAGGGCGAGGACCACCTGATCGACGGCGTGGCCATCGTCCTGAGGAACGTTACCGGCGAGATCGTGGACACCGGTGTTACCGGCGACAACGGCGACGGAACGGTGTGCTTCACGAACCTGGTCATCGGCGTATACACGGTCGAGGAGACAGTGCCGCAGGGCTGGTACGCCACCAGCGGCACCACCCGCTCGGTAGGCCTAGAGGCATCGGGCGACCAGAACTGCACGTACTTCCTCAACACGATGTACGGTCGGATCTGCGTCTTCAAGTTCGAGGACCTGAACGGCGATGGCGAGTGGCAGGAGAACGAACCGGCAGTGTCCAACGTGACCATCGAACTGAGGGACTTGGCCGGCGGGCTCATCGAGACGAACGTGACCGACTGCGAAGGCATCGCCTGCTTCTGCGGCCTGATGCTTGGCTCCTACGTGGTGATCGAGCTGGTGCCTGAAGGCTGGTACGCCGACGAGACCAATCAGTTCGCCGTACTGGAGCAGTCCGGAGAGACCGTCTGGGTGGAGTTCTCGAACCTGAAGTACTCCAAGATATGCGTACAGAAGATAGAGGATGAGAACGGCAACGGCATACGGGACGAGGGCGAGGAAACCCCGATAAGCGGCGTGTTCATCGAGCTGCTGCTCGACGGTGACGTCATCGCCTCCGGATACACCGATTGCTACGGCATGATCTGCTTCACCGATCTGGTGATCGGCGAATACACGGTGCGGGAGACGGTCCCCGAGGGATGGTACAACACCACCCTGGCCGAGGTCGTTGAGGTCATCGAAGGTTCCGGACAGTCCAAGTGCGTGACCTTCCTGAACACCGAGTACGGCGACATCTGCGTGCAGAAGTACGAGGATGTCAACGGCAACGGTGAGATGGACGAGGGTGACAGGCCGGCGTCCGGGGTCATTATCAACCTCTGGCTTGGCGACGGCATCATTGCCACCAACGAGACCGACCGCGACGGCATCGCCTGCTTCCACATGCTGAGGCTGGGCGCCTACAAGGTGCAGGAGGTCCTGCCGGAGGGATGGTACACTGACGGACTGCTGATCCAGGGCGCGGTGATCGAAGGGTCCGGGGACCACGTCCAAGTGACCTTCCTGAACATACGCTACGGCGAGATCTGCGTCTGGAAGTATGAGGACGTCAACGGAAACGGCCTGCTGGACGACGGCGACGCCGTGGTACCGGGCATCCTCATCACCCTTTACGACGCGCAGATGAACGAGATCGCCAACGGCACCACCGGTGAGTGCGGTGGCATATGCTTCAGCGGACTGGTGCTTGGTACTTACTTCGTCGGCGAGACGCTCACCGATGAATGGTACACCGAAGGCCCAACGCTCAAGCAGGTGTCCGTCAACGAATCCGGAGATGTGGTCTGCGAGCATTTCCTGAACATACGCTACGGAAAGATATGCGTCTTCAAGTTCGAGGACCTTAACGGTGACGGCGTGTGGCAGGAGAACGAGCCCGGCCTGTCGGGGGTGGTGATCCAGCTGGTCCAGGACTGCAAGGTGGTCAGGACCGGCGTGACCAATGCCACCGGTTGGGTATGCTTCGAGCTACTGCGCTTCGGTTCGTACATCGTCCGGGAGAACCTGGCCCTCAGCGATATGGGCTGCTGCTGGTACCCGTCCACCCCTGACCGGGTGAGCGTGACGCTGTCAGTGGAGAACCAGCACCAGCTGGTGATCTTCGGTAACGTCAAGTACGGCAAGATATGCGGTTGGAAGTACCTCGACGAGAACCAGAACGGACGCTTTGACGAGTGCACCGAGCACGGCATCGCCGGCTGGACCATTCAGCTGTGGAAGGACGGGGTCCTCTTCGGCACCATGACCACCGACAGCCGCGGGCACTTCTGCTTCGCAGGACTGGAGTTCGGAGAATACGTGGTCACCGAGGTCATGCAGGACGGCTGGTACGCCACCGGGCAGATATCTTGGAACGTGACCATCGACCGCTCCGGCGACCGGGAGGATGTGTTCTTCCTGAACGCCCCGTGCGGCGACATATGTGTCTATAAGTACGAGGACCTGGACGGGGACGGTGTCCTGGACGAGGGAGAGCCCGCTGTGCCTGGCATAACGGTCTACCTCTACCAGGACAACGTGTTGGTGGGCAGTGGCGTCACGGACGAGAACGGCCGGTACTGCTTCGAGGACCTGAAGGTCGGCACCTACGCGGTCATGGAGGAGATCCCCTGCAACTGGTACGCCACGGCGGGCCGGGTGCAGCAGGCGGTCATGACCGGACAGGACGTCACGGTGACCTTCCTGAACACCAGGTACGGATGCATCGGGGGCTTCAAGTTCAACGATGCCAACGGTAACGGTGTCTGGGACATGCTCACCGAGAGCGGAATAGCCGGTTGGGAGATCGAGCTCTACCAGGGCGAACAGCTCATCTCCTGGTCCTTGACGGACGCCGACGGGCACTATGCCTTCTGCGGCCTGCGCCTCGGCGACTACACGGTCAAAGAGGTCATGCAGGACGGCTGGATGGCCACCGCTCCCACGGAGATCATGGTGACCCTCGAGACCTCCGGGCAACTGGTGTGCAACCAGAACTTCCTCAACAAGGAGCTGAACCCCTGCATCGACGTGGATAAGAGCGTGGTCTGCGACACCATTACCTGGGAGTCCCACACCCAGGGCTACTGGAAGAACCATGAATGTTCCTGGGTGGGGATCAGGCCCTACGACCGGTTCCCCTGGGTCAACAGATGCGCCTACCCTTGCGGACTGACCTACCTCGGCGTGTTCGGGCAGCCCCCGGCGGGCGACGCCACTTTGATCCTGGCGCACCAATACATAGCGGCCAAGCTGAACTACCTCAAGTGGGGCGCGCCGGTCATGTACAACGACCTAATCGCTGAGGCCGAGGCCTTCCTGGCAATGCATCCCATAGGCAGTTGCCTGACCAAGGGCGAGAAGGCGGAGGCCACCGAACTTGCTGATCTCCTAACCGCCTACAACGAGGGCGAGGGCGGTCTGACGGTGCTCACCTACACCGTGACCGTCACCAACTGCGGGAACGTGGAGCTATACAACGTCAAACTATACGACTCCCTGCTCGAGCAGTGGTTCTACCTCTGTGACTTCGGGGACGGCGACGGAATATTGGGTATCGGCGAGTGGTGGACCATATCCTACACCTACGTGGTCCCGGTGGACATCTGTGAGGAGAGTGAGGATACCTGCGGCGGCTGGACCTGGGAATGGGAGCATGGCTGCGGCGGTGGCTGTCACTATGGCGACAATGACAACGACTGCTGGAGCTGGTCATGGGGTTGCGGCGATCGCGACGGCCGCCATGACGGCGGCTGCGGCGGCTGGAACTGGAACCGCGGATACGGCACCGGATGCGGCGCCTGGACGTGGTGCTGGAGTCACCATTGCGGCGGAGGTTGCGATGAAGAGCCTGCCGAGTCCTGCGTCATAACCAACATCGCCACCGCCTACGGGCAATGGGGGGCAGAGAGCGCCGGCACATGGGTCAGCGACAGTGACCAGGTGAACTTCAGGGTGCAGCAGGAATGCCCCAACGGGGATGACGACGACGGCTGCGGTTACCACGATTGGAACTGGAACTGGGGCGGCGGCTGCGGTGACCACGACTGGGGCTGCGACCACGATGGCGGCTGGTCTTGGAGCGGCTGCGGATGGATCTACCAGAACCTGAACTTCGGCGGTTGCCGGTGGTGGGGGCTGTTCAGCGACGGTATGATAGGCGCCTGCCACGTCTGGAACGGTTACGGCACCCGGGACGACGCCCGGGGCAAGGAGGAGACCGAAGCTGTCGAAGAAGAAAAGTGAACGACCTCAACAAGGGGGGCGACCCCCTGACATTTCTTTTTTTTAAAAAGTCCCTATTTTGGATAAAATGAAAAAGTAAGGAGGCTGACAGCGTTCGGAGCTTCCCGTGGGCTCGCGCACCACAGTACCACAGTGAACGCGGGCGGGCTTAGCTTCTGGGATCGGACGAGACCAGGCGTATCCCCGCCGCGATGGCCGTCAAACCATCCTTAGGACCCAGTTAAAAGAACATCGTATATAACTGTTTCTCAGTCCTCGTTCAGAGGAGTACCAGCAGGGCGACCACCGCGCCCAGGGCCATGGACGATATGTTGTTCCATAGTTTGGTGACCCAACCCTTGGTCTCCAGCGTGGCGCCGATGACGCTGTCGATGAAGCATCCCAGGATGCCCATGGACACCGGGACCAGGATCAGGAGCGAAGGAACCGTTCCTAATATTACCAACCATCCCACCAGGGCGGCGAAGGCCGAGGCGGCGACGGCCCATCCCGTTCCGTACAAGGAAACACCGCCGTCCACTCCCGTCGGAACGCGCTTCAAGGTGGTTATCATGTAGGTGCGGTCGGAAAGGACACCAAGCTCGCTGGCCGTAGTGTCCGCTGCGGCCACGCAGACGGCGCTCATGTAGATGAGGGCGGGCAGTTCCCCTTCCCAGCCCAACAGGAAACTAAGGATCGCCACGGCCATCGGGACCGCGCCGTTCGCCAGTACGTTGCGATAGCCCCGCTCGCCTTTCTTTCCTTCCTGCACCCCTCTCTTGATCTTCAGGTCCATCTTGTACCTGGTGACCGCGAAGCCGATGAAGGCGAAGAGCACCAGTAGCAAAAGCCATCCGATCCCCCCGAAAAGTCCGAGCACCATGCCCACGGCGAAGGAGGCCAAGCTACCGTCGGCGGTGAGCAGTCCGAGCTTCCACGATAGCGCGCAGAGCGCCGCGCACAGCACGAGCACTATGACCGCCTGCTCTATGGTGATCATTCTTTCCTCCCTAGAATTCTAAAATATTTAAATGGAATCGTCTTCCCCTTCCTTTCGTTTCAGCCTGTCCAGGGGGTTGGCGCGCGAGAACATGGGCTTGGTCTCCTCTCGTATCCCGCGCACCTTCTCGAGGTCCCCGTCCCATTCCCTGAGCACCGGGGCGTAGTTCTCGTCGATATTATCGAGGACCTTGAGCATGCGCTGCGCGGCGTTCCCGGCGCGCTTACCGCTGAGGACCACGGCAATGAAGAAGTCGTCCTTGCGCTCCACAAGCAGCTTGCGGTCACCGAAGTCCATTCTCCTCAGTACGGTAATGTTCTCGTCCTTGAACGAGTCTCGAACGAAGTTCTGCAGGGCGATCAGCATTCCGCCAAGTATCTCGTCGTCCATGCCCGGTTTCAATCGTCTGGTCTGATGCGCCAACAGCGTCCCGTCGTGATACATGACGAACACCTCGTCCACGATCGGCCGGGAGAGGAACAGATAGATGATGATGACCAGGAAGGCGATCAGCAGCGCCAGGGACGAATAGATGAACAGCGAGGGGTCCTCATACTCTAGGACCAGGGTGAACTCATCCGTGGAGGCGGAATGACCGGTCGTGTCGTTGGCGATGATGCGGTATCTCAGTTCCATCGTGCGCTTCTGCGCGGGTATCTGGGCGAAGTATATCCCGCCACCCTCATGGGTCATGACCACGGTTCTGGTGACATTTCCGATGGTGTACTCCAGTACCACCGACCCAATGCCGACCCGGTCGGTCACGTTCACCTTGATCAGTATGGGTTTCCCGACCTCGGCCTTCAGTACCGGGTCGTTCATGGATATCACGGGCGGAGACAGGTCGATGGTGACGTTCCGGGTCTTCATCTTGATGGGGTTGGTTCCGTCCCTTACCTCCAATCGCACCGAGTAGATTCCGTCCTCGGAATAGGTGTGGTTCGTGCGGTCATCCCGGGACCAGGTGGTTTGTTGGGTATCCCCGAAGAACCAACGGTATTCTAGGATTTCGTTCTCGGTATCGAGCGTCAAGGCGGCCGAGAAGCTCACCGTGCGATTGACGGCGTTCGTGGCGTAAGTGAAGTCCGGCACTGGCGCCGGGTCGGTTATGGTTATCTGGATGCTGATCTCAGTGTAGCTATCACTGTCCCATACCCGGACGGTGATGCGGTGCGTTCCAGATGTATTATAGCGATAGGTGGTGGAATTCTCCGCGGTCTCCTTGTCGGTCTGGAACGTCACGGTCTGGAAGTCCCATTGATAGAGGACGATGGCTCCCCAACGGGGCGTGGTGTCGATCATCAGATTCACCTCGTCCCATTCCTTGAAGGAGATGGCGCCACCGACGATGTACAGTCTGGAGACGGTCGGACTGGTGTCATGGACCACCACGGTGCTGGTGGAGGTGCTCGTGTTGCCATCCACGTCGGTCACGGTCAGAGTGACGTAGTAAGTGCCGTTGTCCGCATAGGTGTGAAGCACGGAGGCATTGGTGGTACGGTTGATCATAGTCCCGTCGCCCAGGTCCCAGGACCAGCCTACGATGGCATCGGCGGTGAAGGCGCTGAGGTCGGTGAAGGTGATGGCCTGTCCCTCGATCGGCGCGTAGTTAGACGCGGAGAAGTCCGCATCGGGCGCGGAATCCAGCACTACGATAGCGTAGGATGCGGAATCGGAGCTGCCATCTTCGTCGATGACGGTCATGGTCACGGTGAAGGTGCCGTCCCGTCCGTAGATGTGATGCACGTCCCCGCTTCCGGTCAAGTTGGACCACTGCCCGTCGCCGAAGCTCCAGTTCCAGTTCGTTATCTGGTCGGCGGGGGAGGTGCTGAGGTCC
>DAONGL010000012.1:33917-36466 GCA_035404085.1 Methanomassiliicoccales archaeon | reverse complement strand
CACCTCAATAATCGACAGATAACGATTATATATGGAAGCGATTTCTCTTGCTTACAGGATTCATATGGAAGATGCTGGTTCAGACGAAATAAAATTCAAAAAACTTAGGCGGTTCAACCTGATAATGGGGTTCTTCCACTTCATTCAGGCCGCCATTATGCTGGCGATCGCGAACTACGATGTCCAGATGAGGTTCACCACCTCTTACATCGACGCCGGAATGGGATTCCCTCCGACCGGACCTGGTTCCGCAGAACTATTGTTCAGCGTACCCCTGGGCCCCATGGTGGCCATATTCCTGCTGATGTCGGCCATAGCCCACTTCTCGGTGTCCACCTTCGGTTACGGGTGGTACGTTAAGAACCTCAAGATGAACATGAACAAGGCCCGCTGGTTCGAGTATGCGGTCTCCTCTTCGTTCATGTTAGTGGTCATCGCCTGGCTGTGCGGGATGTTCGACTTCATATCGATAATGTTGCTCTTCTCCCTTAACGCCTGCATGAACCTGTTCGGCTACATGATGGAGGCGCACAACCAGAACACCAAGAAGACCGAGTGGACCTCGTTCATCTTCGGGTGCTTTGCGGGGCTCATACCCTGGATAGCGCTGTTCATGTACTTCACCGGCGTTCGCGGCGGTTCCCCTCCGGACTTCGTCTACGGCATCATGATCTCGATCGCGTTCTTCTTCAACGTGTTCGCCATCAACATGATCCTGCAGTACAAGAAGGTCGGAAAGTGGAAGGACTACCTGTACGGCGAGAGGGTCTACATCATCCTGAGCCTGGTGGCCAAGACCGCCCTGGCCTGGCAGGTGTTCTCCGGGACCATGGTGGCCTAGGACCAAACCACTTCCCTTTTTCCTTTTTTTTATGTTACGTACCTTCTGACCGGCGTATGCTGGACCAGTTTCCCCTCACAAAGGACGGAGACCGCTCCGTGGCCTCCGCACACCAGGCACTTCCGTCCGTCCGATCTCTTCGATTCTTCCATCTCCATCAAACGCAGCAGCGCCTTGCGCTCCTTGGAGGCCTTGACGCTGTCGACGTTCACCGAGGTCATGAGGTTCTTGGCCAAGGTGGCGAAGTCCCTGCGCTCCTCGGTCAGGCTCTCGAAGTTGATCAGGCTGTCCCCGGTGAACAGTACCAGTTCCTCCGGTAGGAAGTAGAACACCTGGCCAGTGGTGTGGCCTCCGAAACCTTCCAGCACCTCGCAGCGCATTCCCGCCAGGTCCAAGGTGGCCAGGACCGGAAAGTCCCCTCGTTTTCCCGCTGCCTTCGTAGGATAGACGTCCGGGTGCTCGGCCGCCGAGAACCTCGAGAAAAGATTTATGAGCTTGGTGTAGACCTCGGCGAGCACCGACCCCTCGCTATCCGATCCGTACGCCCGGTCCGAGCGCCTGATCATCTCCAGAGTGTCCGGGTGCATCCGGACGGTGGCGTCGACCAGCCCGGCGGAACCGGAATGGTCGGCGTCACCATGGGTTATCAGGACGTTCCGCACCAGGCCCACCCCGCCCCAGCCCTCTCTTTCCATGAGCTTGTCCAGGTCACGGAAGTAGATGCCGAAGCCGGTATCCACCATGCTCACCTCCGAACCGTTCCGGAGGAGGTAGCAATTGCCGCCGCAGGGCATCTGGACGCAAAGAAGGTCCACCTTGCCCAGGCATACCTCCTGCAGGTCGGCGTAGAAGCCATCTCCGGAGGTCTCCCGCAGTCCCCGACCGCTGCGCAGCACATCCGAGAAGGCCTGCTTGGGGTCGCTTCCCAGGTTCATGAGCTCCTGGGCCACATGGTTGATGTCCGACAGCAATCTCAGCAGGAACGCATCCTCGGCCTCGCCCACCAGGGAGCGCAGCTCTTGGGCGAAGCGGATGTAGAAGACCGTATCATCAAGATGCTGACCGGTCGTATCATATTCCAGGATCTCCAGCGGATAGATCGATTTCAGCTTTTCCAACAGGCGGTCCACCGCTCCCGCCTCCTCCACCGTCAAAGAGACGGTCAAACGCTCGGGATGTTTTCCCCGATCGTCGAAATCAAGGAAATCTATGTTGCATTTCGCCGCGGTGGTATGGTTCAGGAAATCGAACAGCGCCCCGCTGCTGTTCGGCAGAACGACATCGAACTTGAGGAAGCTGGGCACGACCATCTTCCCCTGCAGGTAGCCGATGGCCTGCAGCTCGGAGCGCATGGCCTGGTACTCGTCCTCGCTGCAGCGGGCCTCGAAGAAAACCGTGTAAGGGTCGATGCGCTTGTCATACTGGATGCGGTCGATGTTGCCTCCGTGGCGCTTGACGATCTCCGCCGCCCGGTGCAAAGCTCCTGGCTCGTCGGGCATCTTGGCCACGAAGTAGTGCCTCTCCATCATCGGAGAGGATGCGCCTAAAAAACTTATAACTTAGGTTCCCACCCGGTCAGCAGGCTGGACGGAAAGCCTCACTTCATCTTGGCGGCCATGCTGACCGCCACCTTGAGCTGGTTCAGGATGCAGGGTTCCACATAATATCCCTTCATGGTACGAAGCTCGCCGTACATGTCCTCCGGCGA
>DAONGL010000012.1:31589-33817 GCA_035404085.1 Methanomassiliicoccales archaeon | reverse complement strand
TCCAGCATCCCTATCAGCAGGTAGCTGAAGGTGAAGGCGAAGTACGGGGCTAGGTATATCCAATCGAAGGGAACCACGATTATCAGTATCACCAGGGCGAAGTCGCTGAAGGGGCGGTAATGCAGGAAGTACTCGACCGCTCGGCCGAGGTCCCGACCGTGGGCGAAACCATCGGCCAGCTCGTCCACCGCACCGGCGATGAGGAACACCACCAATGGCAGAAGCATGACGTCCATTCCCCAGATGAACCCCCCTATCAAGAAGGTCATTAGGCCCACCAGGGTCCCGATCAGGAAGCTAAAGTTATCTATCTTCTTGGTGACCACCAGGCTGATGAGCATGGCCAGGAAGAACGCGGTGGAGAATCCCCCGTCCACCACCATGACCCCTCCCATGACCAGTCCGGAGAGCACGGCCAGGAGCTTGGCGATCCTTATCGATCCGATGCTCTCGTCATAGGCCTGATCGATGTACTTTATCGCCCCGCCAAGAAAGGCGTAGGAAGCCACCAGAACAGCGATTCGGAGGGGTACGTCCCCCACTATAGCTAGCGTCTCGAGCGTGTGTATTACTCTCCTGATCCTTCACTGCCTTGGGAAAGCATCAGAGGGATTTTATTTTATAAGTGTTGCGCTAAAAAATGGTGCCCGAACCCCCTATTACGTCAGATGACGATAAATTACTTCGATAAAGGGGCCTGGAACGGCATTTTAAGGTTCACTGATGAACAATTGTCGAACCCCGAGATCACGCGTCGATCGGACGTTCAATATTAACGGTGTAAAAGTTCGATTCTAGACAAATAATATTTTAACACTGATAATTGGAGTCTGGGACTCAAAAAGTACTTATATACTTCAAGTCAATCAAAACCTTCAGTCCCAGTGGGGATCGGAGGTGGTTTACCGATGGCAAAGAAACCGGAGAAGAAGGCGGACCCTAAGAAGAAGAAGTAAGATCTTCTGATCTTCACCGATATTTTTCCATGCCAGGGCGGGTCGTCCTGGCGTCCTTTCCATTTCTTTTTTATCATTAAATACTGCGACCAGCTTCTTCGTGGTCGCATGAAGTGGCGTTCTCACGTATCCATCGGCAAGGCCATCGCCGACGTGTTGGAGCTGCCTCCAGGAGAGCGCAAGGCCTTTCTTGACGGTATCGTCGAACCGGACCGTCACAAGGAGAGGGTCAGCGGTCCCGGTTATTCCTACCGGGTCAGCCATCATCATCCAAGACGCAGGGTGTTCATGCTTCACGTTTGGATGGCCAGAAGGTCATTCCTCCGCAACAACAGCTACCAGGGCTATCGCCACTTGGGAATGGCCTTGCACTACCTCCAGGACAAATCCACCTCCAAAGGGTTCATGGGCCTTTCGCACGATCGGCGGGAGGAGGCATTGGCCGAGGTAAAGGTGCCCATAGGGGCCATCGAAAGGGGTTTCAACAAGTACCTGTCCAACCCCGAGTTCGTGTCGAGGTCCCTGGAACTCACCAAACCGTTGAAGGATGTCGATCAGATAATGGCCCAGGCCTCGTTCCGATCGGCGGCGGTGGCCGCTGCGGTGACCGACCTCAGAAGACCGTCCGGACTGGAAAGGAAGCTTCGGTCTTTGCACCGAAGACGCCTGTTGCTCCACCTTCCCCTGTCGATCGGCGCGCTCGCCGTCGGCTCCTCCCTCTCCTTGGCCTGGTGGAACGCCATACCGTTCGCCATGGCCATCGCAATCTCCCTCATCGTGTTGGTGATGGACCGCCCGTACCGCCAGCTCAGCCGGGTCGCCTTGTGGCATGGTCTGAAGAGTCATTAAGGACCAACATGCCCATAACCAATGACGATGTTCGAGATGGTCCCCGGCCACCAGGGCCGATGGCGCACGCTTCGAGAAGGTGAAGGCCGAGGTCCAGTGGTGTACTGGATGAGCAGGGACCAGCGTCTGGAGGACAACTGGGCGCTTTACCATGCCTGGGCCAGGGCCAAGGATGACGGGCGTTCCCTGGGCGTATTGTTCTGCTTGGCGCCTGATTTCCTCGCCGCCGGTCCAAGGCACTACCGTTTCATGCTGAAAGGGTTGGCGGAGACCATGGATGCGGCGGAAAGGGCGGGCATACCGTTCTTCCTGCTGGAGGGGGACCCGTCAGTGGAAGTTCCGCGTTTCCTTCGGGAATGGAACGTATCTTTGACGGTCACCGACTTCGATCCATTGCGCCAGAAATCGGAATGGAGGGCGGCG
>DAONGL010000012.1:1594-31489 GCA_035404085.1 Methanomassiliicoccales archaeon | reverse complement strand
CGGTGATGGCCGCCACCGCTCCTCAGCCGGACAAGGACGCTTTCCTGGAAGAGCTGATCGTGCGCCGGGAGCTATCCGATAACTTCTGCTTCTACAACCGAAAGTACGATTCCACGGAAGGGTTCCCGGCCTGGGCCCGAGCCACGCTGCGGGACCACCTGGGCGACGAACGGGAGTACGTTTACGCGGAAGATGAGCTGGACAAGGCGAACACCCACGATCCGCTATGGAACGCCGCCCAGGTCCAGATGGCCACCGAGGGAAAGATGCACGGCTGGCTGCGTATGTACTGGGCCAAGAAAGTTCTGGAATGGACAGAGACCCCGGCCGAAGCGTTGCGCATCGTCAACGCGTTCAACGACCGCTACGAGATGGATGGTCGGGACCCGAACGGGTACGTCGGAGCGGCCTGGAGCATCGGGGGCGTTCACGACCGGGCCTGGACCGAGCGGAAGATATTCGGCAAGGTCCGTTACATGAACCTGAACGGAGCGTACCGCAAGTTCGACGTTGACGCTTTCGTCGAAAGATATGTCAACCCAGATCGATGACCTTGCCCTTCTCCGGTAATAGCGTCCTCACCGGGCACTGTTCAGCGAACATCTCGGGATGGGCGCAGTGCACCGGGACCACTAACTCCGGGGATATCTTCTTCACGACGTTCCAAAGGTCGGCGACCGCCAGATGTCCAGAGCTATGGAACCCTTCCTCGAAATCCAGATTTCCATCGATTTTCGAGATGCCGCGGCAATCGAACCCCATGAGCTCGATCCAGTTCATCAGCTTCTGCAGGTTGTCCGTCTGCCGCAGGTCGTAGGCCATGCTGTTAGAGTAAACGTACGTCCCACCGTTCCAGTCCAGGTCGAGCATCTTGGTCATGTCCCAGAAGGAAAGGCATAACATGTGCTCCTTCGGTCCCTTGGCGATGTCGTCCGGGTCGGCGACCTGCCATCCCTCCTTCTGCAGATCATCCACGATGTCCACTTCCTTATCGGAGAGGGACCGGTACACCCACAGGGAGTCCTTGCGCACGTTCCCGTCGACCTTGGATATGCTCTGCAGCAATGCCACGTCCTTATGGGTGACCACCATCCGTTTTCCCGTTCGCCGGGCGATGTCGATGAACGTATCAAGCCGCTCAAAGTTGTTGGCGGAGAAGTCCGCGATGGTCAGTCCACGGCCGTTCTCCACCGCCGCCAGGCAGTTATCGTGCACCATCCGCTCGGTCATCTCCCTTTCCGGCGCCGGTCGCCCGATCCTGGTCCCCTCTATGATCAGGGCCTTGGGTTGAAGCGATCCAGCCTCCTCCGCGAAGCGGACGGTGTCCTGCCCGTGCGCCCCATGCATTCGGAGGTCCCCGGAATAGACTATCCATTCTCCTTCGTTCCGGCGCAGGGCGTAGGCCGTGGCGCCATAGATCGAATGGTCCACCGGGAAGGACAAGTACTCGATCCCATTCAGCTCACCGCATCCAGACGCTACTTGGCAGGAACCGCCCTTCTTCCATTCCGGGGCCTCATCCACCGGTTCGCCGGTCAGGACCCAATGGCGTCCTTGAACCTCCTTATCCTTGGTTCGGGTCGACACCAGTATGCGGGGCTCCATCTCCTTACGGGACCTGACCACATGGTCGAACAGCTCGGTGGACATGCCGGTCCTCCCTATCTCGCTCGACGCCCTCAGTATGGCGTAGGTCATGGGGCTGGACACGATCGGGATGTCATGCCGCAGGAACCCGGCGTTCCCGTAATGATCGAAATGGGCGTGGGACAGGAACAGCGCGTCCACTCTGGCCGGAGCCATGTCCGTCAGCGGAAGGTCCACCGGGTAGAGGTCCGGCCGGTAACAATCCAGGAGGGGGAGCATTCCCAATTTCACGTAATCCCGCAGGCCGCGCCCAGTCCTGGGGCGAACGAACTCCGAACAGTACAGGTTTCCTATGTCGAACGGTTCCCCGAAGTCCAGGAAGGCGCCGCGGTCGCCCAGGTCCACATGTATCTTGTTGCCTCCAACGACTCCCGCGCCTCCATGGACAGTGATCCTCATGTGAACGCCCTTCGAACGGACTGGCAGGATTTATCGCTATCTCTTGTTCGGGGACGAAGGTCGATCCGCCTAAAAACGAATATAATGCAAGCGTATTGAAGGGACATGGCAGCCATGACCTTCGCCCAGAAGGTTCTATCAAAGGCCAGCGGAAAGGAAGCCCATCCAGGTGACATCGTGTCGGCCAAGATCGACCTGGCGATGTCCCACGAGAACGCCGCCCTGGTGCTGCGTTCTTTCAAAGAGATAGGGGCCAAGGAGGTCTGGGACCCCGAGAAGATAGTTCTCCTTTTCGATCACCGCATCCCGGCGAACACGACCAAGGCCGCCGAAGGCCACCAGTCGGTACGAAAGTTCGTGACCGCGGAAGGGCTGCCTAACTTCTACGATATGCGCGAGGGGATATGCCATCAGGTGCTCCCTGAGAAGGGGCATGTCCTCCCGGGCATGCTGATCGTTGGTACGGACTCGCACACTACCACCTACGGGGCCTTTGGAGCGTTCTCCACCGGTATTGGCGCTACGGAGATGGCCGCGGTGTGGGCCACCGGCGAGCTGTGGATGAAGGTGCCGCAGACGTTCCGTTTCAATTTGAATGGTAAGCTGGACGACCAGGTCGCCGCCAAGGATGTCATCCTTCATCTGATCGGCAAGATGGGGGCGGACGGATGCGATTACCGCTGCGTGGAGTTCGCCGGTCCCGTGGTTAACCACATGTCCGTGTCCGGTCGAATGACCATGTGCAACATGAGCATGGAGATGGGGGCCAAGGCCGGCGTGACGTTCCCGGACGAGAAGACCAGAGATTACCTGAAAGGGCGAACGTCCAAGGAATTGGTACCGGTGACCTCCGACAAGGAAGCGGAGGTCGAGAAGATCTTCGATATGGACCTTACTGGACTATCACCGCAGGTGGCCTATCCTCATTCCGTCGATAACGTGAAGCCGGTGGAGGAGATGGCCGGCATTCCAGTGGACCAGGCCGTTATCGGTTCCTGCACCAACGGCCGGGCGGAGGACCTGCTGGCCGCGGAGCGGATTTTACACGGCCGCCACATTCCGAACAGCGTGCGTCTCATCGTCGTTCCCGCCTCTCGTGAGGTCTACCTGTGGGCGGCGGACAGCGGTATACTCGCCTCGCTAGTGAGGTCCGGAGCCATTGTCACCAACCCCGGTTGTGGTCCCTGCCTGGGGGCGCATCAGGGCCTTCTGGCTCCGGGCGAGAGATGCATCGCCACCACCAACCGCAACTTCCGTGGGCGGATGGGATCTCCGGAATCCGAAGTGTATCTCGCCTCGCCAGCTACCGTGGCCGCTTCCGCCCTGAAGGGACAGATCGCCGATCCCCGGGAGGTGAGGGTGTGAAAGGCAAGGTCTGGAGATATGGCGATCACGTCAACACCGACGTCATCATTCCCGGGCGGTATCTGGACGACTACGACCTCAAGAACATGGCCAAGCATGCCATGGAGGACCTCGATCCCAAGTTCGCCAAGGATGTCACGTACGGTGATATCATCGTGGCCGGTCGCAACTTCGGCTGCGGCTCCAGTCGGGAGCAGGCGCCTCTGGCGCTAAAGCACGCCGGCGTGGGTGCGGTCGTCGCCACCAGCTTCGCCCGTATCTTCTACCGGAATGCCATCAACATCGGGTTGCCGGTCATCGAGTTCGATGCCACCGGGATGTTCGAAAAGGGCGATGTGGCGTTGATCAACATGGAGAAGGGTATCGTCGTCAACGAGACCAGCGGTCGCACCAGCAAGTTCGAGCCGCTCCCGCCGTTCCTGCTCGAGATATTGAAGGAGGGAGGCCTGGTCCCCCACTCCGCCAAGAGGTTCCGTTAGGGCAAGGTATATTAAGGGGCAATGTTTGGGTGGGGACAAGGACGCTCCAGAACTCCCCCTAAAACCCTCAAAAAGGATGTCTGGCATGCCCTGTACAGGTCGTGAAAAAATTTATAAGCCCCTCGCTAATATGGGGACACTCCCCCTGGTGGTGAATTCATGAAGTATACTAGATTTGAGAAGGCGCGCATAATCGGTGCCAGGGCACTGCAGATATCCCTTGGCGCGCCTGTGCTTCTCGAGATCCCCGAAGGGATGATCGATCCGATCAACATCTCTCAGTTGGAGTTCGACAAGGGAGTAATCCCGATAACTGTAAAACGCGACATATGAGGTTATTAAAATGAGCGACGAGTCCAAGACCGAGCTTCTCGTACCGGAGGACGTTTACCTTACTTCCGGTGTTCACATTGGCACCCAGCAGAAGAGTGCTGACATGAAGGATTTCATCTTCAAGGTCAGGACCGACGGTTTGTACGTCATGGACGTCAAACAGACCGACGTCCGCATCAGGGCTGCTGCCAAGTTCCTATCCCGCTTCAAGACCGACCGCATCCTGGTCGTGTCCGCCAGACAGTACGGGCAGAAGCCGGTCCGGATAATGTCCAAGGCCATCGGGGCCATGTACTTCGAGGAGAGGCTCATACCCGGTTCCTTGACCAACCCGGTCCTGAACCGCTTCATCGAGCCTGACGTCATTGTGGTCACTGACCCCGCCGCCGATCAGCAGGCCGTGGCCGAGGCGTTGAACGTGGGCATACCGATCGTGGCCCTCTGCGACGCCAACAATGAGACGAGGAACGTCGACCTGGTCATCCCGACCAACAACAAGGGTCGCCGCTCTCTGGCCTGTGTCTACTGGCTGCTTACCCGTGAGATCCTGAAGGAGCAGGGCAAGCTGACCAGGGACGAGGACTTCAAGCTGGGCATCGACGACTTCGAAGCCAGCCTTTAAACCCCAACCCTTTTAACCCCCTTTCTCTTATTTTCTCATATGGTACGCCGAGCGGCCGTCGCCGGTCAGTTCTACTCATCGTCAAGAAGCGCCTTGATCAAGGAGCTGGAGCAATGCTTCCTTTCTCCCCTGGGGCCTGGTGAACTGCCGGAGGTCGTCAAGGATGGTCCGAGGAATATCGTGGGGGCGGTGGTCCCGCACGCCGGACTGGTGTTCTCCGGGCCGGTGGCGGCGCATGTCTACGCGGAGATGGCCGCCGATGGGATGCCGGAAACGGTGGTCATCATCGGCCCGAACCACACCGGTCACGGCAAGGCAGTCTCGGTCAGCAGCGAGGACTTCGAAACGCCTCTGGGGATCGTCAGATCGGACCGGGACATCGTATCTCGGCTGAAAGGCGTGGTAGAGATCGACCGCGCCGCCCATCTTTACGAGCACAGCCTGGAGGTGCAATTGCCATTCCTGCAATATCTGGACCCGGAGGTGAAGGTCGTCCCGATCGTCATGGGGCGTCAGGACCTCATCATGGCCAGGGAGACGGCCAAGGTCCTAGGTGAGGCCTGCGCCGGTAAGGATGTGGTGATTCTAGCTTCTTCGGACCTCTCCCATTACCTCCCGGCCGGGGTGGCCAGGAAGAGGGACGAGATGGTCCTGGAACGCATCTTGCGCCTGGACGCGGAAGGTCTGATCGACGTGGTCGAGAGGAATGATATCAGCATGTGCGGGTCCGGTCCGGTGGCCTCCATGATAATGGCCTGTAAAGGAGGCAAGGCCAGGCTTCTGCATTACGGCAATTCGGGAGACGTACGACCGATGGACGAGGTGGTCGGATACGCCGCGGCGGTCGTGGTAAAATGACCGTACCCTCGATGTTATAAATATATACGAATTGACATTTACTCAATAGCCCCCAGAGGGGCCATTCGAAGGATGAGATTCACATGGATGGAACAAAGACGTGTCCCTACTGCGGGAAGTTGGCCAACGCCGACTCCCAGTTCTGTCAGGGTTGCGGAAGGAGCATAAGCTCCCCGCCCCAGTACTCTGAGCAACCGCCTCAGCAGTACCAGCAGTCTCAGAACTATCAGCAGCCACCTCAACAGTACGACCAGCCCCCTCAGAGGGGCGGATGGCAGGAGCCCGCCCCAGCCTATGGGGCACCGGCCTACGGAGCGCCTGCCCCACCTTACGGTCAGTCGTACGGCGGAGCCAAGGGCCAGATCGCGGGAGCGATACAGAACCGTGGTGTGACCGACGAAATCATGAGCGGCATATGGGTATTCTGGCCGATTTTGACGATCGTGCTAGGCGTCATCATCATGGTAGCGCTGACGATCTTCATCGGATGGGCCGGTCTGATAATCGGTCTGGTAATAGCCCTGGTGATGTACTGCGTCCTGAACTTCAAACTGCTGAAGCGGATGGACGAGCACCGCAAGCGCGAGATGGCGTTGCGCATGGCCATAATAGCGTTTTTAAAGGAGAAGGGAGCCGAGACCCAGCGGGCCCAGCTCATCGTGAACGAGATATCCGCCCTGGAGAGCATCAACCAGGAGGCGATGTACAAGGAGAAGGAGCGGACCCCGCTGCTCTGGACCATCCTCGGCGTGCTGCCGATCCTGAACCTAATCGTAATGTACTTCCTGGCCGAGTTCCCGTTCGACCACGACAAGCGCTGGCACGCATTCACCCAGTACACCCAGGCCGCCTGCCAGAAGCTGGGCATCAACATCATGACCCCCTCCTGGAGCACCATCAAGGAGAGGCCGAACGTGCTGTTCCTGATCCTGACGCTTCTGTTCAGCATCGTGGTCTTCGTCTGGTACTACTTCATCATCAAGGACCTCAACGAGCACTTCCAGGCGCAGTGGCAGTTCGAGGACCAGTTGATGGCGCAGCTCCGCTGAAACCTCTTCCAATTCTCTTTTCTTTTTACCCGAAATATCTCAGTGCATTGAATTCCATTTTGACTTATGTTTCCAAAAATTATATATGAACGGCATTTTAATTAGTTCCAGAGGTTCATTTTATGGACAATCAAATGAAGTATTGTGGCAGCTGTGGAAATCAGGTCGATGTCCGAGCTGAGATCTGCCCCAAATGCGGCATAAGAGTGAGCCAAGAAGGTGGTGCTCGAGGTGGCGCGACCATATTCTGCCAGCATTGCGGAAATCAAATGGACGTCCGAGCGGAGGTATGTCCCAAGTGCGGTATAAGGGCCGCCCAAACGCAGCCCCAGTACCAGCAGCAACCTCAACCGCAATACCAGCCTCAACCGCAGCCCCAGTACCAGCCTCAACCGCAGTATCCGCCTCAGTACCCTCCGCCATATCAGCCCCCAGTCGCTCAAAAGAGCGAGGGCCTGGCCGCGGTGCTGTCCTTCCTCATTCCGGGGCTAGGTCAGATGTACAACGGCGAGATAGGGAAAGGAATACTGTTCTTGATCCTGGCGTTCGTGTTCGCAGCCCTGATGATCGTGCTGATCGGTTTCATACTCTATCCGATCCTGTGGTTGTATGGGATATACGATGCCTATAACACGGCCAAGAAGATCAACCAGAGGAACGCCTATCCGGGCCAGCAGTACCAAAGGGGTTACTAAACACCTTCTTCCTTCCTTTTTTTAAAAAAATAAAGAAAAGGGTTTTTTAAATTTTTCTCATCTTACCGAGCACTGGCTCGTATACGAAGCCCTTGTCCAGCAATGAGTTGGCTATGGAGTCCATCTCCTCGCGCTCGATGCCCTGGGACTTGCCCTTCTGCACCACTTCGTCCCAGGCCGCTCCCTTTCCGGAGTCCAGGCTTTCGATCATGGAGAGCACCAAAGCTTCCTTGTCCACGTCGTCCTGCTCCTCTTCCAGGTCGATCTCTTCCGGAGCGGCCGAATCGAGATGCACGTCCGGTCCGGTATGATACTCCGGTAGCAGGAACTTCAGCGCGTCGGAGGTCATGCCCTTGTAGCGGGTCAGGTCCTCTTGTTGATAGTGCCGCAGGCTGTGCACGGTGCCTTCGGCCAAAGGCCGGGAGAACCCGATCTGCATGAGCTTCTCCACGGTCGGTTCCACCAGCTTCATGGCCTCTTCCATGGCCGAGATGCGGTCCATAGTGGCCTTGCATGTTTCTAGGACCCAGCCGTCGCGGACGGACGCCTCCACCTTACCGACCCTCTCCGGGCGTATCGATACGTACATCTTGCCCTCCTCCGGAGAGTAGGTACGGAACTTTCCGACCACCGCCACGAAGCAGGGCGGCTGCAACTTGGCCAGGGCCATGGCGGCCTCCGGCTGGTACTGCCCAGCGGTCATGTAGAACGTTCCCGTGGGATCGGTTATCTTGGCCCGCCACACCGGTTCGTTCTCGTTGCCTACGTTATCGTTGTCCGTGAGGACGCCGACAACGAAGATGCGGTTGATCTTCGCACCCAACGGGGATATGAGATAGGAAGGGGTCTTCTCGCCCTCTCCCTTCATCTCCAGGCTGGAGGAGTTGAACTCCGCCGCGAAGACCCTCCAGGCCACTTCCCTGGACATCAATTGAATCCCTCCATATCGGTAAGCAGTTTGGCGCCCTCCTCCCTCACGTCGACCTCCAGGAACCTGGCGTCCCGGGCGATCAGCATCGGTCCGAAGTCGTCCGAGCGCACCATTCCCCGCACCTCCAGGGTCCGGGCGAACAGCTTCTCCTCGGCCATCTCCTTGACGGCCTCCGGATTGCGCTCCTCGGTGGTGATCTTCACCGCCTCCTCTATGCTGATGTTCAGGAGCTGCTCGGTAAGCTCCTTCCCGAACACCACGCTCATGGACGACGTTCCATCGTCCAATATGGACTTGATCCTCAGGTCGTCGGTCCCCTTGACCTTTCCGTGCACGCGGCAGGTGCTCTTCTGCAGCACCCGTCGGCAGTCAGGGCAGCGCATGACCAGGCCGCTTCCCTCGCGCACATCGACTAGGGTTCCTCGAACCACAACGTCCATGGCCCCTCCGGACAGCTCCACATCCTCTAAGGTTCTGACCTTGGGAACGCTGCTCGACAGGTCGCCGAGAGTTCCTTTGGACAGCATTTGGATCTCCGCCTTATCGCCGAGGTTCAGCTTGGGCATGCCCTTCCAGCTCTTGACGTAGGCGCCTACTATGCGCACCTCGTCCCCATCCTTCAGCTCGGCGTCCTTCCACACGGTGATCTCCGCGCTTCCCGTGTCGTCGCTCAATACCCCGGTGACGATGGTCTTCTTCTCTCCGGAGGCGGTGATCTCCCGCTTCTCGGGACGGCTGACCTTACCGGAGATGACCACGTAGTTCATCCCATCGGCCAGATCGGCTATCTTGACCTCGGCGGAGCCGCCACCGGACGGCATGTCCGCCACGTCCAGGATCTCCTCGGACTCCTCGACCGAGGCCCGGTTCCCCAGGTTCAGCTGGGGAGTTCCCTTGTACTCCTTGGTGTAAGCGTTACGTATGAGAACGGTGGAGCCCTGCTTCAGCTGCACGCTCTCCGTCTCCCAGACCGTGTATTGCACCCGTCCGGACTCATCGGCCATGTACCCGTAGGCGATGCTCTTGTGCGCCCCGCCCACCTCGATGGTCTTGGGGTTCACGGTGAGCACTTTGACCAGCAGGTCCACGGACTGTTCGTCCCCGGTCAGCTCGGCCACGCTCTTACGTCCCGATCCGTCGTTGAAAGCGTCCGGGTTACCGCCCATCTTCTTCAGTATGTCCCTCTTGGCCCACTCCAAGGTGACCCGGTAGAGGTTGACGTACTTTTCCAGTTCTTCAGCTATCTTGTTCTTGTCCGCTTTTTCCCCGAGCACCCTGGCAAGTTCTTCCACGTGGGGTGCGAGCTCTTCTCTGTCCATTTCATGCCTCCGTTCCTTAGCTAATAAGGCACCACATTATGCCCGTTACGTTTAATAGCATTATTCACCGCGGATTGAAAATGAAAGGCTGGCCGGCAAACAAGTTGGATTGCCAGCAAAAAGAAAGGATGCCGGGAGCCGTTGAAAATGGCTCACTCGGTGAAGGTCTCGCCGCGCTCGTACTTCTCCTTCAGGTGGGAGATGAGTATGTCGCGGTTGTTGCGCAGGTGCGACTCGTACCAGGCGAGCACGACATCGGCGAGCTTCTCGTGGAAGCGGTCCATGTCGAACTTGGAGAGCGGAGAGTCGAAGACCACGAACTGTCCGAATATCCGCTTCCATCCGGCGTACTTGTAGTAATGTTCGCCCTCGCAATAATCGAAGACCATGCGCATGTAAGGCGTGGAATCGACGGCATAGTACATGACCTTCAGGGAATCGCCCATGCGCCCCTGGGTCTGTGTACGGTCGACCAGCTGCACGCGGTTGACCGCCTCGAAGTCATACTCGTTCTTGAACCGCCACTTGAGGGGGAACTCCTCGAACTGGGCGAACTCGCTGTAAGTTGGCTCCATGTTCAATTGCACGTTGATGCGGGAGAACCGGTTCAGAACGTTCCAGAAATCTCCGATGATGGCGCGGTTGATCGTGGTCTTCTGGAAGTTGATCTCTTCCTTGTCCTTGGAGATGGCATCGGTACGGGCCGAAAGCTCGGCGTCCAACTTGGCGAACCAATCTTCGTCCTTTGCCTTACCAACCTTCTTTTCTGCAACCATCGGAGTCTCCTCTGGCATAATTGCCATACAACCATAAAAAGATATCTCATTCCTATAATAACCCAGCATAGGAGCTGGCGTTATGGCCTCCAAGATAAGCTTTTCTAATCGGAGGTCATAATCCGGACGATGGACGTAGCGGGGGGTCTGACCTCGTTCCTTGAGCAGGTTCAGGGCGACCCTTTGGTCTATTCCGTGCTGTTCTTCATCTACATAATAGCGGCCACCTTGTTCCTGCCCATTCCGGTGGAGCTGATGCTCTTCCTGAGCCCGGCCACCCCCTTTCTGTTGAAGGCCATTCTGCTGGGGGTCGGCAAAGCAGTGGGCAGCATGATCGTTTTCTACATCGGCATGAACGTGGAAGGACCGATCAACACCCTGACCAGAAAATGGGGTTTCTTCCGAATGGTGGTCAACTTCAGTAAATGGCTGGTCGACAAGCTCGGTTATCTCGGTCTGTACATCATACTGAGCATCCCCATAATGGTGGACACCGTTCCCGTGTACCTGTTCTCCATATTCCGCAAGGACCGCTGTGACCGCGATCTGCGCCTATTCGCCCTGACCAACCTGGCCGCCGGCATGACCAGGGCGGCTATCGTGTACTTTGCGGTCACCGAGCTGGGATTAGGCTATCTATTTGGCATTTAGAAAGGTTTATATCTCTCAAGAAAATTTTGAGGTAATGGTCCCGAAGAACAAGATACTCAAGATCCTTGACGAGTACGACAAGAAGAAGCTCACCGTGGCCACACTGTGTTCTCATTCCTCTCTGCAGATCTTCAACGGGGCCAAGAAGGAAGGCTTCCGCACCCTGGGTCTCACGGTCAAGGACAACTTCCGTTACTATGACGCGTTCCCGCTCGGCCGTCCGGACGAGTTCATGAAGTTGGACAGTTACGCCGATCTTCTGGACAACGTGGACGAGCTGCTTGCTCGCAATATAATCGTAGTTCCGCACGGCTCCTTCGTGGAGTACATGGGCACCGAGAAGTTCGAGAAGATGCCCGTGCCCACCTTCGGGAATCGGAACGTTCTCCGCTGGGAATCGCACCGCGACAAGATGAGGGAGTGGCTGGAGACCGCGGGGATCGTCATGCCCAGAGTGATCGACGACCCCAAGACCATTGACCGGCCAGTGCTGGTGAAGTATAACGGGGCCAAGGGCGGTCGCGGCTTCTTCATCGCCAAGGACTATAACGAGTTCAAGATGGGCCTGGACCTGGATCAGGACTACACCATCCAGGAGTACATACTGGGCACCAGGTACTATCTCCATTACTTCTTCTCGCCGATCAAGAAGGATGGGTTCCGAGTGGGCGACGGCTCGTTGGAGCTCATGTCCATGGACCGCCGAGATGAGAGCAACATTGACGAACTGTACAAGTTGGGCGCGTCCGAGGAGCTGAAGAAGCTCGGCCTCTTCCCTTCGTTCGTGGTCACCGGCAACGTTCCGGTGGTCATCCGGGAAAGCCTTCTGCCCAAGGTGTTCGACATGGGCGAGCAGGTAGTGAAGCGCTCCTACGAACTGTTCGGCGGCATGATCGGGCCCTTCTGCCTGGAAGGCATCGTCACCGACAAACTGGAGTTCAAGGTGTTCGAGATATCGTCCCGGATAGTCGCCGGCTCGAACCCCTTCATCTCCGGCTCGCCGTACTCCGACCTCACCGAGGAGAACATGAGCACCGGTCGCCGTATCTCTCGGGAGATCAAGAACGCGGTTCTCACCGACAGCATGGACCAGGTCATATCTTAAAAACGACAAAAGAGGCCGGGGACCTCCCGGCCTTTTAATTTTTATTAAAGTTTACCAGCCGCGCTCTTGCATGCGCTGTTCCTTGGCCAGGGTGGAGATCTCGATGCCATGCATGGCCTCCCCAAGTCCCCTGGACACCTCGGCTATGACCTTCGGGTCGTCGAAGTGGGTCACCGCTTCCACGATGGCCTTGGCGCGGATCGCCGGGTCGTTGCTCTTGAAAATGCCCGAGCCTACGAACACGCCATCGGAACCGAGCTGCATCATTAGCGCCGCGTCCGCGGGCGTGGCGATACCACCGGCGGCGAAGTTGATGACCGGCAGCCTTTGCATCACGGCGACCTCCTTGACCAGGTAGAACGGCGCCTCGATCTGCCTGGCGATGACCGCTAGTTCCGCATCGTCCTTCCCCTTCAGCTCGCGCACCTTGCCCATGATTATCCTCTGATGGCGCACGGCCTCGATGATGTTCCCGGTTCCAGGCTCTCCCTTGGTCCGGACCATGGCCGCTCCCTCGTCGATGCGCCTTAGCGCCTCGCCCAGGTCCTTGGCCCCGCAAACGAACGGTACGGTGAACCCTTTCTTGACCACATGCATGAACGGATCGGCCGGGGTGAGGACCTCGGACTCGTCGATCATGTCCACTCCCAGGGTCTCCAGGACCTGCGCTTCGACAAAATGCCCGATGCGGCACTTGGCCATGACCGGTATGGTCACGGCGTCCATTATCTCCAGGACCTTGACCGGGTCGGCCATCCTGGCCACTCCGCCCTGGGCCCGGATGTCCGCCGGGACCCTCTCCAAGGCCATGACGGCCACCGCGCCAGCTTCCTCGGCGATCCGGGCCTGCTCGGCGTTGGTGACGTCCATGACCACTCCGCCCTGCTGCATCTTGGCGAATCCGCGCTTGACCAGCTCGGTCCCATGACGCAGTCCGGATAGGTCCAAAGTAAATGCCATTTAGCTCACCAAACCGGCTTACCTGCAGGGGTTTATTTATCCCTTTTCCCAAACCGTCCCAGTAAAGTTGGCAAACTGCTCTCAGAAAAGCATATAGACATTGCCTTCGTTCATCGGCTCGATGTTCGCGAACAGGATGGAGAACGTCCTCGAGTCTGGCACGGTCAAGATAGCCAACCTGGTCAGCAAGCTCAAGGAGGAGGGGGCGGACATCATATCATTCTCCATGGGGGAACCGGACTTCCATACCCCCGACAATATAAAAGAGGCCTGCGTTCGCGCCTTGGCCAACGATTTCACTTACTACACCCCGTCGGCGGGCATCCCCGAACTGAGGAAGGCCATAGCCGAGCGGTGCCGGACCTTGAACAACATACCTTGCGAGGCGTCCAATGTTCTGGTGACCCCGACCAAGCAGGCCATATTCATGACCATGTTGGCCATGGTCGACGATGGGGACGAGGTCATAGTCCCGGACATCTCCTGGGGAACGTTCGAGGCCTGCGCCCATCTGGCGGGCGGCAAGGTCCGCCACTGCAAGATATCCGCGGACCAGGGGTTCCGCATGACGCCGGAGTCGGTGGCGGAAAGGATAACCAAACGCACCAAGCTGCTGGTCCTGAACTCCCCTTCCAATCCCTGCGGCGCGGTGCTCACCAAGGACGATGTGAAGGGCATCGCCGATCTGGCCAAGGACCACGACTTCTACGTGCTGGCGGACGAGATCTATAACCAGCTGGTGTTCGAGGGGGAGCACACTTCCATATCCTCACTGGACGGAATGTTCGAGAGGACCATAACCGTGGACGGTTTCTCGAAGACCTACGCCATGACCGGCTGGAGGGCCGGTTGGGCCGTTGCTCCGAAGAACATCTTCAGGGAACTAAACAAGCTTCAGACCCAGTCCATAACCTGTGTCACCTCCTTCGTGCAGCAGGCCTGTCTGGAGGCCTTGCGGGGTCCGCAGGACTCCGTGGCCCTCATGAAGAAGGAGTTCAAGGCCCGGCGCGACCTGGTGCATTCCCTCATTCAGGACATACCCAGTCTGAACTGCCCGATGCCCAGCGGAGCGTTCTACATCATGCCATCCTACGACTTCGACATGAAATCGGAGGACATGGCCGCTTATCTTTTGAACGAGGCGCACGTGGCCGTGACGCCTGGATCAGCGTTCGGACCGGCCGGGGAAGGACGGTTCCGGCTGTCCTACGCCGCCAGCCGGGAAAATATCAGGGAAGGCATGTCCAGGGTCAAGACCGCCTTGGCGAAGTTGTGATCATTCCGGCGGCAGAAGGTTCGGTATGCCGTCCTCGATGACATAGGCCACATCGCATCTGGTGCATAACAGCCGGCCCTCAACGATCTCATCGGCATCCGCCCTCTCCACCTGCAGTTCCAAAGGATGATGCTTGCAGACCGGGCAGGCCAGTATATCAACGAGGTCCTTCTTCATCTCCCGTTCAAGGACATGGGCGGATATCAACCTTTCACCATGTCTGGTCGCTAACTATTTATCTAGTTCTCCGCATCGAGCGCCCCGGAGAGATTCACATGCGCCGAATTGACCTCAGGAGCGACACGTTCACCCTGCCTTCCAAGGAGATGCTGGACAGCATACCGTCCGCTGATCTGGGGGACGATGTGGAGGGAGAGGACCCCACGGTGAACCAGCTGCAGGACCTGGCCGCGAGCATGTTCGGCACCGAGGCCGCTCTGCTGGTCTCCAGCGGCACCATGGGAAACCTGGTATCCCTGATGGCCCACTGCCGCCGGGGCGACGAGATCATACTGGAGTCCGAGGCGCACATCTACTATTACGAGCTGGGAGGCATGTCCGCCATCGTTGGCGCCATCCCCCGGCTGGTCCAAGGGACGCGCGGTAAGTTCACCGCCGAGCAACTGGAGGCGGCGATACGCCACCCGGACCTTCACTATCCCAACACTCGCTTGGTGTGCATCGAGAACACCCACAACCGCGGCGGCGGCATCGTTTGGACCCCGAAGGAAGTAGAGGCGGTGGCCAAGGTGGCCCACGACCATGGGCTCAAGATGCACTGCGACGGCGCCCGGATATTCAACGCCGCCGTCGCTCTGGACGTCGACGTCAAGGAGTACATGAAGCACCTGGACAGTCTGAGCTTCTGCCTCTCCAAGGGACTGGCCTGCCCGGTCGGCTCGATCGTGGTCGGTAATAAAGAGTTCATGGAAGAGGTCCGCCGCAACCGCAAGATGGTCGGAGGCGGCATGCGCCAGGCGGGAATAATCGCCGCTCCAGGTCTTATCGGCCTGCAGAAGATGGTCGGCCGGTTGAAGGAAGATCACCGCAACGCCCGCCGACTGGCGGAGGGACTGAACGAAATTCCCGGCATCAAGGTGGACATGGAGGCGGTGCAGACGAACATCGTTCTGGCCGACATCACCGGCACCGGTTGGGACGTGGACTATTTCGTCAACCGGGCCTGCAAGATCGGCGTTCAGGTGTTCGAGTTCGGGGCCACCAAGGCACGTTTCGTTACCCATTACGGTATAGACGAACAGGACGTGGATGACGCCTTGGCCCGCCTGCGCCGGCTGTTGGAACGCTAGTCTATGGAAACCTATTTTATCTGTGGTTTTCTACCCTCTCAGGCCGCGATCGCATCGACCGTAAGGTCTGCCGGTGGAAAGGCAGAGAAATCATATCGAGCGATGCGCATTCACCATGAGGGATCGATTTGAGCAGAAGACTTTTCACGGTAGGTCCGGTGGAGGTGTTCCCGGACACGTTAAGTTCCATGAACAGGGGAATGATGGTCCACCGGGGCAAGGACTACCAGGACCTGCAGCACGGCGTAGTGGAGAAGATACGCAAGGTGCTGGACATTGACAGCGAGATTTATCTGGCGCCCGCCTCAGCCTCCGGATTCCTGGAGGGTTGCGTGCGCTCCGCCGTAGATACCAAGATGGCCGGTCTATCCAACGGTTCCTTCGGAGACCGCTGGCAGCTCATTGGCCAGGAGAACGGCAAGCAGGTGCAGAAGATCAACGGGGAATGGGGAAAGGCCCTGCGCGCCACTCATCTGGCAGGAAAGCTGGAGAAGGACGTGGAGGCGGTAACCTTCGTCTCCAACGAATCATCCACTGGCGTACTGAACCCGACCGGGGAGATAGTGGACGAGATACGGAAGCAGGGCGACGCCCTGATAATGGTCGACGGCGTCACCTCCGTAGGGGCTGTGGACCTCAAGCTACGAAAGTTGGACCTGGACGCCCTGGTCTTCGGAAGCCAGAAAGCGTTGGCATTGCCTCCGGGACTGGCGGTGGTCTGCGTTTCCTCACGATTAATGGAGAAGGCCGCCAAGGTCAAGAACCGCGGCTATTACCTGGACCTGATCCAGTACAAGAAGTTGGCTGACAAGGACCTTCCTCTGACCACACCGCCAGTTTCGTTAATGTACGGTCTGGACTACCAACTGGACAAGATGCTCAAGGAGGGCGTGGCGAAACGTTACGAGCGCCATCAGCGCATGGCCGACATGGTGCGCGGCTGGGCGATGGAACACCTAGGTCTCTACGCCGAGGACGGTTTCCGCTCGAACACTATCAGCGTTATAAAGCTCAACGGCCTGGACTTCAAGGAGTTCGACAAGCGCCTGAGGCAAAAGGGATTTGAGGTCTCGCCCGGATACGGCAACGTCAAGGACGAGACGTTCCGGATCGGCCACATGGGCGATCTCACCGAGAAGGACATCCAGGACCTACTGGACGTCATGGACGAAACGATGGAGGAGATGAAATGAAACTCTTAGTAACCGACGAACTGTCCCAGGAAGGCCTGGAGATGCTGACCAAGGGCTCCGGGGTCCAGGTGGACGTCAAGCCGAAGATACCGCACGAGGAGCTGCTGAAGATCATCGGCGAGTATGACGCTCTCATAGTCCGCAGCGGCACCAAGGTCACCGCCGAGGTCATCGAGGCGGGAAAGAAGCTGCGCGTGGTCGGCAGGGCCGGCGTGGGCGTGGATAACGTTGACGTGGAGGCGGCGACCCGCCGCGGCGTGCTGGTGATGAACACCCCCGCCGCCAACATCATCTCCGCTGCGGAGCACACCATGGCCATGATGTTGACGTTAGCAAGGAACATCCCCCGCGCCGACGCTTCCGTCAAGTCTGGCAAGTGGGAGAGGAGCAAGTTCACCGGCGTGGAGCTGATGGGCAAGACCCTGGGCATAGTCGGCATCGGACGCGTCGGTGGCGAGGTGGCCAAGAGGGCCAAGTCCTTCCAGATGAAGCTGGTCGGTTACGACCCGTACATATCTCAGGAGCTGGCCGTAAAGCTGGGTGTTAGAATACTGCCGCTGGACAAGGTCCTGGAGGAGGCGGACTTCATAACCATCCACACCCCTCTGACGCCCACGACCCATCACCTGCTGGGCAAGGAGCAGCTGGCCATGCTGAAGCCCTCCGCACTCATAGTCAACTGCGCCCGCGGCGGCATCATCGACGAGGACGCCTTGTACGAGGCGCTCAAGGCCAAGACCATCGCCGGGGCCGCCCTGGACGTGTTCGAGGAGGAGCCGCCCAAGGGTTCCAAGCTGCTGACCTTGGACAACCTGGTTGCGACCCCGCACCTGGGCGCTTCCACCAAGGAGGCGCAGGAGAAGGTGTCCATCGAGATGGCCGAGCACGTCAAGATGTTCCTGGTGGACAACAAGATCACCAACGCCGTCAACGTGCCCATAAGCCGCGTCGACCCCAAGGTATCTCCGTTCATCGGGCTTGCCGAACGGTTGGGGGCGTTCTGCGTCCAACTCTCCGATGGGCCGGTGAAGAAGATCGAGGTGGAATGCCACGGGGAGATCGCCAACCTAGACACTCGCATGGTCACCATCTCCGCCATAGTCGGGGTGCTGTCCATCGTCGTGGGGGAGAGCACCAATATAATCAACGCCACCAGCATCGCCCGGGAGAAGGGCATCCAGATAGTGGAGACCAAGGTGGACGAGAGCAGCCACTACACCAACATGCTGGTGCTGCGCATATCCTCCGACGGTCACAAGGCCGAGGTCCGGGGCACCGTGTTCCCGTCCGACCTGTCCCGCATCATCGGGGTGGACGAGTTCGACCTCGACATGCCGTTGGAGGGCGACTTCCTGCTCACCAAGCACCACGACATGCCCGGTATGATCGGCAAGATCGGGACCATCCTGGGCAAGCGGGACATAAACATCGCCCGCATGGGCGTGGGACGCGCCGACAAGGGCGGCGACGCCCTGATGCTCATCTCCGTGGACCAGGAGGTCGGGAAGGCGGTGGTGGCCGAGTTCCGGGCCCTGCCGAACTTCCACGAGGCCCGCTCCATAGTGCTGAGCCACATGCGCACCCGGGAATACATGAACATCTGAGCCCGGGAAACGCCTTCCATCAACCCTTTCTTATTTTTTCCTCCACGCTGCGCACCTTGCGCTCCATGTCCGCCGGGCGGTCCCTCCGGTCATCGATCTTGATGTTGGTCACCACCCGGTCGCTCATCGAAAGCACTCGGGAATGGCAGGCCATGATGGTGGCCATCACCTTTTCCGCATCCCCTTCGAGAACGGTCCCCATGGGCGTCAACTGGTGCTTGAGCCCGCTAGCCTCCACGATCCTCAGGCACTCCGCGACGAACGGGCTGAGGCTAACTCCCGCCCCTATCGGTACGATCGAGAACTCGGCGATCAAACTGCTCACCTATACCAAATTGTGTTCTCCTGGGTCAAGTACTTTATCTTCTTCGAAATATATATTATGTGGTAATTATTAAAATCTAAATGGATTGCCATTCATTTTTCAAATATTTAGCAGATTTCAAAAAGTATTTATAACACGTAAGGGGTGAGAAAAGAGTAATTGCATACTTTGTTGCACTGTTACTAAGGAGATTTCTGAATGAAAAATGTCAGCAAGGATAAATCTCGTTCTTTTCCGTTGGCAGGCAAGGGAGCCAGAAAGTCGGTCCCCTACCCCATCATTGAAGACGTGAACGCCAGCGGTTTGGATGGTTTGGGTGGTTCGGGGGCTAATGGTATGGAAGCTTCTTTTGAGATGTGTTATGATGGAAAATGCGCGACCTTGACCGTGGAGGACCTGACGCGGGCCATAAAGAACGGCATCGATCGCGAGGGGCTGCCGGACGAGCAGGCCAGAAGGATGGCCCAGCACGTCCTGAACTTCTTCGGCTACAGCGAAAGGATCATAGACAACATCCTGGAGCCCGAGGACCGGGACGCCTTCTATCAGCTGGAGGACACCGGGATACTGACCACCGAGCGCGAGGAGACCACCCTCTACGACGGCAGGGAGTGGCGCATTCATTACTGGCTTTTCCGCAAGGAGAGAATATTCCAGCTGATAAACAACAACGGCAGTGGCGGGGCGTGCGACGTGGGCGCCTACGACTGTTACGCCGATCCTACGGCCTGGCAGAGAACGAACTAGGCCGTGACCAAGGGCCCACTTTCGGTGGGCCCGGGGCAACAATTTTTATTAGGCATCAGTTCTGACTCGGCGTGGAGCTATTTCCCTATCCTCCCCGTCCCAATCAGGTCGATTTCGTGCGCTCCGTCGAACGGATCACGCGCGAAGGAGGCCACCTGGTCCTGGAGAGCGGTACCGGGAGCGGAAAGACCGTTTGCGCCCTGTCCGGGGCCTTGCAGACCGCCCTCTCCACGGGGAAGAAGGTCCTTTATCTCACCCGCACCAACTCCCAGGAGAAGCAGGTCATCCTGGAACTGAGGAAGATCAACGAGAAGGCACCGGTGTTCGGCGTGGCATTGCAAGGCCGTCAGGGCACCTGCCCTCTGGTGCGCCGGGACAAGGAGCTGAGCGCCGGAACGCCCGAAGAGCTGTCCAAGATATGCCGGGACAAGCGACGAAAGGTCCTGGAGGACCGGCCGGGAGGTTGCCGCTTCTTCAAAGGCCTGCAGGACCTGGACATGGAGCAGTTCATCGCGCACTGCAAGCAGAAGCTCTACACGGCCGAGGAGCTCATCGATCACTGCGACTCGCTGAACATCTGCCCCCACGAGGTGATGAAGGAACTGGCGCGCGAGGCCAGGGTGGTCGCCGCGCCTTACGCCTACTTCTTCGTACCGTTCATACGAAACTCCCTGCTGGACTGGATGGAATGCCCCATCGACGACGTCCTGCTGATCGTGGACGAGGCGCATAACCTGCCCGATTATACGAGGGAGATAGAGAGCTTCCAGCTCTCCCGCTACATCCTGGAGGCGGTCCTGAAGGAGATCGAGGAGCACGGCGACCCGGAAGTGGGAAAGGGGGTGAGCCTGAATGACGTTCGTACGGAATGCTCCAGGTTGCTCGACGAGGCGATACGGGACTACCTGATCGACGAGGACGGTCTCATCCCGCCCTCCTTCCTGGAGGAAGGTCTGATGACCGCCTTCACCTGCACCTCCCGCTCCCTGCAGGCCATGGCCAAGCTGATCATGGAGCAGGGAGAGATCATCAGGGAATCGCGCTTCGCCCAGGGGCGTTTGCCGCGCTCGTACACCTTCTCCCTGGGTACGTTCCTATCCTACTGGTCCACCCTGGACGAGGAGTGCTTCGTCAAGCTGGTGGTCGGCGGGGAGAACCCCTGCCTGAAGGCCTACTGCATCGACCCGGTGGTGACCACCTCCGCCATACTGAACAGCGGCGGCAGCGTGCATATGTCCGGCACCCTGGTCCCCCTGAACGAATATCGCGACTCCATCGGACTTCCCTACGATTCGGCCACCATCACCTTTCCATCGCCGTTCCCCCCGGAGAACCGGAAGGTGTTCTACGTGGAGGACGTCTCCACCAAGTACGAGGAAATGCAGTCCTCCCCGGAGATGGTGGAGATCATGGAGGACCACGTGGTCCAGGTGTGCAATGGCGTCAAACGGAACACCGTGGTGTTCTTCCCATCGTACTCGCTCATGGACCGTTTCCTCGATGATGGGGTTTCCCGACGCATCTCCAGGAAGGTATACCTGGAGGAGCGGAACATGCCCCAGCTGGAACTGATGGAGGTGGTGACCCGCTTCAAGAGGCTGGAGGAGAACGGCCAGGTGCTCTTCGCGGTCATGGGCGGCCGCATCAGCGAGGGGATCGACTTTCCGGAGGACGAGCTGGAGATGGCCATCGTGGTCGGCATTCCCTATCCCAGGCCCACGGCCAAGCAGCGGGCCCTCATGCACTACTACGAGCTCAAGTTCCGAAAGGGCTGGGACTACACGGTGAAGGGACCGGCGATAAGGAAGATGCAGCAATCCATCGGCCGTCTCATCCGAACCGAAAGGGACGTCGGCGCGGCGTTGGTCCTGGACCGGCGGATAACGCAGTTCGCCGACCGTTTGGACCTGGTGGCCACGGAACGGCCGCTGCAGGACATCCAGACCTTCTTCCGGGAGCGGGGAAGGTAGAAAGGTTGATAACCGACCGGAGGGATTCGCGCCTATGGACATCCCCCTGCTGGTCCTCGTGGGATTCTGGCTTGTGCTCCCTTCGTTGATCCCCAACTCGGCCGCCACCATATTCGGCGGCGGGGCACCGGTGGACCTCGGGCGTTCCTGGAACGGGAAGCGGATACTGGGGGACGGAAAGACCTGGCGCGGCCTCATCGGAGGGATCAGCGCCGGTATCTCGATAGGCATAATCCAGCTTTACATCGCGTTCCCGTTCGACCGCCTGGACTATTTCGGTTTCGGCGGTTTCCCGGAGAACTTGGGGGTGATCGTGGTGCTAGCGGTCGGCTCGCTGCTGGGGGACATGATAGGTTCTTTCATAAAGCGCCGGCTGGAGATCGGGCGGGGCGGAAAGGCTCCGCTCATGGACCAGTTGGGGTTCCTGCTGACCTCGTTCCTGTTGGCCATCATAATATTCCCCGACTGGTTCTTCGCCAACTTCTGGAACGGGGACGGATGGGTGTCCTTGCTGGCGGTGTTCCTGATCACCCCACTCATACACCGCGGGGTGAACATCATCGGGTACAAGATGGGGCTGAAGAAGGTCCCCTGGTGATCATATGAGCGAAGAACTGAAGAAGGCGCTGGAAGGTTGCGGTGCGATACTCTATGGGGATTTCACCCTGGCCTCGGGCAAGAAGAGCAAGTACTACATAGACATCAAACGCGCCACCACCGACCCCAAGGTGCTCGGTCTCATCGCCGACGAAATGGCTCGGAGGATCGAGGGTGACGGTTTTCAACGCATCGCCGGGGTGGTGCTCGGCTCCGTCCCGTTGGCGGTGGCCCTGTCGCTCCGAACCGGCATACCGTTCGTCATGGTCCGCAAGGAGAAGAAGGACCACGGCACCGGGAAGCTCATCGAAGGTCAGCTGAACCAGGGCGAGAAGGTACTGGTGGTGGAGGACGTCATAACCTCCGCCGGTTCCGCCGTCTACGCGGTGGAGACGCTGCGTTCGGCCGGCGCTAAGGTCGGCACGGTCATGTCCGTGGTGGACCGGGAGGAGGGCGGGCGGGACGCCTTGGGCAAGCTGGAAGTGGAGATGAGGGCCCTCATCACGGCCAGCAAGATTCTGGGGAAATGAATGCCGCCGGAGAAGGACTGCAAGCGCTGCCGTCTAGGTGACGAACGAACTAACATCGTTCTTCCCTGCGGGGATATCCATTCCAAGGTCGTCCTGGTCGGTGAGGCCCCTGGCGCTCAGGAGGACCTCCGGGGCGTTCCGTTCGTGGGAAGGGCCGGAAAGATCTTGGACGGGCTGATGGCGGAGGCCGGTCTGGACCGCGGGCGGATAATGATAACCAACACCGTGAAGTGCCGGCCGCCCGGCAACCGGCGCCCGAAGGCGGACGAGATGACTTCCTGCCGCCCATTCCTGCAAGAGGAGCTGCAAGGAAAACGCTTCGTTCTGGCCCTGGGCCTAAGCGCCGCCGAGGACCTTCTGGGTAAAAAAATGGTGATGAGGGACGTATGCAACCGGCCGGTGCAGGCGGACCTTGGCGATGGTCTAACAACGATAATGGTGACGTACCATCCGTCGGCCTGCATCTACCGCCCGGCGGCCAAGGACGTGCTCCGGGATGCTCTCAAAATTGCGGCGTCCTACCTCTGACGCCGGAAGCGCTTCTTGAAAAGGAACTTCATGTTCTTCCAACCGTCCTTCCAGCTGGACAACTTGACCTCGCCCACCCTCTTCCGGTAGGTGATCGGCACCTCCAGGCTGCGGACCTTGCGGAACGCCTCTATCTTTATCTCCTCGGACATCGGCATTCCATCGTCGCTGAGGACCAGACGGTCCAGTATTTCGCGGCGGAACACCCACATCCCGCTCTGTGAGTCCTTGATCTTGACGCGGAACAACAGGTTGGAGGTGAAGGTCAGGGCGAAGTTACCGAGCCGGTGCTTAGCGCTCATGGCCCCCTCTTCCAGCCTGGCGAAGCGGTTGGTGGTGATGAAATCCAGGTTCTGGTCGATGAGGATCTTGTGAAGCGCCGGTATCTCCTCCGCCGGATAGGTGCAATCGGCGTCCAGGGTCGCTATGAACTCTCCCTGCGACCTCTCGAATCCGGTCTTGTATGCTCGTCCGTAACCGCGGCGGGGCTCCTCGATGACCACCGCGCCTTTCTCAGCGGCTATCTCTCGGGTACGGTCCTTGGAGTTGGTGTCCACCACCAGTATCTCGAAGTCCCAGCCTGACAGGGCCAAACGAACGCTGTCGATGACCTGCCCGATGGACTCCTCCTCGTTCATGGTGGGTATGATGACGCTCAGCTGCAAGTTCCCGCCTCCTGGGTATAACCTCGGTCCGACTAATAATGCTTTCAGGCCTTGGCCGGAGGTTCATCGCCGAAGAACTTGTATCCGAAATATCCAAGCCAGGCAAAGCCCAGGCGGACCATGGCCCAGAAGGTCATCCTCTGGCGGAACATCCTCAACGGATCGTACCGCTCCCAGAGCGCCCCATGCTTCATGGTCAGCTGTTTCCTCCCCGCCCCGTTCCAGAACGCCTGGTGGCAGAAACCGTAGAACGTGCCGCGGGTGCGGTTGTAGATGATGGCCTTGGGGTTGTACACCAAGCTGAACCCGGCGTCGGTGGCCCGAAGATTGAAGTCGATGTCCTCGGCGGTTACGAACCAGGGATCCACCCCGCCCACCGTCTCGAAGACCTTTCTTGTGAAGGCGAGGTTGCAGCCGGGCCAGGTGCAGTCGAAGCCCTTGTTATACAGCTCCACGCGGTCCAACTTCTCCCAGGCGCTGAGCCCGATGTTGATGGACCTGCCGGCCACCATGTCCACCCCTCGGTCCACGATGCAGTGGCGGATCTCCTTGATCCAGTTGGGGTTGGCGATGCAATCTCCGTCCGTGAGGGCGACTATGTCCGCCGTAACCTGCTGCAGCCCATAGTTGAGGCTGTCCCCCCGGGACCCTCCGGCCACGAAAAGGTGCACGAAAGGATACTTTTTACCGTACTCCCGCACGATCTCCTGGGTGCGGTCGGTGCTGTATCCGTCCACGACGATTATCTCGATAGGACCCTCCTGCACCACCAGGGAGTCCAGGGCGTCGGAGATGTTGTCCTCCTCGTTCCTGATCTTGAGGACGATGGATACGAGCATCCTCCCTTTATCCGCGTCGCACCTATAAAACCTCCTTGCGGGACCAGCTTAGCTTTTTAACTGGGACGGCGTTAGGAGCTGTCAGACAATGCGTCACATACGGACGCCGACCCCACATAACACTACTGGCACAAACGAACGGAAAGGTCAATATGAAAAATGACGGGCCGGCAGAGGGTTCGCAACTACCTGTTTTTCTCCTCTCTGGACATTAAATTCCAGGTCATAAATTATATATACGCAACATAATATACATAATATGTCCGACAGCTGTCGGACTCGGGATGGGATGCACTCGAGCGAAGGCGAGTGGGATGGAACACCTTCGCGCCCCCAGGTAGTGTCGCATGTATCTTAAGCAGATAGAAGTAGAGAACTTCAAGTCCTTCGGCAAGAAGCTGACCATACCAATGCTCAGCGGTTTCACCGCCGTCACCGGGCCGAACGGATCTGGAAAGTCCAACATTTCCGACGCCATCCTTTTCGTCCTGGGGCCGAAGAGCTCCAAGGCCATCCGGGCCGGGAAGCTCACCGACCTCATCTTCAACGGCGGGAACGCCAAGTCCCCGGCCAATCACACCCGAGTTTCGCTGGTCTTCGACAACGCCGACCGAACCATCCCGCTCGACGAGGACATCGTGAAGCTGACCAGGTACGTCAAGCTCTCCGATTCCGGCGAAGGCTACAATTCCTATTTCTACGTCAACGATCGAAAGTCGACCCTGTCCGAGTTCGATTACCTGTTGGCAAGCGCCCGCATCAGCGCGGACGGCTACAATCTGGTCCAGCAGGGAGATGTCACCAGGATAGTGGAGATGTCCACCCTGGAGCGCCGCCGGGTCCTGGATGAGATATCTGGCATCGCCAAGTTCGACGAGGAGATCGTGAAGGCCGAGGTGGAGAAGGCCTCGGCCCAGGACAACATCGATCGCATCGCCATCATACTGGGGGAGCTGGACAAGCAGATCCGTCAGCTGGAGCAGGAAAGAGGGGCTGCCCTCAAATACCTGGAGATGAGGGACCGTCTGGCTTTGGCCAAGGCCCGCATGGCCTACAAGCGCAAGGAAGGCACGGAGGCCGAGATCAAGGGCATCGGGGAGCAGATCGCCTCCTATTCCAAGGACATCGAGACCCTGAAGGTCCGACGCGGGGAGCTGGAGGCCCAGATACGTTCGATAGAGGACCTCTACCAGAAGAAGGAGGTCGAGCTGCAGGCCAAGGGCGGAGCCCAGTTCCAGGACCTGAAGGAGAAGATGGACGTCCTTCGCGTAGAGGTGGCCAGGGCCGCCGACCTGAAGGAACGATCCGTCGATCAGACGTCCGAGGTTAAGGAAGAGCTGAAGGCTTTGCTGGAGGAGCGCGAGGAGATCCTCCGGACCAAGCAGGCCCAGGAGTCCGCTCTCGCTGCCGCCGGGACCGAACTGAAGGCCCTGGATGACAAGGTCAGGAAGCTGCAGAAGGACGAGGCCAAGCTGAAGGGCGAGCTGAGCTCCTACGACAGCGAGCTGTCCGTCCTGGAAAAGAAGATCAAGGAGCAGGACCAGCTCATCCGGGAAAGGACCGAGGCGCTGCACGCCAAAGGACTGGAGAAGGAAAGGCTGGAGCGCCTGGCCCAGGACCTTCTGGCAGAGATAGAGGGCCTCCGTCAGGAGAAGGAGTCCGCCGAGTTCGAGGTCAAGGACCTGGACTGGCGCGTCAAGGAGCTGGGAAAGGAGGGCAAGGATTCCAGCGGCTCCATAAGGACCCTGCAGGAATCGTTCCATTCCAAGAAGAACCGCGAGGGCCAGCTGACCAAGATGGCCAATGAGCTGGAGACGGCGGTTCGCAATCTCACCCGCGAGTACAACCACGCCAAGGCCGAGGAGGAGGCGGCGGTCAACGTCGCCCGCGGCTACAACCGGGCCGTGAAGGCTTTGCTAGAGGCCAGGGACCGCGGGGAGATGAAGGGCATACACGGCACCATCGCCGAGCTGGCCGATGTCGATCCCAAGTACGAGGTCGCCCTGAACGTCGCCGCCGGCGGTCGCATGCAGTCCATAGTCGTCGACGATGACCAGGTGGCGTCCGACGCCATCAACTATCTCAAGAAGAGCGAACTGGGGCGGGCGACCTTCCTTCCGCTCAACAAGATGCTGGACGGCCGGCCGCGGGGTAAGGCGCTCCTGGCCGAGAAGGAGGCCGCCGGATTCGCCATCGATCTCATCAGTTACGACGAGAAGTACCGGGCGGCCTTCTGGTACGTGTTCGGTGACACGGTGGTCGTCGACACTCTGGCCGAAGCGCGCCGGTTAATGGGCGGCGTACGCTTGGTTACCGTCGGCGGAGAGCTGATCGAAGCCTCCGGGGCCATGGTCGGCGGTACCTCGGAAGGGAGCAAGGTCCGTTTTGGCGCCGGAAAGGGCAAGGCGGACGAGATCGGCGAAGAGCTGCGGAAGGCGACCGAGCAGGCCGATAAGGTCTCCACGGAACTGATGGCCATTCGCCAGGAGATCGCTGAACTTGATTCAAAGATCCGCGAGATCGGAGGGGCCGACCGCGGAAAGGGCGTTGAACTGGAGAGCCTGCAGAAGCAGCTTAATGATCAGAAGGCCCGGCTGAAGAGGGTCACCGACTCCGCCGCTTCCAAGCAGGCCGAGCGGGAGAGGTCCCTGTCCCAAGGGGCCGAGATCGGTCTGCAGATCACCAAGCAGGACGGGGAGCTCACCAAGCTGAAGGCCGAGCGGGAGGGCAACTCCAAGCGCCTCCTGGAGATAGCCCCGGTCGAGCTGTCCCAGAAGCTAAGGGAAGCGCAATCGAACGTCATGCAGGCGTCCCAGGAACTGTCCGAGAAGCGTACCGCCCATGAATCCATGAGGATGCAGGCCGCGGAACGCGAGAGGAGACTGGGCGAGATGTCCGCGACGGAAGGGCAGCAGCAGGATAAATTACGTCAGCTGGACGCCCAGGGCAAGGCCGCCGCCGAAAAGGAATCCAAGATCAAGGTCGAGCTCTCCGCGCTGAAGAAGATCGAGGACTCCATGGGCAGGGAGATAACCGCGCTCCGGGACGAGAAGGAGAAGCTGCTCGGGCAGAAGGGTCAGGCTCAGGCCGACCGCGAGAAGGTCATGGTGAAGCTCGAAACATCCAACGACTTCCTTATCGGGATGGGGACCAAGCGGACCCTGGCCGAGGAGAAGTTGAAGGAGATCATGCAGGAGATCGCCCAGCTCAACCTGGAGGTAAGTTACCCCTTGCCGCCTCTGGACGACATCCGCTCGGAGATCGTGCTCTGCGAGAACTCCCTCAGCGGCATGGGCGCAGTGAACCTGCGCTCCATAGAGGATTACGATGAGAAGAAGGCCAGGCACGTGGAGCTTCGGGCCGAGACCAAGAGGCTGGAGGACCAGAGGGACCAATTGGTCGCTCTGACCGACCAGTTGAACGATAAGAAGAAGGTCAACCTGGTGAAGGTGTTCGATGCGGTCAACGCCAACTTCCGCCGGGTGTACGCGGAACTTTCCGGCGGCGGAGAGGCCGAACTGCTTCTGGAGAATCCGCTGGAACCGTTCCAGGGCGGGCTGGTCATCAAGGCCCGGCCGCGCAACGGTAAGGTGCTGAGGCTGGAAGCGCTGAGCGGGGGCGAGAAGTCGCTCACGGCGTTGGCCTTCATCTTCGCCCTGCAGGAGTGGCAGCCGTCGCCCTTCTACCTCCTGGACGAGGTGGACATGTTCCTGGACGCCGTTAACGCGGAGATGGTGGCGAACCGGGTTAAGAAGAGCAGTACTTCCGCGCAGTTCGTCCAGATATCCTTGAGAAAGGTCACCCTGAACAAGGCCGACCACATCATCGGGGTCACCAAGCCCGCGGGGGGCATTTCCAACGTCATATTCAAGCCGAACATCGGCGACTTCAGTGAGCTGGAGAAGGAGATTGGTCTGCCTGAGGAAAAGGCCAGGAGGGATGGGGAATGATCGAGTCAGGAAGCTTGGACAACGTGCTGGGACATCTCATGTTCCACAAGGCATTGATCGACGAGGGACGCGGAGCGGAGAAGATCGACCGCTACCTGGGGCTGATGCGCTCCACCGAGGGGGAGAAGCAGATCGCCGGGCGCGAGCCGCTCGACCGCTCCCTGCAGCTGGTGTTCGAGCTGGTCCTCAGCAACGACCTGGACCCCTGGGACGTGGACCTAATGAAGTTCGCCAAGCTCTACGGTCAGAGGATGCACACCGAGGAGGTCGATTTCATAGTCGCCGGAAAGCTCATGCACATGGCCTGGAGCATACTGCACATGCAGTCCCGGGAAGTGCTCTCTCTGAACGAGAGAAGGGAGGAGCTGTACTTCGGGGAATGGGATACGGAATCTTTCGACCAGTTCGTGGAGCGCCCCCTCCCCGCCATCGACCTGGACGTTCCGGAGTGCGTCGAGCTGACGGAGGTCGTGCGCCACCGCTGCACCCGCGCCGTTTCCCTAGTTGATTTGCTGGATGCGTTCGATACCGCCCAGCAGGAGGTGGAGATCGCTCTCAACCGGCAGCGGGTACGCGAGCAGCTCCTCAAGGCCCAGGAGAGGTTCGACGGCAAATCGCACAGCGACGACCAGGAGAAGGATGTGGCGGAGACGTGGGCGCGTATCGAGCGCTGCGGCTCCGGCCCTATCGCCCTGGAGGACCTGTTCGAGGACGACAAGGAGGACAGCATCAAGGTGTTCGTTTCGCTGCTCTTCCTGGCCCGCAGCGGCAAGATATCGCTGTGGCAGGACGAGCTTCCCTATGGCCAGATATACCTGGAGATAAAGCTGCCCTGGGAGATCGCCCAGCTGGTGGACGGGACGCAGGCCGAGACCGTGGCCATCCAGGCCAAGATGGTGATCTGAGTTGGACCGGGCGGTGGAGGCCGTTCTGTTCGCCGCGTCCCAGCCCCTGCGGGCCGCGGACATAGCGGACATACTCGGCGTCGGCCCGGAGGCCGTGCGCAAGGAGATCAGGCTCCTGGACAAGGAGTACGAGGAGCGCGGAACGGCGTTCGAGATCGCCAAGATCGGGCAGAGGTACTCGCTTCAGTTACGACAGGAGTACAATCAGTACGCGCTACCGTTCGCGGACCTGGACATGTCCCCCGAGGTGCTGAAGGCCGCCTCCAT
>DAONGL010000012.1:0-1494 GCA_035404085.1 Methanomassiliicoccales archaeon | reverse complement strand
TGGTCAGCCTGTCCAATGTAGAAATGCAGGAGGACCTGGTGCGCTGCGGACTGGCTCTCTCGAACGATGGCTGGCCATCGGCGCTCAAGCTTTGAAAGGGCCAATCCAGGCAAAAAGGTTTAAATGCAACCGTTCAATGCCTACGAGAGTGATAAAATGGTAATGCCCCTCGCGCTCATGGAGAAGACCTTGAACAAGAAGGTCTCGCTCCTGCTTAAGGACAACCGTGTCCTGGAAGGCAAGCTCACCGGTTACGACGAGTACATGAACATGGTACTGGAAGAGACCGAGGAGCGCACCGCGGAGCAGACCCGCCGCTTAGGCATGGTCATACTGCGCGGCAACAACGTCGTGAGCATCGCCCCGCTCTAGAACTTTTATGAAAGCTCTGATCCTGGCCGGGGGCATGGGCACCCGGTTGAGGCCTTTAACTCTCTCCACGCCCAAACCACTACTTCCGCTTTTAGGCCGTCCGATGATCATGCACATCATCGACTCCCTTCCCGAGGAGGTGGACACCGTCGTTCTGGCCGTCAGCTACATGAAGGACCAGCTGGAGACGTTCTTCCGCAAGAACGATTGCGGTCGGCGCATCGTTCTGGTGAACGAGGATGAGCCGTTAGGCACCGGCGGGGCGATACGAAACGTGAGGCAGCATCTGGACGATACTTTCTTCTGCTTCAACGGCGACATAATCAGCTCGCTGGACCTGCGAGACCTGCTTTCGTTCCATAGGAGGCACGGCGGCATAGGCACGCTTTCGTTATGGCAAGTTCCCGACCCATCCGCATTCGGGGTGGTCGGTCTGGACTGGGATAGGATAATCGATTTCCAGGAGAAGCCCGCCCCCGGCACGGCCATCTCCGACCTCATCAACGCCGGCGTTTACGTCTTCCAGCCCGAGCTGCTGGACCACATTCCGTCCGGGGTGGTCTCCCTGGAGAGGCAGGTCTTCCCCAAGATATTGGACAGAAGGATGCACGGCTACCGCTTCAAGGGCTACTGGGTGGACTGCGGGACGCCGGAAAGCTACCTGCGGGCGCAATCGGAACTGCTGGAGAACGGCCGTTCCAAGAACGCGGCCTTCATGAAAGATGCCAAATTGGTCGGCCTGAACCATCTGGACCGGGCGAACCTCGACGGATGTGTCATCGGTCCCCACGTCTGCGCCCTGCCTGGATCGTCCGTGGGGAAGGGTTCCCTGGTGGAGCGCTCGGTGCTGATGGAAGGCGCCACCGTAGGTAGGGGCTGCACGGTCAAGGGCTGTCTTCTAGGTCCCGGGGCCAAGGTCAACGATGGCGAGTCAGTACAGGGCAAGATACTGGCTTCCCTTCAGTAGTCGTACTGACCTCTTGCACTAGGTATATATCCCATCACACTTTTCTCCAAACAGCCCCGGGGTGAAGGTCTGGCAGGCAGTAAAATGGATTCCCTGATAAAGGCGATCAGCCGGAAGAGGTTCCGTACTGGCTGGACCGCGTTCATCATCGCCTT
>DAONGL010000011.1:0-36598 GCA_035404085.1 Methanomassiliicoccales archaeon | reverse complement strand
GCGCGCCGATTCCACCTTGTAGCGAGGGAGAAGGGCGTCCTCCTCGAAGTGTATGACCTGGCGGTTCAGGTTGGACGGCTCGGCCTTCTGGTCGTCTATGAGTATCAGCTTGCCGACCCCCGCCGCGGCCAGGTATTGGCACACCGGTGAGCCCAGACCGCCCACGCCGACCACGGCCACGCTCGCCTCGGAAAGCTTCTTCTGGGCCTGAGGCCCGAAGCCGGGAATGGATAACTGGCGAGCGTAACGGTCTTTCATACGGGCAAGGAAGGGCATCGGCGAATATAACAGGTGCTCCCTCCGCGATTAGTTTAAAAATATTTCGTGAGACAAGATATATAAATAAAAATTTCCTCCCTCATTATGGGGGCTATTGGTGGAGACGGTCATCGAGGTAAGGGGCCTCGTAAAAAGATACGGCGACCTGATCGCCGTGAACGGCATAGATCTGGACGTGAAGGCCGGGGAGGTCTGTTCCATATTGGGGCCGAACGGCGCCGGGAAGACCACCTCAGTGGAGATCATGGAATGCCTGCGTAAGAAGACCTCGGGAGAGGTGCGCATACTCGGCCACGATATCCAGAAAGGTCAAAGGGAGATCAAGAAGCGTATCGGCGTCCTCCCGCAATCGTTCAACGCCTTCGATTATCTGACGGTCAAGGAGAACATCGAATATTTCGGCGGTCTGTTCGAGAAGCGTATCGCCACTGACGAACTGATCGAAGCGGTGCAGCTGCAAGACAAGCGCAACGTATGGTTCACCAATCTTTCCGGCGGTCTCAAACAGAGGGTGGGAGTGGCCATCGCCATGGTCAACGACCCTGACCTGGTATTCCTGGACGAGCCGACCACCGGTCTCGATCCCAAGGCCCGGAGAGAAGTCTGGGAGGTCATACGGAAGCTCAAGTCCCAGAACAAGACCGTGATACTCACCACCCATTACATGGAGGAGGCGGAGGTACTCTCGGACCACGTGGCCATCATGAACGACGGCAGGTTCATCGCCATGGGCACACCAAAACAGATAGTTGACCAGTATGGTTCCGGAAGCACCTGCATTGTTAAAGGTGCCAACGCCGCGGCCACGGAAGCCGTGCGGTCCGCGGGCATGGCGTTCGAATCGAACCACGGCGACCTGCTGGTAAGGATGGACAACAAAGGTTCGCTGGCCAAGCTCATCGGCCTACTGTCATCGTCCGAGGTCACCTACGACGAGGTGCTCATCAAAGGCTCCTCTCTGGAGGACGTCTTCCTCAAGCTCACCGGGAAGAAACTGGTGGAGGTCGAGCAATGAGGCCGAAGCACGTCCTGGTGGACCTCAAGGGCCAGGCTCGATCGTTCTTTCGCATCAAGAGCAACCTGTTCTGGGTGTTCGCCTTCCCTCTGCTGTTGATAGTGATATTCGGGGCCATCTTCTCGAACATGGGGTCGGAAGCGGTGACCCTGAACGTGCAGAACCTGGACGAAGGTCCTGGGTCGCAGCAGATGCTGGCCGCTCTTAACGAGACCGGCATGGTCAAGCTCAAGTTCATTTCCCCGTCGACCGATCTGGACCAGTATGTAAAGGACAACTCGTTGGCGTATGTGATGGTGATCCCAGCCAATTACTCCAGTAATCTGGCCAGTAACGTCACGGCTACGGTGGAGCTGCGTCTGGACGAGACGGTGTCCACCTCCGGAACGGTGTTCAATGCGGTGAACGGGGTGGTCAACGCTATGAACCTGTATATGGCCGGCGGTGATCAGTACATCGTCATCGAGGTCGGCAGCATAGTGCAGAAGCGATTCACCTTCCTGGACTTCTTTGTGCCTGGTATCATCGGCCTGACGATCATGACCACCTGCGTGTTCAACGTCCAAGGCACCATATCCCGCTTCCGGGCGAACGGGATATTCCGTAAGCTGGCCACGACCCCCATGACGCCGTTCGAATGGCTGCTGTCCCGCATCCTGTGGCACCTCTTCATCTCCTTCCTCACCCTGGCGGTGATCATGGGCTTTGGCATGCTCATATTCGGAATGAGCATGAGCGTCAACCTGGTGGTGGTCCTGATGATAATCGCCGGGAGCGCCATGTTCTCCGCCCTGGGCATGATCGTCGCCCGATTCGTTAAGAACGAGGAGACGGCCAGCATGGCCGCGAACGCCATCACCTTCCCGATGATGTTTCTGTCCGGGACCTTCTTCCAGCTGGAGATGATGCCCTCCTACCTGCAGCAGATAGCGAAGGTGCTGCCGCTCACCTACATGAGCCAGGGGCTGAGGGACGCCATGGTCTATGACAACCTCGCCGACGCCTACTTCAATCTGGCGGTGGTGGCCGTCATCGGTGTGATATTCGTGATCGTAGCGGTGCTGATCACCAAGTGGGAGGAAGAGTGAAGCGAAGCACAGTTAAATATCAAGGCGCATGTTTCCAGGCGATCACGTGCTAGGCCGAAGGTCGTTCATCCTTTTCCTTTCGAAGATGATATCCGCAGCCCTGGCCTATGTCGGGCTGTATTTCATCACCAGATATCTGGAGACGGACATCTACGGAACGGTCACCGCGGCCATGGCCCTGGTGGCCACCTTCAACGCCGTGTCCGACCTGGGATTCAGCAGCGCCCACATCAAACGTGTCTCCGAAGGGGCCGATCCGAACCAATGCATCAGCACCTTCGCCTTCATCAAGGTGGTCCTGACCGGACTGATGGTCTTGATCACCATGGTGTCCATATTCGTGTGGACGACGGTGATGGGAAACGTACTGTCTGGCACCAGCATGCAGATAATCTTTCTATTCATCCTATACCAGGTGCTCTATGACCTCTCTAGCATAGCCACCGTCACCTTCCAGGCCCGCATGGAGATGGCCAAGATGCCCCTGGCCACTCTCGTCGAACCTCTGGTCAGGGTTCCCCTGGTTATTTTCGTCGCACTAAACTACATGGGCGTCATGGAACTGACCATGTCGTATCTGGTAGGATCGGCAGTGGTCTTCATCGTCTCCATGTACATGCTCCTCCGAGAAAGGATAAAGTGGACGCGGCCAGTGCTCCTTCGTTCCTATTACACCTTCGCCCTGCCTCTGATAATCATAACCGTCATCAGCGCGGTCAGTGGGAGCGCCGACAAACTGCTCATAACCTTCTTCTGGAATCCCACCGACGTTGGACTGTACGCAGCACCCGCGGTGTTCCTGGGGGTCTTCGCGACCATCAGTACGGCCGTTTCCACTCTAACGTTCCCTTCCTTCTCGAAGCTGCACAAGGATGGCAACCTGGTGGAGATCAGGTCATTGTCCAAGCAGGCGGAGCGCTACATAGCCATGATCGGGCTGCCGGTGACCATTCTCATAATGATGTTCCCCTACGAGGTCTGCGAGGTGCTGCTGGGACCGAAGTACATCGATTCCGGGAGGGCCATCGGCATAATGGTCGCCACCACCTTCATCACCATGATCAACGCCGTGCATAGCTCTCAGATAGTCGCCGTTGGCCGTCCGGACATCTCGGCCCGGATCACTATAGTCACAGTCATCATGAACATCTCTCTGATGTTACTGTTCATACCGGGCTTCGGCCTCGGCCTATCTTTCGTCGGGGCGGCCCTGGCGCTGCTCATCGGTAACTTCGTCTCCTTACTGATGGTGCGATATTCCGTTTACCGGTTGACCGGCACGGTTCCGAACGTCAGGCTGGCATATCAGTTGCTAGCCGGTCTGGCGGCCGCCGGAGCCATGTTCGTCCTCGACCTGTTCATATCAATAGACCGCTTCTACACTCTGATCATCTTCGGTCTGGTGGCCTACGCCGCGTTCCTATTGGTCCTGGCCGCGCTCAAGGAGTTCACCCGAATGGATGTGAAATATTTCCTCGATCTGATCAACGTCAAGAAGATGTTCTCCTACGTCGGTGGAGAGCTAAAGGGAAAGTAAAATAGAAAGGTTTTTAAAAAAGGGGTTTAGGCCTACTTCTTATGCAGGGCGCGGGAACCCTGGATCAGAACGTCCAGTATCCCGGGGTCGGCTAGCGTAGAGGTGTCCCCCAGCTCCTCGGCGGTGCCGGTAGCGACCTTGCGCAGGATGCGGCGCATGATCTTGCCCGAACGGGTCTTCGGCATTCCGGGGCAGAACTGTATGACCTCCGGGGTGGCGATCGGACCCACCTCCTTTCGAACGTGAGCCACCAGCTCCTTGCGCAGCTGTTCCGTTTCCACCACGCCGTTCTTCAGGGTCACGAAGGCGTAGATGGCCTCTCCCTTGATGGCATGCGGCACGGGAACGATGGCCGCCTCGGCCACATCGTGATGGGAGACCAGCGCGGACTCCACCTCGGCCGCTCCTATGCGGTGGCCGGAGACCTTGATGACGTCATCCACCCGGCCCATGATCCAGTAGTAACCCTCGTTGTCACAGCGCGCGGAATCCCCCGTGAAATACTTACCGGGGAATCGGACCCAATAGGTCTCTTTGAACCTCTGATGCTCTCCCCATACCGTCCGCATGATGGACGGCCAGGGCTTGCTTATGCACAGGTATCCGCCTTCGTTCACGCCGGCCGGGGTGCCGTCATCCTTGACGATCACCGGGGCTACCCCGAAGAACGGCAGCGTCGCCGAACCGGGCTTGGTGGTTATGGCCCCGGGCAGCGGGGTGATCAGGATGGAACCCGTCTCCGTCTGCCACCAGGTGTCCATTATCGGGCATTTCTCGTTGCCGACGTACTTGTGATACCACATCCACGCCTCCGGGTTGATGGGTTCGCCTACTGAGCCGAGAACGCGAAGCGAGCTGAGGTCCCTGCCTTGAGGCCACTTCTCTCCCTCCCTCATCAGGGAGCGGATGGCGGTCGGCGCGGTGTAGAAGATGTTCACCTTGAACTTCTCCACGATGTTCCAGAAGCGGTCCACCTGCGGATAGGTCGGTATGCCTTCGAACATCAGCGTGGTGGCGCCGGAGCACAGCGGTCCGTAGATTATGTAGCTGTGACCGGTGATCCAGCCCAGATCGGCAGTGCACCAATAGGTGTCATCCTCATGGTAATCGAAGATGTACTTGAAGCTGACCGAGGCCCCGAGCAGATAGCCGGCGGTACTGTGCACGACTCCCTTCGGCTTTCCGGTGGATCCCGAGGTGTAGAGAATGAAGAGCGGGTCCTCCGCATCGCACCAGACCGGCTCGCAGGAACGGTCGGCCTTGACCATCTCGTCATGCCACCATACGTCCCTTCCGGGCTCCATGGAGCATTCGGCGCCGGCGCGCTTGACCACGATCACCTTTTCCACCGATGTGCCCTTGTCCAGGGCATCGTCGCAGTTGGCCTTCAGCGGTACGAACTTGCTGCCGCGGTGGTTTCCATCGGCGGTGACCAGGACCTTGGACCCGCAATCGGCGATGCGGTCCTTCAGCGACTCGGAGCTGAAGCCACCGAAGACGATGCTATGAACCGCTCCGATGCGCGTGCAGGCCAGCATGGCTATGGCCAGCTCAGGTATCATCGGCATGTACATGGAGACCCGATCGCCCTTCTTTACCCCGTTGGACTTCAGAACGTTGGCGAAGCGGCAGACCTCGGTATGCAGCTGCTGATAGGTCAAGGTCCTAACATCATCCTCGTTCTCGCCCTGCCAGATGATTGCCGCCTTGTTCTTGCGGCCGTTCTCTATGTGGCGGTCAAGGCAGTTGTAGGAGACGTTCAGCTTTCCTCCTTCGAACCACTTGATGATGGCGTTCTCCTTGTCCCAGCTGTGGACCTTGTTCCACTTGGCGAACCAGTGCAGTTCCTCGGAGGCCATCTTGGCCCAGAATCCTTCCGGGTCGGCGACCGATTCCTTGTACATCTTCTGGTACTGCTCAAGGCTCTTTATATGGGCCTGCTGGCTGAACTCCTTCGAGGGCGGGAAACGCCGCACCTCCTCCATAACGCTCTCGATGGTCTTTCCGTCGCTCATTATCCACTTCCTCCCCATGCTGGAAATTGCCGGATATGGGCAAATCGCCATGCCCTCTTCCGTAAGATGATTAATAAAGATTGTGAAAAACGCATAGCACGAGCGGAATTAATTATAATTTCCCACGAATCCTACTGGAATTGTCGATATTATTAGGTGATGCGATTCCCAACTGGAATCATAGGATTACTGTAGGAATAAAATAGGAAGGAAAAAGAGTGGAGGCCGGCCGATCAGGCGTGGGACTCCTTGAACATCATTCCCAGGTCGATGTCCAAGCAGTCATCGGTGCTGCTCCCGTCCTCCATCTCGATACGGGCGCGGATCTTGTTGCGCTCGAACGTGATATTGGCATTGCGGACCATCGACTTGTACATGCTCATGCGCTTTCCCGACTGGGTTAGGCGCCTCTCGCTGCAACGTATCAGACCGGCATCCTCGAGCACCCTTATCTTGCGATAACAGGCGGCGATGGGGATCCCCAGGGCATCGCTGAGCTCGAACGCGCTTTTAGCCCGCCCCATGGTGGCCATCAGGATCTTGGCGGTATATTCCTCGGTCAGCAGTTTAGATGTCTCCAAAACGTGCATCTTTACCACGAAATCTCCTAGCGTCAAGGACGATATTTAAATCGAATCGTCACAGAATCAGTTTTGATTTTTGATAATAATGTACTGCCAGTATGTTTTCGCTGAACGATTATCATGGAGGATTTATCGGTCAAGGTAAGAACGAAAATATTCATTTTTGGTGAACAGGCCGTAACAAGATATCCAGAGCGGTGTTATTAAGCACATATTTTTTTAACATTTATTTTACTGGCAAGATTAACTTAATATACGGACCGCTACAATTTCGTTTTCGTGGGTCTCCCCATAGGAGGTCGAGCATGTCCTGCGGAAAGTGCGGTCCCAAGGGTGAGAAGAAGAAGGAAGACAAGAAGAAGTAATCTTCCTGTCCGTTCCATAGATCCAAACCTTTTAACCTTCTTCTATTCTAATGAGCTCCGCCGGTGTTCTGGCTATTCATTCTGACCTGGCCATGAGCAGTATGGCGGCGAATATCATCATCGCGCCGGTGATCACGTAGATATCGATCAACTCCCCTAGGAATATCCAGCTCAGGAACACGGCGAAGGCGGATTCCACCATCAGGATGGTGGCCGAGGTGACCACGCTTATGTGCTTCAGGGCCGAGGTCCATAGCACCGTGGGCAGCGTGGTGCACACTATGCCAATGAAGAGCGCCGCGGGAAGGTTCGTCGAGGATAGACCGCCGTCCATAGGCACGATGAAGAACAATGCTAACAGCGCCGGCGGCAATAGTAGGTGCAGGCTCAGGCTCCACTGCTCCGCGGTCAGTTCACGCAAGGCTATCCTGGAAGTGACCACGGACACCCCGATGCAGATCGATGAGATCAATACCAGGAGGTTTCCGGTCATCTGAGAGCCGTCCAGCAGCGACAGGTTCCAGCGGGTGGTGAGGGTGATCAAGCCCAGCAAGGCGATCCCCAGTCCCAACAAGCGCCGCTTGCCCAATCGCTCTCCGAACAGGATGCGGCTGAAAAGTGCCACGAACACCACGTTGGTGCCTATGATCAGCCCGGCCGCGGAAGCGGTGGTCATGGTCAATCCAACATAGGATGGGGCCACCACTCCGGTGTTGATGATCGGACCGACCCAGAACTCCCAGCGCTTCAACATGGTCCGGTTCAGCTTGCCCCTGATGGCCATATAGACCAGAAGAACGACCGAACCGATGGCCATGGTCGCCGCCCCCAGCAAGAAGGGGTTCACGTCGCCGACCGTCATCTTGACCGCCACGTATGACGATCCAAGCATCAGGCTGGAGAGGAGGGTGGTGAGTACTGCTCCGGTCCTTCGGTCGGCTGCTTGGTCAAAGGCGGCGGTCATCTTGGCGTTCCAGCCTTTCGGTGAAGAGGTACCCGGACATCAAGGTTACGGGGAAGTTACTGAAAATGTCGTTCCATTAAAAGTGGAATAAACCTAATATCCTAGTCTCTGGGTTACTGTATCGTATCATGTTCAAGAAGCTCTTGGTCCCGGTGGACCTATCTCCGCAGTCCATGATGATGGTCGATATCGCCACCCGCATGGAAGGTTACGGCGTGAAGGAGGTCATGATCTATTCCGCCCTCGATCACGTCTCCAAACGGGACCCGTTGCTGAAAGCTCTGGACGAGAGCATCGGCGAGGCCGGTCTCAGCCACGAACTGGTCACCGAGGTCCGTAAGGAGCCAGCCCCGGCCATACTCAAGGCCGCTGAATCGCACGGCGCCACCATGATCGCCATGGCCGCTTCCGGAAAAGGCAGGGTTAAGGAGTTCATCGTCGGAAGCACGTCCTTAGAGGTCATACGTCGTTCCAAGCTTCCCGTTCTTTTGAACAAGTTTCCATTAGAGGCAAGTGACGACCCTCGGGGCTATCGTGAGAAGAGCCCTCCCCTGCTCGACCGGGTGTTGGTCACCATAGACCTGAGCAAGGCCTCCAAGGCCATGCTCCCTCAGGTACAACAGCTCATCGACGCCGGGGCGAGGAAGATGACCCTGTTCCATGTCGTCCAGTCGGCCAAGTACAACATGACCGACGACAAGCGCTTCCAGGAGGTAAAGCAGAAGATGGAGACGTTCCAGTCCAAGCTGGACGCCAAGGATTGCGAGATCGACGTCCACCTCCATTTCGGGACCACGACCTATAACATCCTGGAGGCGACGCGGGAGATCGACGCCACGCTCATCGTTCTCGGAACGACCGGAAAAGGCTACCTGCGAGGGGCGACGCTCGGTTCCACTTCGGAAGAAGTGATAAAAGGCTCAACCAGGCCGCTCCTTCTGATTCCTACATGATCAGAGGAAATGCTCCTTCTCGTTCAGCTCCCGGATGCGTTTCCTGAGCTTTTCGCCGTAGACAGGATGCCTAAGCGCAAGCTCGAACTGCGAGTCTAGCCATCCCGGGATGTCGCCGATGTCATAACGTTTCCCGACGAACTCCCAGGCCAGCATACCCTCCTTCTTCTGCAGTAGGCGCAGCGCGTCGGTGAGCTGCACCTCCCCGTTGTGACCGGGCGGCGTGTGCTCCAGGCATTCGAATATTCCCGGAGTTAGCACGTAAGTGCCGGCGATGCACAGGTCGGAGGGGGCCTCCTCTGGCCTGGGCTTCTCGACCAGATCGTTGATCTCGTAGAGGCGGTCATCGATCTTTTTCGCGTCCAGGACGCCGTAGTCCTTTACTTTGTCCCCTGGTACGCGCTCCGCGGCAATGACCGATTTGCCGGTGCGGGCGTGCACCTCCATAAGCTGCTTGACCACTGGTACCTCGGAGACGTGGATGGTGTCCCCGAGCATGACCGCGAACGGCTCGTTCCCGACATGATGCCTTGCCTGGTAGACCGCGTCGCCAAGGCCGCGCTGTTCGTGCTGGCGTATATAATGGAGATCGGCCAGGTCATGCAGGCGGTTAATGCTCTCCAGAAGCGCCGGACGGTTGCCGTTCTTGAGTATGCTCTCCAGCTCGAAGGAACGGTCGAAGTGGTCCTCGATGGTCCGCTTGTGACGGCCGGTGACGATGATTATGTCCCTTATTCCGGCCTTAACCGCTTCTTCGACCACATACTGGATGACTGGCTTGTCGATGACCGGGAGCATCTCCTTGGGCTGCTCCTTGGTCAGCGGGAGGAACCTGACCCCCCATCCAGCCGCTGGAATGACCGCCTTCATGACTACCAGCATATCCCTTCATAGTTATTGGTTTTTGTTACGCCCCGGCCGTCCACCACCAGCATGCTCCCGTATAGCGAGGGGTCCGAGAACTCCTGCCATTCTGTCAAGATGAGAGCGGTATCGGCGCCCTTGAGGCACTCCTTGGCCGAATGGCAGTATAAGATCTGGGGAAACTCCCGTTTGAAGTTGTCCATGGCCTGCGGGTCGTACGCTCTGACCGTTGCGCCCTTGCGGAGCAGCTCGGCCACCACCGTCAGCGAGCTGGCTTCGCGGATATCGTCGGTGCCCGGTTTGAAGGCCAGGCCCAGAACGGCCACCGTGCTTCCGTACACCTCGGTCCTCCTCTCCAGCAGCTCTATGATCCGCCTGGGTTGCCGTTCGTTAACGGAGAGCGTGGCGTCCAGCATGTCCGTTCGAACACCAAGGGAACGCGCCTGCGCCCTTATCGACCGGACGTCCTTGGGAAAGCAGGAGCCGCCGAAGCCGCAGCCGGCCTTCAGGAACAGAGGTCCCACGCGGGGGTCCATGCCTACGCCCTTGGCCACCTCTCGGAAGTCCAGTCCCAATGACTTGCATAGATTGCCGAGCTCGTTGACCAGGGAGATCCGGGCGGCCAAAAAGGCGTTCGAAGCCATCTTGACCATCTCCGCCGTGGAGGTGTCGGTGCGCAAGAGCGGAGCCTCTATCCTATCGTAAAGGGAGGCCACCTCCTCGTACGTCCGATCGTCCGAAGCCCCGATGACCACTCGGTCAGGGTTCAGGAAGTCCTTGACCGCCATTCCCTCCTTGAGGAACTCCGGGTTCATGGCCAGTCCCAGTTCTTCCGCCGTTCTTCCGGAGGTCTTGAGCAGCAAAGGTCCGACCACGTCCCTGGTGGTGTTGGGAGGAACGGTGCTCTTTACCACCACAGTGTGCCGTTCCTTCTTTTTCGATAGGGCCTTGCCCAGGTCCTCCGTCGCCTTGAGCAGGTATCTCAGGTCCAGGGTGCCATCCTCGTGGGATGGGGTGCCCACGCACAGGAAAGTGATATCCGTGTCCGGAACCTCCGAGTAATCGTTAGTGGCCCGGAACGAACCGGATGCCAGGTGGCGGCCGAGCATCTCTTCCAGACCTTCCTCGAATATGGGCGGCACGCCCTCGTTAATTCTGCGCACCTTCTCCACGACATTATCGACGCAAACCACATGGTGCCCGAGCTCGGCGAAGCATACTCCAGAGACCAGTCCAACATACCCCGTGCCGATGATGGATACCTTCATTCGAAAGACCGTCCACAACAAGGCGATGGAATTATTTAATCCCCCTCGGTGCCGTCTTGCGCTCCAGGATGGGGAAAAACATTACCTAATGGGATTGATATTGCCCTCTCATAGGTGTTCCGCTGCTCTCGACCCCTGCCCCTTTCCGTGTCCTGGTGATCACCCCTGACTATCCTCCACGTTACACCGGAGGGTGCGCTTTCAGCTGCCAGCTGTTGGTGGAGGGGCTGCGTTCCCGCGGCGTGCACACCGACGTGTGGGTATTCAACGGCGATCCTTCCCCGGGAGTGAGCGGTGAGATGGGCGACACCTTATTCTTCCGCACCTCCCCCACCCTCGGCGGGCTGAACCGTCTGGCTTACGGCGAGCTGAGGAGGCGCGCTCCCGATTGTGACATCATCCATGTCTACAACACCCAGCAGCTTCCAGCGGCCGTCAAGTATGGAAAAAAGATGAACAAGAGGGTCACCGCAACCCTGAACAATCTGGCACCGGTGTGCACCAATCCAAGTATGTATGTGGAGGGGGAATGCGCGACCTGTCGACCACTGGATTCCCTGGCCTGCGCCGTGCGCCGCCCGGGTCCGCTGTGGAGGCGGATGTTGATGCCTTATCACTGGGTGCAGTTCATCTGGCTGCACCGGCTCTCGCGAAGTGCGAACGGCTACATCGCGTTGTCGGAATCGACTCGCCAATGCTATTTAGACGCTGGTTACGACCCCCAGCTGATCAAGCTCATACCCAATATGTTCGATCCCGGATTGTGCACTGGTCCTTCAAGGCCTACCAACGCGGGGCACAACAAGGTCATACTATACGTGGGCAGGTTGGAGGCGGAGAAAGGTCTCCAGGTGTTGATAAGGGCCTTCGCCCTGCTCAACGAGGGCAGCGTTCTGTACATAGTGGGCAAGGGCGGCTACGAACAGCAGCTGAAGAAGCTGGTCGACGAGCTGGGTCTGGAAGGCAAGGTGATATTCACCGGGTTCATGGAAAAGGAGGAGATCGGACGGTACTATGCGATGGCCGACATCTTCGTGCATCCAGCCCTCTGGCCGGAACCTTTTCCCCGGACGATTTTGGAAGCGTTGTCCCACGGCCTGCCGATGCTGGTCTCGGATAGCGGATCGTCCGCGACCATATTGGGCGAGGCGGCCCTATCCTTCGGGAACGGGGACCACTCGGACCTGGCCAAGAAGCTTCAGCTTCTGCTAGATGATGACGAGCTGTGCCAGATCACCGCCAGGGCCGGTCGGGAGGTGCTCGGCCGTTATCATCCGGACACCGTGATGTCCCAGATAATGGAGTTCTACGGCTCCTTGCCGTCCTGAGTCGGCGTTTCCGCGTCGGCTTTCTTCTTCTCCTTGGCCGCCTTCTTGTCTTCCTTCGCCTTTTCCTTGGCCGCCTTCCGTTCCTCTTTCGCTTTACGCTGGGCCTCCTTGCGGGCCTTGCGCTCTTCGAGCAGGTCCTTGGGAAAACCGCCCTTCTTCCACTCCGGGCGGTAGAGCAGCAGTTCCAATGCGTAGTAGACGATCCACAGCCCGGTACCGACCATCAGGAGCAGTAGCAGCTTGGAGAAGTCCAGGTCGATCGATACGTCCTCGATGGCGTCGAAGACGAACTTCCCTCCCAGACCCACAGTCCATATCCAGTACAGGCTGATCAATACCATGATGACGGATGGCAGGAAGCGGGAGAACGAGCCTTTGGGGTAGAACCCCTTGAAGAAGGCCAGGGCGGCCATGGGGACACCCAGCATGATCAAGAGCGAGGACACGTCATCCAACTTGGACAGCGCGGAATCCACCTCCTGAACGTCCAGGGAGGACATTCCCGCCTTCAGAATGATTATGACCACCATAGGAAGGAGCACGAACCCGGTCAGGGTGCTCCGGCCCAGCTTCAGCCCGTTGAACAGTGAACCGTAGCGGATCCGGAAGTCATGGTAGAAGCGATGGTCCTGGGGGTCCTCCTTCTCCTTGACCTGGAGCTTACCTTCCTTCTCCAGGAACGGGCGGCGGTGGTCGGCGAACTCGCCGAACTGCATGAGCACCGCCAGGATCGCCGGAATGAAGTACAGGGTGAAGATCAGGTACAGGTCCAGTTCGAACGCTTCCTTGGCTATGACGTCCTGGACACGGCCTTGCAGCAGCATAGAGAATACGTACACGATCACCAGCACGGAGGCGGTGAGGCCGAACAGGAAGCGGGAGTAGCTGCCCTTGGGATACGCTCCCTTGAAGAACCCTAGTGCCGTCAGCACTATACCGAAGATGAGCCCCACGGTCTGGAGCTCGATCAGCAGGTCGGCCACCCGCTGCGGTCCGTCCTGGCCGGTGAGGACGATCAACCCGACGGTGAACAGAACGTACGGGATCGCCAGGTACTTCAGGGCGTGCACCGTGGCGGTGACGGCTCCCTTGGGGAAGGAAAAGTACTTCTTGTCGAACTCACCGATGTTCACGGGCCCGCCCCCCATGGTTCGCTGTAGGTTTGCTCGGCCAGGATGATCCACGGGAATGCGGTGACCCTGACATGGACCACTTCATTTCCGTTGGTCACATGATCGTACGCTTCTGGGGATAGAGGTAACCAAACCTGCTGCCAGCTATTGTCCCACAGATAGACCGTTTGCCAGATGCTGACATTGAATCCATAATCGTCCCAATACTCGATCAGCATATGTGCTTCCTGCCCCTGGTAGGCGGGACTTGTGTTGTAACTGTAAGGGACGACCACGTTATAGTTGAGACCATCAAAAGCCAGGAACGAGCCGGCCATCTGGGGTTGCAGGTCCTTCACAGGTTGGCCTATGCCACCGCCACCACCTCCCCCACCTCCTCCCATGTTCAGATTACCATCGTCATAGGTCGAGCAATCGAACACGTACAGGGTGGTGCGAACGGTGGCGTTGGCGGTGCCGGACATCAAACGGTCGTAGGCCTCCTGGGAAATGGGTATCTTCGCCATCTCGTTGACCTGTGACGACATGTGGACCGTCTGGGTCACGTTGCTGGTGTAATTGCCGTCCCGGTAATCGGTGACGGTGACCGCTTGAAGTCCATTGAATGCATCGTCAGCCCGGAAGGAGAACGGTACGCTCACGAACTGTTCATCGCCTTCGTCGGTGACCTGGGCGTTCCACTCCTGTACCTGCAGGTCGTTGACGAACGGCCCCCAGCTCATGTCACTGCCCGCCTCCACGCTGAGCTTGACCAGGTCCATGGTGTACTTGGCGGACACCTTCACGTCGAACTTCAGATCGGTGCCGTTGAATATCAGGTCCGAGCGGGTCGGCCGGTCCAGGTCATACAGGTCCAATTCAAGCGCGATGGGCACTTCGGTCTCCCCTCCCACAGGTATGTCGACCTGCTCGCCCTCGCTCTCTGCCAGTAATGTCCCGTTCTCATCCATGAAGGTGAAGGAGACCTGGAGATCGTTTATGTCAAAGAAACCCTCGTTGCGAACAGTTATCGGCATATCGATCCGGATGGTGCCGTCATCCATGGTCATATCAGCGTTGTCCGCACCGTCCAGGTCGAGGCCTATGCCGCCGGTGAGGAGCGGTACAATACTGAGCACAACTATCGCCACCACCATCAGCTTGAACGCGATTATTATCAAGCGAGTGGCCACCAGGGGCAACTTCATGAAGGAAAGCAGTGACATGGTGATTTATGAAGATATGCCACGGCCAGTCCCAAGGTGCCGATCAGGGCGCAAAGTTAATTGACGCCGAAAACATAGGGTGGGGCGTGAGCGAGATCAGGGTGAGGAAGCGCAAGAGGCTTCGAGAGAAGGAGCTCAAGGCACTGGTCGATGCGTTGCGAGCGGCCACTGGCGTGGATATCATCGGCCCCAAGGACACCGTGGACACCGCCGAGGGCCCGGAATGCGAGCTGATAATCATCAACAACGTAATCGAGGGCATGATGGTCGACGGCCGTCCGTTCCCGACCATACGCGGACTGTTGAAGCACAAGGCCACCAAGGGATTCGTGTCCGTGGACATGGGAGCCGTGCCTTACGTGACCAACGGCGCGGACGTCATGGGGCCGGGGATAGTGGAGGTCGATCCGGACATAAAGGAAGGGGACATGGTGTGGATACGGGATATGACGCACAAGAGGCCTCTGGCCATCGGAAAGGCCCTGGTATCCGCCCAGGTCATGGTCGCCAAGGCCCCCGGGAAGGCCATCAAGAACCTGCATTTCGTGGGCGACAAGATCTGGAAGTACGATGAAAGGTGAGCCGCCAAGCCATTGCTGGGGTGCGATTCAGATAGATTAATATTGATTAGATGCCATAACTTTGCCAACCGAGGGATGCAATGCCGATTCTCAAGAAACCGCTGGGAAAGGGGAAGGATGACGTCAAGAGCGTGGAGACCGACCAGTACATCGATCTTGGAGCTTTGTACTTCCAGGAGGAGAGCTCCGTCTCCGCCGGGGGCATCAAGATCGCTGAGATATACCGTTACGAGGACGTGGGTCCGATAACCCAGCCAGTATACCAAGGCAACATCCTCATGATCGATTACTCGCCGATCGCCAACGACCAGAACACCCTGAAGCGAATAACCAACGAACTGAAGTCCGTGGCCCGGGACACCAACGGGGACGTGGCCGCCATAGGCAACAACTTCATCGTGGTCGCGCCGAACGGCATTCGCATCGACCGGAAGAAGATAAAGGGCGGCTACCAGTAGGCCCCCGGCCCCCATCCCGGGGCCCCAGCTCACTTTTTTCATGTCCAGTCAGAAGATCATTCACGATAGCGTGCATGGCAGCGTCAAGGTGGACGGTGCCTTCCTTGAACTATTGCATCGTCCCGAGATGCAGAGGCTGCACGGGGTGAAGCAGCTCGGTCTCGCCTATCTCGTTTTTCCGGGCGCCAACCATACCCGGTTCGAGCATTCCCTGGGCACCTATCACGTCGCGGACCTGATGTGCGACGCGCTCGGGCTGAGCAAGGAGGATCGCGACCAGGCTCTGGCGTCGGCGTTGCTGCACGATCTGGGACACGCACCGTTCTCTCACACTCTGGAAGAAGTTCTCGAGAACCGCTTCTCCCTGGACCACACTGAGATCGGGGCAGCCCTCATCGATGGCCGTCGCAGCGTGTTCCGTGGAGATGAAGAGGGCATCATATCCTGCCAGGGGACCATCTCCGAGCTACTGGAGCGGAACGGGATATCGGCCGAGGCGGTGTCGGACATCATCGTATCCCCGGGGCACAAGGCCCGCCGCGGGCAGAGCATGATCACCGAGGACAGCGGACAATCCCATTTCAACTCACATGATTACCTCAACCAGATGCTGCACGGGCCAGTGGACGCCGACCAGATGGACTACCTGCTCCGGGACGCTCACTACACGGGCGTGGCCCACGGGACTATAGACATAGACCGGCTCATTCACACCATCGCCTTGCATCATGGCGACATCGTGGTAAGGAAGAATGGCATGGTGGCCGCCGAGGGGCTGATGGTCGCCCGAGCACTGATGTACACCTCGGTCTACTTCCACAAGACCGTGCGCATCGCCGAGATGATGCTCTGCAAGGCCGTGGAGGCGGCCGACGATTCCATCGCTGAAGGATTGCAGCGGGAGAGCGATGCTTCCCTGGTGGAGAGGCTGATCGCCCAGGGCGGCCATCCCCGACGCATCGTGACCCTGCTCCGTTACCGCCAGCTTTACAAGCGAGCCTACTCGGTCTACGTTCCGGACATGAGCGAGGAGGACGCGGAGAGGCTGCTGCCCATAACCGAATATCGGCGTCGCAAGACGGCCGAGGCCATGATAGCTGGCCGGGCCGGCGTGGACCCCTCGGAGGTCATCTTGGACGTTCCGTCGCGCCAGCTCATAACCGGTGAGGTCCGCCAGGGCAAGACCGAGGTGCCCATACTGAACGGGGAGAAGGTAAGACCTTTGACCCGGCTCAGTCCGATAAGCAAGGCTCTGCAGTCCCGCGGGGTCCACGACTGGGCGGTCATGGTCTCCTGTCCGGAACGGCACGTGGAAAAGGTGGAGAGGGCGGCGATCCGAACGCTCAGCGACCTCTAACCCTTCATGACCCCGATGGGCGTAAGCTTGGCCACCGGCCGGGATAGTCCGGCGCCCACTACCACTCGTATGACATCGTCGATGTCCTTGTAAGCTCCCGGCGCCTCTTCCTGAATGCCATCACGGGTGCTCCCCTTCAGATAGATGCCCTTGGTCTCCATCTCCTGAGTTATCGCTTGCACGGAATAGGAACGGATTGCCGCCTCGCGGGACATTATCCTTCCCGCGCCGTGGCAGGTCGATCCGAAAGACTCCTGCATGGCGCGCTCGGTGCCGACCAGCACGTAGGAACCGACCCCCATGTCCCCCGGGATCAGCACCGGCTGACCGACCGAGCGATAGATGGAAGGGACGTCCGGATGTTCCGCCGGGAACGCCCTGGTGGCGCCCTTGCGGTGCACGTAAACCTTGCGGCGCTTCCCTTCATAGGTATGGTCCTCCACCTTGGCGATGTTGTGCGCCACGTCGTAGACCAGGCTCATGTCCATATCCTCGGCGGGGCGGGCGAAGACCTTCTCGAACGATTGGCGCACCCAGTGCATGATCATCTGACGGTTGGCCCAGGCATAGTTCGCGCCGCAGGCCATGGCGGCGTGATAGTCCTGTCCTTCCTTGGAGTTCACGGGAGCGCAGGCCAACTGCCGGTCGGGCAGGCGGATGTTGCGGTCCTTGACCGACCTCTCCATGACCTGCAGGTAATCGGTTGCTATCTGGTGGCCGCAACCGCGGGAGCCGCAATGGATGGATACGGTTATCTGCCCCTCTTCCAGTCCGAAGACCTTGGCGGCGACGGGGTCGAAGATCTTATCCACCTTGTCGATCTCCAAGAAGTGGTTGCCGGAACCCAGCGAACCGACCTGGGGCACGCCGCGCTGCTTCGCCTTCGCCGATACCTTCGAAGCGTCGGCGTTCTTCATGCGGCCGTTCTCTTCCGTCCGCACCAGGTCCTCGGACCAGCCGTAGCCTTCGGCCACCGCCCACTCCGCTCCCTCTTCCAGTATGCGATCGATCTGGTTCGCCGCGACGTCCACCACGCCCTTGGAGCCCACTCCCGCAGGAACGTTCTGGAACAGGGTGTTTATGAGCTGCTTGATCTTTGGGGTGACGTCCTTCACGCCCAGGTTGGTAGTGATGAGCCGAACTCCGCAATTGATGTCGAACCCGATACCGCCCGGGGAGATCACGCCCTCCTCGGCGTCCATGGCCGCCACGCCTCCGATGGGGAAACCGTATCCCCAGTGGATGTCCGGCATGGCCATCGACCTCCCGACCAATCCGGGTAGGCAAGCGACGTTCGCCGCCTGCTCTGGTGAGTTGTCGGAGATGATGGTCTTGATCATCTTCTCGTCCGCGAAGATGACCGCGTCCCCGTTCATGCACTCCTTGTAGGAGCGAGGGATCTTCCAGCGATAGTCATCGATCTTTTCCAGCGGACCGTTCCAGCTCATCCTTTTCACCTCAAGCTAAAAACCCATACAGCTTCCCGGATTTATAGGAAACCCCCAGGGTGGTTCCCAACCGTGATAATCGGCGAACATCATTAATAGCCATAGGATTCATGATAATCCAAATCCATGGTCGAGCTAAGCCCCCTGGCACCGGTGTTCCTGCTTCTGGCGACATCAGAGGTCGTTCTCGGGTCCTACGTTCTGCTGAAGGGGCGATCGTCTCCGGTGAACCGTTCCTTCTTCCTGCTCACCATTCTCGCCGGAGCGGGCAGCGTCCTCGACCTGTTGGTCTCCAGCGTAGGTACGGGGGAGCAGGCCATCTGGGCGTTCCGGTTGTTGGTGTTCCTGCTGATCGTGGAGATGGGCGTGGCGTATCGTCTTAGCACCTTGATACCTCACCCCGTCCCCAAGCTGCTGTTCGGCAAGAACCGATGGGCGTATGAGATCAGCGTGCTGACGGTGGCCTTGGCCACGGCGTTCTCGGTCGGGAGGATGGTCGATGATAAATATGGCTGGGTGCCGGTCAACCACCTTCCCTTCCAGTTGCTGCTACTGCTGTTGTTGGTCTATCTGACCTTGCTATTGGTCACCGTGGTTCGCAGGTGGGGCGCACTGCGCGGGGTCCAGAAAAGACAGGCCATACTCTTCAACGGCGCTTTGGCCATTCCGGCGGCGGGAATGATCGTCATCATGGGCCTGGCGGTGTTCGACGCCGAGGTCCCCCGCATCTATGGGTTCGGTGAGCTCATCTCAGTGGCTGTGGTGGCCTATGGCATATTGCGATACCAGCTCTTGGTACCGCCTCGGGTTGTGGAGCCGACGGTCCTTCATCGCCCGGTCCCTTCGCTGGTGAAGGGCAGAGCCTACCTATTCGAGTTCGCTTCCTCCGATCGCATGTTCGAATCGATGGTCCAGGAGATGTCGGGCGGGATGTCCGCATTCATAATTACCCGGACGCACCCGGACCAACTGCGAGCCAGATACCAGCTGATGCACACTCCTATTCTGTGGTTGGCACAGACCCCCGGCCCGGACCGGGTCGACCCATCCAACCTTCAACTGCTAACCCACATGACCTTGGAGTTCCTGCGCAACGGTCCTTCGCTGATCGCCATGGAAGGGCTGGAATATCTCATGCTGAACAACGATCTCAACAAGGTGCTCCGGTTCTTGGCCCAGCTGAGGGACGAGGTCATCGTGGAAGGTTCGATATTGGTCATCACGGTAGACCCGCGAACACTGACCGAGCGCCAGAGGGCCATACTGGAACGGGAGCTGGAAGTGGTGAAGGAATGAAAAAGGGGCCGAGACCGCGATTTGAACGCGGGTCCGGGGATCCACAGTCCCCAAGGATAACCAGGCTACCCCATCCCGGCCATGATGGGGTTTCAGCATTGCGTCAAGCTTAATAAATATTCGCCCTCTCACTCGAACGGGAACACCGAATAGAGGATGGCGAACTTGGGCTTACCCTCTTCTGGATGCTTGTCCGAGAGCTCCTTTAGGCGGTCGTCAAGGTCGGAAATGAGCTTCTCAGCCTCCTGAGCCGCGGAATCACTGACCGGCAGCACGACGTAGTTCGCCCCGAAAGGATAGTTCGGACGTTCGTCCACGTTCATGAAATAGTCCTTTCTCTCGTCCATGGTGCGTATCCCGCGGTTCAATATGCCTTTGATGGCCCCGAGGGCCGCGAAAACGATGTTCAACCGTTCCGCGATGTCCACCGAACTTACTCCAGCCGCGTCCCCCATGATCCCCGGTTCGAACGCGGAGCGATAGTACTTCTCTACCAGGTTCCCGACCAGTTCGGTACGGGTGGGAACGATGAGCCCGGCCTCCAGCAACTTCTTTATGTGGTACTGGGCGTTCTGAACGCTGAGCCCCAGCAGATCCGATATGGCAGTGGTGGTCATCTCTCTTATGGCAAGTAACGATAGTATGGCCAGACGGTTGGGGTCCGACAGTACCTTGATCTGTTCGACGCCTATCTCGGTCATTTTACACCACTAAAATCATTTTTTAACGTTGTAGTAGCAGGATAATGATTAAATAATATTTCAATCATCGTTCAAATGCGATTATACCGATATGAAATCATTAAAGAGGTGAAAGAAGTGAAGAAGACCCAGGGCCAGCCGAACTTTGTCATAGTCAACGGCAACATTTTTTTCCTGCGCGCTTAGATCCGCGCTTACGATGACAAATCCTCCTTTTTTTTATTTTTTACGATTCACCAGACGATAGTAATTAATCATGCGCCCTCAATCAAGGGCGGATGCGGGAAAAGGCCGGACTTCTGCTGCCGATATTGATTATAGCGGTAGCCGAGGCTCTTTACTTCACCGGTTCGGTGGAGTCCTGCCTGGCGTTGCACGCATTGAACATATTCGCCTGCATTCTGCTTCCCATATGGGACGATAAGCGCATGCTGATGTACCAATCGTTCGCCTTGGTGTCCTTGCTGCGCGTACTGAACATCGGCATGCCGGTCTTCTTCACGGAAACGCTGCTCTGGATGCCTTTCGTCTACGGGCCGATCATAATCGCCGGCTACATAGTCTGGAGGCAGACCGTGATGGGTGTTGAAAAGATGCACTGGCGCAACCTGGTGCAGTTCCTGAACGGACACGGTCTCCGGTCGAACGTCACCTGGAAATGGGAGTACCTTCTGATCGCCATTATCTTCGGCTATCTATGCTCCAACCTGGAATTCTTCCTATTGGACAATCAGGCGCTCGTCTACGATCTGGGCCCCCTCACCCTCAGCAAGCTGTTACTGGTGATGGTCGTCTTCGTCGGATTCGGGGAGGAGCTGATATTCCGCGGGCTGCTGCAAAGTTCGATAGAGAAGCATTACGGAAAGTACCTGGCCGTGTTCGTATCTGCCCTGATGTTCGCCATCATGCACTCTGGCTATCATAGCATTCCATACCTTATCTTCGTGTTCTTGGTGGGATTGACGCTGGCCTACGCCTATCAAAGAACGAGCAGCCTAGGACTGGTCGCTCTCATGCACGGCTTACTGAACTTCTTCTTGTTCTCGTTCCTGCCCTTCGGCTACGGGATACTGCCTTGATGGACATCCATCTTAAAAAAAGGGTCACGCGACCGTCAAGGGACATAAAACCACGGCTTTGTTGATTTCGAATCATCCCCTTTATTATCAACGGCGGAATCCTACAGAATCCCGGCGATATCAATATCATCGTTCGGGTGAATGTTAACGACGGTGTAAAAGATGAAGCGGGACCTAACCACCATGCTCGACGTCCAGGTGGACATACTGGACATATTGGATGCGGCCGAGGATATGAAGAAGAGGCGGGACATGGACTTCCAGCCGCTGAAGGGCAAGGTCCTGGCCATGATATTCGAGAAGTCCTCCACCCGCACCAGGGTATCCTTCGAAGTGGGAATGATCGAGCTAGGTGGTTTCGCGGTTACGCTGAACACCAAGGACCTGCAGATGGGCCGCGGAGAGACCGTGGCCGACACCGCCCGCGTACTCTCCCGTTACGTCGACGGGATTATGTACCGGGCGTACGAGCATGAGATGGTCATGGAGCTGGCTAAGCATGCGACCGTTCCGGTCATCAACGGCCTGGACAACTTCGAGCACCCCTGCCAGATCATGGCCGACCTGCTGACGGTGAAGGAGCACCTGGGCAAGCTGAAGGGCATCAAGATGGCCTATGTCGGGGACGGGAACAACGTCTGCAACTCGCTCATGCTCGGCTGCGCCATGGTCGGAATGGACCTCTCCTGCGGCTGCCCCAAGGGCTATGAGCCGGACCCGGGCGTGGTGAAGAAGGCCAAGGCCATCGCCAAGAAGAACGGTTGCCAGTTGAATATCGTCGAATCCCCCAAGGAAGCGGCCAAGGGCGCCGACGTCGTTTACACGGACGTCTGGGTATCCATGGGTCAGGAGGAGGAGCAGAAGCTGAGGGAGAAGATATTCAAGCCCTATCAGGTCAACGCCGACCTGATGTCCGTGGCGCACAAGAACGCCATCGTCATGCACTGTCTGCCAGCGCACCGGGGCATGGAGATCACGGACGAGGTCATCGACAGCACTGCCTCAGTGGTCCTTGACCAGGCGGAGAACCGGCTTCACGTTCAGAAGGCCATCATGGTCGCTCTGATGGGGTGAAGCGGGCCATCTGCCCCCCCACCTCTTCGTCCAGGGCTTGCAGGAACGCCTTGATCTTCCTCTTGGGGATGGTGGCGCCGGCGGCAACGTTGTGTCCGCCGCCCGCCCCTTTTACCTTCAACGCCGCCTGTTTCATCGCCTCGCCTAGATGAACACCCTTATCGATCAGATCTCGCTTCATGCGACCAGATACCTTGACCCGCTCCCCCGGCGCACCCATATTACCATCGGTGGCGATCGGCTCCGACGTGTCTGAATCAGGGGACGCTTCCGCCAAGGCGATCAGGGGCATATCGTCGCGAACGGAAAGATTGCTTCTATTACTGTTCGGCCTCTGTTCCAAGGCCATGCCTACGATGATCCCTAGGATGGTATCCTCGACCGTCAGGGTGTACTTGGACTTGTTCTTGTTCTCAGGGGTGTCTATCCGGCCTTTGATGTACTGGATGTGGTCCATGACCACTATCGAATGGATCTCCTCGAGCCCCTTCCTCAGGTTGTCCCGATGATTCCCGAGCTTGGCCATGGCGTCGGAGGAGAACGACACTGGGTCCAGGCAGGCCTTGATTATCAGCTCCCCTTGGAACCCTCCACTCCTCTCTTCGACCTCCGTCACCGCCTGCTGGTCCACGACCGTCTCGCTAGGGGCGGCATCGCTCTTGGAATGGAGATACCGCCCTGATGCGTTCAGCATGGTGGCGAACTCCTTGGCCTCCCGACTGGCCGAGCCGACAGGGAACCTAGGGAAAAGGTAGACATCTCCCAGCATGCCCTCGAAGACGGAGGGGTCCTTGCCCATCCTCTGAAGGGAATCCATGAGCGCGATCTTTATCTTGCCTCGAGGTTCGCTATCAAGCTCGGACCAGCTGTAGTACTTGCTGAGGTTCTCGTCCTTGATGGATTCGTCTCGTTGAGGGCGGTACGTCCTCACTCCCTGCCCCTTGAACATTTGTCCGACCTCGCTGAAGGTGCACTCGCACCCTATGGCCTTGAGGTCGTTGGAGAAGGCGATCATGGCCACCGCGGTCCGGGTCACCCAGCCAAAGAATGGCAGGTCGTCCTTCATCACCTGAAGGACCCCGGTCCCCAAGGCGTCCTCTATGACCGTCGAGTGAAGGGGGCCATCCAATCTTCGAGCCCGCTTGTCCTGCAGGTCGCCCACCGCGCCGACTATGGCCAGGTATGCCAGGTCGACGTTCACCGGATCTATTTCCCGGGCCACGAAGTAGGTGCAACCTGCTCCGCTGAGGTGCGACGAGCCTTCGAATCCGAACTCCACGGGGTTGAGCATGTTCTGCATCCCCCCGAAGAATTCCAGGAAGGATTGCCCGCTCCCGAATATGTGGTGATGGTCCGTGATTATGCAGCGTGACTGATCTAAATTATTATAGGATCCCGCCCCCAGGTCGCAGACCCAGAGCAGTTCTTCGTCGCAGGAATTGATGAACCTTATCTCCTTGTCGCTCAGTGATTTAAGAAAATGGACCTTGGGGTTCACTCCCATCCGTTCCACGGCGCGATAGGCTATAGCCGCGGACGATACGCCATCCGCATCGATGTGCGAGAATATGGCCACCGACCTGGCCTTCCTGACCCGAGCCGCGAGGCTCTTTGCCCTTTCTACGAAGGCCTCGGCGTCCCCGGTCATTTCCCGCACCCCATGAGCGAACTCTCCTCCAGCCTTCCGTAGACCACTTCGGCCAATGGCTCCAGGTTCTTCGTATCCTCCTGGTTGTATCGGCGCAGCAGCTTCAGGGCGTTCTCGTTGCCCTTGCGCTCCCAGAGATGCCAGAGGTAGACCGCCTCCTCGCCGGTAACGTACTCCACCTCTTGCGGGCGGCGAAGGCCGACCAGCAGCTCCACCTGCTTAAGACCGCCACGCAGCCCCACCTTGGGGCAGGCGTGCCTAAGGTCGTAATGTGGTACTTTTGGAACGGCGAACGGGAACTCCCTCTCGATCATCGGCAGATCGAACGAGGCGCCGTTGAATGTGACCAGCATCTTGGTGCCGGAGAGCGCCTTGGTCAGATTCTCCGAGCTGAGGTCAATTCCCCTGGTCAGGGTGGTCGTCCCGCCCTGACGGTGCACGGACACCATGGTTATTATGGCTCCGGGGCCCAGCCCGTTCGTCTCAATGTCCAGGTACGCGGTGTCCTCCTTGAGACGGTGATACATGCGCCAGTGCTGTCCCGACGGCAGAAGTCTGGTGAAGTATTCAGTGCGTCCCCGGTCCCAGAGGTCCTTGGCCGTCCCCAGTTCCTGGTCTAGGCACTCCTTCCTCTGAACGGAGATCCCAGTGAGATGTCTCCTCTCAAAGAACTCCTCCCAGGACAGCACACCGCTCTCCCACAGGCGGCGCTCCTTCAGCTGTCCGATGCCCGGAAGTAGAAGGAAGGTGCGCCTGATCATATCCCTTTCAGCGGAGCTTCCGTATAATATCCTATCGTCCCCAGCTTCGAAAATGTGCAAGGGATTGATATCCCTCCTGAGACCTTCGGGGAAGTATGCTGCATATCGACGTAACGCCCGACATTCGCATGTTCAACGGGCGATGCGCCATGCTCCTGCGGTCCCGCACCCTGGTGCTAGGGGACCTGCACCTGGGTATAGAGGCTAGCCTGGAGCTAGAAGGGATGCAGCTTCCCCGTTCCCAGGCCCGGGAGACCAAGCGGAGGATAGACGAGCTGGTAAAGGCCGACCCTCCGAAGCGTATCGTATTGCTCGGAGATGTCAAGCACGAGTTCTCCCGTAACCTCGACCAGGAGTGGTCTCAGGTGCGGGGCATGCTGGAACATCTTGGCTCCATCGCCGACATCACCGTGGTGCGCGGAAATCACGATAACTATCTGGCCACCATAACCTCCAGCATGGGCCTTGACCTGGTCGACGAAACGGTGGTGGACGGCATACACCTCTCGCATGGCCACATCGCCCATCCCGGACGGCCGATGGTGCAGGGGCACGAACACCCCTCCGCCCGCCTTTTTGACGGCGTGGGCGGTTACGTCAAGCTTCCGGCGTTCCTCTATCATCAGGAGGCCGAAGTGCTGGTCCTTCCGGCCTTCAGCCCCTTGGCCTCGGGGAACGATGTCAGCGCTCTCCTGGCCGGCGATGTGCTATCGCCCGGACTTCGGGGGTTGGACATGGGCGAGGCTCAGGTGTTCGGCTGCAGTGACATCGGTCTCATCAGGCTGGGCAAGGTCAAGGACCAGGCAAAGAGGCCTAGAAGGGCATAGGTTCAATAGCGTCCACTGTTTTTCCGTCATGTCCACTATGCGAACCATAAAAGATAAGAGGGTGCTCATAACCGGCGGCGCCGGGTTCATCGGTTCCAATATCGCCCAGGCCCTTCACGAAGAGAACGAAGTGGTGGTCCTGGACGACCTGACCACGGGAAAGAAGAGTAACCTGGCCGGTCTGGACGTTGAACTTGTGACCGGCAGCATACGGGATGCCGATAAGGTCCGGGGAGCGATGGAGGGCGTGGACTACGTCTTTCACCACGCGGCCATCGCATCCGTTCCGCGTAGCGTCGACGACCCAGTGTCCAGCAACCAGGTGAACGTGTGCGGCACGCTCCGGGTGCTCATGGAGGCCCGGGACGCCAAGGTTCGCAAGGTGGTCTTTGCCTCATCCTCCGCCGTATATGGCGACGCTCCATCGGAGATCAAACATGAGGACGACCTACCAGCCCCCATCTCCCCTTATGCGGTCACCAAAATGACCGGCGAGATGTACTGCCGGAACTTCTGGTTGAACTATCGGCTGCCGACCTGCAGCCTGCGTTACTTCAACGTCTACGGTCCAAGGCAGGATCCCTCATCGGATTATGCAGCGGTGATCCCTCGCTTCATCTCCGCCGCCAAGGCCGGAAAACAGCTAACGGTGTTCGGGGACGGGGAGCAGACCAGGGACTTCGTTTACGTCAAGGACGTGGTGCAGGCGAACATACTGGCCGCCACGGACGAGAAGCATCATGGCGAGGTGTTCAACGTGGCCAATCAGGAGAAGGTGACGGTGAACCAGCTCGCATCCCTGGTGCTCAAGGTACTGGGGAAGAAGGAGGAGGGCGGACTCGTGCACCTCGAGGAGAGGAAAGGGGACATCAAGCATTCCCTTGCCGACATCGGAAAGGCTCGCCGCCTGCTCGGTTACGCTCCTCGTTATGGACTGGAAGAAGGACTTTCGCTAACGGTGACCAGCATGCTTTAGTGGGCAAGAATTCGCAGATGATCGATCTTCCACAATTTATGAATCGGACCGAAAATTAATTACTTTCATAACCCATAATATAGTCGAGGGTTAGATTGGTAGAGTGCATCGTCTGTGGATGTATCTTGAAGAAGAATCAAGACAAGTGCCCGGTCTGTGGCGCATCCCAGAACGAAGATGATGATTATTGATCCACGGTCGGTAGATGGTGCTCTTCATAGGTCAGTACCTTTTTTTTAATTGGACCGGAGCCTTTTCCGAACCACGTGCCTATCCTTTCAAGAAGCTCAGGGACGACTTAGATAGAGACCTGATTTAGGGAAAAATTATTCAGTAAAGTAAATGGATTTTTCAAATATAAACGGCCTTAACAATAGTGCATGGCATGATTACGTGGATGTATAATCCATCCATTGAAAACCATGTGGATGTCTCATCCATCCATCCAAGGGTTTATTAGTCTCGATTGAAATTTGGACGCAGAAAACTTCTTTGGAGGAAATCTAAAATGACAAACATGGACCTATTGATTGACATAGTGGTTAAGGGGAGGATCAAGGAAGCCAAGGGAGAGACCCAGAAGCTCCTTGACGCCGGAGTCTCCGCAAAGGAGATCATCTTCAACGGTTTGAGCAAGGCAATGGAGATCGTCGGTGAGAAGTACGAGAAGAAGGAGTACTTCCTGCCCCAGGTCCTGCTGTCCGCCCAGACCCTGTACCAGGGATTGAACCTGGCCCTGCCGAAGCTGGACACCGCGTCCGCTGACGCCGCTGGTAGGATAGTCCTCTGCGTGGTCGAGGGAGATGTCCACGACATCGGCAAGAACATCGTCAAGGCCCTGCTGACCGGCGCTGGAAACACCATGTTCGACCTGGGCCGCGACGTGCCCCTGAAGGACATCGTGCAGAAGGCTAAGGACGAGCACGCCCAGATCATCGCGACCTCCACCTTGATGACCCCCACCCTGGCGGGCATGAAGGAGATCGAGAAGATGCTGGCCGAGGGCGGTATGAAGGGAAAGGTAAAGACCATGGTTGGCGGCGGTGCCACCTCCGCGGACTTTGCCAAGAGCATCGGTGCAGACGGCTGGGGCTACGACGCCAACGAAGCCGTCCGCGAAGCGATCAGGCTCCTGAAGAACTAACGGGGCATCGCCCCCAATTTCTTTTTTTTATGACCTTTTATTAAAATAATAAATTATACATAATTATATTGGTGCATAAACTTATACAGTTTGGTCATAATTATGCATCGGTGCGATATGCCCATCAATGAGAGCGCAGTGGGAAAGGAGATCGTTCAGCTCAAACAGAAGGTGGATGAGCTGGGGCTGGAGCTTCGTTACATAAGCACTCTTCTACAGAGCTCACAAAATCACGATGCCCAGGGGCCGGAGCTCTTTGATCTGCTCAGGGGCGAGGTACGAAAGAAAGCGGAGAGCCGCTTGGATGCGGGGATGGCAAAAAGGTGTGATATGCGTCCCGATTGCCGTCTGAGGTTCATGGAGCTCTTGGATGAGAATCTGGCCCTCCTCGAGAGGCCGCGCGTAACGGACGAAGATCTCGACAAGCAACAGAAAAAATTGGATTCACTGAGGTCCCATGCCGTGACAGGGAGATGCGACGGATGCTTCCGAGAGGTCGGTTCGCTGTTCCAGGACCAGACGGAGCTGATGCGGCAGCTTCGGCTCTATAGGAGCAAGGAGGAAATAGGGCACAGCATCGATGAGATGCCGGAGGGAGAAGTTGTGCGGGACCTCCTAGAACCATTATCCAACCCCCAGAGGATGCTGATAATGAAATCCCTTAGCCGGTCTCAGCGTTCGTTCACCGAGCTATCTTCGCTCACTAACCTGCGCGGGGGAAACCTGCTCTTCCATCTGCAGAGGCTGACCGGTGCTGGCATGGTGTTACAGAAGGGCGGCCGAGGCGATTACGCTCTCACCCTAAAGGGGCAGAGATCGCTGGAGACGGTGAACGACCTCTACATGAGGACGTCAAGCGCCGATAGGGAGGACGGTTCGTAAGCTTCCCTGGTGAGTGGTCTCGGACGTCCATCAACCCATAATTAATGCGGAACTTGTATAATCAAAGAGATTGGTATCTTGAGAAGCCGGGGTAGTGTATGAAGGGTATAACCAGCCGAACATTGCAAGGGATCATATTGGGCTGGGCCATTGCTTTCGAGGGCTTCTTCGCCTTGAGCTTGGCGAATTCGGCCAGCATCGACGGCATCGGAGGCGTCAGGGCCTCGACGCTTCAACTCGCCGCCATCCAGTTGACCGCTCTGGGCATCTTCATCTCCGCCATGTGGGCTGTAAAGATGACCTTCCCCGACCTAGAGAAACCGATCTTGATCAAACTGCTCAATTTTCTAACCTACCTGGCCATGGCCATGGTGGTCGTCGAGGGAATCGCCATCGCGGTCCTTGCCGGCAACGTCTTCATAACCGACTTCGGCGGGATAGGGAAGAAATGGATCGTTCTCGTCGGTGCCCAGCTTTTCGGCATCGGTATCGTTTCGTTGCGCTTATGGAGGATCCGCAATATCTCATCGGAGAACTGGCTGACCGATTCGTTCGGGCAGATCGCCGCCGCGCTGATAGCCGTTGAGGGGCTGGTCGCTTACGGAATCGCCGGTACCACCCGGATCATCGGGGTCACCGGATTCCAGGAAAGCACCATAGCTAATGGCGGGCTGCTCTTGATGGTCGTCGGTCTAGCGATATTGGTCCTATGGACCGTGCCCTATGATCCCTGGGTCGTTTCCAAACTTCCAAAGCTGCGCAAGCTGATAGATGGATGGCCCAGTATGGTGATCATGATCGTTCTTGGCGGCGCGATATCCGCCGTCTGCGTGGTCGCTACTTATTTCGTCGGCCCGGTGGCCGTGGACGGGGTCGGCAGCGTGAGCAAGATAGTGGTGGTCGCCGGGGTATCTCAGTTGTTCGGTCTCGGTTTGATCTCTCCCTTGCTTTGGAAGATCCGCAAGGAGCGGCTCGACAGGCACTACCTCAGCGTGCTCCTGGTCACCATGGCATTGGCTTTACTGGCCTTCGAAGGCGTCTTCGCCATGGCCCTTGCCGCCAACACGTACATCGAAGGGCTGGGGGGCATACTGGAAAACACCTTCCGTTTGGCAGGCGGTCAGTTGCTGGTCCTCTCGGTCATCGGGGCGATGGCCTGGTTGGTCAAGGACAGCCCCCTTCTGACCAGATGGCCGAAGCGCATCGTTTCATCGACGTTCCTGTTGGTAACGGCTTTCATCGCCGTGGAGGGCCTAGCCGTTATCCTCATGGCCGTCAACATCCGCATAGATGATTTCAGCGGCGTCGGTGAAAGATATGTCCTGCTTGGAGGCCTCCAGATCGCACTCCTGGCCTCCATCGCTCTGCTGTGCTGGGCCAGGACGCACGGGATATCCGCGAGGTTCAAGCTGGCCGGTACCGCGGCGGCGGCCTTCGTGATGCTCCTGTTGCCGATAGCCTTACTGCTCTGAAGCAAGCGCCAAATCTTATATCTGGGCCTTCGTGCATTCCGCGAGAGATACACATGGCGTCTAGACGACTCGGATTGGGATTGGACACTGGTGGGACATACACCGATGCCGCGATAGTGGACATGGACACCCTCGAGGTATTGGCCAAAGGCAAGTCCCAAACCACCTATCATGACCTATCCATAGGCATACTCGGCGCCATAGACGAGGCGCTGAACAGTGACGCCTATGAACGAGGGGACATTCAGTTCGTAGGGCTGTCCACCACGCTAGCTACCAACTCCATACTCACTGGAAAGGGGGGAAAGGTCGGGCACATAGGTATCGGTTGGACGCCCATGTCGGATTTCAGGTCGGGCGCGGACATGGATGCCTACATCAAAGGCGGTCACGGGGTGTACGCTCAACAATTGGCCCCCCTGGACACCAAGGCTCTGGAGGAGGCCATAGATGCGATGCGTACCGAGGTCGATTCGTTCGTGGTCTCCGGCCATTTCAGTGTTTACAACCCGGCCCACGAGGTGGATGCCTCTCGCATGATCAAACAGCGTACCGGATTGCCAGTGGTGCTGGGGCATCACCTCACCTCGCAGTTAGGCGTTCCGGAAAGAAGCGTCACCGCTGTTCTGAACGCTCGATTGCTTCCCATCATCTCCGAATTCCTGGACGGTGTGGAAAGGTCCCTGAAGGAAAGAGGTGTCGACGCCACCATACTGGTGTTCAAAGGGGACGGTACTCTGATGAACATCGAGAAGGCCAGGGAGAGGCCGGTGGAGACCATCCTTTCCGGGCCGGCGGCCAGCCTGATGGGCGGCAAGCTGCTCTGCAAGAAGGACAACTTCATAGTGGTTGACATAGGTGGAACGTCCACGGACATCGCTTACCTGGATGACGGATTTCCGCGCATATCGAAGGAGGGCGCGACCGTCGGCCACTGGCGTACCAGGGTGCGAGCGATCGACATATGGACCGTGGGTCTGGGCGGAGATTCGCACGTCGTGTCGGACCAACGTGGCAACTTCAAGGTCGGGCCGGAGCGCGTGGTGCCGCTGTCAGTGGCCGCCTCGTCCTATCCTGAGATCATAGGAAGAATGAACGACACCAGTGAGACGAACTATTATCTTCACGTGGAGAGGGGCACCACCAAGCTTTCCGCCAAGGAGAAGGCGATATACGAGTTCGTCAGGGCGCACCCCATCAGCACTCTGGAGGAGATACGCCTAGGCAATTCCGAGATATTCACCTATCGGGACGTGGTCAAGCACCTCAAGGACCGTGGATTCCTGCAGATGACCGGCCTGACCGCCACGGATTTCATGCACGTGCAGGGCTACTTCGACCGTTTTGATAAGGAGGCCGCCCGCACGGGCGTGCAGTTCATGGCTAACTGGTGCCACAAATCGTTCGATGATTATGTCAGGTCCTTCCATGAGGAGTTCATCACCCTGGTGGGCGAGGAGATCATGCGCAAGGTGGTACTGGACGAATCGGGCGATATGTCTGAAGGTCCTGGTTTCAACTACCTCCTGCGTTCCATGGTGAACGGCAATCCTGGAAGTAGTATCACCAACAGTACGGGATTGGACCGGCCGCTGGTGGGCATCGGGGCACCGACCCACATCTACATGCCGCCGCTCGAGGAACGAATGAACGTGGAGGTCATCATGCCCAAGGACCACGAGGTCGGGAACGCCGTGGGCGCCGTATGCAGTCAGATATCAGAGACGGTGACCGCGCAGGTGTTCCCTAACATGGACAATCTGTTCTTCGTCCTAGGTCCCTTCGGAACTCCGGTGACCTACGGGCATGTGGAGCAGGCGGTGAGCGCCGCCCGCCGGCAGGCCGAGGAGTACGTACGGAACAAGGTGTACGAGGCCGGGGCGGAGAACATCCGAGTTCGCAGCGACACCTATGAGAAGAAGTTCTATGGCGGAGATAACGTGGAGGGGGAGCAGACCGCCTGGGTGGATATCGTCGCCCGGGCCACTGGTGACCCGGTGGCCAAGGTAAAAAAGTAAGTTGTCCGGTGATTTACCTCTTCACTTCGCGGTTCAGATCCCAGCGAAGCGCGTTAGAATGAAATCAGATATTTCATCCCTGACTCGGCGGAACGCATCCATCCGTTCATTTTCCGGGCCTTCGACAGCAGCCGGGTCTGGAAATCCGGCATGCTCCTGGTCCTTCGCTCCTGGGAAGAAGGGGCAGATCTCGTTCGCTCCGTCGCAAACGGTGATCACCAGGTCCATATCCTGCTCTTTGAACTCGTTGAGGTGCTTCGATCGATTCCCGGAGATGTCGATCCCTTTTTCGGCCATGACTTTTATCGCCATGGGGTGGACCTGACCGGGATTCGTCCCGGCGCTGAAAGCGGTAATCGTGTCCGAAAAATAGCGGTTGGTCAATCCCTCGGCCATCTGGCTTCTGGCTGAATTGTGCGTGCATATGAAAAGCACTTGGAAGGACACGCAGAGGATTTAATGCAGGAGTTATTTCAACTTTTTGTGAACTGCTTCCAGACCGGCCTCGGCCCCTCCTCGGAAGTTATCTCTCTTGTCTGGTGCTTCTAATGTTGATTAGGCCCGAACCCATCAATAGGGTTATTGCCGTTACAAGATTGGACGGTTAACTTAGAACAAGAAAAAATGAAAAAATGGAAAAGGAAAAAAGGATTTGAGGGCTTTTAGCCCTTGACGGCCTTGACCAACGCGGCCAGGTTGTCGTTCGAGATAAGGGCGGACAGCCCGCATCCCGGAGACACCACGTCGAAGCCGGCGGCAGCGCAACGCTTTCCGTGGGCCAGGACGTCCGCGGGGGTTCCCTGCAGCAGCGGGTTGACGACACCGACGTTACCGATCAGGGCGGCGCGGTGGTTGACGATCTTGACCGCCTCTTCCGGAACGACCTTCTCCTCGATGGACAGGGCCTTGCATCCGGTGTTGATCATGTTGTTCAGGATGTCGGTGGTGTTACCGCAGATGTGCAGAACGCCAGTCGCTCCCTTGACCGGGGCCAAGGAGTCGGCGATGTAGGCACCGGCGTACTCGTTGAACATGTCCGGGGACAGCAGGTCGGTGCTGGCGGACGGCTCGGACATCTGCACGACATCGGCTCCGGCGTTGGCCAGGGCCTGGCTGTATCCCTTGCAGATCACGTTGGCGGCCTTTACCCACTTGTGCACCAGTTCCGGCTCGACCATGATGTAGAGAACCAGGTTCTCGGTGCTGACCAGGTGACCGGCCAGGGTGAACGGTCCGGTGTTACCGGCGATGACCGGGTACTCGGCGCCGTAGGCGGCCTTCATCTTGGTGATGGCTTGCTGACAGATCGCGGCGCGTCCGGTCTTCAGGAAGGTTCCCACGTCCATGAGGGCTGGCTCGTCCTCCATCTGATGCGGGTGGCCCTTCAACATCGGGGTCCGGTCCTTGCGGCCCTTGTCAGCGGTCAAACCCAGGCTCTCAGCCTCGACGGTCAGGCAGAACGGGGCCCTGACGGCCTCGAACCCGAAGACCTTGGCCTGTCCAGCACCCAGCTTGACCATCATGTCCACGTTGTAATGAGCCTCTGGCCAGGAAACGCCTAGGGCGTCCATCTGTCCCATGGTTGCGCTCTGGGTGAAAACTGCCACCGGCGGTCTGTCATGCTTCTTGCCCTTAAGGGCATCCAATACCCTGTCCCTTGGAGTCATCTTACCAGACAAATTAATTCCTCCTAATATTCAGTAGGAAACTGACTTGTTCCGAGTATCTAATTTTCTATACATTAATGTATCGGGGATAGAAGAATATGGAACACCATTTAACGCTGGTTAATTATTAGCATCTGGCTAAGTTCAGGCCAAATGAAACGATTGTATACTATTAACAAATGTTTAACCGTCGTTCCCAATGTCTTTAACGTTCTTTACAGATCCTTCTCGGAGGGCGATTATGTTCTCGATGGGGGTCTTAAAGGCCATCTCGCAACCCGGGGCGATCATGAATCCCGGACCATCCCCCCAATCGGATATCATCGCCTGGACCTCCTTCCGCACCTGCTCCGGGGTGCCTTTGAAGAGGAGGAAGGTCTGGTCAATCCCGCCGATGACCGTCGTCCTCTGGCGGAACATGTCGTATATGGTCCGGCGGTCCCCGGTCTTGGGGGTGAGGTGCAGCGCTTCGATCTCCATTCTGGTGTAGCCATCCAAATACGGGTTAGCGGCACAATTGTGCACAATGGACCTGAGCCCGTTCGAACGGAACGAGGACATGAGCTTGGACAGGCATCCTAGGTCGAACCTCTCCAGGCCCTCTATGGAGTTAACGTCGGGCGAGCACGTGCCATCTTCAATGAAGACGTGGCCGATCCCCATCTTCCCCAGATGTTCGCCGTACATAGCCGAGGACTCCAGCATCCGGTCCATGAGCTGCAAGGCCAGATCCGGTTCGGACCAAGTGGACATGAGCAGGTTCTCGTATCCCATGACCTCCCCGCTCATCATCATCGGCCCGTTGATGCAGCCGACCACCGCCACCTCGTCACCATGGCGTTCCTGCATCAACCCCGCGGCCCGGAGCGGAACGGACCAGAACTCGTCCTTCATGGGGTCCACCGGTTGAACCTTGTCCAGCTCCGCCAGGGAGGATATGGCGTACCCGTCCGACCTCGGATAGTAGTCCTTTTCCGGCCACCTCCACTTGGTGCCATGCGCTCTCGCCTCCACCAAAATGTCCCCCCAGCCGGCCATCACGTTGTCGAAGCCGGTGATCCGCTGGGCCATGATGCAGATCTTGGCGAACTTCTCCGGGTCGTGGAACCCCTCTCGCATGGTGAGCCCGGCGGCGTTCAGAACGGTCCTCGCCGCTCCAAGGTGTTGATACATTATCGGCGGCCGGTCGACCGGCGCCCTCTCGAAGGCTGCCTCGAACCTTTCCCGGGGTAACATGTTCCCCTAATGGAAATGCTCTTTAGATATCCTTTACCGCTCAGTCCTTGACGCGCTTCTCCTTTTCGTAGAAGTCGTTGATCACTTCGTAGTCGATCGAACGCTCGGCCATGAACCCCTTGGTGAACTCCAGGGATGTCTCGCGCACCTGAGGGTCCCACAGGCCGTGCACGATGACGTGAACGATTAGCTCGCCGCGCATCATCTTGGTGCCGTCGAAACGGTTCTGCACCGTCGGCGGAATGTCCAGGTCGATGAGGCTCACCGAAATCGTGGAACCTCCTTCGGCGGTTAGGAACGACTTGACGTGCCCGATCATGTCCGCCCCCCGGGCGAAGCATTCCTTGGTGATGCCGTTCATGAGGTCCAGGACCATTTCCTCGGACCTCTTGCCGTCCAGGGGGTCCTTGATGTACAGCCGGACCCACATGGAGAACTTGCCCAGCTCGTCCGACGCCCGGTGCGTGAGCAGCTGCCTTTCCTTCTGGTCCATTGAATCACTCTCCGTACTTCTTGTCGAAACGGTCCTCGGCGTCCGTGAGGTCGTAGACCACCGCCTCTCCGTTCACCATCAGGTCGGCCACCTCCTTGATGCCCTGCCCGGTCCGTGCCGAACCGTAGATCAGCCGAACGTTGGGGTTGAGCCCTTTGACCAGTTCCGTCACCGAACGCAGGCGCTCCTCGCTCACCGCGTCCACCTTGTTGATGAGGACCGCGTCCGCCTCTATGATCTGGGTCTCCACCAGCCGGCGTACGTTGTTCATGAGTTTGTCGATGCGCATGGCGTCGACGAAGGTGACTATCGGTGACTGTTCCAAGATCTTAGGCATCTTCTTCACCGTCTGCGCCGCGGCCTGTTTGAGGCCGAGCGGAATAGCCACTCCGGTCGGCTCCACGAGTATCACGTCCGGCTTGAAGCTCATGTAGATGTTGGTCACCGTGGTGGTCAGGGTGCCCTGCACCTCGCAGCAGATACACCCGCCAGAAATTTCCATGGTATCGATGCCGTGCACCTCCATGCACTTGCGGTCCACGTTGATGTGACCGACATCGTTCACGATGGTGGCCACCTTCAACCCGCGCGAGTTCAGCTCCTTGGCCACCTCGATCAGGAAGGTGGTCTTTCCGCTCCCCAAGAAACCGGTTACCTGGGCGATCCTCATGTAATCACACCAGAGCCGTTAACGACCTACCGAGTATAAATCTCGTTGTCAATAGTACGTGATCAGTATGGTATGTCAAGCAGGCTGGACCGACCTTCCTAGGACACCAAAAAAAGGGAACAGTATTATAAATCCGACGATGGCATTCTCCCCTCGAGGTTATCCATGGCATTGGGAGTCGCGCTGGATTTAGGTACTAGCGGTTACCGGGG